>NZ_JAJMZI010000006.1:0-250899 GCF_021012935.1 Kocuria sp. LUK
AGTTCTCAAACAACAGACCGGTTCGGCGCATCTTCGCGATGCCTTGCCTTCCGGAGCGCTCTGCAACCTTACGCCGTCCGTTCCGGCCGGTCAATCCCGGGTCGACCACTGGTCGTCCACAGGGATCCCGTCCGCCGTCCGGCGAAGTTCACGAGCTGGAACTCTAGCACGCTCCCGGTTCTTCGCAACTTCGCGAGCTGCTCGTCCGGTACCGCGCTGGAGTGCCGTGCCGCCCCGGTCGGTTCCCCTCTCGGGGCCCTCGCCGCGGCGACTCGGATGAACTTACCCGCTCCGGGCCGGACGTGCAAAACGGGTGCGGCGGACCCGGCCCGGCAACGGCCGAGGGCCCCGATCCGGCGGATCGGGGCCCTCGGTGCACGGGGCGGGTGCGGCTCAGGCGCCGGCGGGCTTGAGGTAGAGCACCGCCAGCGGCGGGACGGTCAGCACCGCGGAGGCGGGCTTGCCGTTGTGCGCTCCCTCCTCGGCGACGACCTTGCCGAGGTTGCCGACCCCGGAGCCGCCGAAGTGCTCGGCGTCGGTGTTGAGGACCTCGGTCCACTCCCCCGCCCACGGAAGGCCGAGGCGGAAGCCCTCGTGCGGGTTGCCGGCGAAGTTGGCCACGCACACCAGCGGGTTGCCCTGCTCGTCCCACCGGGTGAAGGACAGCGTGTTGCGCCCGGCGTCCCCGGCGTCGATCCACTCGAAGCCGGCGGGGTCGTTGTCCCGCTCGTAGAGCGCGGGGGTCGCACGGTAGAGACCGTTGAGGGACCGGACCAGCTCCTGGACACCCTTGTGCGGCGGGGTCTCGGACAGCCACCAGTCCAGGCCGTGCTCCTGGGACCACTCCGACTCCTGGGCGTACTCGGTGCCCATGAAGATCAGCTGCTTGCCGGGGTGGGCCCACATGTAGGCGAGGTAGGCGCGCACGTTCGCGAGCTGCTGCCACCGGTCGCCGGGCATCTTGCGCAGCAGCGAGCCCTTGCCGTAGACGACCTCGTCGTGGGAGATCGGCAGCATGAAGTTCTCCGAGAAGGCGTAGACCATCGAGAACGTGAGCTTGTTGTGGTGGTAGTGCCGGTTGACCGGGTCCTCGGCCATGTACTCGAGGGTGTCGTGCATCCAGCCCATGTTCCACTTGAGCCCGAAGCCGAGGCCGTCCGCGTCCGTGGGACGGGTGACGCCGGGGTAGGAGGTCGACTCCTCCGCGATCATGACGATGCCCGGGGTGCGCCGGTACGCGGTGGCGTTCGCCTCCTTGAGGAAGGCGATGGCCTCGAGGTTCTCGCGCCCGCCGAAGACGTTGGGCTCCCACTCGCCCTCGTTGCGGGAGTAGTCGAGGTAGAGCATCGAGGCGACGGCGTCCACGCGCAGCCCGTCGACGTGGAACTCCTCGAGCCAGTAGGAGGCGTTGGCCACGAGGAAGTTGCGGACCTCGTTGCGCCCGTAGTCGGGGATGAGGGTGCCCCAGTCCTTGTGCTCGCCCCGGCGGGGGTCGGCGTGCTCGTAGAGCGGCTCGCCGTCGAAGCGGGCGAGGGCCCACTCGTCCTTCGGGAAGTGCCCCGGGACCCAGTCCACGATCACGCCGATGCCGGCCTGGTGGAGCTGGTCGACGAGGTAGCGGAACTCGTCCGGGCTGCCGAAGCGGGAGGACGGGGCGTAGTACGAGGTCACCTGGTAGCCCCACGAGCCGCCGAAGGGGTGCTCGGCCACCGGCATGAACTCCACGTGGGTGAAGCCCTGCCAGGTGAGGTACTCGACGAGCTCCTTGGCCAGCTCCTTGTAGCCCAGGCCCAACCGCCACGAGCCAATGTGCAGCTCGTAGACGCTCATGGGGGCGTTGTGGGGGTCCGACGCGGCGCGGCGGGCCATCCACTCGTCGTCCTGGAACTCGTAGTCCGACGCGAAGACGCGGGAGGCCGTCGAGGGCGGGACCTCGGTGCCGAACGCCATCGGGTCGGCCTTCTCCCGCCAGCCGCCGTCCCGGCCGAGGATGCGGAACTTGTAGGTGGCGCCCGAGCCGATGCCGGGCACGAAGATCTCCCACACCCCCGAGGATCCGAGGGAGCGCATCGCGTGCTCGGTCCCGTCCCAGCCGTTGAAGTCGCCGATCACCCGCACGGCCTGGGCGTTGGGGGCCCACACGGCGAAGCTCACGCCCGTGACGTCGCCCAGCACCGAGGGGTAGGTCCGGACGTGGGCGCCGAGCACGGTCCACAGCGTCTCGTGGCGGCCTTCCCCGATCAGGTGCAGGTCGAGCTCGCCGAGGGTGGGCGCGAAGCGGTAGGGGTCGTCGGAGCGCTGCGGCTCGAGGTCCCGGTAGGTGACGTCGAGACGGTAGTCGGGGATGCGACCGGGCTCGCGCGCGGGCACGACCCCGGTGAAGATCCCTCCCCACTCGTGCTCGAGCTCGTGGCTGCCGTCCTCGGTGACCGCGGCCACGCGGGTCGCGAACCGGCGGAGGGTGCGCACCGTGACGGTGCCGTCCGGGTTGGGGTGGGCGCCGAGCACGGAGTGCGGGTCGTGGTGGCGGCCCTCGGAGACGGCGGCCAGCACGTGCTCGGGCACGGGCACGGGTCCGGCGGGCCCCGCGGCGGGGGTCGCCCCCGTGCCTCCGGTCGCGGCGGCGGAGCGGTCCTTCGGGCTGCTGGCGGTCACTGCGTCCTCGGTTTCCGCTCCCGGCCGCGGCGCTCGGCCACCGGTCCGGGAGCTGTCGTCGTCGGGGGCCGCCGGGGCGGCCGCGTGCTCAGGGCTCACGCTACGCGACCGGAGCCCGTCCAGTGAACGACGCACCGCCGCGGCGGGGACCTCCACCCAGTCCGGGCGGTTGCGCTGCTCGTAGACGACCTCGTAGAGGGCCTTGTCCAGCCACAGGGCCAGGAACAGCGGCGAGCCGGTGTCCACGCGGCGGCCGGCGACCCGCTCGTAGCCGGTCCGGAAGGCCTCCGCGACCTCCCGCCCCCACGCCTCGGCGTCCCGGGCGCCGGCGCGCGCCGCGAACGCGGCCGCGTAGTCGAAGGAGCGCAGCATGCCCACGACGTCGCGCAGGGGCACGTCGGGGCGCGTGCGCTCCTCGATCGGGCGCAGCGGCTCGCCCTCGAAGTCGAGGATCTTGAACTCGCCCTCGGCGCTGCGCAGCACCTGGCCCAGGTGGTAGTCCCCGTGGATGCGCTGCAGCTCCGGCAGGTCCTGGACCCGGTCGAGCGCGGCGAGCACGGCGTCGAGCTCGGCGGCACGGTCCTCGAACAGCGTGCCGGTCTCGGCCCGGGCCCAGCGGATCCGGTCGGCCAGGCCACCCAGCAGCCGGGCGCGCTCGTCGTCGTCGGGGGCCTCGGAGCCGAAGGCGCGCGCGAGGTCGTGGTGGACGCGGGCGGTGGCGCGCCCGAGCTGGTCGGCCTCCTCGGTGAAGTCCTCCCCCCGCTCCGCGGCGGCCACCGCCTGCGCCCACGCGTCGGCGGAGCCGGCCAGGAACTCGGTGGCGACCGCGAGCTGGCCCTCGCGCGCGGCGATCCCGGAGCGCCAGCGGGCGTCGAGCCAGCCGACGGTGCGCGGGACCGCGGGGCAGCCGAGCTCGGTGAGCTCCCGGCCGACCTCGACGTCGGGGTTGGCCCCCTCCCCCACCACGCGGAAGAACTTCACGATGACGGGCACGGCGTCGGCCGCGCCCGCCGGCGGGGTGAGGATCACCGAGGAGTTCGACTGCTCGCTCGAGATCACCCGGACCTGCCCGGCGTCCTCGACCGGCCACCCCACGCGCACGGCACCGCCGTGCGCCCCGGTGACCGTCAGGCCCAGCGGTCCCCCGCCCGCCTCGCCCCCGTGGCGCAGCAGCTCCAGGGCCGGGCCCACGAAGGCGGGGTCCCCGACGCCGTCGTGCACCCACGGCCCGGCGGGCGCCTCCTCGGCCCCGGGCACGGGCAGTCCCGTGCGCTGGGCCACCGCCCGGCCGGCACGGGCGGCCCGCTCGCGCAGCGCCCGCAGGCCGCCTGCGGGCGCCGTCGCGTCGGCGGGCTCGCCGGCCTCCTCGTCGTGCGCTGCGGTCAGCTCGCCGACCAGGAACCGGTCGGCGCCCGGCAGCGGCTCGTGCCGGAAGGTCAGGGGCACCTGGAGCAGCTCGGTGCGCTCCCCGTGCTCCGCGGCCACCAGCAGGATCCGTGCCTCGGTGCCCTCCGGGGCTCCGGGCAGGCGCAGCTGGGCGACGATCCGCAGGGCGGCGTCCTCGGCCTCGGCGAAGGGGAACCACCGCTGCCGTGGCAGCCAGCGGCGCAGGAGGTCGAGGAGCTCGTCGGTGTGCTGGTCGCTCATGGTGTCGGGTCCTTCCGTCGCGGGCGGGCCGTGCCGGTGCTCAGGCGCTGGGGGTCGTGGTGATGATGGGCAGCGCGGTGGTCTGCGGGTGGGTGCCGTCGTCGCGCGGGGCGGCCCGCATCCGCAGCCAGAAGAAGTCCTGGCTGCCCAGGGTGATGCGGTACTCCCCGGCCTCGTCCACCTCGCCGAAGAGGTCCCCGCCGAAGAGCTCCCGCAGCCCCCGGCCCGCGAACCGGGGCAGGCGCACGCGGGCGCACGCCGGGGTGTGGGCCAGGTTGAACAGGCACAGCAGGGTCTCCCCGCGGCCGTCCTCGGTCTCGTCGTCGGGCAGCACCCGCAGGAACGCGAGCACGGAGTCGTGGTCGGTCTCCACCTCCACGTAGGAGCCCGTGCCGAAGGCCGGGTGCGCCTTGCGCACCGCGAGCATCTGGCGCATCCAGTGCAGCAGGGACGACGACGACGCCAGCTGCGCCTCCACGTTGACCTGGTTGTAGTGGTAGACGAGCGACTGGACGACCGGCAGGTAGAGCTTGCCCGGGTCCGCCTTCGAGAACCCGGCGTTGCGGTCCGGGGTCCACTGCATGGGCGTGCGGGAGGCGTCGCGGTCGTCGAGCCAGATGTTGTCGCCCATCCCGATCTCGTCCCCGTAGTACAGGAACGGGCTGCCCGGCAGGGACAGCAGCAGCGCGTGGATCAGCTCGAGCTCGGCCCGCGAGTTGTCCAGCAGCGGGGCCAGCCGGCGGCGGATGCCCACGTTGGCGCGCATGCGGGAGTCGGGGGCGTACCAGCCGAGCATCGCCTGGCGCTCCTCGGTGGTGACCATCTCCAGGGTCAGCTCGTCGTGGTTGCGCAGGAACGTGCCCCACTGGGTGCCGCGCGGGATGTCGGGGGTCTCGCGCATCGTCTCGATGATCGGTGTCGCCTTCTGGTCCCGCAGCGCGTAGAAGATCCGGGGCATGATCGGGAAGTGGAAGCACATGTGGCACTCGGGGGCGTCCTCGGTGCCGTAGTACTCCACGACCTCGTGGGGCATCTGGTTGGCCTCGGCGATGATGACCCGCCCCGGGTACTCCGCGTCCACCATGGCCCGCAGCTTCACGAGGAAGTCGTGGGTGCCGGGAAGGTTCTCGCAGTTGGTCCCCTCCTCCTCGATCAGGTAGGGGATGGCGTCGGCCCGGAAGCCGTCGATGCCCATGTCCAGCCAGAACTTCACGACGTCGAACACGGCCTCGACCACGGCCGGGTTCTCGAAGTTGAGGTCGGGCTGGTGGGAGAAGAAGCGGTGCCAGAAGAACTGCCGGCGGATCGGGTCGAAGGTCCAGTTCGACTCCTCGGTGTCCACGAAGATGATCCGGGCGTCCTGGTACTTCTCGTCGGTGTCCGACCACACGTAGAAGTCCCCGTACGGGCCCTCGGGGTCCTCCCGCGAGGCCTGGAACCACGGGTGCTGGTCGCTGGTGTGGTTCAGGGGCAGGTCCGTGATCACGCGCAGGCCGCGGGCGTGGGCCTCCGCCACGAGCCGCTTGAAGTCGCTGATCGTGCCGAACTCGTCGAGGACGGAGTAGTAGTCCGAGATGTCGTAGCCGCCGTCGCGCAGGGGCGACTCGTAGAAGGGCGGGATCCACAGGCAGTCGATGCCCAGCCACTGCAGGTAGTCGAGCTTCTCGATCAGCCCGGAGAAGTCCCCGGAGCCGTCGCCGTTGGCGTCGGAGAACGCCCGGACGAGCACCTCGTAGAACACCGCCTTGCGGAACCAGTCGGGGTCGTGCGAGATGCCGGGGGCGTTGAGCGAGAACGGCGAGGTGCTCATGCGGGGGTGCCGCCTTTCGGACAGGTCGGGGAGGTCGGTCGGGGTGCCGTCGGGGCCTCCCCGGGCCGCAGCGGCCCGGGGAGGCCCCGACGGGGAGGCGGTGGGCCCCCTACTTGACGTTGCGCCGCACGTGGAGGATGTGGACCGGCTCGTGGTGCGGGTCCAGGCGCACGTAGTTGTGCGTGCCCCACTTCCAGGAGTCGCCCGTCAGCAGATCGTCGACCCAGAAGCTGCCGTCCGTGTTGAAGTCGGCGTCGTCCAGGTCCAGCGACTCCAGGTCGAGCCACACGGTGCCCTCGCGCACGGCGTGCGGGTCGACGTTGACGACCACGACGACGGTGTCCTTGACGGTGCTGCCGCCGTGGCGCACGGTCTTGGTCTTCGAGTAGGCGACCAGCGCGTCGTCGGAGGTGGACTGCACCGTGAGGTTCTGCAGGTCCCCCAGCGAGGCGTGCCGGCGGCGGATCTCGTTGAGCCGGCGCAGGTACGGGGCCAGCGACTGCCCGCGCGCCTCCGCGCCCGCGAAGTCCCGGGGCCGGTACTGGTACTTCTCGTTGTCGATGTACTCCTCCGCCCCGGGCCGGGCGACGTGCTCGAAGAGCTCGTAGCCCGCGTAGACGCCCCACAGCGGAGAACCGGTGGCGGCGAGCGCGGCGCGGACCTTGAAGGCCGCCGGGCCGCCGAACTGCAGGTACTCGGTGAGGATGTCGGGGGTGTTGACGAAGAAGTTCGGGCGGTAGACCGCCGAGGTCACCCGGCTGATCTCGTGGAAGTACTCCTCGATCTCCTGCTTGGTGTTGCGCCAGGTGAAGTAGGAGTAGGACTGCTGGAAGCCGACGCGCGCGAGCCCCTGCATCATGGCCGGGCGGGTGAACGCCTCGGCGAGGAACACGATGCCCGGGTGCTTGGCCTCGACCGCGCCGATCAGCCACTCCCAGAACCACAGGGGCTTCGTGTGGGGGTTGTCCACGCGGAAGATCCGCACGCCGTGGGAGATCCACAGCTCCACGATCCGCAGCACCTCGAGGGAGAGGCCCTCGGGGTCGTTGTCGAAGTTCAGCGGGTAGATGTCCTGGTACTTCTTCGGCGGGTTCTCGGCGTAGGCGATGGAGCCGTCGGCCCGGGTGGTGAACCACTCGGGGTGCTCGCTGACCCAGGGGTGGTCCGGGGAGGCCTGCAGCGCCAGGTCGAGGGCCACCTCGAGCCCGAGGTCCTGGGCACGGGCCACGAACGCGTCGAAGTCCTCGAAGGTGCCCAGGTCGGGGTGGACGGCGTCGTGCCCGCCCTCGGGGCCGCCGATCGCCCACGGGGAGCCGGGGTCCTGCGCCCCGGCGACGAGCGTGTTGTTCGGGCCCTTGCGGTGGGCCCGCCCGATCGGGTGGATCGGGGGCAGGTAGACGACGTCGAAGCCCATGTCGGCCACGGCCGGGAGCCGCTCGGCGGCCGTGCGGAAGGTGCCGGAGGTCCAGGTGCCGGTCTCCGCGTCGAGGACGGCGCCCTCGGAGCGGGGGAAGAACTCGTACCAGGAGCCCCGGCCGGCGGCGGTGCGCTCGACCTTGAGCGGGTAGCGGCGGCTCTCGGTGACGAGGTCGCGCACGGGGTGCTCGGCCACGGCGGCCAGCACCTCGGGCGAGAGGACGGCCTCGAGGCGGTGCCCGGCGGGCAGCTCGCGGGTGCCGAGGGTGCGGGCGGCGCCGCGGAAGAGCTCGGCCTCGGCCGCCTCACGGCCCTCCTCCGCCGCGGCGGCCTCGAGGAGGCGGATGCCCTCGTCCATCATCAGCTCGACGTCCTGGTCGGCGCCGACCTTGATCTCGGCGGCGTGGCGCCAGGTCTCGAACAGGTCGCCCCAGCCCTCGACGGCGAAGGTCCACGCACCCTCGGCCCCGGGGGTCAGCCAGGCCTCGTAGCGGTCCGTGCCGGGGGCGACCAGGCGCATCGGGACGCGCTCGGCCTCGGCGCCCTGCGGGTCGAAGAGCACCGCGGTGACGCCCAGGGCGTCGTGGCCCTCGCGGAAGACGGTGGCGCCCACCCGCACGGACTGGCCGGGGACCGCCTTGGCCGGGAAGCGCCCGTCCTCCACGACCGGGCTGACGTCCACGACCGGGATGCGCCCGTAGACGAGGTGCTCGCGCGAGAACGCGGTCTTGCGCCGCCGGGCCGGTGCCTTGCGCGTCGCGGGCTTCGTGGCCGTCGTCCGGGCGGCGCCCGTGCCCGTGCCGGTCTTCGCGGCGGCCCTGGTGGTGGTGCTGCGCGTGCCCGGGGACTTCGTCCCCGCCGCCTTCGTCCCGGCGGCCTTGGTGCCCGCCGACGTCGTGCCCGCCTTCTCGGCGGTCTTCGGGGCCGCCTTCGAGGTCGTGGTGCGCGTCGTGCGCGTGCCGGCGGTGCTGCGCCGGGCGGCCGGCTTCTTCGGCTCCGCGGCGGGGGCCGGCTCCGCGGCGGGGGCCGGCTCGGGGGCGGGTGTCGCCGGGGTCCCGGGAGCGGGGCCGGCGGCGGTCGGGGGCGCCTCGGCGCCCGGGGTCGACGAGGGCTCGGACGGGGGCGTGGGGTTCGCTTGGCTCACGCGCACCACGTTAGCGACAAAGCCGGTGATCGTTAAGCGCGCTGACCATCACCGCGCGGCGTGCCCGCGGGTAGTCTGACCGCGTGAAGGCCATTCGTAGATTCACCGTGCGCACCGTGCTGCCGGAGTCCATCGCCCCGCTGAGCCGCCTGGCCAGGAACCTGCGCTGGTCCTGGCACCGGCCCACCGAGGAGCTCTTCGCCGAGCTCAACCCCCAGGCCTGGGAGGCGGTCCACGGCGACCCGGTCCGGCTGCTGGGGTCGCTGACCCGCGAGGAGATCCAGCAGATCGCCGCCGACGCCCCCACCGTGCGGCGGATCGAGGAGCTCGACGCGGACCTGGACCGCTACCTCACCGAGGACCGCTGGTACCAGCTGACGCAGCCGGCGGACGCGCCGCGCTCGATCGCCTACTTCTCCGCCGAGTACGGCATCACCTCCGTGCTGCCCCAGTACTCCGGCGGCCTCGGCATCCTCGCCGGGGACCACCTCAAGAGCGCCTCGGACCTCGGGGTCCCGGTGGTCGGCGTGGGCCTGTTCTACCAGCACGGCTACTTCAAGCAGTCGCTCTCGCGCGACGCCTGGCAGCAGGAGACCTACCCGGTGCTGGACCCGGACGGGATGCCCCTGACGCTGCTGCGCGAGGAGGACGGCACGCCGGTGCGGGTGGGCGTGCCGCTGCCGGACGGCCGCTGCCTCTCCGCCCACGTGTGGCGGGCCGACGTGGGCCGGGTGCCGCTGCTGCTGCTCGACTCCGACATCCCGGACAACGACGACCACGCGCGCAGCGTCACCGACCGGCTCTACGGCGGCGGCGGGGACCACCGGCTCCAGCAGGAGCTGCTGCTCGGGATGGGCGGGGTGCGGGCGCTGCGCGCCTTCTGCCGGCTCACCGGCGCCCCCGAGCCCGACGTCTACCACTGCAACGAGGGCCACGCCGGCTTCGCCGGCATCGAGCGCGTCGCCGAGCTGATGGACCCGGCCCGCGGCGCGGGGGTGCTCACGTGGGAGGAGGCGCTGACCGCGGTGCGGTGCAGCACGGTCTTCACCACGCACACCCCCGTCCCCGCGGGCATCGACCGGTTCGAGCGGGCGCAGATCGAGCACTTCTTCGAGGCCGGCCTCGCCCCCTCCGTGCCCACCCCGGAGATCCTCGCCCTGGGCGCCGAGGACTACCCCGGCGGGGACCCGGGCAAGTTCAACATGGCGGTCATGGGCCTGCGCCTGGCCCAGCGGGCCAACGGCGTGGCCAAGCTCCACGGGACCGTCTCCCGGCAGATGTTCCAGGGGCTGTGGCCGGGCTTCGACACGGACGAGGTGCCGATCGGCTCGATCACCAACGGCGTGCACGTCACCACGTGGATCGACCCGCGCATCGCCGAGCTCGCCCTGGACCCGCACGGGTCCGACCTCGACCGGGCGGCGCGCTGGCGGCAGGTCTACGCCGTGGACGACGCCGAGCTGTGGGCCGTGCGCCGGCGCCTGCGCGAGGAGCTCGTGGCGGACGTGCGGACCCGGCTGCGGGCCTCGTGGAAGGCCCGCGGCGCGGCCGACGCCGAGCTCGCCTGGACCGACGCGGTGCTCGACCCCGACGTGCTGACCATCGGCTTCGCCCGGCGCGTGCCCACCTACAAGCGCCTGACGCTGATGCTGCGCGACCCGCAGCGGCTCAAGCGCCTGCTGCTGGACCGGCACCGGCCGGTCCAGCTGGTCGTGGCCGGCAAGTCCCACCCCGCCGACGAGCAGGGCAAGCGGCTGATCCAGGACCTGGTGCGCTTCACCGACGACCCCGAGGTGCGCCACCGCATCGTGTTCCTGCCCAACTACGACATCGCGATGGCCAGGACCCTGTTCCCGGGCTGCGACGTGTGGCTCAACAACCCCCTGCGCCCCCTCGAGGCGTGCGGGACCTCCGGGATGAAGGCCGCCCTCAACGGCGGGCTGAACCTCTCCGTGCTCGACGGGTGGTGGGACGAGATGTACGACGGGCAGAACGGCTGGGCCATCCCCACAGCCGACGACGGCGCGGACCCCGACGAGCGCGACGACATCGAGGCCGCGGCCCTCTACGAGCTGATCGAGAACCACGTGGCCCCGCGCTTCTACGGGGAGACGGCCGAGGGCTCGGACCCCGCCGACGACGGCGTGCCGCACCAGTGGCTGGCCATGGTCAAGCACACCCTGGCCACCCTCGGCCCGCGGGTCTCGGCCAAGCGGATGCTCGAGGACTACGTCCGGGAGCTCTACCTCCCGGCCGCCCGCTCCGGCCGGGAGGCCGCCGCCGACGACCACGCCGCCGCCCGCGCGACCTCCCGGTGGGTGCGCCGGGTGCGCGAGGCGTGGCCGCACGTGACGGTCGAGCACGTCGACGCCGAGGGCGTGGAGCTGGAGCCGCAGATCGGCGACGAGCTCACCGTCCACGCCTACGTCAGCCTCGGCGCCCTGGGCCCCGAGGACGTGCAGGCGGAGATCGGCTACGGACGGGTCTCCGACTCCGACCACATCCACGAGCGCCGGCACGCGTGCCTGGTCCCCGCCGAGGACCTGGGCGGGGGCAGGCATCGCTTCACGGGGTCCGTGACCATCGACCGCTCGGGGCCCTTCGGCTACACCGTGCGGCTGCTGCCCCACCACCCGTCGGTCGCCGACCGGGCGGAGCTGGGGCTGGTCGCCAACGCCTGAGGCCCCGCCGTCGTCCGCCGGCCCGGTTCCCGGACGGGGCCGGGCCGGCGGAGGTCTCACAGCAGCCGGAACAGGCTCACGGAGCTCGCCGGGACGCCCTGGGCCCGCCCGGAGGCGAAGCGCGTGCCGTAGCGGCCGTAGAGCACCGAGGCCGTGCTGTGCACGAGCGAGAAGACGCCGCCGACCTGCTCACGGGTCTCCCCGTCCGCGTCGGGCGCGACGAGCCCCGTGAGGGACGGGAAGGTCACGGACATGTCCGCGCTCGCCCCGTTGACGACCATCAGCCCCGTGATCCGCCCGCCCCGGGAGCCGATGAGCACCTGGATCGTGCGCGCTCCCGGGCGCTGCCAGTCGGCGGCGGTCATGGGCGCGCCGTCGGGGCCGAACCAGTGCATGAGCACCTCGTCCGGGCGGGTCGGGAAGTGCGCCGGCTGCCCGGCCAGGAACTCCCGGCGCACCGTGATCAGCGCCTTCGTGGCCGTGAGCATCGCCCGCGCCGCGGGGGTCAGGCGCCAGTCGACCCAGGAGATCTCGTTGTCCTGGCAGTAGGCGTTGTTGTTCCCGCCCTGGGTGCGGCCGATCTCGTCGCCGGCCGTGATCATGGGCACCCCCTGCGAGAACAGCAGCGTGGCCATGAGGTTGCGCGCCGTCTGTGCCCGGTCGGCGCGGATCCGCGCATCCCGGGCGGGCCCCTCCGCCCCGTGGTTCCACGAGTGGTTGTCGTTGGTGCCGTCCCGGTTGCGCTCGAGGTTGGCCTGGTTGTGCTTGTTGTCGTAGGCCACGAGGTCGGCGAGGGTGAAGCCGTCGTGGGCGGTGACGAAGTTCAGGGAGGCCAGGGCGGTGCGCCCGGAGGCGGCGAACATCTCGGCCGAGCCGGCGAGCGCGCCCGCGAGCCGGGCGGCGTTGCCCCCGTCCCCGCCCACGCTCATCGACCGGGGGCCGGTGAGCCAGAAGTCGCGCACCGTGTCCCGGAACCGGTCGTTCCAGTCGGCCCAGCCCTCCGGGAAGTGCCCGGTCTGCCAGCCGCCCATGCCCACGTCCCAGGGCTCGGCGATCAGCTTGACCCCGTGCAGGGCCGGGTCCGCGCCGACCGCCACGAGGAACGGGTGGTTGCGGGTGAACCGGTGCCGCTCGTCGCGGGCGAGCTCGGGGGCGAGGTCGAAGCGGAAGCCGTCCACGTGGCACTGCTGCACCCAGTACCGCAGCGAGTCCAGGGCCATCTGCACCACGCGCGGGTTGCCGAAGTTCACGGAGTTGCCGCAGCCGGTGACGTCCACGTAGCGGCCGTCGTCGCCGTGGCGGTAGTAGGCGGTGTCGCCCAGGCCGCGCCAGCAGTAGGCGGGCTCGTCCTGGCCGGCCTCGGCGGTGTGGTTGTAGACGACGTCGAGGTAGACCTCGAGCCCGGCGCGGTGCAGGTCGCGCACCATGGCCTTGAACTCCTCGAGCACGCCCTGCGGCCCCCGGGCCCGGGCGGCCCCGGTCGCGTAGCCGGCGTGCGGGGCGAAGAAGCCCAGCGTGTTGTACCCCCAGTAGTTGCTCAGGCCCAGAGCGGTCAGGTGGGGCTCGTCGAGGTGGGCGTGCACGGGCAGCAGCTCCACGGCCGTGATCCCGAGGGAGGTGAGGTGCTCGACCATCACGGGGTGGGCCAGCCCGGCGTAGGTGCCGCGCAGCTCCGGGGGGATGCCGGGGTGGCGGGCGGTCAGGCCCTTCACGTGGGCCTCGTAGACGACCGTGTCCCGCCAGGGCCGCTCCGGGGGCCGGTCCCCGTCCCAGTCGAAGTCCTGGTGGGTGATCACCGAGACGTAGCGGCCGCCGTAGGCGTCGGGGCCCGGGTCCTCGACCCCGGGCGGCGGGGCGAGGCGGGTCAGGCCCGTGCCGTAGGGGTCGAGGAGGACCTGCCGGTCGGCGGGCTCGGGCGCCCGGGGCCCGGCGGCGACGGGCGAGTCGGCGGGCACGAAGCCGTACTCGGTGCCCGCGGGCAGCGCCGGGGACTCGTCGCGGTGGCGCAGCCACCCCCAGCCGGTCGCGGAGAGCCGCTGGGGCTCGGGCGGGGGCACGGTCCCGTGGTGGACCGCCCCGGTGCGCCCGGGCAGCCGCCGGCGCTGCCAGGGCCCGCCCGGGAGCCGGTAGACCAGGTCGAGGTCCTGGACCCCGGGGGCGTAGACGGCCACGTTGGCGCTGCCGTCCCGCGCCGCCGAGGGGTGGACCCCCAGCGGGTGGGGACGGGACGCGTCGCGGCCGGCGCCCGCGTCCCGGGGCTCAGGAGCCGGCACGGCGCCGCGACACCTCGTAGAGCGCGATCCCGACGGCCATGGACGCGTTGAGCGACTCCATCGCGGAGTCGATGGGGATCGAGACGATCTGGTCGCAGTTCTCGGCGACGAGGCGGGACAGGCCCTTGCCCTCCGAGCCGACGACGACGACCAGCGGTTCCGTGGCCAGCTCGAGCCCGGGCAGGTCGACGTCGCCGTCCCCGTCGAGGCCGACCACGAAGTAGCCCATGGCCTTGAGCTCCTCGAGGGCCCGGTTGAGGTTGGCGGCGCGCGTCACGGGCACCCGGGCGGCCGCACCGGCGCTGGTCTTCCACGCGGTCGCGGTCACGCCCACGGAGCGGCGCTCGGGCACGACCACGGCGCTGCCCGAGAACGCCGAGACGCTGCGGATGATGGCCCCGAGGTTGCGGGGGTCGGTGATCCCGTCGAGGGCCACGAGCAGCGGGGGGCGCCGGACGTGGCGCTTCTGCCACTGCGCGAGCAGGGCGCGGCCGGTCTCGACCGCGTCCCGGTACTCGTAGGGCGGCACCTGCAGGGCCACCCCCTGGTGCACGGCGTCGAGGGTGAGCCGGTCGAGCTCCGCCTTCGAGGCCTCCAGCACGGGGATCCCCCGCTCGGCGCAGGTCTGCAGGATCTCGCGGACCCGGTCGTCGACGTCGAGGCGGGCCGCGGCGTAGAGCGCCTTGGCGGGGATCTCGGCCCGCAGCGCCTCGAGCACCGAGTTGCGCCCGGTCACGAGGTCCTCGTGCACCTTCCCGCGGGGGTTGCGGGCCCGGGCGCCGGTGGGCTGCTGGCGGCGCTCGGCGGCCTTCTTCTGCTTGTGCGCCTTGTGGTAGGGGCGGTCCTCGGCCCTGGGCGTGGGGCCCTTGCCCTCGAGGGCCTTGCGGCCGTGCCCGCCCGTGCCGACGAGCGGGCCCTTCTTCTTCTTGCGGATCGCGCCGGGGCGCCTGGGGGCTGACATGGGTACCTCTGTTCGGTCGGTCGGCGGTCGGTCGGTCGGGTCAGGCCAGGGCCCAGGAGGAGCCCTCGGCGCCGTCGCGCACGACGACGCCGGCGGCGGCCAGCTCGTCGCGGATCGCGTCGGCCCGTCCCCAGTCCTTCGCGGCGCGGGCCTGCTCCCGCTGGGCGAGCAGGGAGCGCACGAGCACGTCCAGGGCGGCGTGCTCGGCGGCGCCGGAGCCGCCCCCGTCCAGGTCCATCAGCCCGGACAGGCCCAGGACCTCGGCCATCGCCGCCACGGCCCGGGCGGGGCCGGCGGCGTCCTCGCCCGCGGCGAGGGCGGAGTTGCCGGCGCGCACGCTCTCGTGCAGCACGGCCAGCGCCTGCGGGACGTTGAGGTCGTCGTCCATCGCGTCCGCGAAGCCCGGGGGAACGTCCTCGGGCGACCGGGCGAGGTCGAGGCCCGACGTCCGGGCGGCGCGCAGGAACGCCTCGACGCGCTCGACGGCGGCCGTGGCCTCGGCCAGCGAGCCCGGGCGGTAGTCGAGGACCGAGCGGTAGTGGGCCTGGCCGAGGTAGTAGCGCACCGCCAGCGGGCGGGCCTCGGCCAGCATCTCGGCCGGGGAGACGGTGTTGCCCACGGACTTGGACATCTTCTCCCCGGCGTAGGTGACCATGCCGTTGTGCAGCCACAGGCTCGCGAAGCGCTGCCCCGCCGCGGCGGACTGGGCCAGCTCGTTCTCGTGGTGCGGGAAGCGCAGGTCGAGCCCGCCGCCGTGGATGTCGAAGTGCTCGCCCAGGTACTTCGCGGCCATCGCCGAGCACTCCAGGTGCCAGCCGGGGCGGCCGGGCCCCCAGGGGGAGTCCCAGCGGGCGGTCGCGGGCTCGCCCTCCTTGTGGCCCTTCCACAGGGCGAAGTCGCGGGGGTCACGCTTGCCGCGGGGGTCGGCGTCCGGGGCGGCCTGCATGTCCTCGACGGACTGGTGGGTCAGCTCCCCGTAGCGCTCCCACGAGCGGACGTCGAAGTAGACGTCCCCGGAGCCGTCGGGGGCCGGGTAGGCGTGGCCGGCGTCGACGAGGCGCTGGATCAGCGCGTGCATCTCGGGCACGTGCCCGGTGGCGCGCGGCTCGTAGGTGGGGCGGGCGATGCCGATCGCGTCGTAGGCGGCGGTGAAGACCTGCTCGAAGCGGTAGGCCAGCGCCCACCACGGTTCGCACGGGTGGTCCCCGGCGTAGTCGGGGGCGAAGGACGCGGCCGCGTTGGCGAGGATCTTGTCGTCGATGTCGGTGACGTTGCGCACCGTGGTCACCCGCAGGCCGCGGAAGGCCAGCCAGCGGGCGAGCAGGTCGAAGACCAGCGCCGAGCGCACGTGGCCGATGTGCGGCATCCCCTGCACGGTGGCGCCGCAGTAGTACAGCCGGGCCTCACCGGGGTGGACGGGCTGGAAGTCCCGCACGGTGGCGGTCGCGGTGTCGTAGAAGCGCAGAGTCACACGGCCCATCATAACGGCGGGCCCGCGGCCGCCCGGGGCGGGCCGCGCCTCAGCCGCGGGCCACCACGAGGGCGGTCGCGACCGCCGCCAGGCCCTCCTCCCGGCCCGGGAAGCCGAGGTGGTCGGAGGTCGTGGCGCTGACCGTCACCGGCGCGCCGGCGGCCGCGGAGAGCACGGCCTCGGCCTCGGCCCGGCGGGGCGCGAAGCGGGGGCGCTGGCCGACCAGCTGGACGGCCACGTTGCCGATCTCGAACCCGGCCGCGCGCACGAGGGCCGCGGCCTCGCCGAGGATCCGCACCCCGGGGGCGCCGGCCATGTCGGGGCGGTCCACGCCGAAGACGGAGCCGAGGTCGCCCGTGCCGGCGGCGGAGAACAGGGCGTCGGCCGCGGCGTGGGCCACGACGTCGCCGTCGGAGTGCCCGGCCAGGCCGGTCTCCCCCGGCCACTCGAGGCCGGCCAGCCACAGGGGCGTGCCCTCGGGGCCGAAGGCGTGGACGTCGACGGCGACGCCGGTGCGGGGCAGGATCACGGGCGCAGGGCTCCTCGGGGGTCGGGTCGGGCACGGTCCCGGGCCTGTTCCAGGAGGGCCTGTGCGAGCAGCAGGTCCAGCGGCCGGGTCACCTTGAAGGCGTGCTCGTGGCCGGGGACGGTCTCCACGGGGGTGCCCGGGGCGTGGGCCTCCACGAGGGAGGCGTCGTCGGTGATCGCCGCGGGGTCGGTCCCGGCGGCCTCCGCCGCGGCGTGGACGGCGCGCAGCAGCGCGGCGTCGAAGCCCTGCGGGGTCTGCACCGCCCGCAGCGCGGAGCGGTCGACGGTCCCCAGCGACCGGCCGTCGTCGTCGACCCGCCGGACGGTGTCCACGACCGGCACCACGGGCACGACGGCGCGCGCCCCGGCGCGCACCCGGTCGGCCACGGCGCGCAGCACCGCCGGCGGGGTGAGGCAGCGCGCGGCGTCGTGGACGAGCACCCCGGCGGGCCGCTCGCCCGCCAGGACGGCCAGGGCCCGGCGCACCGACTCGGCCCGGGTGGCCCCGCCCTCGACGGGCTCGGCCCCGCAGGCGCGGGCGAGCGCGGAGAGCTCGGTGTCCCCGGCCGGGACCGTGACGACCGTGCGCCCCGCCACGCCGGCGGCGCGCACGCCCTCCAGGGCGTGGGCCAGCAGCGGCCGCCCGCCGAGGGGGACGAGGGCCTTGGGCATGCCGTGGCCGAGCCGCGTGCCGGACCCGGCCGCGACGACGACGACGGCGAACCCGCCCGGGGTGGGCGGGTCCGCCGTCGTCGTGGGTGCGTCTGCGCTCACGCGGGGAGGGGCCTCAGGCGGCCAGGATGTCGTCGAGGCGCTTCTCGGCCTCTTCCTCGTCGATCTTCTTCGCCAGCGCGAGCTCGCTCGTGAGGATCTGGCGGGCCTTCGTGAGCATCCGCTTCTCGCCGGCCGACAGGCCGCGGTCGCGGTCGCGGCGCCACAGGTCGCGCACGACCTCGGCCACCTTCAGGACGTCGCCGGAGGCCAGCTTCTCGAGGTTGGCCTTGTAGCGGCGGGACCAGTTGCTGGCCTCCTCGGTGTCCTTGGCCTGCAGGACCGAGATGACCTTCTTCAGCCCGTCCTCGTCGACGACGTCGCGCACGCCCACCAGGTCGACGTTCTCCGCGGGGACCTCGATGACGAGATCGCCCTGGGTCACCTTGAGCTTGAGATACATCTTCTCTTCGCCCTTGACGGTGCGGGTCTTGATCTCCTCGATGGTCGCCGCGCCGTGGTGCGGGTAAACGACCGTCTCGCCAACCTCAAAAACCATATGGAAATACCCCTTTCAGAACTCCCATTCTAACACGGTGTAGGATTCGCCCGGCCCGCGCCGGGACCGGCCGCGGGGCACGGCGATGCGGACGATCCGTCGGCAAACGGATAAGCTGGCAGGGACATCGTCCTGAGCTCCGAGGAGTACGCGCCGTGAAGACCCCCGCCCGCAAGTCCCTGAAGCGCGCAGGCCTCAGCGCCGCCGCCCTGGCCGCCCTGCTGACCGCCTCCGGGTGCGGGTACATCAACCCGGCCGCCACGACCATGCAGTACTCGGCCGCGGACGGGATCGTGCAGGAGGTCGGCGACCTCAAGCTGACGAACCTGCTCATCGTGGCCACCGGCGCCGACGAGCAGGGCCGGGTGCTGGGCACCGTCGTCAACGACGGCGACCAGGAGGCGACCCTGACGATGGACGTGGACGGGGCCACCGCCGAGATCACGGTCCCCGCCAACGGGACCGTGTCCCTCGAGGAGGCCGATCCGGTGCTCGTCGAGCGCGCCGGCGCCGAGCCGGGGCTGATGGTCGAGACGGAGTTCCGCACGGACGGCGCGACCCACACCGACCAGGTGCCCGTGCTGGACCACACCTACCCCCGCTACGCCGAGTTCGTCCCGGGCGGCGCCCCGACCACCCCGGCCAATCCCTCCAACACGCCGAAGCCCCTCGACGAGATGGTGGGCCAGGAGGGCGGGCACTGACCCCACCCCGCGGAGCACGCTCCGCCCGGCGCGCCGGAGGGCCCGGGACCCCGCGGGGTCCCGGGCCCTCGCGCATCCCCGGGGCGGGCCGGGCTCAGGGCTCGAACTTGTAGCCCAGACCGCGGACCGTCACCAGGTGCCGCGGGGAGGAGGGGTCGGGCTCGATCTTGGCGCGCAGCCGCTTGACGTGCACGTCGAGGGTCTTGGTGTCGCCGACGTAGTCCGAGCCCCAGACCCGGTCGATGAGCTGGCCGCGGGTGAGCACCCGCCCGGCGTTGCGCAGGAGCATCTCCAGCAGCTCGAACTCCTTGAGCGGCATCGCCACCGGCCGGCCCTGCACCGTGACCACGTGGCGCTCGACGTCCATCCGCACGGGCCCGGCCTGCACGGTCCCGGAGACCAGCTCCTCCGGCTCCCCCTGGCGGCGCAGCACCGCCCGGATCCGGGCGACGAGCTCGCGGGAGGAGTAGGGCTTGGTCACGTAGTCGTCGGCACCGAGCTCGAGGCCCACGACCTTGTCGATCTCCGCGTCCTTGGCGGTGAGCATGATGATCGGCACGGACGAGCGCTGCCGGACCTGCCGGCACACCTCGGTGCCCGACTGCCCGGGGAGCATGAGGTCCAGCAGCAGCAGGTCGGCGCCGGCGCGGTCGAACTCGGACACGGCGTCCAGGCCGTTGTCCACGACCTGCACCTCGAACCCCTCCTTCCCGAGCAGGTAGGCCAGGGGGTCGCTGAGGGACTCCTCGTCCTCGACGATCAGGATGCGGGTCACTGTCGGTCCTCCGTCTTCCCGCTCCCCGCCGCGGGGGCGAGGGAGCGCGGGGTCGCTGGGTCGGCGCCCGCGGCGCCGGCGCCGCCCGTGGCGGCACCGGCGTCCTCGAGCTGGGGGATGCGCAGCGTGAAGGTGGAGCCGCGGCCGGGCTGCGACCAGACGCCCACCTCCCCGCCGTGCTGGGACATCACGTGCTTGACGATGCTCAGGCCGAGGCCGGTGCCCCCGGTCTGGCGGGACCGGGCGGTGTCCACCCGGTAGAAGCGCTCGAAGATGCGGTCCTGCTCGCCGAGGGGGATGCCCGGGCCCTGGTCGGTGACGGAGACCTGTGCCATCCCGTCCCGCTCCCGCAGGCCCACGCCCACGCGGGTGCCCTCGGGCGAGTAGCGCACCGCGTTGTCCACGAGGTTGCGCAGGGCCGTCACGAGCAGGTCGGGGTCCCCGAACACGGGCCGCTCCACCCGCCCGCCCACGACGATCTCGATCCGGCGGTTCTCCGCCGGGGTGCGGTTGCGGTCCACCGCCTCCGCGACGACGCGGTTGAGGTCGACGGGCCGGCCCTCGGTGACCACGTCCGCGCCCTGCAGGCGGGAGAGCTCGATGATGTCCTGGACCAGTGCGCTCAGGCGCACCGACTCCTTGTGCAGGCGGGAGGCGAAGCGGCGCACCGCGTCCTCGTCGTCGGCGGCGTCCTCGATCGCCTCCGCCAGCAGCCCGATCGCCCCGACGGGGGTCTTGAGCTCGTGGGAGACGTTGGCGACGAAGTCGTTGCGCACCGACTGGGCCCGGACGATCTCGGTCTGGTCGTCGGCGAGCAGCAGGATGTACTCCTCGGCGATCGGGGCGACCCGCACGTCCAGGACGACACCGCCGGAGCCGAAGGGCCCGCGGGCCAGCTCGATCCGGCGCTCCTCGATCACCCCGTTGCGCCGGGCGCGCCCGACCATCTCCAGCATCTGCTCGTGGACCACCGTGTGGCCCCGGACCAGGCCCAGGGCGTAGGCGGCCGGGGAGGCCCGGACCACGCCGTCGACGCCGTCGACGACGACGTAGGCCCGCCCGATCACGGACAGGACGTCGGCGGCGCCGTCGGGCAGGGCGGGTTCCTGGACGTCGGCGCGGTCGCGGCGGCTCCGGGCGCTGACCTGCAGGGCGACCAGGCCGCTGATCCCGAGGGCGAAGCCGATCAGGCCCGCGACGACGGCGATGGCGGTGGGAGTCACGGCCCCAGCTTAGGCACAGGCCCGCGCCCGGGGGCCGCCCGGGACGTCACGTGCTGGGGGTTCAGCGAACGTTCATCCTAAGATGAGCGCAGGTTCATCCCGGGGTGGAACCGTGACGGCGGGTGTGCCCGCCGCCGCCCGGTCCCCTCCCGCCCCCGCGACGGCCCCGTCGCAGGCGCCGAGGACGTCGCCGCATCTCGAAAGGACGCATCCGTGCGCAAGGTTTTCCAGGCAGAACTCCACCAGGTCGGAGAGGAGCTCATCCAGATCGCGACCCTCGTGCGCGAGGCCCTCGCGAAGTCGAAGGAGGCGCTCTTCGACGCCGACATCCAGCTCGCCGAGGAGGTCATCTCCAACGACGCGCGCATCGACTTCCTCCAGAACGACCTCGACGAGCGCTCCATCGACATCCTCGCCCTGCAGAGCCCCGTGGCCTCCGACCTGCGGATGATCGTGGGCGCCCTGCGGATGAGCGCCTCGCTCGAGCGGATGGGCGATCTCGCCCGGCACCTCGCCCAGCTGGTGCGGCTGCGCTACCCGCAGCAGGTGATCCCCGGGTCCCTCGTGCCGACCTTCACCCGGATGATCGACCTGGACCTGCAGATCGTCGAGCGCGTGATCTCCGTGCTGCAGACCCGCGACCTGTCCCTGGCCGACGACATCTACGCGCTCAAGGGCGAGATCAACACCCTGCACCAGTCCGTCTTCGAGGCGCTGGCCGCCCCGGACTGGGACTCCTCCGTGCCCACGGCCGTCGACGTCACCCTGTGCTCCCGCTACCTCGAGCGCATCGGCGACCACGGCGTGTCGGTCACGCGCAAGGTCGCCTACCTCGTGACCGGCGACTGGGTGCCGGCCTCCGCCGACCGGCCCACCGGCCACGGCCACATCGGCACCGACGCCTGAGCCGCCCCGGGCCCTCCTCCCGGGGGCCGGCACGGCCGGAGGGCCGGTTCCCCGTGCGGGGAACCGGCCCTCCGGCCGCCGGGGCTACTTCTTGCCCTGGTTCGCCACCGCCTGGATCGAGCTGGCCGCGGCCTCGGGGTCGAGGTAGGTGCCGCCGGCGACCACGGGACGCAGGTCCTCGTCGAGCTCGTAGTACAGCGGGATGCCGGTGGGGATGTTCAGCCCCGCGATGTCCTCGTCGGAGATCCCGTCGAGGTGCTTGACCAGCGCGCGCAGCGAGTTGCCGTGCGCGGCGACCAGCACCGTGCGCCCGGCCTCCAGATCGGGCACGATCTCCTCCTCCCACCAGGGCAGGAAGCGCTCGAGCACGTCCTTGAGGCACTCGGTGCGCGGGGCGTCCTCGACCCCGGCGTAGCGCGGGTCGCCGGCCTGCGAGAACTCGGAGGAGTCCTCGAGCACGGGCGGCGGGACGTCGTAGGAGCGGCGCCAGACCATGAACTGCTCGTCGCCGTACTCCTCGCGCACCTGGGTCTTGTCCTTGCCCTGGAGGGCGCCGTAGTGGCGCTCGTTGAGCCGCCACGAGCGCTTGACGGGGATCCAGTGCCGGTCGGCCCGGTCGAGGGCCAGGTGAGCGGTGGTGATCGCCCGGCGCAGCAGCGAGGTGTGCAGCACGTCGGGGGCCAGGCCCTTCTCGACGAGCAGCTCCCCGCCGCGGACGGCCTCGGCACGGCCCTTCTCGGTGAGGTCGACGTCGACCCAGCCGGTGAACAGGTTCTTCTCGTTCCAGTCGGACTGGCCGTGGCGCAGCAGGACGAGCTTGTACGGTGCGGATGCGTTGGTCATGGGCCCATTCTTCCACCCGCGCGCCCGCGGGCACGGCACGGACCCCCGGGATGTCGGGGGCGTGCGGCGGGTCGGCTAGGATCCTCCCTCGTGCCCGCGACCACCGCCCCCGCTCCCCTCCGCCCCGGCCGGCCCCTCCGCTCCGCCCGGACCGCCCGCGCCGCCGGCCCGCCCCGGCCCGTGGGCGCGCTCACGCGCGGGACCACGAACCCCAACCGGCTGCGCCGGGCCGACCGCTGGCTCACCGGGCCGCTGGCCCCCGTGCTGCGCGCGGCCGCGGACCCGCTGGTGGTGGACCTGGGCTTCGGGGCCTCCCCCACCACCGCCGTGGAGCTGCGCGACCGGCTGCGCACGGTGCGCCCGGACGCCGAGGTCCTGGGCATCGAGATCGACCCGGCGCGCGTGGCCGCGGCCCGGCCGCTGGCCGGACCGGGCCTGGACTTCCGGGTCGGGGGCTTCGAGCTGCCGACCGGCGGGCGCGCCCCCGTGGTCGTGCGGGCCTTCAACGTGCTGCGCCAGTACCCCGCAGAGGAGGTCGCCGGGGCGTGGGACCTGGTCCGCCCCCGGCTGGCTCCGGGCGGGGTGCTCGTGGACGGGACCTGCGACGAGATCGGCCGGCGGGCCGCCTGGGTGGCCGTGGGCGCCGGGGGACCGCGCTCGCTGAGCCTCTCGTTCCGCTTCGGGTCCGTGGAGCGGCCCTCGGACGTGGCACCGCGGCTGCCGAAGGTCCTGATCCACCGCAACGTCCCCGGCGAGCGGGTGCACGCCTGGCTGGCGGCCCTGGACGCGGCGTGGTCCGCGGCGGCGCCGCTGGCGGCCTTCGGCGTGCGGCAGCGGTGGGTCGCGACCTGCCGCGCGGTGCGCGATCAGGGCTGGCCGCTGCTCGACGGCCCGGTGCGCTGGCGGCTGGGCGAGGTCACCGTCCGGTGGGATGCCGTGGCCCCCTGAGGCGTCCGGGGTGCGGGCCCCGGGACGGGCTCACCAGCTGCCGGGCCCCTTGGACTCCAAGGACACGGCCGGGCGGACGTCGGCGAGGTAGACCCCGGCGATCGTCGCGGCGATCAGGGCGATGAGCAGCGACCCGCCGCCGAGCACGCCCAGGACCGAGAACACGGCGGCGCCGGCGGTCAGGGCGAGCCAGAAGCCCTTGGTGCGCTTGAAGGCGCGCTGGAACTGGACCGGCGACCGGGTGAGGCAGTCGATCAGGGCCCACACGGCGAGCCCCGCGACGACCACCGCCAGGACGAGGTCGATCCAGCGGACGAGTAAGAAGACCCAGGCATGCTCCACGGGGCCAGCCTACCGGTCCGCCCCGGAGAGGGCGCGGTCGAGGTCCGCCCACAGGTCCTCCACGTTCTCGATCCCCACCGACAGGCGCAGGAGGGTCTCGGGGACGCTGTGCGGCTCCTCGTGGTGGCGCCGGCGCCGCTCGACCAGGGACTCGACGCCGCCCAGCGAGGTCGCCGGGGTCCACAGGCGCAGGGCGTCCACGACCGCCTCCGCGCCGGCGGCGTCGCCGTCGAGGACGATCGCGAGCACCGAGCCGAAGTTCGCCATCTGGGCGGCCGCCCGGGCGTGGCCGGGGTCCCCCGGCAGGCCCGGGTAGCGGACCTCCCGCACCGCCGGGTGCTCCTGCAGGCGGCGGGCGAGCTCCCCGGCGGTGGCCGCGGAGCGCTCGACGCGCACGGCGAGGGTGCGCACCCCGCGCAGCGCCAGCCAGGCCTCGAAGGGGCCCGGGACCGCCCCGTGCAGGGAGCGGTGGCCGTGCAGCCGCTCCCGCAGCCCCGGGTCGGAGGTCACCGCCGCGCCGAGCACGACGTCGGAGTGGCCGGCCAGGTACTTCGTCACCGAGTGCACCACGACGTCGGCGCCGTGCTCGAGGGGCCGCTGGGCGAGGGGCGTCGCGAAGGTGTTGTCCACGCACGTGCGCACGCCCCGCTCGCGGGCGGCCGCGAGCAGCGCCGGCAGGTCGGCGACCTCGAGCATCGGGTTGGTGGGGCTCTCCAGCCACAGCAGGTCCGCCCCGTCGAGGGCGGCCACCACGGCGTCCGTGTCGGTGACGTCCACGGTCGCGACCCGCAGCAGCCCGCGCGCCTCGAGGTCCGCGGCCAGGGCCAGGGACCCCTGGTAGCTGTGCCGCGGCAGCACGAGCCGGCCGCCGGCGGGCACCAGGGCCAGCACCGAGGCGACCGCGGCCAGCCCCGAGGCGTAGAGCAGCCCCGGCAGGCGGGCGCCCTCGAGCCGGGCCAGCACGTCCTCGAGATCCTCCCAGGTGGGGTTGCCGAAGCGCCCGTAGGCCCGGTCCGCGGCCGTGATCTCCCCCGCGCCCCGGTAGGTCGAGGTCAGCACGATCGAGGGCCCCACCGGGGCGTCGTGCTCGGGGGCGGGCCGCCCCCCGGCCACCACCACGGTGTCGGGGCGCAGGTCGGGTCCGCCGTGCAGCGGCAGGGCGGTGGCGAGGTCGTCGGGACGCGCAGTCATGGGCCCAGGGTATCGGCCGCCGGCGTCCGCCCCGTCCCCGGCCGCCGCCGCCGGGCCCCGGGCGTCGGCCCGGGTCGATAGGCTGGGCCCGTGACCTCCCCGGCGGACCCCGCTCCCGTGCCCGCACCTGCCCCGGCAGGACCCGGGCTCTTCGTCGTGCTCGAGGGCGGGGACGGGGCGGGCAAGTCCACCCAGGCCCGGCGGCTGGCCGCGACGCTGCGCGCCGAGGGCCGCGAGGTCGTGCGCACCCGCGAGCCCGGCGGGACCCCGCTGGGCGAGCGGATCCGCGAGCTCGTCCTCGACCCCGCCCACGCCCCCGTGGACCCCCGCGCGGAGGCGCTGCTGTTCGCCGCCGCCCGCGCCGCCCACGCCGAGCAGCTGATCCGCCCGGCCCTGGCCACCGGCCGCGTCGTGGTCTGCGACCGGTTCGCGGACTCCTCGGCCGCCTACCAGGGCGCCGGACGCGGGCTGGGCGTCGACCGGGTGCGCGAGCTCAACGAGTGGGCCGCCGCGGGCCTCGTCCCCGACCTCACCGTCCTGCTCGACGTCCCCGCCGGCACCGGCCGCGCCCGCCGCGAGGACCGCGACGGCGGGGCCGGGGACCGGCTCGAGACGGAGCCGGACGCGTTCCACGACGCCGTCCGCCGGGCGTTCCTCGACCTCGCCGCACGGTCCCCGGGACGCTACCTGGTGCTCGACGCCGGCCGGCCCGAGGCCGAGCTCGCCGGGGCCGTCGCCGCCGCCGTGCACGAGCGCCTGGCCGCCGCGGAGGTGGGCGCGTGAGCGTGTGGGACCAGCTGATCGGGCAGGAGGCCGTGGTCGGGCAGCTGCAGCGGGCGGCGCGGGAGGAGCGGCCCCACCACGCGTGGCTGTTCACCGGCCCGCCCGGATCGGGCCGCTCCAACGCGGCCCTGGCCTTCGCCGCCGCCCTCCTGTGCGAGCGCGAGGACCCCCGGGAGCGCGGCTGCGGGCACTGCCGGGCGTGCCGCACCGTGCTCGCGAGCTCCCACGCGGACCTGACCCACTTCGTCACCGAGAACCCGCAGATCACCATCGAGGAAGCCCGCGAGCTCGTGGTGCGCGCCCAGGACAAGCCCTCGGTGGGCCGGCGCCGGGTGATCGTGGTCGAGGACGCGGACCGCATGGCGGAGCGGACCTCCAACGTGATGCTCAAGGCCGTCGAGGAGCCGCCGCCGGGCACGGTGTGGCTGCTGTGCGCCCCGAGCCCCATGGACGTGCTCGTGACCATCCGCTCCCGGTGCCGGCCCGCGACCCTGAAGGTCCCCGCCGTCGCGGACGTCGCCGAGCTGCTGGTCCGCCGCCACGGGGTGGACCGCCGCCGGGCCGAGGAGAGCGCCCGGCTGGCCCAGTCCCACGTGGGCATCGCCACCCGCCTGGCCCTCTACGACGACGCCCGCACCCGCCGCCAGGAGGTCGTCTCCCTCCCCCTGGCACTGGGCGGGGTCCCGGACGCCGTGCGGGCGGCCGACCGGCTGCACCGGATCGCCGTGGAGGAGTCCCGGGCGGACGCCGAGGCGCGCAACGAGGAGGAGCGCAAGCAGCTGCTCGTGGCGCTGGGCGCCCCCGAGTCCGGACGGGTGCCCCCTGCGATCCGCGGGGCGCTCAACCGGCTGGAGGCCGACCAGAAGCGGCGCTCGCGGCGGATCCAGACCGACACCCTGGACCGCTTCCTCATCGACCTCACCACGTTCTACCGCGACGTCCTCACGCTGCAGCTGCGCACCGGTTCCGGGCTCGTCAACGAGCACCTGGGCCAGGAGCTGGCCGACCACGCCGCCAACACCACGCCGGAGCGGACCCTGCACCGGATCGACGCCATCAGCCGGACCCGCGAGCGGATCCGCACGAACGTCAGCGCCCAGCTGGCCTTCGAGGCCATGGCCGTCTCCCTCCTCTGAGCCCGACGCCCCCCCTCCGACCCCCCTGAGGAGACCCATGAGCCGCCCCGCCCTCCCCCGCCGCGCCGCCCGCACCCCCGGACGGCCTCCCCTCGGGCGGGCCGCCGCCGCGGCGGCCGCCGTCCTGCTGCTGGGCGCGTGCGCCGGCCCGGGCGCGGACCCGGCCGCCGACGCCCCCTCGGGCGGGGCCACCGGCGCGGTGGTCGAGGGCGTGCCGGAGGACCTGCGCGGGTTCTACGCGCAGACCGTGCAGTGGGAGCCGTGCGCGTTCGAGGCGGAGACCGGCGGGGCGGACCGGGACCTGCGCTGCGCGGCGGTCGAGGTGCCCGTGGACTGGGACGAGCCCGCCGGGCCCACCACCGAGGTGGTCATGGCCCGCCTGGCCGCCGGCGGCGAGTCCCGCGGCGCCCTCCTGCTGAACCCGGGCGGGCCCGGGGTCTCGGGGGTGGACGCGATGCTCAGCGCGGAGGGCCTGGTCTCCGCCGACGTGCGGGAGGCCTACGACGTCGTGGGCTTCGACCCGCGCGGTGTCGGCCGCTCCGCCGGGGTGCAGTGCCTCGACGACGCCGAGCTCGACGCCTGGCGCCAGGAGCCGGCCTTCGACCCGGAGACCCAGTCCGCGGACGAGATCCGGGACCAGTACGAGCGGCTCGGGCGGGCCTGCACCGAGGAGGCCGGGGAGCTCGTCGGGCATCTGGGCACGGAGAGCGCCGCCCGGGACATGGACGTGCTGCGCGCCGTGCTCGGCCAGGAGCGCACGGACTACCTCGGCTTCTCCTACGGCACCCACCTGGGGGCCGTGTACGCCGAGCTGTTCCCCGAGCGCGCGGGGCGGATGGTGCTCGACGGCGGCGTGGACCCGACGCTGAGCAACGCGGAGGCGATCGCCGACCAGGCCGAGTCCTTCGAGCGGACGCTGCGGCACTGGGTCCGGCACTGCCAGGAGGAGATCCGCGGCTGCGTCGTCGAGGGCACCGAGGAGCAGGCCCTCGAGCGGATCCAGGAGCTGATCGCCACGGCGGCCGAGGGCGGGCTCACCGCCGCCGACGGGCGCCGGGTCACCGCCACCTCCGTCGTGGAGGGCATCCTCGCGCCGCTGTACTCGCCCTCGACCTACGAGGGGCTCGACAAGGCGCTGGGCAGCGCCTTCTCGGGGGACCCCACGGCCCTGCTGCAGCTGTCCGACGCGACGCACGGGCGCTCCCCGGAGGGGGAGTACACGACCAACACGACCGTGGCGTTCACCGCGATCAGCTGCCTCGACCAGCCCGACTCGCCGATGACCGACGAGCAGCTGGCCGCCCACCAGGAGGAGCTCACCCGGCGCTCCCCGACCTTCGGCCCGTACCTGGGCTACGGCGAGGCGGCCTGCCAGGGCTGGCCCCTGGAGGCCGAGGGCGAGCCGCGCCCGGTCGACGCCGAGGGCAGCGACCCGCTGCTCGTCGTGGGCACCGTCCACGACCCCGCGACGCCCTACGCGTGGTCGCAGGCCCTCGTGGAGCAGCTGGACAACGCCCGGCTGCTGACCTACGACGGCTGGGGCCACACGGCCTACACCTCGGGCAGCGCGTGCGTGCGCGAGGCCGTGGACGCCTACCTGCTCGAGGGCGAGCTGCCCGCGGAGGGGACCACCTGCTCCTGAGCCGGGCCGGGGGCCGTCCGCGCCGTGCCCGCCGCCCGGGCGGGGACCAGCAGCGCGGGCACGTCCCGGACGGAACCGACGACGACGTGAGCGCCGGCGGCGCGCAGCGACGCCTCGTCGTGGGCCCCCGTCAGCACCCCGGCCACGGCGGCGGAGCCCGCCCGCAGCCCGGCCTGGACGTCGGCGGCGGTGTCCCCCACGACCAGCACCTCCCGCACGTCGCCGAGGTCGAGCGCGAGCACGGCCGTGAGGACCATGTCGGGCCACGGCCGCCCGCGGCCCGCGTCCGAGGGGCACAGGCTCAGGTCGGCCAGGCCCATCCAGCCCAGCTGCTCGAGGAGCGTGTTCTGCGTGTGCCGGTCGTAGCCGGTGGCCAGGCACACCTGCAGCCCGGCCGCGCGCAGGGCGTGCACGGCCTCCTCGGCGCCCTCGACCGGCCGCACGGGCTCGGCGGCGAGCAGCTCGTCCAGGTGGTGGCGGAAGCCGCGCACGGCCCGCGCGGCGCGCTGCGGGTCCTCCGCGAACAGGTGCTCGAGCACACCGGTGCGCGACTGCCCCAGCGTGGTCCGCACGTGGGCGAGCATCGCGCGGAAGCGCTCCGAGTCCGGGTCCACCCCGAGGTCGGCGACCGTGCGGGCGAAGGCGCGCTCCATGGTGCCGCTGTCGTGGAACATCGTCCCGGACATGTCCAGGAAGGCCAGGCGCAGCCCTCGTGCGGTCTCGGCCGGTATGCCCACGTCGTCCTCCCGGTGCGGGTCCGGCGGGGCCGGTCGCCCCGTCGTCGTGCCCCCATGGTCGGCCGGGGCCCCGGCGGGCGGAAGGCGGCCCGGCCGACGCCGCGGTGAACAGCGCGGGAACTTCCCGGGCCCCGGGCGCCGCCGGCGGGCCCCGCCGGATTGGGGGCGCCGCGGCGTCCTCTGCTACAGTTTCACTCGCACTGAGCCCGCCCCCGGCGGCCGGTGCACGCCTCCTTAGCTCAGTCGGTAGAGCGTTTCACTCGTAATGAAAAGGTCGCCGGTTCGATTCCGGCAGGGGGCTCCACCGCCTCGAGGCCCCGGTCCGCACGGACCGGGGCCTCCGCCGTGCCGGGGCCGTGCCCGCCCAGGGGCCCGCGCACGGGCAGCTCCACGGTGAACACCGTGCCCTCCCCCAGGACGCTGTCGCAGCGGATGGTGCCGCCGTGGTCCTCGACGATCGTGCGCGCCACCGCGAGGCCCAGCCCGAGGCCGGGGATCGCGCTCATCCGGGCGTTGCGGCTGCGCCCGAAGCGGTCGAAGACCCGCTCGGCGTCCTCGGCGGGCAGGCCCATCCCCCGGTCCGTGACCCGCAACCGGGCCGTGTCCCCGTCCCGCTCCACCCGCACCGTCACGGGCCCGCCCTCCGGGGAGTACTTGACGGCGTTGGAGAGCAGGTTGTCCAGCACCTGTCCCGTGCGCACGGGGTCGCACACGGCCCGCAGCCGCAGCGGCGCCTCGACCCGCAGCTCCACCCCGCCGCGGGCGGCCTGGGGCTCGGCCGCGGCGACGGACTGGCGCACGACCGCCACGAGGTCGCAGGCCACCGGCTGCAGCTGCCGGGCCTGCGCGGCCGTGCGGAGCAGGTCCTCCACGAGGACCAGCAGCTGGTCGGCGTTGCGCTCGATCACCTCCAGGCCCCCGCGCACCGCGGCGGGCAGGTCCTCGTCCATGGCCAGCAGCTCGGTGTAGCCGCGGATCGAGGTCAGCGGGGTCCGCAGCTCGTGGGAGACCCCGGCCAGGAACTCGTCCTTGGCCTGCAGCGCGCCGACGAGGTCGGTGACGTCGTTGAACGCCAGCACCGACCCCTCGCGCCGGCCCCGGTCGTCGCGCAGCGGCCGGGCCGAGACCGAGATCACCCGCTGCGTCCCCGGGGGTCCGGCCCACACGAGCCGTCCCGTGAACGCCTCGCCGCGCACGGCGCACGCCGCCGGGCGCCGCTCGGGCGGGATGGGCGTGCCCTGCGGGTCGGCGTGGACCAGCAGCTCCGCCTCGGCCCCGTCCTCGCGGCCCGGGGGCAGGGACAGCCGGTGGATCGCCCGCTGGCGCCGGTTCATCAGCAGGTCGTGGCCGTCGGCGTCGACCACGAGCACCCCGACGTCCACGGTGTCCAGCACCGCGTCGAGCAGCCGCTCCCGGCGGGCGCTGCGCTCCAGCAGCCGCCGCAGCTCGGCGTCCTTGGCCTGCAGCTCCGCGTGCTGGCGCTCCATGCTGTTGGCGAGCACCTGGATGGACAGCCCGATGCCCAGCAGCATGAACGGGATCAGCAGCGGCGAGGCCAGGGCCTGGAGGCTCAGCGGCCGCGCCGGCAGCAGCAGCGGCACCCACACCATGGCCAGGGTCAGCAGCGCCCCCAGCGGGGCGGCCGCGCGGGGCAGCCGTCCCGAGGCCGCCAGCCAGGTCACCGGCAGCGCCGCCATGATGCCCACCCCGGTGACGTGGCTGAGCGTGGCCTCCCGCAGCAGCGACAGCGGCACGAAGTCGAGCACCGGCACCGCCAGGAACGCCCCGTCCGGCAGCCGGTGCCACGGCACCAGTGCGCACGCCGCGGTGAGGAGGACGGTCAGGAGCACGCAGGCGTGCAGCCGCGGGTCCGCGCGCAGGGGCGCGTGCACCACCCACAGCCCGGACACCAGCACGAGCGTCACCAGGGCGAACGGCAGCTGGCTCAGCAGCACCCGGCGCCGCATCGACAGCTCGTGGAAGCGGACGCGGTCGAGGGACAGGACGGTGAGGACGCGGTCCACGGGCGCTCCTGCGACGGTGTGACGTCATCCCGGGGGGTCGGCATGACAATTGCAAAGATTAGCGGCTTAATGGGCGCATGACCCCCTCCCCCCAGGGTCGCCGTGCCGTCGTCATCGAGGACCACGACGACATCCGCACCCTCCTCGCCCGCACCATCGAGATGCGCGGCTTCCGCGTCACCACCGCCGCCACCGCCCGGGACGGTCTCGACGCGGTGCGCCGCGAGGACGCGGACCTCGTCACCCTGGACCTGAACCTCCCCGACCTCGACGGCCTCGAGGCCTGCCGGCGGCTGCGGGAGTTCTCCGACGCGTACCTGCTCATGGTCACCGCCCGCCCCGGTGAGGCGGACCGGCTCGAGGGCCTCGAGTCGGGAGCCGACGACTACATCAGCAAGCCCTTCAGCCCCCGCGAGCTGCAGGCGCGCATCGACGCGATGTTCCGCCGCCCGCGCGCCCGCGCCGAGCAGCAGGACGCCGGGGAGCTGCGCCGGGCCGCCGAGGTGCAGCGCAGCCTGCTGCCCCCGTCCGCGCCCCCGCTCGCGGGCTGGGACCTGGCGGGCGTCTGCCGGCCCTCCCGCCACGTGGGCGGGGACTTCTTCGACTGGTGCCCGGCCGGGCCCGGCCTGCAGCTGAGCGTCGCGGACGCCATGGGCAAGGGCACGGGCGCGGCCCTGATCGCCGCGACCGTGCGCGCCGTGCTGCGCTCGGCCGCCCGCCGGCCGGACCTGGGCGAGGCCTTCGCCGAGGCCGGCCGCCGCCTCGAGGAGGACCTCCAGCCCTCCGGGTCCTTCGCGACCGTGTTCACGGCCCGCCTGGACCCGGTGGCCGGGAGCATCGACTACGTCGACGCCGGGCACGGCCTCGGCCTGCACGTCAGCGGCGGCACCGCGCGGCGGCTGTCCGGCGGCGGCCCGCCCCTGGGCGCCGTGCCCGGGGCCCGGTGGGTGCCCGGGCGCCTGGCCCCGGCCCCCGGCGACGCCCTCGTCGTCGTCAGCGACGGGCTGCTGGACGCGTTCGACGACGTCGGGGACGCGCTGGCGGCCGTCGCCGCGACGGTGACCGCGGGCGCGGAGGAGGACGCCCCGGCCGTGTGCCGGGCCGTCCTGGACCTCGTCCCCGACGGCGCGGCCGGCGACGACCTCACCGCCGTGGTCCTGCGCCGGGCCCCCGGGGCGGGAGCGTGAACCGCCTCCTCGTCCGGGTGCTCGTGCTGCTCGTGCTGGTGCTGGGCGTCAACTACGTGGCGTGGCGCTGGCTGGTCTCCCTGAACTGGGACGCGTGGTGGATCGCGGTGCCGCTGGTGCTGGCCGAGACCTACGGCCTCGTGGACGTCGCCCTGTTCGGGCTCACGGTCTGGCGGGTCCGGCGGCGGGGTCCGGCCGGCCCGCCGCCGCCGGGGGCGAGCGTCGACGTGTTCGTCACGACCTACGACGAGCCCCTCGACCTGGTGCTGCGCACGGCCCTGGCCGCCCGTGCGATCCGCCATCCCCACACCACCTGGATCCTCGGCGACGGTGCGCGCCCCGGGCTCGAGGCCCTCGCCGCGGAGCACGGGATCGGCTACCTCACCCGCACCGAGGACCGGGACGGACGGCCCCGGCACGCCGAGGCCGGCAACCTCAACAACGCCCTGATGCTCACCCAGGGCGAGTTCCTCCTCGTCCTGGACGCCGACCAGGTCCCGGACCCGGCGATCCTGGACCGGACCCTCGGCTGGTTCGACGACCGGGAGGTCGCGCTCGTCCAGACGCCCCGGTGGTTCGTCAACGTGCCCGCCGACGACCCCCTGGGCAGCCAGGCCCCGCTGTTCCACGGGCCGATCCAGCAGGGCAGGGACGGCTGGAACGCCGCGTCCTTCTGCGGCTCCAACGCGCTGCTGCGCCGCGAGGCCCTCATGCAGCTGGGCCTGGACGGCTGCGTGCGCGAGGTGGAGCGCGACGTCCGGCAGTCCCTCGCGCGCACCCGGGCCGCGCTGCGCCGCGCCCGCCGCTCACCGGAGGCCGCGAACCCCGCGGTGGCCGCCCTGCTCGACGCGGTCGAGTCCGCCACCGCCCGCGCCCGGGAGGAGCTGCGCGCCGGGGCGCCGCTGGGCGAGCTGACCTCCCGGCTGCGGCGCGACGTCGAGACCGCCGCCCGGCGGACCGTCGCCGAGGACTTCTCCGCCATCGAGGCCGACCTGGCGGAGCTGGCCGCCCTCGAGCTGCCCGCTCCGGAGGCGATGGTGTGGCCGGACGAGCTCGAGGCCGCCGTGGACCGGATGTCCCGCGGCGACCTCTCCCCGCTGGCCGCGATCGGCCCGGTGCGCGAGGTGCTGGAGGCCGTGTCCGTGGACCGCCCCGGCGAGGCCCAGCCCGTGATGCCCCTGGCCACGATCTCCGTCGCCGAGGACATGGCCACCTCGATGCGCCTGCACGGGCTGGGCTGGCGCAGCGTCTACCACCACGAGGTCCTGGCGCACGGCCTGGCCCCCGAGGACCTCGGGACGATGCTCACCCAGCGGCTGCGCCGGGCCCAGGGAACCGTCCAGGTGCTGCTGCGGGAGAACCCGCTCCTCCAGCGCCGGCTGCGCTGGGGGCAGCGGCTGATGTACTTCGCCACCGTGTGGAGCTGCCTCTCGGGCTTCGCCGCCGTCGTCTACTTCGCGGCCCCCGTCGTGTACCTGGTCCTGGGCGTGCTGCCGGTCACGGCCCTGAGCCCGGAGTTCTTCTGGCGCTTCCTGCCCTTCATGGCCGCCAACCAGCTCCTGTTCCTCGTGGTCGGCCGCGGCGTGTCCACCTGGCGCGGGCAGCAGTACAGCCTGGCACTGTTCCCCACCTGGATCCGCGCCTGCACCACCGCGGCGCGCAGCGTGTGGTTCGGGCGGCCCCTCGGCTTCGCCGTGACCCCGAAGGCGCGCCGCGACGGCGGACCCGCGTGGCGGCTGATCCGCCCGCAGCTGGTCGTGATGGCGCTGCTGGTCGCGGCGGTCGCCGTGGGCTCGGTCCGGCTGGTGCTCGGGCTCAACGAACCGCTGGGCACCCTGGTCAACGTCGCCTGGGTGGTCTTCGACCTGCTGGTCCTCAGCGTGCTCGTGCGGGCGGCCAGGTACCGGGGCTTCGTCGCCGACGACCCCGCCGACGGATCCGACGAGAGGAGCAGGAATGCAGTTCGAGGTTGAGCAGGGACCGGGCTACGCCCGGGTCGCCGGGACGGGCCGGCTGAACATGGTGGGCGCCCCGGCCCTGCGGGAGGTGGTCGCCGGGGTCGTGGCCGGGGGCAGCACCCGCGTCGTCGTCGACCTCGGGGGCACGGAGTTCATGGACTCCTCGGGGCTGGGCGCCCTCATCGGGTGCCTCAAGCTGGCCCGCCAGGCGGGGGGCGACCTGCGGATCGCCAACGTCCGCCCGCAGGTGCGCATGGTGCTCGAGCTGACCAGCATGCACCGGGTGCTCACGCCCTACGAGTCCGCCGACGCCGCCTTCGCCCATGACTGAGCCGACCGCACGCCGGCGCCGCCGCGGCCCGGCGACGGCCGCGACCGTCGACGCCCTCCACGAGGACCTCGAGGCGCTGTGGGCCGAGGCCGGGCACGTGCCGGAGGCCGACCGGATGGCCTTCGCCCTCGCGGTGGTGGAGGCGGCCGGCAACGCGGTGGTCCACGCCGTGCCGGCCGCGCAGGACCCCGTGCAGCTCGAGGTCGACCTCTCCGCCGGTCCGGCCCGGCTCGAGGCCGTCATCTGGGAGATCGGGGCCGCCCCCGCCCGGGTCGACCTGTCCGCCGCGATGGCCCCGGCGGACAGCGAGTCCGGCCGCGGGCTGGCGCTCATCCAGGCGCTCGTCAGCCGGGTCGTCTTCGAGCGCCGCGACGGCACGAACGTGTGGGAGCTGTGCCGCGAGCACGGGGAGGACCGCCCCTAGCACCCGGGCCCCGCCGCGGGCGGCCTGTCCCCGGATGTGCCGATGGGAACTGTCGGAGGGCGGGTCTACAGTTGGCCCCAGCAGCAGCGCTCCCGCCCCCGTCCGGGCACCGGTCCGGCGGGAGCGGCAGGCGGCTCGGACCGGTCGGGGGGCCGGTTCAGCGCTCCTCCCCCGCCCCAGGGCGGGAGCGGAGCGGCAGTGGGGAGGAGTTCGTCATGATCATCGCCGTGGTCCCCGCGCTCCGGGCCGGAGCCAGGATCGGCCGCACGCTCGCCGCCCTGCGGCGGCAGAGCCGGCCGCTGGAGCGGATCGTCGTCGTGTGCGACGACGCCGCGGACGCCGCCGTCGCACCCGCCCTCGACGCCGGCACGGAGGTGCTGCTGACCGTCGACAACGCCGCGCACGAGGCCGGGGCCCTCAACCAGGTCCTCGATGCCGTGCGCATGGCTCCCGAGGACCTCGTCCTCGTCCTGGACGCGGACGCCGAGCTGCCCGTGCAGTTCCTGGAGGAGGCGGTGACCGCCCTGCGCGACCGCAACGTCGGCGCCGTGCCCGTCCGCCGGACGCCCGGGGAGGGCGCGGCCGCGGTCGTGCGCCGCCAGGCCCTCGAGGAGGTCCGCGCCGCCTTCGGCCGCTACTGGGACGAGGGCGCGGTCACCGGCCACGGCCGCCTGGCCCTGGACCTCGAGACGCTCGGCTGGCGCCTGGGCGCACCGGTCTCCGTCCCCGGCCTGCAGGCGGACGACGCCCCGGCCGACCGGGGGGCGGCCGGACACGAGGCCGCGGTACTCGGAGCGGTCGCGCCCGAACCGGCCGAGCCCCGACCGGCCGAGCTCCGACCGGCCGAGCACGGCCCCGCCGCGCCCGAACCGGCTGAGCACGAGCCGGTGGTGCACACGCCCGCCGCCGAGGGACCGGAGCACGCCCGGGCGCCGGAGGACGGGCACGTCGTGGCAGCCCGCCCCGTGGTGGCCGCGGCCGCCTGAGCCGCTGCCGGGCCCACCGGGAGGGCGGTGCTCAGCCCGCGCGCCGCCGGGCGCCGGTCGCGACCACGACCGCGGCCGCGGTGAGCACGGTGGTCGTCAGGCAGCCGGTCGGCAGGGGCAGGCAGCAGCCGCCGACCGTGACCTGCGTGCCGCGCCGGGTGCGCGTGGACCACCCCGGGAAGGGGAGCATCCGGAAGCCCGAGGAGTGCCCGCCGGACCGCTCCCAGGCGCGGCGCCGGTCCGCCGGGAGGTCGTAGCCGGGCGGACCGTGCAGCGGCGCGGGGCCGGGGCGGCCCAGGGGGGAACCGTGGTCGTCGGGGGCGCGGTGTCCGGGTGCGGTCATGGCGCCCATCAAACCATCAGTACCCTGTCGGGTCCACCCCGCGGCCCGCGCCGGCCAGCAGCGCACGGGCCCGGTCCACGTGCCCGCGCACGGCCTCGGCGCGGCGGGCCACCGCGTCGAGGCGGTGGGCGTCGTCGTCGCGCACGAAGCGGGCCATGGTCAGCGCCTCCGCGGCCTGGGCCATCGCGTTGCCGGCGCGGGAGAGCTCGCGGTGGACGTCGTTGAGGTAGCCGCCGGCCGAGGCGGGGATGTCCTGGCTGTGGCTGGGTGCCCGGTGATGGGCTGCCGCGCACACCTCCCGCACCTCGGGCAGCAGGTCGGCCAGGGCGTTGGCCGTGGGCGCGACCGCCCGCACGACCTCCCGGTCGGGCAGCGACTCGAGGATCTGGTGGAAGCGGTCGAGGCCGCGGCGGAACCGGTCGTGGGCGCGGCGCCACACCCCCGTGCCGAGCTCGGCCTCGTCGCGGCGGGCGGCGCGGTAGTCGCGCAGGAATCCCACGGGCGGGTCCATCCTTTCTCGAGCGGACGTCTCATCCTACGCGGGCGCACGGGCCCGCCGTCCGCTTGCGGGCGCTGCGCGGGAGCCGCCTCCCCGGGACCGGCGCCCCCGGCCCTCGCTCCGCGGTCGGCGCCCCGCGGTCGGTGCCCCGGCCGTTGCGCCGCGGCCGGGGGCCCCGGACGGCAGGTCCGGGCGCGCCGCCCCGGGGCGACCGGCTCACGGCACGAGCAGCACCTTGCCGATGTGGGTTCCGGAGTCGAAGTACTCGTGGGCCTGCGCGGCCTCCTCGAGGGGGAAGGTGCGGTTGACCACCGGCGCGATCCGCCCGGCCGCCACCTGCGGCCACACGTGCTCGCCGACCGCGGCCATGATGCGGGCCTTCTCCCCCGCCGGGCGCGAGCGCAGCGTGGTGCCGATGACGGCGGCGCGCTTGGCCATGAGCTTGCCGAGGTCCAGCTCGCCCTTGCGCCCGCCCTGCAGGCCGATGACCACGAGCCGCCCGTTGACGGCGAGGGCGTCGAGGTTGCGCTCCAGGTACATCGCGCCGACGACGTCGAGGACGATGTCGGCGCCGTGGCCGTCGGTGAGCTCGCGGACGCGCTCGACGAAGTCCTCGGCGCGGTAGTCGATCGTCTCCGCCCCGAGCTCGCGGGCGGCCGCGGCCTTCTCGGGGCTGCCGACCGTGGTGAGCACGCGCAGCCCGAGCGCCCGGCACATCTGGATGGCGTTGGTCCCGATCCCGCCGGTCCCGCCGTGGATGAGCACGACCTCGCCCTCCCGGGCGGCCGCGGCCATGAAGACGTTGGAGAACACGGTCGCGCACACCTCGGGCAGCCCGGCCGCGGCCTCGAGGTCCACGCCGTCGGGGACGGGCAGGACCTGGGCCGCGGGGGCGACGACCTCCTCGGCGTAGCCGCCGGAGTCGAGCAGGGCCACGACCTCGTCGCCCACGGCCAGCCCGGCGTCCTCGGGGACCTCGGGCCCGAGCTCGGCGACGGTGCCGGAGACCTCGAGCCCGAAGATCTTCGAGGCACCCGGGGGCACGGGGTAGCGCCCGAGCCGCTGCATGACGTCGGCGCGGTTGATGCCGGCCGCCCGCACCCGGATCCGCACGCCGTCGGGCGTCAGCCCGGGGGCGGGGACCTCGGTGACGGTCAGGACCTCGGGGCCTCCGGGGGTCGTCTCGAGCACTGCGCGCATGGTGGGCCTTCCTCTCGGGGGCGGCGCCGGGCCGCCCGTGGTGTCCGGTACGGCCATTGTGTCCTCTTCCGCCGCCGCGCCCCGCCGGGACCGGCGCGGGACGGGACGACGGCGGTGCTCAGGCGGTGGCCGCCCACGCGTCGAGGGCCCGCTGCCGGCTCGCCCGCAGGTCGACGAGCGGTTCGGGGTAGCCGGCCGACGGGCCCAGCAGCCCCGGCTCGTGCGGGTCGACGCCCTCGGCGGCGAGCTCGGGCACCCAGCGGCGGACGTAGCGGGCCTCCGGGTCGAAGCGGCGGGCCTGGGTGACGGGGTTGAAGATCCGGAAGAAGGGGCTGGCGTCGGCCCCGGAGCCGGCGACCCACTGCCAGTTGGCGGCGTTGTTCGCGGCGTCGGCGTCCACGAGGGCGTCGTGGAAGACCCCGGCCCCGGCCCGCCAGTCGACCATCAGGTTCTTGACCAGGAAGGAGGCGGTGACCATCCGCACCCGGTTGTGCATCCACCCGGTGCCCGCGAGCTGGCGCATGCCCGCGTCGACGAGGGGGATGCCGGTGCGGCCCTCCCGCCAGGCGCTCAGGTCCGCGGCCGCCTCCTCGCCGGAGCGCCACGGGAAGGCGTCGAAGCGCGGGCGCAGGTGCCGGCGGTGCAGGTCCGGGTGCTCGTGCAGGAGGTGCCAGTTGAACTCCCGCCAGCCGAGCTCGGTGAGGAACTTCTCCAGCCCCGGACTGCCGCCCTGCCCGGCCCGGTGCCGCACGGTGGCGTCCCAGACGGCGTGCGGGCTGAGCTCGCCCCAGCGCAGGTGCGGGGAGAGCCTGCTCGTGGCGTCCCGGTCGGGACGGTCGTGGCCCTCGGCGTAGTCCTCGACGCGGTCCAGGAAGTCGTCCAGCCGCTCCCAGGCCGCGGCCTCCCCGGTGCTCCACGACGCGCCCAGGTCCTGCGCCCGCCGCCGGTCCGCCCGCAGGGCCCACGCCTGCGGGTCCTCGTCGCCGGCCGCGGCCGCGAGCGCGGGCGGTGCGCCGCGCCCGGCGGGCGGCGCGGGCAGGGGCTGGCGCACGGGCCGGGCGCGCAGGGCCTTCCAGAAGGGGGTGAAGACCTTGTAGGTCCCGCCCGTGCCGGTGCGCACCTCCCACGGCTCGTGCAGCAGGGCCGCGGCGAAGGAGTGCACCTCGACGCCGTGGCCGGCGCACCACTGCTCGACCGCGGCGTCGACGGCCCGCTCGGGCCCGCCGTAGCGGCGGTTCCAGGTGATGCCGCCCGCCCCGGTGCGCCGGAGCACCTCGGGCACGACCTCCCCGGCCGGGCCGCGCCGCGAGACCAGGGGGATCCCCAGGTCCGCCAGGGACGCCCGCAGCGAGCGCAGGGACCCGTCGAGCCACCACCGGGCCGCCGTTCCGAGGGGCAGGACGTCGGCGGAGTCCTCGTCCAGGACGTACAGGGCCAGCACCCGGCCGCGCCGGACGGCGGCGTCGAGGGCGGGGTGGTCGGTGATCCGCAGGTCGTCCCGGAACCACACGACCGTCACCGCCCGTCCCGGGCCCTCCGCTGCGTCCACGCGCCCACCCTAGCCCCGCGCTTTGGCGGCCTCCAGCGCGCGTGGAAGAATGGGCGAGCGCTCGGCGGGCCGGTCCCGGCCGGGCGCGGGGAAGGTTGTCCGAGCGGCCTAAGGAGCCGGTCTTGAAAACCGGTGCGCGGTGACCCCGTGCCAAGGGTTCAAATCCCTTACCTTCCGCCCCCTCCGCCGAGTGACCCCGGTCGCGTCGGGTGACCACGAGAGACCGTGGTCACCCGACGCGACCGGGGTCACTCGCGTCCCACAGCGGGTGGCTGCCGGACAGTTCCCGGCGCATCAGGCCGGCCGGCGCCTCCGGCCGGCGGGTGACCGTGGTCCAGTCGGTGCGCAGGACGCGCCGGCCGAGGTTCGTGAGCTCCTTCTCCCGCTGCCGCTCGGCCACCACGACCTCCGGCGCGGCGCCGTACCGGCCCGAGTACTCGACCGCGCCGTCGAACTCCAGGGCCACCCGCGCCGACGGCCACGCGAAGTCGGGGCGGAACGTCCCCCGGACCGTGCGGATCTCGTGCTGGAGCTCCGGCAGCGGCAGCCCGGCCCGCAGGATCACGAGCCGGGTGAGGGTCTCCCCCGCCGACTCGGCGCGCGGATCGGCCACGCTGAGCACGAAGCGGGCGCGGCGCACGCCCCGCCGCCCCGCGAGCTCCCGGCAGCGCCCGACCAGCCCCTCGCGGTCCACGCCCAGGGCCAGCGCGTGGTCGACCACCGTCAGCGCTCCCGCCGTGGGCAGGAAGCGGGCGCAGTCCAGTGCGGTCCGGGCCGGGGTCACCCGCCGGCGGGGAGGGCGCCCGGACGGGCGGGGAGGGGGCCCGAGCGGGCGGGGCGGGGTGCGAGCACGGCCTCGGCGACCCGGTCGGCGTCGGCCAGGGTGCGCGCGCCCAGCTCGGCGGAGGCCCCGGCCTCGGCGGCGATCGCCACGCCCCACTGCACGGCCGACAGCTGCAGCCCGAGCACGAAGATCCCGGGCTCGGCGCCGCCGTCGACCCGCACGGCCCGGTAGGGGGCCGCCGTGACGTCGAGGCCGGTGGAGGGCACGGTGGCCACACCGTCCACGGTGTCCAGAGCGCGGACCCGCACGAGGCCCTCCCGGTGCATCGACGTCAGCAGCGGGGAGATGTTGCGCCGCACGTCGTTGGGCGGGGACATCGCCTCCACGAGGTGGCGGGCGTGGACGGGCTCGTCCTGCACCCACGGCGAGGTGCCCACGAAGCAGCCGGCCTCCTCGTCCACGCGGAACTGCGGGTCCGGGCCCAGGAAGCGCACCACCCCGGCGCGGGCCAGCGCGGCGAGCTGCTGGATGCGCAGCACGGGCGGACCGGAGGTGAGGCCCTCCACGAACGGCTCGAAGCTGCGCCGCAGCTCGTCGTGCCAGGAGGCGTCGTCGATGCCGATGTCGGCGAGCACGGCCTTGAGCACCGTGCGGGAGGCGTTGAGGGAGGCGATGGCCATGCGCACCGGGTCGTCCTCCGCGGCGAGCGCCCCGTGGACGTCCCGGTCGAGGTGGTGGACCACGGCGGCGGCGAAGGCGTCGTGGGAGTCGAAGCTGACCCCCTCGAACGGCCGGGCGAGGCGGGCGGCGCTGATGTTGCGCCCGGGCACCACGGCGGTGGCCACGAGCGCCTCGGCGCGGCTCGCCCACGGGCCCTCGGGGTGGTCGTCGCCGGAGGCGAGCACGGCGTCGAGCTCCTGCAGGAACCGCTGCGGGTCGGTCTCGAAGGCCTCGGGGGCCGTGCGGGCGAGCACCGCGTAGTAGTGGCGCACGGCGTCCTTGCGGATCAGCGGCCACAGGTCGGCGTCGAAGGACAGCTTCCCCCGGGTGCGCGCGGCCAGCGCGCGCACCGCCTCCAGGGTGAAGTGGTGGGGCCGGGCCCCGTCGGCGTAGTAGCCCCCGAACTCGCCCTTGGCGCGGTAGGGCACGCCGCGGCGGGAGCCGGCCACGATCACGGGCTCCCGGCCGGAGGGGTGGTAGCGCATCCGCTCCCCCTCCTGGGTGTAGATCCCGCCGCGGCCCTCGGTGACCTGGGCCAGGACGTCGCAGAAGTTCAGCCCCATCCCGCGCACCAGGACCGTCTCCCCCGCGGGCAGGGCGTCCCAGTGCACGTCGGCGGGCACGGCCGGCGGCCGGTAGTCCAGGCCGAACTCGGCGGCCCCGTCCACGAGCTCCTTCTGGTCCGGGCGCAGGTCGGCGTCGAGGTGGCCCAGCGCGAGCACCACGGCGTCGGCCGGGAGGTTCTGCCCGCCGCTGATCTCGACGTCGTAGCGGTGCCGGGCCTGGCCGCGCACGTGCACGCCGACGGCCTCCGCGCGGTGGGCGTGCAGCTCGGCGGTCGGGGGCAGCGCCTCGCGCAGCGTGCGCAGCACCCACTCGAGGTAGACCCCGTACATGCGCCGGGAGGGGTACGACCGCGGCGTCATGCGGGTCAGGTGCCCGGCGTCGTCGGCGTCGATCGCGATCTCCCCGGCCACGACCGCGAGCCGCCACCGCTCGAAGCTCATCCCCCGCAGCGGCGGCAGCGGGTCGACCGGCAGCACGCCGTCGTCGGGGACCGCGGTGGGGAACAGGGACGGGGTGTTCATCAGGTACAGCGGGGACTGGTCCGTGCGCCACACGTGCCCGGGTCCCGGGGGGAAGGGGTCGACGACGTCGAGCCGCACCCGGGTGCCCGTGGCCGCCGACCGCGCCGCGAACCGCTCCACGGCCGAGAGCCCGCGCGGCCCCGCCCCGATGACCACGACCCGCCGCTCCGCACCTGCTCCACCCGCTGCACTCATGCCGCCCAGCGTATCGACCCGCGCCCCCGGGCCGGCGCACGGCGGCCCCCGCCTACGATGGCCGCATGAGCGAGAGCACCGGCACCGACGCCCGCAGCACCGCCCCGGACGGCGCCCCGCCCGCCGGGCAGCCCCACGACGAGCACCTGTGGCTCGAGGAGATCGACGGGCCCGCCCCGCTGGCGTGGGTGGCCCGGCAGAACGCCCGGACCCTGTCCCTGCTCGAGGGCCCGGCCCTGGAGCGGCTCGAGGCGGACGTGCTGGCGGTGATGGACTCGGCCGACCGGATCCCCATGGTCGCCAAGCACGGGGCGCACTACTACAACTTCTGGCGCGACGCCGAGCACCCGCGGGGCCTGTTCCGCCGCACCGGGTGGGAGTCGTGGGCCGGCGAGGACCCGCAGTGGGAGGTGCTGCTGGACGTCGACGCCCTCGCCGCGGCCGAGGGCGTGGACTGGGTGTGGGGCGGGGCGCGCCTGCTGCGCCCGCAGTACACCGGCGGGGTGCACCGGCGGGCGCTCGTGAGCCTGTCCCCCGACGGCGGGGACGCGAAGCGGGTGCGGGAGTTCGACCTCGAGCGGCGCGAGTTCGTGCCCGGCGGCTTCGACGTCCCCACCGCCAAGTCCTCGGTGACCTGGGTGGACGCGGACACCGTGCACGTGGGCACCGACTTCGGCCCGGGGAGCCTGACCACCTCCTCCTACCCCCGCACGGTGCGCGTGCTGCGCCGGGGCCAGGACCTCGCCGAGGCCCGGCAGGTCTTCGAGGTGCCCGAGGACCACGTGCAGGCGGTGCTCGTGCGCGACCACACCCCCGGCTTCGTGCGCGACGTCGCCGTGGACGTCGTCGACTTCTTCTCCTCCCGCACCCACCTGGTGCGCGACGGCGGGCTCGTGCACGTGGACGTGCCCGAGACCGTCACCGTGGACCTGCACCGGCAGTGGCTGCTGCTGCGCCCGCAGGAGGACCTCGAGCTGGGCGGGACGCGCCACCCGGCGGGGTCGCTGCTGGCCGCGGACCTCGAGGCGTTCCTGGCCGGGGACCGCACCGTGGTGCCCGTCTTCGTCCCGGACGCGCACACCTCCCTGCAGTCGTGGTCCTGGACGGCCGACCGGCTGCTGCTCGAGCTGCTGCGCGACGTCTCCTCCGTGGTGCTCGTGGCCGAGCCCGGGACGTGGACCACCGCGGAGCTGCCCGGGGCGCCCGCGCTGCACAGCATCGACGCCTGGGCGGTCGACGACGAGGACCCCGAGGCCGGCAACGACCACTGGCTCGTGGCCACGGGCTTCCTCACGCCCACGACCGTCGCGCGCGGGACGCTGGCCACCGGCACGGACCCCGGCACCCCGCCGCGGGTCGTCAAGCGCGCCCCGTCCTTCTTCGACGCCTCCGGGCTGGTCGTCGAGCAGCACTTCGCCGTCTCGGCCGACGGCACCCGCGTGCCCTACTTCCAGGTGGGCCCGGCCGGGCTGGTCGCCGACGGGCGCAACCCCACGCTGCTCTCGGGCTACGGCGGCTTCGAGGTCTCCCGCACCCCCTCCTACTCGGGCTCCCTCGGGCGCTCCTGGCTGGCCCGCACCGACGACGAGGGCCGCTCGGGGGTCTACGTGCTCGCCAACATCCGCGGCGGCGGGGAGTACGGCCCGTCCTGGCACCGGGCGGCGCTGCGGGAGCGGCGCCACCGCGCCTACGAGGACTTCGCCGCCGTGGCCGCCGACCTCCAGGCCCGCGGAGTCTGCTCCCGGGAGCGGCTGGCCTGCTCGGGCGGCTCCAACGGCGGGCTGCTCGTGGGCAACATGCTCACCCGCTGGCCCCACCTCTTCGGGGCCGTCTCCTGCGGGGTGCCCCTGCTGGACATGCGCCGCTACACGCAGCTGTCCGCCGGTGCGTCCTGGATCGCCGAGTACGGTGACCCGGAGGACCCGGCGCAGTGGGAGTTCCTGCGCACCTTCTCCCCGTACCACCTGATGCGCGCCGGGGAGGACTACCCGCCCGTGCTGTTCTGGACGGCCACGAGCGACGACCGGGTCGGTCCCGTCCAGGCCCGCAAGGCCGCAGCCCGCCTGCAGGGTCTCGGCCACGAGGACGTGTGGTTCTACGAGGCCACCGACGGCGGGCACGCCGGCGCCGGGGACAACAAGCAGGCCGCGCGGCTGCACGCGCTCTCCCACGAGTTCCTGTGGCGGATGCTGCACCGGGACTGACCCGCCCGGGCGGGTCAGCGGGTCCTCGCCCGCCGCTCGGGCACGGCCCAGCCGAGCAGCAGCGAGACCACCCCGACGATCAGCGTGGCCAGCACCGCCGTCCAGAAGAACTCGTCGATGCCCAGCCGCAGCGGGGTGAACGAGCTCAGCCAGGCGGTCAGCCACAGCATCAGGGCGTTGACGACGATCGCGAACAGCCCGAGCGTCAGGCACGTGATCGGCAGGGACAGCAGCTGCAGCACGGGCCGCACGACCGCGTTGACCGCCCCGAAGACGAGGCCCAGGAACAGGTGGGCGAGCACCGCGGCCGTGGTGGGGCTGCCCACGGCCTCGACCACGGAGGGGTCGGCCTCGATCGTCATGCCGGGAAGCAGCCACGCGGCCGCCCACAGGGCGGCCGCGTTGACCAGCACCCGCACCAGGAACGGCACCGCCGCACCCTCAGCGGCGCCGGCCGAGCACGGCCAGCCCGACCGCGGCGGCGGTCGCGAAGAACGCCAGGACCGAGGTCAGCGCGATCCGCTCGGCGTCGACGGCCGGCTGCCAGCTCACCCGGTCGCCGGTGACCACGAAGGCCCCGGCCGGCTCGGCGCGGACCCCGTAGCCGAGGCCCTGCCCGCCGCCGGAGCCGTGCTCCTCCTGCCCGTAGCCGCCACCGCCGCCGCCCGCGCCGCGCACCCGGGCCACCGGGATCACCGTGGCGGCGCCCAGCTCGTAGGCCTCGCCGAAGACCCGGCGCACCGTCAGCGCGTCGACGGAGCGCTCCAGCACGGCGCGGTCGGGGATCCCCGAGGGACCCGAGCCCGGGGGGCCGGCGCGGCCGGGCGCGGGGGCCGGCGGGACCGTCTGCGCCGGGCCCGGTCCCGGGGCGGCGGTCGGCGGGGCGGCAGGACGGGCGTCGTCGTCGGTCATGGGGTCCCCCTCGGCGCGGTCGGGTGCGGTGCCGCCAGTCTAGGGAGACCGGCGGGCCCGGTCACGGAGTGCCGCCAGGATGACGGGGCGGGACGGGACGCTCAGGCGGGCAGCCGCCAGAGCTCGCCGAGCTGCCGGTCGAACTCCGGCGGGTCGTAGGGCGCCAGCCCTCCGGTCGGGGCGGGGGTGAGCTCACCGAACCAGATCGTGCCGTCGGCGTCGTAGAGGTCCACGCGCACGAAGTCCCACTCGGCGCCGATGCGCTCGGCGAGCTCGACCATCCGCCCCAGGGTCGCGGGCGGGTCCACCGGGTCGGCGAGGTCGGCACCGGCCTGGCGGACGTCCAGCGGCGTCCAGTCCCGGTCGTAGAACCGGCGCTGGACCTTCGCCACCCGCGGGGTGTCGATCTGGACGACGTGGACGCGGCCGTCGAAGACGAAGAACCGGTAGTCGTTCGGGGAGGCGCCGTCCCGGGTCGGGATCCGCTCCTCGAGCAGGTAGCCCGGCCGGGAGCGGCTGTAGTGCCACTCGCCGTAGATGCGGTGGGCGTCGTCGGCGCGCCAGTGCTCGACCGCGTCGAGGTCGAGGCCGCTGCCGCGCAGGCTGCCGGAGCCGAAGGCCGAGTAGCCCGATCCGGTGACGGGCTTGAGCACCCAGTCGCAGCCCCAGTCGTGGTCGGCGACCGCGCGCAGGTCCTCACCGTGCCACAGGGTGCGGGGCACCTCCAGGTCGAGGCCCATGGCCGCGACGTGGTCCTTCATGGCGATCTTGTCCCCGCCCACGGCGAAGAGCTCGCGGCGGTCGTGGAGGAGCCGCCACTGGATCTTCTCGGTGAAGGTCCGGGGCCGCCACCGGAAGAAGCGGTGGTGGCGGTAGAGGTAGAAGGCCTGGCGGCGCAGCGCCAGGGGGATGAGGCTCACGGCGCGGCGCGCCAGCGCCGGGCCCCGCCCGTCCCGGGTGATCCACGGGTTCTTGGTGAATTCCGGTGCTCTCTTGGCGGCCACGTCGTCCGTACCTGCTTCCTGGGTGGGGTGCTCTCCGGGTCCAGGCTACTGAAGTCCCGCCCGGTTCCCGCGCCGTCGCCGCGGGCACGACCCCGGGACCCGGACACGCAGAAGCACCCCGGACCGCGGGTCCGGGGTGCTTCCGATGTCCTGGGACATCACGACCGCGGAGACGGGGGGATTTGAACCCCCGGTCCGGTTTAACCCGGACCCTTCATTAGCAGTGAAGTCCATTCGGCCGCTCTGGCACGTCTCCTGGGTGGCGCCCGGTGCGCAGGCATCCGGACAACACCGGCCAGCTTAATGGCTGGACGGTCCGCGGGTCAAAGAGCGCTGTGCGGCCACGAGGTCGCGGTAGAGCCGGTCGATCTCCGCGGCCACGGCCTCGGCCCCGTAGCGGCCGCGGATCCCGGCGGCCAGCTCCTCCGGGGCAGCGGTGCCGCCGGGCTCCAGGCACGCGAGCACCGCCCGGCCGAAGGCCTCGCCGGTGCGCTCGCCGACGAGCCGGCCGCTGCGCTCGTCGATGAACTCGGTCTGCCCGCCGCGGTCGCCCATGACGGCCGGCCGGCCGGCCGCCAGGGCCTCGGCGGCGGCCACGCAGAAGGTCTCGATGCGGCTGGGCAGCAGGAAGACGTCCGCCGCGGCGAGGCGGCGCCGCACCTCGGCGGGCGGGACGTCGCCGGTCAGCTCGACCGCGTCCCCGAGGCCGAGCTCGGCAGCCCTCCGCTCGACCTCCCGGGCCAGCGGCCCGCCCCCGCACCACACGAGGTGCACGTCCCGGCCCCGGCGCCGGATCCAGTCCACGGCCTCAAGGGCCAGCAGCGGGTCCTTGGTGGCGGTCAGCCGGCCCACGGCGACCAGCTCGAGGACCGGCCCGCGCGGCGGGGGCACCACCTCGGGGTCGTGGTCGACGACGTTGCCCCACAGCACCACCCGCTCCGGGCGCGTGAACCGGCGCAGGCTCGCGCACATGGTCTCGCTGACCCCGGTCAGCAGGTCGGGCAGCCGCAGCACGTGGCGCAGCGCGGCCAGGCGCACCCACAGGCCGTTGATCCGCTCGGGGGCGGTGACCCCCGCCCAGTGCTCGGTGTGCACCCAGGGGCGCCGGCCGGTGAACGGGGCGAGGACCAGTGCGGTGGAGAACGCCATGGAGTGCAGCACGTCCGCCCCGCGCAGCGCCCGCCACAGCTCGCGGTAGGCGCGCAGGAGCGTGGCCGGGCGGGACGGGGCGAACGGCAGGCGCACCACGGGCAGCCCGTCCCACTGCTCGCGGACCACCGGCCCCGGGCGCAGCAGCCGCAGATGCACCACCCGCACGTCGTGGTGCCGGGCGATCGCGCGCACGTGGCGCACCACGAACGGGGTCTCCCCCGGCGCCTCCGCCGACGGGAACCAGGTGCTGACGACGAGGACGCGCACGGGCCTCAGCCCCGGTCCGCGCCGCGGGGGCGGGCAGGGGCGGCGACGGGCAGGGGCGGCGGTGCGGCGGTCATGGGCCCAGCCTAGCGGCGGCCGGCCCTCCGGCCGGGCGCGGGTGCGGTGCACCGGGCGGGCGCGAACCGGCGAGTAGACTCGGGCGACGATGACGACTCCGGATCCCGTCCCGGCGGGGATGCTCTCGCGCCTGCGGGCGGCCCTCTTCCCTCCCCCCAACCACGAGAACACCGACAACCCGCTCGGCTCGGCCTTCGCCCTGACCGTGCTGGGGGTCTTCGTCCAGGGCCTGTCCCGGTTCGGCTACAGCGTCCTCGTGGGGCGGCTGATGGGCCAGGAGGCCCTCGGCGAGGTCAACGTGGTGATCTCCCTGGCGATGTTCCTCATCCTGCTGTGGCCCCAGGCCACCGGCTCCGCGGCCTCGAAGTTCGTCGCGATGGCCCGCGGCCGGCAGGACCGGGACGGGCAGGCGGCGGTGGCCGCGTTCACGGCCCGCAGCGCCGCCGCCGGGGCGGGACTGCTCGGCGCCTCCGCCGTGCTGCTGGGCGCGTTCCTGCTCGGCCTCTCGTGGGCCCACGCCCTCTCGGCGGGGCTGCTCGTGCTGGCGATGTCCGGCTACTACTTCGCCCGCGGGGTGCGCACCGGCAACAACCAGTTCGTGACCTCCACGCTGTGGGACGCCCTGAGCTCCTTCGTCACGCTGACCCTGCTGGTGCTCGTGCTCCTGGGCGGCTGGCACTGGGCGCTGCTGCTGCCCCTGGCCACCGGCTACCTCTGCTTCGCGCTGCCGTCGTGGCCCCGCGGCCCGGCGGGCCGGCCCGACCCGGCCCTGCGCCGGGAGATCCTGGTCTTCACCGGCTGGGGCTCGGCGCACCTGGTGGCCGCGAGCGGGCTGATGCAGCTGTCCGTGATCATCGGCAAGACCGTGGACACGGACGCGGCCCTGGGCCTGTACTCGGCGGCCGTCTCCCTGGCGACCCCGGCGAGCATGCTCTCCTCGGCGATGCTCATCGCGCTGTCCCCCAGCGTGGCGCGGATGTTCGCCGCCGGGGACACCGCGGGCCTGACCCGGCAGGTGGACACCATCCTGCGCACGATGGTCACGGTGTTCCTGCCGGTCTTCGGCGTGGGCATCCTCTGGGCGGAGCCGGTGCTGCTCGTGGTCTTCGGCCGGGAGTTCGTCGGGGCCGAGCACCTGCTCGTGATCCTGTTCTTCGCCGTCTCGGCCACGAGCTTCAACGCGGCCAACTCCCGGCTCAACGGCACGGAGTCCTGGGGCATCAAGGTGCTGGCCGCCGCCAACGGCACGGGCCTGGTGCTGGGCCTGGCCACGATGCTCGTGCTGGGCCCGCGGCTGGGGATCACCGCCGCCGCACTGGGCTACCTCGTGGGCTCGGTGTGCAGCGCGGCCCTGCCGCTGCTGGTGGTCTGGCGCCTGGACCGGATGCCGTGGGGCGGGGTCGTGCTGCGGATCGTGCTCGGCTACGCGATGGTCCTGGGCGGGCTCGAGGTGCTGGGCGAGCAGTTCCGCCTCCTGCCCACGGCCGGGGTCACGCTGGCGTTCCTCGCCGCGTGGGGGCTGCTCAACGCCCGGGACCTGCGCCCGGTGCTGCGCACCGCCGCCGGGCGCCTGCCCGGCCGCCGGTCCTGACCGCCCCGCTCCCGGGACGACCCGCCGGCCCGGCCGGGCCCGACCCGGCCCGCCAGCCCCGACGGGGGCGGCCTCAGCCCATGAGCGCGGCGGCCGCCATGAACCGCAGCGACCCGTCCCGGTGCAGCAGCCGGGAGAGCTCCCGCGGCACGAGCGTCGCCGGGGTCCCGAAGCGGCGGCGGGCCTCGGCGGCGCGGGTGACCGCGGCCCGGTCGGTCTCGCCGCGCGCCAGCAGGTCCACGAGGTCCCGGTCGGCCCGGCACAGGGCGCGCTCGGCGCCGGGGGCCTCGGCGAGCAGGATCCGCACCGCGTCACGGGCCGCGGCGGCGTCCTGGGCGCTCCAGGAGCCGCGGCGGGTGCGGGCGGTGACCTCGTCGAAGACGTGCAGGCGCAGCACCTTGACGGCGTAGCCGCGCCGCAGGGCCAGGGGCCGGGAGCGCAGCCACGGCGAGGCGGCGAGGTCCGTGAAGGCCTCCAGGACCTCGGCCAGCGGGGACGCGGCGTCGGTGATCCGGTCGGTCGCGTCGTCGCGCAGGTGGTAGCCCGGCCGGCCCCGGGCGTAGTCGATCCGCCCCGCCTCGGCGTGCAGCCGCAGGGAGAAGGACTGGTCCTCGCCGGTGGCGTACGCCACGGGGAAGCGCAGCCCGAGCCGGCGGATCGCCTCGGTGCGGAACAGCCCCGAGACGCGGGTGCGGTAGGCCAGCCGGTCGGCGACCGCGTCGAGGTCGCGGGAGCGCCAGGGGCGGGTGACCGGCGTGCGCACGACCGCCCCGCCCTCCCGGGAGACCCGGGCCAGCACGGCCGCCGAGCCGCGCCGCCGGCCGATCTCCAGCCAGCGGGCCAGGGCGCCCGGGTCCAGGGTGTCGTCGCTGTCGAGGAACGACAGCCACGGGGCGCGCGTGCGCTCGATCCCGAGGTTGCGGGCGCCGGCCGGGTTGCGGGTGTCGTCGCGGAAGGCGACCAGCTCCACCCGGTCGCGGTCGGCGGGGTCGAGGCGCTCGCGGATCAGCGCCGGGTCGACGTTGTGGCACACCACCGTGACCTGCACCCCGCCGGGGCCGGCCGGCAGGCCGCCGGCGAGCGCGGACGCGACCGCGCGGTCCACGGGGCGGGCGGGGGTGTGGACGGGGATGATGACGTCGACGAGCGGCGCGGCGGGGTTCGGCACGCTGGACAGCGTACAAGACGGCGCCGCGGCGCCCGCCCGGGCTCAGCCCTGGGCGGCGAGCACGAACGGCAGCACCGGTCCGGCCCCGGCCCGGCGCAGCTCCCGGGCGGCGACGGCCAGGGTCCAGCGGCTGTCGACGAGGTCGTCGACGAGCAGCACGGGCGCGCCCCGCAGCTCCTCGAGGGCGGCGGCCAGCTCCGGGGGCACCCGGAACTTCTCCCACACGGCCGCGAGCCGGTAGGCGCTGTTGCCGCCGTGCCCGCCCGAGGGGTGGCCCTCGGGGACCTCGAGCTCCCCGAGGTAGGGCAGGTGCCCGACGGCGGCCATGCCATCGGCGAGGGAGCGCACCAGCTGCGGCCGCGTCCGCGACGGGACGGAGACGACGGCGGCGGGCCGGGCCGGCCACTGCCACTCGGCGAGCACCTGCACGCAGGCGCGGCCCAGGGCCTGGTCCACGGGGCCGTCGGCGACCGTCCCCTCTCCCCCTGCGCGGAAGAGCTCCCGCAGCCGGTTGCCCCACCCGAGGTCGGTCAGGCGGGCCAGGGCACGGCCCTCCTCGGCGCGCTCGTCCTCGGGGATCCGGCCCTTGACCTCGACCCCGAGCCGGGGCATCCCGGTCGGCCACTGGGCGCGGGGCTCCACGACCGTGCCCACGCGGGTGAGGGCGGCCCCGGCCGAGCGGGTCGCGGTCTCGTCCACGGCGGTGGGGTACCAGGCGCCGGCACAGGTGTCGCAGCGACCGCAGGGCTCGGCGGTGGCGTCGTCGAGCTGGCGGGCGAGGAACTGCATGCGGCACCGGTCGGTGGTCTCGTACTCGAGCATCGCGTCCTGCTCGGCGGTGCGGGCGGCGCTGATCCGCCCGTAGCGCTCGGCGTCGTAGCGCCAGGGCGCGCCGGTGGCCTGCCACCCGCCCTGGACCCGCTCCACGGCGCCCTCCACGGCGAGGACCTTCAGCAGCAGCTCGAGGGGGCTGCGGCGCAGATCGACCCGCGACTCGAGCACGGCCACGGACAGCGGCCCGCCGGCGGCGCCCAGCTCGGCCAGCACGGCCTCGGCCTTGTGCTCGGTGGGCATGGAAGCGGTCGCGAAGTACTCCCAGATCTGGCGGTCCTCGGCCCCGGGCAGGAGCAGGACGTCGGCGCTGTCGGTGGCGCGCCCGGCGCGGCCCACCTGCTGGTAGTAGGCCACGGGCGAGGAGGGCGCCCCCAGGTGCACCACGAAGCCGAGGTCGGGCTTGTCGAAGCCCATGCCCAGCGCGGAGGTCGCGACCAGGGCCTTGACCTCGTTGTTCTTCAGGGCCGCCTCGAGCTCCTCGCGCTCGGCCTGGTCGGTGCGCCCGGTGTAGGCCCGCACGGGGATCCCGGCCGCGGCCAGCGCCTGGGCAGTGTCCTCGGCGGCGCTGATGGTCAGGGTGTAGACGATGCCGCTGCCGGGCAGGGAACCGAGGTGCTCGAGCAGCCAGCCGAGCCGGGCGGTGGCGGTCGGCAGGCGCAGCACCCCCAGGCGCAGGGAGGCCCGCGAGAGCGGGCCGCGCAGGGTGAAGACCTCGCCCGTGCCGCTGCCGTCCAGGCGCACCCCCAGCTGCTCCTCGACGTCGGCCACGACGCGCTCGTTGGCCGTGGCCGTGGTGGCCAGCACGGGCACCTGGGCGGGCAGGCGGGCGATGAGGTCGCGGATGCGGCGGTAGTCGGGGCGGAAGTCGTGGCCCCAGTCGGAGATGCAGTGGGCCTCGTCGACGACGAGCAGCCCCAGGCGGGCGACGAGCCGCGGCAGCTGCTGCTCGCGGAAGACCGGGTTGTTGAGCCGTTCCGGGGAGACGAGCAGGACGTCGAGCTCGTCGGCCTCCAGGCGGGCGGCGATCTCGCCCCACTCGGTGGCGTTGGCGGAGTTGATGGCGGCCGCCCGCACGCCGGCGCGCTCGGCGGCGGCGACCTGGTCGCGCATCAGCGCCAGCAGCGGGGAGACGATGAGCGTCGGCCCGCGTCCCCGGGCGCGCAGCAGCAGCGCGGAGAGGAAGTAGACGGCGGACTTGCCCCACCCGGTGCGCTGGACCACCAGGGCGCGGCGCCCGCGGCCGACCAGGGCCTCGACGGCCTCGAACTGGCCGGGGTGGAACGCGGCGTCGTCCCGGCCGGTGAGGGCGCGCAGCAGCTCCAGCGCGTCCTCGTGCAGGCGCGGGTCCGGGGTCGCGGGGACGGCCGGGAGCGTGGTCGGGGAGGAGGAGCTCGTCATGGGTCCAGTCTCGCAGAGCCCCCCGACGTCGTCGGCGGTCCTCCGCCGCCCGGCGCCGGGCGGACCGCCCGCGGGACGGACCGGGCGGCGGGTGGACCGGGGCGCCCGGACAGAGCGGTGCGCCCGCTGCCCGTCCTCCTCGGACGGCCCCCGCAGCGGGCGCACCGGCCGGCCTCGCGGCCGGTGGCGAGCAGAGACTCGCCTGTGCGGGAACCACCGCTCCCCAGCGGCGCTCCCGGTGGTCCGCCTTCCGGCGGACCGGTCCGCACCGGCACCCCCCGATGCCTCGTGCGGGCGGTCCGTCCCCCGACGGACCGCGGTCCGGCCCGCCCCCCGGCGGGCCGTTCGGTCCTCCCCGTGGGGCGACCGATCACGATCATCGTGGCAGGGTTCCCCGGTCCTGTCACGGTCCCCGGTGCGGCCTGCCGAACGGCCGACAAAGACCCGGATTCATGGGTTTGCACTGGTCAATGATGGATTTGCCAAGGCACTCGGTCTGTCGTCGGACAGTGTCCCGCCCGTCCTGTGGCAGGAAGTGGGGACGAGCGACGCGCCGTCCCGTCCCCCGAACGGCCCACACCCCGAGATGCGGCGCTCGAGTGGGTTACGTCACATTGCACGCGCCGGGACCCGCGGTCGCGGGTCCCGGCGCGGCGCTCGTCCCGCGGCTCAGCCGCGCAGACCGGGGAAGTCCGCCTCGGTCCACTCCACGCCGAGCCCCGCGTCCGGGCGGCCGGGCGCGGAGGCGTCCCGCCCGGCGGCCTCCTCCCGCTCGCGCAGCACGACGCGCCGGATCTTCCCGGAGATCGTCTTGGGCAGGTCCGTGAACTCGACCTTGCGCACGCGCTTGTAGGGAGCCAGGTGCTCCCGGGCGTAGCGCAGGATCTCGCCCGCGAGCTCCCGGGTGGGCTCGGCCCCGCCGGCGAGCACGAGGTAGGCCTTCGGCACGGCGTGGCGCACCGGGTCCGGTGCGGGGACCACCGCGGCCTCGGCCACGGCCGGGTGCTCGATGAGCACGGACTCCAGCTCGAACGGCGAGATCCGGTAGTCGGAGGCCTTGAAGACGTCGTCGGTGCGCCCCACGTAGGTGTAGACGCCCTGCTCGTCCCGGCGGGCGATGTCCCGGGTGTGGTACCAGCCGTCCTTGACGACCTCCGCGGTGCGCTCCGGCTCGTCGATGTAGCCGGCCATGATGCCCGGCGGGGCGTCGTCGACCCGCAGGCAAATCTCCCCCTCGTCGGACCGCCGCCCGGTCTGCGGGTCGAAGAGCTCGACGACGAAGCCCGGCAGCGGCCGGCCCATCGCCCCCGGGACGACCGGCTGACCGGGGGTGTTGGCGATCTGCAGCGTGGTCTCCGTCTGGCCGTAGCCGTCGCGGATCGTCACCCCCCACGCCTCCTGCACCCGCCGGATGACCTCCGGGTTCAGGGGCTCGCCCGCCGAGACGGCCGAGGACGGCGGGCGGCGCACCTGCCCGAGGTCGGCCTGGATGAGCATCCGCCACACGGTGGGCGGGGCGCAGAAGCTGGTGACCCCGGCCCGGTCCATCTGCGCCATCAGCCCGGCGGCGTCGAAGCGCTCCTGGTTGTGCACGAAGACGGTGGCCTCGGCGATCCACGGGGCGAAGAAGTTCGACCACGAGTGCTTGCCCCAGCCCGGGGAGGCGATGTTCAGGTGCACGTCCCCGGGGCGCAGGCCCATCCAGTACACCGTGGACAGGTGCCCGTAGGAGTAGGAGTAGTGGGTGTGCTCCACGAGCTTGGCCTGGGAGGTCGTGCCCGAGGTGAAGTACAGCAGCAGCGGGTCGTGCGCGCTCGTGGGCCCGTCGGGGACGAACTCCCCGGGGGCCTGCGCCGCCTCGGCGTAGGCGTGCACGGGCCGGCCCAGCCCCCCGGGCACGGCCGCGAGCTCCGCCTCGTCCCCGACGACGACGAGCCCGTAGTCCCCCGGCACGGAGGCGAACTTCCCGGCGTTGGCGGCGTCGGTGACGACCCACGAGACCCGGCCGCGCCGCACGCGGTCCTCGAGGTCCGCCGGGGGCATCATCACCGCGGTGGGGATCACCGGGGCGCCCAGCTTCATCCCCGCCAGCTGCGTCTCCCACAGCTCCAGCCGGTTGCCGAGCATCAGCAGGATCCGGTCCCCGCGCCCCACGCCGAGCCCGCGCAGCCACGAGGCCGTGCGGTCGGAGGCCGCCGAGAGCTCGCGGAACGTGCGGCGGGTCTCCGTGCCGTCCTGGTCGACGATCCACAGGGCGTCGCGGGCCCCGCGCCGCGGGTCCGCCGCCACGTGGTCGAACCAGTCCAGGGCGAAGTTGAACCGCTCCATCCGGGGCCAGCGGAACTCCTCGCAGGCCCGCTCGTAGTCCTCCCGCAGCTCGACGAGGCGGTCGCGGACCGCCTCGTACTGCCGGGAGACGTCCTGCTCCGCGCCGGACGCCGTGCTCGTGGGGTGCGCCTCCACCATGGGGACCTCTTCCTCGCTCCCGCCGGGCCCGGCCGGCCCGGCCTTCCGGTGCAGTCTAGTGCGCAGCCCCCGCCGGACCCGGCGGCCCGGTGCGGCCCGGTGCGGGGCCTGTCCCGCCCCGGCGGCCCGGTGCGCGGCGCGGTCCCGACCGGCACCGCCGGACGGCTCTGGGAGGATGGGAGCCCGCACCCCGCGAGCCCAGGAGGCCCCGCCCCATGACGCCCCCAGCCCCCGACGCCCCCGCCCGGGCCGGAGCCCGCGAGTGGGGCGCGCTGGTCGTGCTGATGCTGCCGGTGCTGCTGATCTCCGTCGACAACACGGTGCTGCACTTCGCGCTCCCGCAGATCTCCCTCGAGCTGCGCCCCACCGGCCGGCAGCTGCTGTGGATGGTCGACGCCTACCCGCTCGTGCTGGCCGGGCTGCTCGTGCCCATGGGCGCGCTCGGGGACCGGGTGGGCCGGCGCCGGCTGCTGCTCGTGGGCAGCACCGGCTTCGCCGCGGTCTCCGCCCTCGCGGCCTTCGCGCCCTCGGGGCCGGCGCTCGTGGCCGCCCGGGCCGTGCTGGGCGTCTTCGGGGCGATGCTCATGCCGGCGACCCTGTCCCTGATCCGCAACCTGTTCCGGGACACCGTGCAGCGGCGGACCGCGATCGCCGTCTGGGCCACCGGCTTCTCCGCCGGGGGCGTGCTCGGGCCCGTGGTGGGCGGGGTCCTGCTGGAGCACTTCCGGTGGGGGTCCGTGTTCCTGCTGGCCGTGCCGGTGCTCGTGCCCCTGCTCGTGCTGGGACCGGTGCTCGTGCCGGAGTCGCGCGACCCGCGGCCCGGGCCGGTGGACCTCGTCAGCGCCGCGCTCGTGCTGGCCGCGATGCTGGGCGCCGTCTGGGCCCTGAAGTCCACCGGCGCGGCGGGCGCCTCCCCGGCCGCGGCGGCGGCCGGGGCCGCCGCGCTGCTCGCGGGCACCGCGTTCGTGCACCGCCAGCTGCGCCGGCCGGTGCCCATGCTCGACGTCCGGCTCTTCCGCCGCCGCGTCTTCACCGGCGGACTGGTCAACAACCTCGTGGCCAGCACCGTGTTCATCGGCTTCCTCTTCTTCGTCTCCCAGCACCTGCAGCTCGTCGAGGGCCTGCCCCCGCTGCGGGCAGGACTGGCCCTGGTGCCCGGCGCCGCGGCCACGATCCTCTCCGGGCTGGTCGCCGTGCGGGTGGCCCGGCGGGTGCCCCCGGCGGTCGTGGTCCCGGCCGGGCTGGCCGTGATGACCGCGGGCTTCCTCATGGTGGCCCTCGGGGACCTCTCCGACGGCACGGTGCTGGTCGCCGCGCTCGTGGTGACGGGCATCGGCTCGGGCGCGGCCCAGACCCTCGCGGGGGACCTGGTGCTCGCCGAGGTCGAGCCGGAGCGGGCGGGAGCGGCCTCCGCAATCTCGGAGACCGCCTACGAGCTGGGGGCCGCCCTCGGGGTCGCCGTGCTGGGCACCGCCGTGACGGCCGGCTACGCCCGCGCCTTCGCCCCGCCGCCGGGGCTGTCCCCGGAGCAGGCGGCGGTGGCCGCCGAGACCCTCGGCGGGGCGGTCGGCGTGGCCGGGGACCTGGACGCGGCGACCGCCGGGCAGCTGCTGGCCTCCGCCGTCGGGGCCTTCGAGACCGGGGTGCACGCCTCCGCCGCCATCGGGGCGGGGCTGCTGGCGGCGACCGCCGTCCTCGTGCGCCTGCTGCTGCGCCGCCAGCCCGCCGCGCGCTGACGGCCCCGCGTCCTCCCGGGGGTGTCGCCCGCCGCCGGACGGGCGCACAATGGCGGGCAAGCCGGCTGCACCACCGCAGCCCGTCCGAGGAGGAGCGAGACCGTGCTCGAGCCCAACCGCCCGACCGGCGGCACCCCGCCCCCGCAGCCGGGCACCACCGGCCGGTGGGTCCTCGTCCTGGACCCGGGCCTCGACGACCCGCGGCCGGCCCTGCGGGCGGCCGGGCTCACGCGCTCGGCCCCCGGCACCGAGGTCCTCGGCGGGACGGGCGGCGAGGACGTCGAGGCGCTGCTGTTCCCGGAGCTGCACATGGCGGTCGTCGCGTGCGAGCGCTCCCGGCTCGCCCCGCTGCTGGGCCCGCCGATCGAGCACCCGCCCGTCCTCGCCGTGGCCCCGGAGCTGGTCCACCGCGTCCTGGCCGACCGTCCCGCCCCGGAGCCGGACGGCTACGTCGCGGGCTACCGGGACGGCGTCGCCGACCTCGGCGCCCGGCTCCTGGGCCGGGCCGCCCCGCCCGGGCGCCCGGGGCAGCCCCCGCCCGGCACGCCCCCGTCCGAGCCGTCCCCGCCCGTGCCGCTGCCGCCGGTGTTCCGCGACGACCACGCCTCGACCTGGGGGCTGCAGGCCGTGCAGGCGGTGGGCTCGCCGTTCACCGGCGCCGGCGTGCGGGTCGCGGTGCTCGACACCGGGCTGGACCTCGGGCACCCGGACGTCGCGGGGCGGGAGGTCACGGCGCGCTCGTTCGTCCCCGGGGAGAGCGCCCAGGACGGCCACGGGCACGGGACGCACTGCGCCGGGACCGTGGCCGGCCCGGCCGCCCCCGCCGAGGGCCCCCGCTACGGCACCGCCCCCGGCGCCGTGCTGCTCGCGGGCAAGGTCCTCGCCGACGACGGCTCGGGCGCCGACGCCCAGGTCCTCGCCGGCATCGAGTGGGCGCTGGCCGAACGGTGCGACATCGTCTCCCTGTCCCTGGGCTCCGACGTCCGGGAGGTCTCCCCCACCTACACCGCCGCGGGGCTGCGGGCCCTGGACCGGGGGACGCTGCTCGTGGCCGCGGCCGGCAACAACGCCGACCGCGTCAACGGCGACCCCGGTTTCGTCGGGGCCCCCGCCAACAGCCCGCACGTGATGGCCGTCGGGGCGCTCACCCACCAGCTCGACCCCGCCTTCTTCTCCGCCCGCAGCCTGCCGGTGCGCGGCGGGCACGTGGACCTCGCCGCCCCCGGGCTCGAGGTCCGCTCGGCGTGGCCGATGCCGGAGCGCCACCGCACGATCAGCGGCACGAGCATGGCGGCCCCGCACGCCGCCGGGGTCGCCGCCCTGTGGGCCGAGGCCACCGGGCGGCGCGGCCGGGAGCTGTGGGCCGTGCTCGTGCAGGAGGCCCACCGGCTGCCCGCACCGTCCGTGGACGTCGGCTCCGGCCTGGTGGTGGCGCCGCGGTGAGCGGGCGGCGGCCGGAGGACGGGGCCCCCGCGGCGCGCGCCACGGTGCGCGTCACGGTCGTGGTCGACGACGCCCACCGCACGGCGATGGAGTCGGTGTGCACGCACCTGCGCGCGGAGGGCATGCACGTCGACCAGGTCCTGGCCGTGCTGGGGCTCGTCACGGGCGAGCTGCCCGCCGCGCGCCTGCCGGCGGTGCGCGGGGTCGAGGGCGTGGCCGGTGTCGAGGAGCAGCGGGAGCACCGGCTGCCGCCCCCGGACGCGCCGGTGCAGTGACCGGCCGGGCCGCCGGCGGCCCCCCGCCGTCGTGGGCCCGCCGCCCGCCGGGTAGGCTGGGCGACCGACCCGGCCCGTCTCCCCCGTCCCCGAGGAGTTCCACCCGTGACCGAGCCCCAGCGCGCGCCCCGGCGCCTCCTGCGCACCCGCGCCCTCCGTGCCGCCGCCGTGCCGGCCGCGGCCCTGCTGGCCCTCACCGGCTGCGGGTCCGACTACCCGCTGGGCGAGGAGCAGCGCCGGGCGGCCGAGCAGGGCGGCTCCGACCTCTCCGGGATCCTCACGGGCGTGGGCTCCTCCGCGCAGAACGCGGCCATGCTCACCTGGCGCAGCGGCTTCGAGTCCGAGCACCCGGACGCGCGCGTGCAGTACCTCTCCGCCGGCTCCGGCGCGGGCCGCAGCGCGCTCGTGGGCGGAGGCACCGACTTCGCCGGCTCGGACGCCTACCTGGACGCCGAGGAGCAGGAGGAGGTGCGGCAGTTCTGCGGCCCGGAGGGGGCGCTCAACATCCCCGTCTACATCTCCCCGATCAGCGTCGCCTTCAACCTGCCCGGGATCCAGGAGCTGAACCTCGACGCGACGACGATCGCGCAGATCTTCCGCGGCGGGATCGACCGGTGGGACGACCCGGCGATCGCCCGGCAGAACCCGGAGGCCGACCTGCCGGACCTGCGCATCACCCCGATCGCCCGCGCGGACGACTCCGGGACCACCGAGAACTTCACGGACTACCTCCACGCCGTCGCACCGGAGGCCTGGCCGGACGAGGAGGACGGCAGCTGGCCCGCGGAGCTGCCCACGGAGCGCGCGCAGGGCAACGCGGGCGTGGTCAGCCTCACCGGGGAGACCCGGGGCGCGGTCACCTACGCCGACGACTCCCTCGTCGACGAGTCCCTGGGCAAGGCCCGGGTGAAGGTCGGCGACGAGTACGTGGCCGTCTCGGGCGAGGCCGCCGGAAGGGCCGTGGGCGCGGCCACCCGCGTGGAGGGCACCGCCGAGCACGACATCGCCCTGGACATCGACCGGGAGCCGGACGTCCCGGGCGCCTACCCCGTGGTCCTGGCGTCGTACCACATCTACTGCACCAGCTACGAGGACCCCGCCCTCGTGGAGCTCGCCCAGGCCTTCGGCCACTACGTGGTGAGCGAGGAGGGCCAGCGGGCCTCCTCCGAGGCCGTCAAGAGCGCGCCGCTGCCGGAGAACCTCACGGCCGAGGCGCACGCGGCGATCGACTCGATCCGGGTGCGCTGAGCCCCGGGGCCGCCCGGGAGCGGGCACGGCGACGGCCGCGGACCTCGCCGGTCCGCGGCCGTCGCCGCACGCGGTGGGCCCCGTGGGGCTCGAACCCACGACCCATGGATTAAAAGTCCACTGCTCTACCAGCTGAGCTAGAGGCCCGCGCCCCGGGACGGGCGGACCGCCGCGGAGCGGGCACCACTGTACCGCACGGCCCCGGGCGCCCAGCAGGTCCCGGCGCCCGCCCCGGGAGGGCGCGCGGCCGGCTGGCCTAGAGTGGGACCGGCGTCGTCCGCCCCGCCCCTCGACGGCGGGCCGCCGTCCCGCCGGAGCCCCGGCGGGACCGACCGGAAGCCCCTTCGGAGGAACCACCGTGCCGGACCGCCGCACCGAGGACAGCACCCGCCCCCGCGACGGCGGGGCCCCCGCCGAGGACCGCTCCGGCGAGGAGCAGCGCCTGTTCGGCCCCTCCGCGATCACCGAGTACCTCGAGCAGGTCGTGGCGCAGCTGCGCGACGCGCGCGGCGGCGAGCCCAGCACCTCGATCCCCGCGCTCGCCCAGGCGGACCCGGAGCGCTTCGGCGTGGTCATCGCCACCGCGGACGGCCACGTCTACGAGGCCGGCTGCACCGGCGACGAGTTCAGCATCCAGTCGATCTCCAAGGCGTTCACCTACGCGCTGGCCCTCGAGGACCTCGGCGCCGAGGCCGTGCACGACCGGATCGACGTCGAGCCCAGCGGCGACGCCTACAACGAGATCTCCCTGCAGCCGGGCACGGGCCGGCCCGCGAACCCCATGATCAACGCGGGGGCGATCGCCTCGACCTGGCTCGTGCCCGACAGCGAGCGGGAGCTGCGCCGGGACCGGATCCGCGCGGCCTACTCCCGGTGCGCGGGCCGGGACCTCTCGATCAGCCCCGAGGTCCTCGAGCAGGAGTCCGCCGCCGGGAACCGCAACCGGGCCCTGGGCTACCTGCTGGCCGCGGCGGGGATCATCGAGGGCGATCCGATGCAGGCCCTGGAGGACTACTTCGCCCAGTGCTCGATCCTCGTCACGTGCCGGGACCTGGCCCTCATGGGGGCGACCCTCGCCAACGCCGGCACGAACCCGCTGACGGGCGAGGAGGTCTTCGACCCGCGCACGGTCTCGCGGGTGCTGTCCGTGATGAGCTCGTGCGGGATGTACGACGACGCCGGGGAGTGGATGGTCCGGGTCGGGCTGCCCGCCAAGTCCGGGGTCGGCGGCGGCATCGTGGCGGTGCTGCCGGGCGAGCTCGCGGTGGCCACATTCTCCCCGCCCCTGGACCGGCACGGCAACAGCGTGCGCGGCGTGCTGGCCTGCGAGCGCCTGTCCCAGGACCTCGACCTGCACTTCACCCACACCGCCCGGGTCTCCCGCTCGACCGTGCGCGCCGACTACCCGATCGACCAGTCCCCCTCGCTGGTGCGCCGCAACGCCGAGGCGGAGGCGGTGCTGGAGGCCCACGGCAAGGACGCGGTCGTGGTCGAGCTGCAGGGCGACCTGCTGTTCGCGGGCACGGAGGCGGCCGTGCGGCGGGTGCGGGAGGTCGCGGTGGAGGCCTCCTACGTGGTGGTCGACCTGCGCCGGGTCGACGTGATCGCCGACTACGCCCTGCCGCTGCTCGCCCGCACCCGCGCCGAGCTGCACGAGGCGGGGCGGACCGTGGTGGTCGTGGCCACCGACGAGGACCTCGTGGGCACCTTCGGGGGCCGGCCCCCGCTCGAGGTCTTCCCGAGCCGGGCCGCGGCGATCAAGTGGGTCGAGGACCGGCTGCTCGAGGAGCACGGCGGCCCGGAGTGCACGCCCGCCCGGGTGAAGCCGGCGGAGTCCGAGCTGCTCTCCCGGCTCTCCCCCGAGGACGCCGCCGCCGTGCGCGCGCGCACCGCCGAGCGCACGTGGTCGGCCGGGGAGAACATCCTGCGGGCGGGCCAGCGGTTCGCGGGCATCCACCTCGTGGTCAGCGGGGACGTGTCGATGTCCCTGCGCACCCCCGCCGGCGAGCGGGTGGAGCTGCAGATCCTCGGTCCCGGCACGAGCTTCGGGGAGCTCGCCCTGGGCTCCGGCGACCGGCAGCGGGTGACGCTGAGCGCGATCACCGACGTCACCGCCCGCGTGCTGGACCCGGACGCGCTCGCCGCCCTGGAGCAGGAGGACCCGCCGCTGGCCCTGCGGCTGTGGCAGGCCCTGGCCCGGGACGGCTACGAGCGCGCCGACCAGCAGTGGCGGGACGCCGCCGTGCACGCCTCCGCCACCGACTGGTGAGCCGGGGCGGCCGTGGCCGCCCCGGGGCCCCGGCCGTACCCTGGTGGACATGAGCGACGTGCCCCGCCACCACAAGCCGGTGAAGTTCTCCCCGGAGAAGTTCGACGCCTACGAGGGCGGCCCGGACCCGGCGCGCGTCTCCGAGGCCGCCCACCTCGCGGCCCACGCCCTGGTCTCCCGGGGCAGGGCCAGCGACGACCCGGAGATCTCCCGCCGGCTGATCGAGCTCACCGACGAGCAGGGCCTCGAGGGCATCGCCGAGATGTGGGCCGAGGCCCCCGCGGTCTCCCTGCCCGGTGCGCTGTGGCGGCTCTACGCCCTGCGCGCGTCCGTGCGCAAGGACCCCGTGCGGATGGGCCGGTACTTCGCGGCCGGGCGCGGCACGGCGCAGGTCTCCCACGTGGTGGCCGGGGTGGCCGAGCCGCCCGGGGCGGAGGAGGTCACGGAGATGGCCGACACGATCCTCTCGGGGGCCTTCAACGGCGAGTTCGACGTCGCCCTCGAGCGCTTCGCCGCCTTCTGCCGGGTGACGGCCCTGGGGCGGATCCGCCTCGCCGACACCGGGCAGCTGCCCGTCGTCGTCCCCGGGCGCCCGGGCGCCGCGCGGGCCGCGGGCCCGGGCACCGTGGCCCTCACCCAGCGCCTGGAGCGCACGGCCGAGGAGCTCGAGGCGGCCGCGCGGGCCTGGCGCCACGGCCACCTCGACTGAGCGGCCCGGGACCGGGCGCCCCGCGGGCGTGGGCGGGGCCACGCCCTGCCGGCTTGGCCCTCCGGAGCCGTCGACTACCATGGACGCAGGTGCCGGGCCGCGGTAACCCCGGGCTCCAACACTGAGCCGCTGCGAGCGGCCTTCCGCCGAGAGGCGTTCCCGGTCCGGCACCGCCCCTCCCCTCCCGGCCGGTCGCCCCTGCGCGCCCCGGCACGACGCCCAGGACGGTACCCGATGGCCCTTCGCATCTTCCCGGAGGACGAGCAGGTCCTGGACCTGCTGGCCGAGATGTCCGGGCAGGTGACGGAGGCGGTGCGGCTGCTCTCGGAGCTGCTGGGCAGCCCCGAGCACGCGGTGGGGGTGCTCGACGGCATCCGCGCGTGCGAGACCCGCTCGACCGACCTGTTCTTCTCGGTGATGACCACCGTGCGCTCGACCTTCGCGATCCCCCTCCCCCGCCAGGACGTCTACATCCTGGGCGAGTGGCTCAACCGGGCCGCCGAGGAGCTGCTGGCCGTGGCCGAGGCGCACGTGGCCTACGGGCTCACCCGCCCGCCCTCCTACGCCACCGACCAGCTCGGGGTGATCGTGCGGATGTCCGAGCTGACCACCCGCGCCATGCGCGACCTCGGCAGCTTCGAGGGCCTCGACGACTACTGGTACGAGATGCTGCGGCTCGGCAAGCAGGCCGAGCGCATCCACCACCTGCACCTGGCGCACCTGCTGGAGCACCACAACGCCCACCAGGCGCTGCGCCGGGAGCGCGCCGTGGAGCGGTTCGTGGGCGCCGCCAGGGCCCTGGGGCAGGTCGCCACCGAGGTGGGCCGCATCGTCGTGGCGGAGTCCTGACCCGCCGTGCTGATCCTCCTCACCGTCCTGGGCCTCGTCCTGGCCCTGGCCTACACGGTGGTCAACGGCTTCCACGACGCCCCGAACGCGGTGGCCCTGCCCGTGCGCGCCCGCGCCCTGACCCCGAAGGTCGGGGTCGTGCTCAGCGCCCTGGTCAACGTGGCCGGCGTGGGCGCGGCCGCCTACCTGCTCTCGGACTGGGCGATCGTGGGCGCACCGGTGCCCCAGGACGTGGTCGGCTCCGCGGCCGTGGTGTGCGCGCTGGCCACCACGGTGGCCTGGAACCTGCTCACGTGGTGGTGGGGCCTGCCCTCCTCCTCGACCACGGCCCTGTTCGGCGGCCTGATCGGCGCGCTGCTGGGCGGGCACGCCGTGGGCCTGGTCGCCACGAGCCCCCTGACCCCGACCGCCCTCGTCCAGGTCCTCGTCCCGCTGGTCGTGGCCCCCGCGCTGGCCTGCGGACTGGCGTGGCTGCTCGCCGTGCCGCTGCTGCGGATGCACCGCCACGCGGACGTCAACACGACCGCGTTCCGCTCCCGCCTCGTGCTCGCCACCGGCGCGGCCGCCGTCTCCTTCGGCCACGGCATCATGCACGGCCGCCGCGCCGAGTGGGTCTTCGCCACGCTGCTCGTGTGCGCCGGGCTGCCCTCCCCGATCGAGGGCGGGACCGCGCCGTGGCTGGTGCTGCTCGTCGCGGCGGGGCTGGCCACGGGCACCCTCTTCGGCGGCTGGCGGATCGCCTACACCCTCTCGTCGCGGATGATCACCATCGACCCGTTCCGCGGGGCCGTGGCCCAGGGCGTGGCCGGTTCCCTGCTGTTCCTGGGCGGCACCGTGGTCCCGGTGTCCCTGTCGACCTCCCAGACCACGGCGGCCGCGGTCCTGGGCGCCGGGATGCAGCAGCGCTTCCGCACCGTCAACGCCCGCGTGCTCACCCGGGTCCTGGTCGTGTGGGCGCTGACGGTCCCCGTGTGCGGGCTCGTCGGCGCGGTCCTCCTGCTCGCCCTCTCCCCCCTCCTCTGACCCGACCCCTCCGCGGCCGCGCCCCGCGCGCGGGCCGCCTGCGGGGCCGCGCCCCGCAGGACGACGACGGCGCCCGCCGCTCCCCCGAGGGGTGCGGCGGGCGCCGTCGTCGTGCGGGCGGGCCGGGCTCAGCCGAAGCGGCCGGAGACGTAGTCCTCGGTCTGCTTCTCCTGCGGGTTGGAGAAGATCTCCGAGGTGGGCCCGTACTCGATGAGCTTGCCGGGCTTGCCGGTGCCGGCGATGTTGAAGAAGGCCGTGCGGTCGGACACGCGGGAGGCCTGCTGCATGTTGTGGGTGACGATCACGACCGTGTAGTCCTGCTTGAGCTCGCTGATCAGGTCCTCGATCGCCAGCGTGGAGATCGGGTCCAGGGCCGAGCACGGCTCGTCCATGAGGATCACGTCGGGCTTGACCGCGATCGCCCGGGCGATGCACAGGCGCTGCTGCTGGCCGCCGGAGAGGCCGGAGCCGGGACGGTCGAGGCGGTCCTTGACCTCGTTCCACAGGTTGGCCCCGCGCAGGGAGCTCTCGACCAGGTCGTCGGCCTCCCCGCGGGAGATCCGCTTGCTGTTGAGCTTGACCCCGGCCAGCACGTTGTCCCGGATGGACATCGTGGGGAACGGGTTGGGCCGCTGGAAGACCATGCCGACCATGGAGCGCACGACCACGGGGTCCACGCCCGGGCCGTAGAGGTCCTCGCCGTCGAGCAGGACCTTGCCCTCGGCGCGGGCGCCGGGGATGACCTCGTGCATGCGGTTGAGCGTGCGCAGGAAGGTGGACTTGCCGCAGCCGGAGGGACCGATGAACGCGGTCACCGACCGGGCGTCGATCCCCATGCTGACGTCCTCGACCGCCAGGAAGGTGCCGTAGTGGACGTTGAGGTGCTCGACGTCGATTCGCTTGGACATGTGGGTTCCTTGCTTCTTTCTCGCGACGGTGCGTACGGGGGCCGGCCGGGTCAGCGCCCGGCGGTCCTGGGCGCGAAGGCCCGGGCGACCAGCCGTGCGACCAGGTTCAGCAGCATGACGATCAGGATCAGGATCAGTGCCGCGGCCCACGCCCGCTGGGCGGAGGGATCGGGGTTGGTCGGGGAGGTCGGGGTCATGATCTGGTAGTAGATGAACGTCGGCAGCGTGGTCATCCAGCCGGAGAACGAGTTCCAGTTGATGGCCGTGGCGAAGCCGGCGGTCACGAGCAGCGGGGCGGTCTCGCCGATCACGCGGGCGATCGCCAGGGTCACGCCCGAGGCGATGCCGGAGATCGCCGTGGGGATGACGACCTTGGTGATGGTCCGCCACTTGCGCACCCCGAGGGCGTAGGAGGCCTCGCGCAGCTCGTTGGGGACGATCTTGAGCATCTCCTCGGTGTTCTTCACGACCGTGGGGATCATGAGCACGGTCAGCGCCACGGCGGCCACGAACCCGAAGCGGGTCGAGGGGCCGAGGATCAGGCCGAACAGGGCGGCCGCGAACAGGCCCGCCACGATCGAGGGGATGCCGGTCATCACGTCCACGAAGAACGTGATCGCCCGCCCCAGCCAGCCGCCCTGGGAGTACTCCACGAGGTAGATCGCGGTGAGCAGCCCGATGGGCACCGACATCAGCGTGGCCCAGAAGGTGATCGAGACGGTGCCCACGATCGCGTGGTACGCCCCGCCGAGCACCGGGGTCCCCCCCGCCGCCGCGGCGTTGTCGGTCGCGCCCGTGACCCCGTTCATGGAGGTCAGCAGCAGGTTGGAGGTCAGGCCCGGGACGCCGTTGGCCAGCACGGTCCAGATCACGGAGACCAGCGGGATGACGGCCAGCACGAACGCGGTGTGGACCAGGTACGTGGTCAGGGAGTCGGCGCCCTTGCGCCGGCCCTCCACGGCCGTGACGGCCAGGGGCGCGGCGACGAGGAAGAGCACGGCGGCGAAGACCGCCCACAGGGCCGTGGAGAAGCCCACGAGCGCGGCCAGGGCCGCGCCCACGACGACGGCGGCGACGGCGATGGCGGGCACGAGCCAGGCCGGCCGCTGGTTCCGCGTGAGCTTCGCGCGGCGGCCGGCGGCGCCCGGCGACGAGGTCTGCTGGTGCAGGGGTGCGGTCGACATCAGTTGGCTCCCGAGAATTCCTTGTAGCGGGCGATGATGGCGCGGGCCGCCATGTTCACGACCAGGGTGATCAGGAACAGGACGAGGCCGGCGGCGATGAGCTCCGAGAGGCGCAGGCCGTAGGCCTCGGGGAAGTTCAGGGCGATCTCCGCGGCGATGGTCTGGTTGCCCGACTGGATCAGCGAGGCGGTCAGCGGCCCGCCCGAGAGGACGAGGGCCACGGCCATGGTCTCGCCGAGGGCGCGGCCCAGTGCCAGCATGACCGAGGAGATGATGCCGGGCCGGGCGAAGGGCAGCACGGTCATCCGGATCATCTCCCACCGGGTGGCGCCCAGGGCCAGGGCGGCCTCCTCGTGGAGCTTCGGGGTCTGGACGAAGATCTCGCGGGTCATCGCGGTGATGATCGGCAGGATCATGATGGCCAGCACGACGCCCACCGTCAGCATCGTCTTGCCGGTCTGGGAGGCCGGGCCCGCGAAGAGGGGGATGAACCCCAGGTTCTCGGCCAGCCAGTCGTAGAACGGCACGAGCGCGCCCGCGAGCACCGTGGTGCCCCACGCGCCGTAGATCACCGAGGGGATCGCGGCGAGCAGGTCGATGACGTAGCCGACCGGCTTCGCGATCCGGGCGGGCGCGTAGTGGGAGATGTACAGCGCCACGAGCACCCCGATCGGGGTGGCGATCACGAGGGCGATGACGGCGGCGATGACCGTGCCGATGACCATCGGCCAGATGTAGGACCAGAAGCCGGCCCCGCCCGAGATCTCCTCGGCGGGGGCCTGGAACGTGGGCAGGGCCTCCAGGAAGAGGAACAGCGCGACGGCTGCCAGGGAGGCGAGGATCAGGATGCCGGCGCCGAGGCTGAGCCCGGCGAAGACCGAGTCGCCGGCGCGGCCCCCGCCGGGGCTCTCCTGGGCGAGCGCGCTGGGCTGCTCGGTGGTGACGGTGGTGGACATGTCGTGCGCCCCTTCGTGGCCTGGAACGTGCTGCACCGGGCGGGATCGCTCCCGGCGCCTGGTCCGGTGACGTGCCTCACGCCGGAGGCTCCTCACACAGAAATGTCCCGTCCGGCGCGGGATCGGGCCCAGGGGCCCGGTCCCGCGCCGGACGGGATCGTCGGAACGGCGTCAGCCGGCCGCGGTGATGCTCTCGAGGGCCTCCTGCGCCTGGGTGCGGAGGTTCTCGGACATCGGCGCGGAGCCGGCCGCGTCGGCGGCCGTCTGCTGGCCGTCCTCGCTGATCACGTACTCGCCGAAGGCCTTGGCCAGGTCGGCGGTCTCCTGGGAATCGTACTGCGAGCAGTACAGGTGGTAGGACACCAGCACGATCGGGTAGGCCCCGGACTCGGTGGTGTCGCGCTCGAGGTCCATCGCCATGTCGTGCTCGGCGCGTCCCTCGACCGGGGTGGAGGACTCCACGGCCTTCGCGGCTGCCTCGGCGGAGTACTCGACGTACTCCTCGCCCACGCCCACGGCCACGGTGCCGAGCTCGCCCACGGCGGAGGCGTCGGCGTAGGTGATCGCGCCCTCGGTGGCGCTGGTCGACTGCACGACGCCTGCGGTGCCCTTGTTGTTCTCGGCGGCCCACTGCGAGGGCCAGTTGCCGGAGACCTCCTCGGTCCACACCTCGGGGGCGGCCGCGGCCAGGTACTCCTGGAAGTTCTCGGTGGTGCCGGACTCGTCGTTGCGGTGGACCACGGTGATCGGCGTGTCGGGCAGCTCGGTCCCCGGGTTCTGCTCGGCGATCGCCGGGTCGTTCCAGGTCGTGATCTCGCCGGTGAAGACCTTCGCGATCGTCGGCCCGTCCATGTTCACGGTGTCCACGCCGGGGAGGTTGAAGGCGACCGCGATCGGGGAGATGTAGGCCGGGACGTGGAAGCCGCCGTCGGGCCCGCAGACCTCCTTGGACGCCTCGTACTCCTCCTCGTCGAGGTAGGCGTCCGTGCCGGCGAAGTCGGCGCCGCCGGCGGTGAAGGCCTCGCGGCCGGCGCCGGAGCCGTCCGGGGAGTACTGGACGTGGGCCTCGGGGTTGGCCTCCTGGAAGCCGTTCTGCCAGGCGGTCATGGCCGCCTGCTGGGAGGAGGCGCCGATGCCGGTCAGGGTGCCGGAGACGCCGGCGCCGGCGGCCGAGGTCTCGGCGCCCGAGCCCCCGCCCGTGGCGTTGTCGGACCCGCACGCGGTCAGGGCGAGGGTGCCGATGGCGAGGACGGCGGCGGAACGGCCGAGGTGGGAAACCTTCACTGGTGCTAGCCCCTTCAGATCACAGTGGTGCCCCGCGCCGCGGGGCAGTTGTCCGGCACGGTCCGGGAGAGAGCCGGTCCGTGGTGCGAGGTCCGCTGCGGCTTCCCGGCGGACCCCTCGGGGACAGACGCTAGGGAGCGCAGGTGGCCAGAGTGGCCCGGGAAGGTGAACGCCGGGTGAACTCCGGCGTGTCCTGCGCTGTGGTGCTCCTCCCGTGGTCCTCCCGCACCTCCGGGCCCGGGCGCGTCGCGGCCGGCGGGGCGGCCCCGGGGCGCGTCGCTAGGATGGCCGCATGCAGCCGAGCCGGCCCGTGCGGGCGATCTCCCGCGCCGTGCGCACCCGCACCCGGGTGGGCCTGGCCCGGGTGCGCTCCGGGCTGCTGCAGACCTTCCAGATGACGGTCGCGAGCGTGGGCGCCTACGTGATCGCCGAGCACCTGCTGGGCCACTCGGGGCCGATCTTCGCGGCCACGGCCGCGCTGGTCGCCCTGGGCTTCGCCAAGGGCGGGCTGCGCTACCGCCGGGTGCTGGAGGTCTCGATCGGCTGCACCCTCGGCATCGCCGTGGGCGACGCCCTGATCCACGTGCTGGGCACCGGCGTGTGGCAGGCCGCCGTGGTGCTCACGACCTCGATCCTGCTCGCCCGCTTCCTGGACAACGGCACGCTGTTCACCACCCAGATGGGCCTGCAGTCGGTGCTCGTGGTGCTCCTGCCGCCGTCCGCCGACGGGGTCTTCGCCCGCTCGACCGATGCGGTCGTCGGGGGGCTGTGCGCGCTCGCGATGGCCTACTTCGTGCCCGCCGACCCGCGGCGGCAGCCCCGGGAGGACCTGCGCCGCCTCGTCGAGGAGTTCGCGGGGGTGCTGCGCGAGACCGCCCGGGCCGTCTCCGACTACGACGCGCGGGCCGCGTGGCACGCCCTCGTGCGCGCCCGCCAGACCCAGCCGCTGATCGACTCCGTGACCACCGGGCTCCAGGCGTCCCTGGAGATCGTGCGCGCCTCGCCGCTGTACCGGGGCCGGCGCACCGAGGTGGAGCACCTCGAGCACTCCATCCACTACCTGGACCTGGCCGTGCGCAACGCCCGCGTGCTCGCCCGCCGCACCGCGTCCGTGCTCAACCACGTGACCCTCTCCGACGAGGCCGTCGCGTCCCTGACCGGGGCCCTCGAGGACCTCGGCGACGCCGTGACGACGCTGGGCCACGCGCTCACCTCGGCCTCCCCCGGCTCGCGGGAGAGCTACCTGCGCCGGGCGCGCACGGAGCTCGCGGACGTGGCCGGGCGGCTGCACCCGGGCCGGATGGGCGTGCGCACCATGGAGGGCGAGACCCTGGTCCTGGACACGCGCCCCATGGTCGTGGACCTGCTCGAGGCCGCGGGCATGACCCACGACGAGGCCCGCGCCCAGCTGGTCCGCCTCGAGGGCTGGGACCGGGGCTGAGGCGGCGGCGCCTGCCCGCCCAGCGTGTCCGCCCGGATCGGTAGCCTGGCGCCATGAGCACACGGACCCGACGCAACACCCCGTCCTACCGCTGCACCGAGTGCGGCTGGGCCACGGCCAAGTGGGTGGGCCGCTGCGGGGAGTGCCAGGCCTGGGGCACCGTCGAGGAGGTCGGCGAGCACCGGGCGCGCACCACGGCGGCCCGCTCCATCGCCGAGCCGGCCCGCCCGATCGCGCAGGTCGACGCGACCGTGGCCACCTCGATGCCCACCGGCGTGCCGGAGCTGGACCGCGTCCTGGGCGGCGGGCTCGTCCCCGGCGCGGTGGTGCTGATGGCCGGGGAGCCGGGGGTCGGGAAGTCCACGCTGCTGCTCGACGTCGCCGCCCGCTTCGCCGAAGGGCCGGGGGACGCCCCCCGCGACGTCCTCTACGTCACCGGCGAGGAGTCCGCCGCCCAGGTGAAGCTGCGGGCGGACCGGATCGGGGCCGTGGCCCCCACGCTGTACCTGACGGCCGAGACGGACCTCGCGACCGCCCTGGGCCAGATCGAGCGCATCGCCCCGCGCCTGCTCGTGGTGGACTCGGTGCAGACCCTGGCCAGTGCGGAGGTCGAGGGCTCCGCGGGCGGGGTCACCCAGGTCCGGGAGGTCACCGCCTCCCTCATCGCCGCCGCCAAGCAGCGGAACATGACGACCCTGCTCGTGGGCCACGTGACCAAGGACGGCTCGATCGCCGGGCCGCGGCTGCTCGAGCACCTCGTGGACGTGGTCTGCCAGTTCGAGGGCGAGAAGCACTCGCGGATCCGGCTGCTGCGCGCGGTGAAGAACCGCTACGGCCCCACGGACGAGGTCGGCTGCTTCGACCTCACGGAGACGGGGATCGCGAGCGTCGAGGACCCCTCCGGGCTGTTCGTCTCCCGCACGGCCCTGCCGGTCTCGGGCACGTGCCTGACCGTGACCCTCGAGGGCCGCCGCCCGCTGCTGGCGGAGGTGCAGGCTCTGCTGGACCGCTCCTCGACCGCCCAGCCGCGCCGGGCCACCGCGGGCCTGGAGTCCTCCCGGGTCGCCATGCTGCTGGCCGTGCTGCAGCGGCGGGCGGGGGTGGGGCTCGCGAACCTCGACTGCTACGTCTCCACCGTGGGCGGGGTGCGCCTGACCGAGCCCTCCACCGACCTGGCCGTGGCCATGGCCCTGGCCTCCGCCGCGCAGGACCGGCCCCTCCCCCAGCGGCTCGTGTGCTTCGGGGAGGTGGGCCTGGCCGGGGAGGTGCGCCCCGTGCCGGGGATCGGCCGGCGCATCCAGGAGGTCGCCCGCCTGGGCTTCACCCACGCGGTCGTGCCCGCGAGCCCGACCGGTCCCGGCCCCGTCCCGGAGGGGTTCTCGGTGCGGGAGGTCACCACGATCTCCGACGCCATGGAGCTGCTCTTCCCCGGTGCCGGGGCGGGCCCGCGGCAGAGGCGGGAGACCGCCGCGGCCGTATGATGAGGACCGTGGCGAAGACCCCTGAGGACGCACTGCGCAGAACCCTGGCACGGCTGGCCCCGGGCACGGAGCTGCGCGCGGGCCTCGAGCGGATCCTGCGCGGGCGCACCGGCGGGCTGGTCGTCCTGGGCTTCGACCGCTCCGTGGAGGCGATCTGCTCCGGCGGCTTCGACATCGACACCGACTTCTCCGCGCCGAAGCTGCGCGAGCTCGCCAAGATGGACGGCGCCATCGTCTGCGACAAGGACGCCACCCGCATCCTCAAGGCCGGCGTCCAGCTCGTCCCCGACGCCTCGATCGGCACGACCGAGTCGGGCACCCGCCACCGCTCCGCCGAGCGCACCGCGAAGGAGACGGGCCTGCCGGTGATCTCGGTGAGCCAGTCGATGAGCGTCATCACCATCTACGTGGGCGAGACCCGCTACGCCGTCGAGGGCTCCCAGTCGATCATGGCCCGCGCCAACCAGGCCCTGCAGACCCTGGAGCACTACAGCAACCGCATGGAGCAGGTCCTCGGCAACCTCTCGTCCCTGGAGATCGAGGCCTCCGTCACGGTGCGGGACGTGGCCCTGACGCTGCAGCGCATGGAGATGGTCCGGCGGATCTCCGCCGAGATCGGCTGGTACGTGCTCGAGCTCGGCGTGGACGGGCGGCTGATCGCCCTGCAGCTCGAGGAGCTCACCGCCGGCACCGGACCGGGGCCCGACGTCGTGCTGCGCGACTACCTCCCGGAGGACGTCCCGGCGGGCCACGTCGAGGAGGCCCTCGGGCGCCTCGCGCAGCTGACGCCCACCGAGCTGATCGACCTGCAGCGCATCGCCGGGTGCGTGGGGCTCGTGGAGACCCCGGGCAGCCTCGAGACCGAGCTGCACCCGCACGGCTACCGCCTGCTGGAGGGCATCAAGTCCATGCCGCGGGCCGTGGCCAACCGGCTCGTGCGCCAGTTCGACGGCCTGCAGTCGCTGATGGCCGCGAACCTCGAGGACCTCAAGGCCGTGGAGGGCATCGGCGAGCAGCGGGCCCGCACGGTGCGCGAGTCGCTGTCCCGGATGGCCGAGACGAGCCTGCTCGAGCGCTTCATGTGAGCCCCGCGGCTCACTCCTCGAGCACGAACGCCGCGGGCTCGCCCGTGCGCTCCCCCAGGGAGACCTCCAGGCGGTAGTGGCCCGGCAGCGCCGGCTCCCCGCCCGCCGCGCAGCCCTCGAGGGTGCGCACCCGGTCCCAGGTCAGGCGGGCCACCTGCTCCCGGCCCGGCTCGAGGGTGACCCGCTGCTCCTCGCCGCCGACCTGGCAGTGCCGGCTGTCGAAGACCGTGTCCTCCCCCGAGCGGACCACGAACGCCATCCGGGCCGTGCCCGCGTCGACGTGGCAGGGGTCCTCCCCCGTGTTCTCCAGGGTCAGCTCGAGCTGCGGCTCGAGGTCCTGCGGGTAGCTCTCGCGGTCGGTGGAGGCCCGCACCGCGAGCTCGGCCCCGCACTCCTCGGCCGGGGCCGCGGAGGGGCTCTCCGAAGCCCCCGGGGAGGCGGAGGAGGACTTCTCCGGCCGCGGGGTGAAGTCGGCGAACGGCTCGGTCGACGTCGGTCCGGCCGACGCGACCGCCTCCGGGGCGGCCTGCTCCGCCGGCTCCTCGGGGCCCACGAGGGCGGCCACGGCCGAGACGACGCCGACGGCCACGAGGACCACGAGCAGGACCGCGGCGGCCGCGGCCACGATCCGGCGGCGGCGGTAGACCTCCGCGGACACCCGCGGGGCGCCGCCGTCCGGGCCGCGCCCGCTGCCTCCCCCGGACCTGCTGCCGGAACCCTTCTGCGCCATGCCCCCAAGGCTACAGTGGGGAGGATGAGCTCCGTTGCCCCGACGCCCTCCCCCGCCCCGGCGCACCCCGACCTGCCGGGCCTGCACGAGGCCGTGGTCCGGTGGTACGCCGGCGCCGCCCGCGACCTGCCCTGGCGCGACCCCCGCTGCGGGCCGTGGGGCGTGCTGGTGAGCGAGTTCATGCTCCAGCAGACCCCGGTGGCGCGGGTGCTGCCGGTGTGGCGGTCGTGGCTGCAGCGCTGGCCCCGGCCCGAGGACCTGGCGGCCGAGCCCGCCGGGGAGGCCGTGCGGGCGTGGGGCCGGCTCGGCTACCCGCGCCGGGCGCTGCGGCTGCACGCCGCCGCCACGGAGATCGTCGCCCGCCACGGCGGGCAGGTGCCCGCCGACCACGCGGCGCTGCTCGCGCTGCCCGGGGTCGGGACCTACACGGCCGCCGCCGTGGCCGTCTTCGCCTTCGGCGACCGCCGCACGGTCGTGGACACCAACATCCGCCGCGTCCACGCCCGGGCGGTCTCCGGGCGGGGCCTGCCCTCCCGCTCCCTGACGGCCGCGGAGGCGCGCCTGGCCGACGAGCTCATGCCCGCCGACGACGACCTCGCGGTGGCCTGGAACCAGGCCGTCATGGAGCTCGGGGCGCTGGTGTGCACGGCCCGCGCCCCGCGGTGCGCCGCCTGCCCGCTGCTCGGGGCCTGCGCGTGGGTCGCGGCGGGGCGCCCGGCCCCGGAGGAGACCCCGCGGGGACAGGCCTGGCACGGCACGGACCGCCAGGTGCGCGGGGCGCTGCTGGCGGTGCTGCGGGCGGGCACCGAGCCGGTCCCGGCCCGGCACCTGCTGGACCCGGCGGACCCGGCGGACCTCGTCCACCTCCCGGCGGAGGGGCTGCGGGCCCTCGAGCGCCTGCACGGTCTGGACGCCCCGCCGGAGCAGCGCCGCCGCGCCCTCGAGGGGCTGCTGGCGGACGGGCTCGCGGCCGAGGACGCGCGCGGGGTCAGCCTTCCGGGCTGAGCTGGAGCAGCATCCGGGTGTTGCCCAGGGTGTTGGGCTTCACCCGGGCGAGGTCGAGGTACTCCGCCACGCCCTCGTCGTGGGAGCGCAGCAGCTCGGCGAAGACGTCGGGGTCGATCTGCTCCTGGTTGGCCATCACCTCGAAGCCGTGCCGGCCGAAGAACTCGACCTCGAAGGTCAGGCAGAACACGCGGGAGACCCCCAGCGCGCGGGCCCGCTCGACCAGCCCCGCCAGGACGGTGGCCCCCACCCCCCGGCCGCGCCACGCCTCGGAGGTCGCGAGGGTGCGGACCTCGGCCAGGTCCTGCCACATCACGTGCAGCGCCCCGCAGCCGACGAGGTGGACCCGGCCGTCGTCGTCGAGGGCCTCGACGACGAGGAACTCCTGGATGCCCTCGTAGTAGGCGACCGTGTCCTTGTTGATCAGCACCCCGGCGAGGGCCAGCGGCGCCACCAGCTCCTTGATCCCGGGGACGTCGGAGGTGCGGGCGGGGCGCAGGCGGAGGTCGGTCACGTCCCGAGTGTACGCTCGTGAACCCGCAGGTCCGGACGCGATGACGACCTGCGACGGCCCCCACTTCGGGGGACGCCGGAGGGGCCCGGACGCGCTCCCCGGGCACGGCCGAGGGCCCGTGCGCACGGTGCGCACGGGCCCTCGGCTGCTCCTCCCGGGGCCGGGTCAGGCCGGGGACTGACCGTCCCCGCGGCCCAGCTCCGCCTGCTCGAAACCGGTCATGGTCTCGTCCAGGCCGTCGTCGGTGAGGTCGGCCATCGGGGTCGAGGTGAAGACGAAGGAGCGCTGCTCGCCCTCGCCCTCGACGTCCACGCTGATCTTCTCCCCGGAGCTGATCTGCCCGAAGAGGATCTTCTCCGACAGCGGGTCCTCGATCTCGCGCTGCATGGTGCGGCGCAGCGGGCGGGCGCCCATCGAGGGGTCGTAGCCCTTCTGCGCGAGCAGCACCTTCGCGGCGTCCGAGACGGAGATCGACATGCCCTGGTCGCGCAGCCGCTCCTGGAGGCGGCCGACGAACATGTCGACGATCTGGACGATCTGCTCCTGGGTCAGCTGCGGGAAGACGATGATCTCGTCCACGCGGTTGAGGAACTCGGGGCGGAAGTGCTCCTTGAGCTCCTCCTGCACCTTCGCCTGCATCCGCTCGTAGTTCGAGACGTCGTCGATCCCGGTCTGGAAGCCCACGGGCACCGCCCGGGAGATGTCCTTCGTGCCGAGGTTCGTGGTCATGATGATCACGGTGTTCTTGAAGTCCACCACGCGGCCCTGGGAGTCCGTGAGGCGGCCGTCCTCGAGGATCTGCAGCAGTGAGTTGAACAGGTCCTGGTGGGCCTTCTCGACCTCGTCGAAGAGCACCACGGAGAACGGCTTGCGGCGCACCTTCTCGGTGAGCTGGCCTCCCTCCTCGTAGCCGACGTAGCCGGGAGGGGCCCCGAAGAGGCGGGAGACGGTGTGCTTCTCCTGGTACTCGGACATGTCGAGCGTGATCAGCGCGTCCTCGTCCCCGAACAGGAACTCGGCGAGCGCCTTGGCCAGCTCGGTCTTGCCCACGCCGGTGGGGCCGGCGAAGATGAACGACCCGCCGGGGCGGCGGGGGTCCTTCAGGCCCGCACGGGTGCGCCGGATCGAGCGGGACAGCGCCTTGATGGCGTCGTCCTGGCCGATGATCCGCTTGTGCAGCTCGTCCTCCATGTGCAGCAGGCGGCCGGACTCCTCCTCCGTGAGCTTGTAGACCGGCACGCCGGTGGAGGCGGAGAGGACGTCGGAGATGACCTCGGGGGTGACCTCGGCCAGCTCGTCGCCGCCCTCGCGCCACGCACGGTCCTTGTCCTCGCGCTCGGTGATCAGCTTCTGCTCGGTGTCGCGCAGGGACGCCGCGAGCTCGTAGTCCTGCCCGTCGATCGCGGCCTCCTTCTGCCGCTTGACCTCGGTGATCCGGTCGTCGAGCTCCTTGATCTCCGGCGGGGCGGTCATCCGCTTGATGCGCAGGCGGGCGCCGGCCTCGTCGATGAGGTCGATGGCCTTGTCCGGGAGGAACCGGTCGGAGACGTAGCGGGCCGCGAGGTGCACCGCGGACTCGAGGGCCTCGTCGGAGATCGAGACCCGGTGGTGGGCCTCGTACTTGTCGCGCAGACCCTTGAGGATCTCCACGGCGTGGGCCTCGGAGGGCTCGTCGACCTGGATCGGCTGGAAGCGGCGCTCGAGCGCGGCGTCCTTCTCGATGTGCTTGCGGTACTCGTCGAGGGTCGTCGCGCCGATCGTCTGCAGCTCGCCGCGGGCGAGCATGGGCTTGAGGATCGAGGCGGCGTCGATCGCGCCCTCGGCGGCACCGGCCCCGACGAGGGTGTGGATCTCGTCGATGAACAGGATGATGTCGCCGCGGGTGCGGATCTCCTTGAGCACCTTCTTCAGGCGCTCCTCGAAGTCGCCGCGGTAGCGGGAGCCCGCCACCAGGGAGCCGAGGTCGAGGGTGTAGAGGTGCTTGTCCTTGAGCGTCTCCGGCACGTCGCCGCGCACGATCGCCTGGGCCAGGCCCTCGACGACCGCGGTCTTGCCGACGCCGGGCTCGCCGATGAGCACGGGGTTGTTCTTGGTGCGCCGGGACAGGACCTGCATCACGCGCTCCATCTCGCGGAAGCGCCCGATGACCGGGTCCAGCTTGCCCTCGCGGGCCGCGGCGGTGAGGTTGCGGCCGAACTGGTCGAGCACGGCCGAGCCGGCGGGCACGCCCTCGGACTGCCCGGCCGAGCGCACGCCGGCGCCCTCCTTCTCGGGGGTCCCGCCGCCCTGGTAGCCGGAGATCAGCTCCAGCACGGTGGAGCGCACCTTCTGCGGCTCGGCGCCCAGCTTGGTGAGCACCTGGGCGGCGACGCCCTCGCCGGCGCGGATGATGCCGAGCAGGATGTGCTCGGTGCCGATGTAGTTGTGGCCCAGCTGCAGCGCCTCGCGCAGGGACAGCTCGAGGACCTTCTTGGCCCGCGGGGTGAACGGGATGTGCCCGGACGGGGCCTGCTGGCCCGGCCCGATGATGTCCTGGACCTGCTCGCGGGCGCCGGTGAGGGTGATCCCCATGGAGTCCAGCGCCTTCGCGGCGACGCCTTCGCCCTCGTGGATCAGCCCCAGCAGCAGATGCTCGGTGCCGATGTAGTTGTGGTTGAGCATCCTGGCCTCTTCCTGGGCCAGCACCACGACCCGGCGGGCGCGGTCGGTGAAACGCTCGAACATGTGGATACTCCTCCGTCGATGATCTGCACCCGATGCTACGCACCGGGGCGGGCCCGCGGGGGGCTGTTCGCCACCGGCGAGACGTCCCGACGGGCCCGGTGCGCGGGCGCCCCGTGCCGGGGCCGTCCTCGCGTCCCGGCGCCGACCGCCGCGACCGGCCGACCGTGTTTCCCGCCCGGCACCGGAAAGGAATTGTCCCGCCGCCCGGGAAATGCCCCGGGCCTCGTCCCCGGAAAGGCCCACGGGGAACGCCGCGGGATATCCGGGAAATGCGCCGGGGCGGGACCGGAGGACCGGTCCCGCCCCGGGGCGGCATTTCAGCGGGCGGCTGCCCGGAATTGTTCGGCGCTCAGGAGTTCTCCTCGTAGTACGCCTTCTGGATGTCCTGGTGGATCCGGCCGCGGTCGGAGACCTCGTAGCCCTTGTCGCGGGCCCACTGGCGGATGGCGGCGGTGTCCGGGTTGCCGCGCCCGGCCGGGCGGGCGGTGCCGGTGCGTGCCTGCTTGCCCCCCTGCTTGGCCTGCGCGCGGCGGGCCTTGGCGATGAACGGGCGCATGGCCTCGCGCAGCCGGGCCGCGTTCTCCTCGGAGAGGTCGATCTCGTACTGGCCGCCGTCGAGGCCGAAGCGGACGGTCTCCTCGGCCGGGCCCCCGTCGAGGTCGTCCTCGAGGATGATCTTCACGGTCTGTGCCATCGGTGCGTCTTCCCTTCAGCCTTTCGGCGCTTCGTCGTCCCGGCGTTTCCTCACGGCCGCCGGGAATGGTGCGGAAATCCCCCGTCGCCGTTCCGGCACGGACCGGGAAGGCTCCCCGGGCATTTCCGACGCGGCGCCGCGAACACCGTTGCCGGTGTCGCCGGTTTCATCCTACATATTCGACGGGAAATCGTCACCGAGACGCGGGACGGTCATTTCCGGGCGGAAATGCCGACCGTGAAAAAGAATGGGAATGACGGAAAGGCGCTCAGCCGCGGGGACGGCGCCGCGGCCGGTCGGGCCGGCCGAAGGGCAGGTCCTCGCCGTCGCGGGCCTTGAGCTGCTCGTACCACTGCGCGGCGTCCTCCTGCGAACGGGCCTGCACGGCGCGCTCGGTGCGGTCCCCGCGCATGATCCAGCGCAGGACGAACCAGAAGATGATGCCGAGACAGATCGACGGCAGCAGGACGGCGACGTATTCCATGGACGTGATTCTCCCTCGCGGTGCTGGGGGGCGGCTGGACGGGCGGGCGCTCAGTCCTGCTCGGGCTTCATGAGGGGGAAGAGGATGGTCTCGCGGATCCCGAGGTCGGTGAAGAGCATGATGAGCCGGTCCAGGCCCAGCCCGAGCCCGCCCATGGGCGGGGCGCCGTGCTCGAGGGCCCGCAGGAAGTCCTCGTCGAGCTGCATCGCCTCGGCGTCGCCGGCCGCGGCGAGCCGGGACTGCTCCGTGAGCCGCTCGCGCTGGACCACGGGGTCGATCAGCTCGGAGAAGGCCGTGCCGCGCTCCATGCCGCCGATGATGAGGTCCCAGGCCTCGATCAGCCCGTGCTCGGAGCGGTGCTGGCGCGCCAGCGGCTGCGCCGAGGGCGGGTAGTCGCACACGAAGGTCGGCTGGATCAGGGTGGGCTCCACGATCTCGCCGAAGAGCTCGAGCACGAGCTTCTCGGCGTCCCACAGCGGGCTCACGGCGACCCCGTGCTCCTCGGCGATCCGCCGCAGCACGTCCTCGGGGGTCGCCGGGGTGATCTCCTGTCCCACGGCCTCCGACAGCGCCGGGTACACGGACAGCCACCGCCACTCCCCGCGCAGGTCGATGGTCCCGCGCTCGGTCTCGATCGTGTCCACGCCCAGGGCGTCGGCGCACGCGAGGATGATCTGCCTGATCCGCTCGGCCATCGTGAACTGGTCGGCGTAGGCCTCGTAGGCCTCCAGGGTCGTGAACTCGGGGCTGTGCGAGGAGTCGACGCCCTCGTTGCGGAAGACCCGCCCGATCTCGAAGACCCGCTCGATCCCGCCGACCACGGCCCGCTTGAGGTAGAGCTCGGTCGCGATGCGCAGGGTCATGTCCTGGTCGAACGCGTTGAGGTGGGTCTCGAAGGGACGCGCGGTGGCCCCGCCGTGGACCAGCTGGAGCATGGGCGTCTCGATCTCCACGTAGCCCTGCTCCACGAGGGTGGAGCGCACCGTCTGGATGATCCGCGCGCGCTTGACCACCACGTCGCGCGCCTCCGGGCGGACGATGAGGTCGAGGTAGCGCTGCCGGACGCGGGTCTCCTCGCTGAGCCCGTGGTGGAGGGTCGGCAGCGGGCGCAGCGCCTTGGCGGCCATGGTCCAGGAGTCCGCCATCACGGACAGCTCCCCGCGCCGGGAGCAGACGACCTCGCCGTGCACGGCCACGAAGTCGCCGAGGTCCACGAGGGCCTTCCAGTCGGCCAGGGCCTCCTCCCCCACCTCGGCCCGGGAGAGCATGACCTGCAGGCGGGTGCCGTCGCCCTCCTGGAGGGTCGCGAAGCACAGCTTGCCGGTGTTGCGCACGAACACCACGCGCCCGGCGACGGCCGTGAACTGCCCGGTCTCCTCGCCGGCCTCCAGGTCCCCCCAGGTCTCGCGGACCTGGGCGAGGGTGTGGGTGCGGGGGACGCCCACCGGGTAGGCCTCCCGCCCCTCCTCGAGCAGGCGGGCGCGCTTGGCGAGGCGGAACTGCATCTGCTCGCTCAGCTCCGCCTGCTCGGCCGCCTCCCGGGCGCGGTCCTCGGCGGGCCGGGGGGAGGCGGTCCCCGGGGTCGGCTCGGCGGTCGTCTCGGCGGTCGGGGTGCTGTTCTGCGCGTCGGTCACAGTCGACCAGGATAGCGCGGGGCCCGCGGCCCCCGCGCCCCGGCCGGGAGCGGGGGTCAGAGCGCGCGGTTGTCGATCAGCCGGGTCGTGCCGACGCGGGCGGCGACCAGCGCGAGGGCGCCGGGGCCCGGTTCGGCCGGTTCGAGGGTCGCGGGGTCGACGACGACGAGGTAGTCCAGCCGCACCCCGTCCTCGGCGTCGATCCGGGCGCGCGCGGCGGGCAGGTCCACCTCCCCCGCGGCGAGGGCGGCCAGCGTGCGCGGGAGCACGAGGGCGGCGCGGCGCTCGTCGTCGTCGAGGTAGCGGTTGCGGGAGGACAGGGCGAGCCCGTCGGCGTCCCGCACGATCGGCACGGGGCGGACCTCGACGGGCAGGGCGAAGTCCGCGACCATCCGCCGCACGAGCAGCAGCTGCTGGGCGTCCTTCTCCCCGAAGTAGGCGCGGAAGGCTCCCCCGCCGCGGGGGGCGGTGAGGTTGAGCAGCCGGTTGACCACGGTGAGGGCGCCGTCGAAGTGCCCGGGCCGGCTGGCGCCGTCGAGGACCGTGCCCAGCCGCCCGGCGGTGACCCGCACGAGCGGCTCCCCGCCCGGGTACATCTGCTCGAGCCCGGGGGCGAGCACGAGGTCGGCCCCGTGCCGGGCGAGCAGCTCGAGGTCGGCCTCGAGGGTGCGCGGGTAGCGCTCGTAGTCCTCGCCGGGGCCGAACTGCAGCGGGTTGACGAAGATCGAGACGGCGACCACGTCGTTCTCCGCCCTGGCCCGGCGCACCAGGTGGCCGTGGCCCTCGTGCAGCGCGCCCATCGTGGGCACCAGCCCCAGCGAGGCGGGGCCCGCGCCCGCCGCCGCCAGGCGCTCGGCGAGGGCGGTGCGGAACTCGGCGGGGTCGTGGCAGACGCGGGGGGCGGGGCTCACGGGGTGTCCTCTCCGTCGGCGGGGCGGGGGTCGGGCTCGCCGGGGGCGCCGGTGAGCTCGAGGGCGGCCAGCACGGCGTCGTAGCGGGAGCGCTCGAGCAGGCCGCGGTCCAGGGCCCGGCGCGCGGTGACGCGGGCGAGGTCGAGGTACGCCAGCAGCACGTCGTCGCCGGCGTGCCCGCGCGCGTACTCGTCGAGGGCGCGGCGGTGGGCGGCCACGGTGCCGGCGTCGCCGCGGGCGACCGGGCCGGTCAGGGCCCGCTCCCCGGCGGCGAGGGCGTTGTCGAGGCTCGCGCGCAGCAGGGGGCCCAGGACCCGCTCGGGGCGGGCCACCCCGATCTCGCGCAGCACCTGGGCGGACTGGCCGGTGAGGGTCATCGCGTGGTTGGCGGCGTGAGCGAGGGCCGCGTGGTAGAGCCCGCGGTCGGCCTCGGCCACCACGACCGGCTCGGCGCCCATCTCGACGACCAGGGCCTGGGCGATGGGCAGCACGGGGGCGGGGGCCGTCACCCCGAACGAGCAGTCGTTCAGGCGGGCCAGGTCGAGGCTGAGCCCGGTGAAGGTCATGGCCGGGTGGATCGCCAGCGGGATCGCCCCGGCCCGGCGGGCGGGCTCGAGCACGTCGGTGCCCCAGCGCCCGGCGGTGTGCACGACGAGCTGGCCCGCCTGCCACAGTCCCGCGTCGGCCAGGCCCTGCACGAGCCCGGGCAGCTCGTCGTCGGGCACGGCCAGCAGCACGAGCTCGGCGCGGCGGACCACGTCCGGCACCTCGAGCACCGGCACGTCCGGCAGCAGGGTCGCGGCCCGCTCGCGGCTGGCCTCGGAGACGGCGCTGGCCCCGACCACGGCGTGGCCTGCGGCGCGCAGCGCGGCGCCGAGCACCGCGCCGACCTTGCCCGCGCCGACGACCCCGATGCCGAGGCGTCCCGGGCGGTGGGTCGGGTCGCTCATGGTCCCTCCTGCGGGGGTCGGGGCGGTCGCGGGGCGTCGGCCAGTCTACGGGCGCCGGTCGCGTGCACGGCCTGCGCGGCCGCGAGCCCCCGGGCGGCGGCGGCGTCGAGGTGGGGCACGACGACGGAGACCGGGCCCGGCACCGAGTGCAGGTGCACGTCGGCGAGGGCGAGGGCGCGCTCGAGCGGGCCCTGCTGCACGGCCACCGACTGGGTCTTCTCGTGCGGCACCACGGCGGCGCGGCGGGCCAGGCGCCCGCCGCGCACGACCAGCACGGCCTCGTCCGCGGCGAAGCCCGTGCGCCGGTGGGTCAGCGGGTCCAGCCACCGGGCCCGGCGCGGGGAGGTCGTGAAGCGGCCCTGCCCGCCGCTCCCGTGCAGCCCCTCGTCCACGAGCGCCGCGAGGCCCGCCGGAGGAACGGCCGGCAGGGCCAGGCGCAGCACGGCGTGGACCTCCGCGCGCGTGCCCACGGGCAGCAGGGTCGAGCGCAGCGCCTCCTCGTCGCCGGCGCCGGGGCCGTAGCCGGCCACGTTCACGCGCACGCGGTACCAGCCGAAGGGCCGCCACAGCAGGGGACGGTCCACGCCCACGGCCTGGATCCGGCCCACGGGCACGGTCTGGGAGCGGACCCCGAGCAGGCCGTGGCGCACGCGCAGGCCGGCGGGCAGGCGCAGCAGCCGGAAGCGCCAGCCCTGCTCGACGCGCCGGTAGGCGACGGCCCCGAAGCTCAGCAGCCCGGGGATCCACGCGGCGAGCAGCCCGGGACCGGCCACGGGGTCGGCGAGCAGGGCCACGGGGGCCGCCGCGAGCAGCGCGACGAGCACGAGGGCGGTGCCCGAGGCGAGCACGGAGCCGATCAGCCGGCCGGCGGGGACGGCGAGCACCGGGTGCTCGTCCTCCTCCCCGGCCGGGGCGGCGGGCGGGTGCGCCCAGGGGGCAGGGCGCCGCCCGCCCGGGGCCGCGGGGCGGGGCAGGCGCCCGAGCAGCTCGGCGCGCAGGGCCCGGGCCTGGGCGTGGGTGAGGTAGGCGAGGGAGACGGCGGACTCCCCCGCGTCGGCGACCTCGAACTTCAGCTCGGCCAGCCCCAGCAGCCGGGGCACGAAGGGACGGTGGATGTCGATGGCCTGGACCCGGTCCAGGCGGGCCTGGCGCTCGCGGCGGAACAGGACCCCGGAGCGCACCCGCACGTGCTCGGCGCCGACCTGGAAGCGGGTGAACCACCACGCGACGAGCACGACACCGGCGGCGGCCCCGAGCAGCAGGGCCGCGCCCCCGGCCGCGGCGAGCCAGAAGCCCGTGCCCAGCCGGGACAGGTCGAGGTCCTCCGGCGGCCGCGGTCCCGGCGCCCCGAGGTAGCCCCCGACGAGGTCGTCGAGGACGATGTTGACGAAGGCGCCGCCGAGCACGAGCACCGCGAGCCAGCCCCGGACCACGGGGGTGAGCGGGTGGACGCGGCGCCAGACCGCCTCCTCGCCGGGGTGCCCCGCGGCGGGCCCGGCCGCGGGGGCGGGGGCGCCGCTCACAGGCCCGCCAGGAGGGCCTCGCCGCGGGCGGTGAGCCGCTCGCGCAGCCGGGCGGCCTCGGCGTGCTCGACCCCGGGGATCTCGGCGTGGCTGCCCACGGCGGCGGTGTGCAGCCTGACCGTGGCCAGGCCGAGGGCCCGCTGCAGCGGGGAGACCGAGACGTCCACGTACTGCATGCGCCCGTAGGGGATGACGGTGACGCGCTGGTAGAGCAGACCGCGGCGCACCAGCAGGTCCTCCCCGCGCTCGGCGTAGCCGATGGCGCGCACCCGGCGCGGGGCCAGGGCCAGGGAGACGGCCCCGATCAGCAGCACCGCCGCCGGGGGCAGGGCCAGCAGGGGCAGGGGCGCCGACCACGTGCCCGTGGCCACGAGCACGGCCGGCCAGCCGACGACCGCCGTCCAGAACAGCGTCGCGGCCAGCCCGGAGACGAGCACGAGGGTGGTGTGGCGCGGCGAGACCCGGGTCCACACGATCCCCTCGGGGTCGATCCCCCGGTCTCCCGGCGCGTGCTCCTGCGGCGCGGGGTCCCCTCCCGCCGGGGCCCCGGCCGTGCGTCCCGGCAGCGGGCCGGGGGGCGCGGAGCCGGGGCGCGCCGGCTCAGCCGGCGCCGCCGGGTCCTTCGCGGGGTCGCGGGGGGATTCCACGGGCATAACCACCTTCTCCCTCGGGCAGCTCCTTGTCCCGCCCCCTACCGTACTCGGCGGCCTCCTCGGCGTCGGGGTCGTCGGGCGGGAGCTTGCAGAAGCCCTCGACGACCCAGCCGACGACGACGAGCACGAGCCCGGCGCCGGTGTGGGCCAGGCTCGCCCACAGGGGGCCCTGCTCCGAGCGCAGGCCGACCAGGGTCAGCTGCTCGAGGGCGATGGTCGCGTGCCAGCCGGCCAGCACCGCCCCGGCCCACGCGACGGCCTGGGCGCCGGCGGCGGTGCGGGCGGCGACGACCGGCTCGAAACGCTCCGGGCGCCGGCCCTCCTGGTAGCGCCTGACCCGCAGGCCGAGGACGAGCAGGACCACGGCGACGGCCGCGCAGGCGGCCAGCGAGGCCCACGGCAGGACGAGCAGGGGCCCGCCGGCGCCGGTGGAGACCCGGTTGGCGCTCCAGCCGACCGCACCGGCGGCGGCGGCGCACATCAGCAGGGCGGGAACGGTGAGCACGTGCACGGCCGGCCCCCTCTCAGCGCCCCGGCGGCCCGGGCGGGTCCGCGGGCAGCAGGGGCTCGGTGCCGGGGCCGACGCCGTCCCGGTCGGGGGCGGCGCGGGCGAGCTCGGCGACCGGGCGCCCGTCGAGGACCGCCTCCGGGTCCATGAGCGCCCAGGGCACGAGCACGAACGCGCGCCCGGCGGCACGGGGGTGCGGGAGGGTCAGCTCGGGGCTGTCGAGGCGGCGCGCGCCGTAGTCGACGACGTCGACGTCGAGGGTGCGGGGCCCCCAGCGCACCTCGCGGGTGCGGTGGTGGCGGTCCTCGACCTCCTGGCAGGCGCGCAGCAGCTCGAGGGGCGCGAGGTCGGTCTCGACCTCGACGACCGCGTTGCGGAACTCGTCCTGCCCGGGCGGTCCGCCCACGGGCGCGGTGGCGACCACGGGCGAGGCCCGCACGAGGCGGATCCGGGGGTGGGCGGCCAGCTCGAGGGCGGCCCGGCGCAGGGTCCCCTCCCGGTCCCCGAGGTTCGCGCCCAGCGCGAGGACGGCCCGCACGCCCATCTCAGCGCTCCCGGTAGATCGTCACGGACACGTCGGAGAAGGTGACCTCGATGGGCGCCTTGGGCTTGTGCACGGTGATCTCCACCGCGTCGAGGGGGAAGGCCCCGAGCAGCTGTGCGGCGATCCGCTCGGCGAGGGTCTCGAGCAGGTCCACGCTGGGGCCCGTCACGATGTCCCGGACCTGCTCGGCGACCTCGCCGTAGTGGGCGGTGCGGGCGACGTCGTCGGCGGTGCCCGCGGGGGCGAGGTCCAGGTACATCACGACGTCCACGAAGAAGGGCTGGCCGCTGCGCTTCTCCTGCTCGAGCACCCCGTGGTAGCCGACCGCGCCGACGCCCATGAGATTGATCCGGTCGCGGCGCTCCGCCGGGCGGGCGGCGGCGGGCGGGGCGAGCTGGCGCCCGGCCCGGTCCCCGCCGCGCGCCGTGCCGTGGTCCTCCCGCGGCAGCCGGCTCACGCGTCCGCCTCCGCACCCGGGCGCAGCACGGGCGGCTCCACCCCAACCCAGGCGTGGGCCACGGCCACGGCGTCGGCGCTCGAGCGCACGTCGTGCACGCGCACGGCCCAGGCCCCCTCGCGGGCGGCCAGGGCGCTGAGCGCGGCGGTCGCGGCATCGCGCCCGCCCGCCGGCCGGGGCCCGCCGGCGTCCTCGAGCAGCCCGCCCAGGAAGCGCTTGCGGGACCCGGCCACGAGGACCCTGTGGCCGGTGGCGAGCAGCCGCGGCAGGGCCCGCAGCACCGCCCAGTTCTGCGTCCCGCGCTTGGCGAAGCCCAGGCCGGGGTCGAGGATCAGCAGCTCGGGCGGCAGTCCGGCCTCGAGCACCCGGGCCCGCAGCTGCCCGAGCTCGCCGAGGACCTCCCCGGCGACGTCGTCGTAGACGGCCAGGGAGTCCATGGTCCCGGGCGTGCCGCGGGCGTGCATCAGGACGTACGGGACCCGCCGCTCCGCCACGAGGGCGATCATCTCCGCGGAGGTGCTCAGCCCGGAGACGTCGTTGATCACGTGCGCGCCGGCGTCCAGGACGGCCTCGGCGGTCTCCGGGTGGAAGGTGTCGACGCTGAGGACGGCGCCCGCGGCCGCGAGCTCGGCCACGACGGGCAGGATCCGGCGCTGCTCCTCGGCCGGGCCGATCCGCTCGGAGCCGGGGCGGGTGGACTCCCCGCCGACGTCCACGAGGTCGGCGCCCTCCGCCATCAGCCGCAGCCCGTGGGCGACCGCGGCCCGGTGGCCGTCGTGGGCCCCGCCGTCGCTGAAGGAGTCGGGGGTGACGTTGAGGATGCCCATCACGAGGGTCCGGTCCCGGGGCAGGGCCTCGAAGGAGCCCCAGCCGGCGGTGCCCGGGCCTGTCACGGCCGTCACGGCCGTCACCGGCCCAGGATGAGGCTCATGGCCTCGGCCCGGGTGGCGGTCTCGCGCAGCTGGCCGCGCACGGCGGAGGTGACGGTCTTCGCCCCCGGCTTGCGGACCCCGCGCATCGACATGCACAGGTGCTCGCACTCCACGACGACGATCACCCCCGCCGGGGCCAGGTGCTCCACGATCGCGTCGACGATCTGGGTGGTCAGCCGCTCCTGGACCTGCGGGCGGCGGGCGTAGAGGTCCACGAGGCGGGCGAGCTTGCTCAGGCCCGTGACCGCGCCGTCGTGGCCGGGGATGTAGCCGACGTGGGCGTGGCCGTGGAAGGGCACCAGGTGGTGCTCGCAGGTGGAGTAGAAGGGGATGTCCTTGACGAGGACCATCTCGGAGTGGCCGATGTCGAAGGTCGTCCCGAGCACCTCGCCCGGGTCCTGGTGCAGGCCGGCGAACATCTCGGCCCAGGCCCGGGCCACCCGGCCCGGCGTGCCCTGCAGGCCCTCCCGGTCGGGGTCCTCCCCGATGGCCAGCAGCAGCTCCCGCACCGCGGCGGCGACCCGCTCCTGGTCGACCGCGCCCGCCCCCGCCTCGAGGGCGGGGTCCGGGTCGGGATAGGGCGGCTCGAAGGCCTCCTGCCGCGGGTCGTGCGGGGTGGTTCCGTCGGTGCGGGCCTCGTGGGGCAACGCGCCCTCCTCCTGGTGCTGTGCGGTCTCGCCGGGCAGTGCTGGTCGCCGGGCGCGCCCGGCCTCGCGCCCCATCCTAGGCGGCGCTCAGGCGCGCCCGTGCCCGGGACCGTGCTCCCCCGCGGCACCGGAGCCCCGGGCGGCCCCGCCGTCCTCGCCGGGAGGCGCCGAGTGCCCGCGCTCGGGGACCTCGAGGGGGTGCTCCGGCTTCGCGGCGGCGGCCTGGTCCTGCGGGGCCAGGGTCGAGGGGTCCTGGACGTGGAGGCGCCGGGCCTCCTCCCGCTCCGCGGGGGTGACCACGGGCGGGACGTCGGAGACGGGCCGGGTGTCCTTGGACAGCCACACCGGGCGCAGGTCGCGCTTGCGCACGTCGCGGAACAGCTCGGCGATCTGGGCCTCGTTGAGCGTCTCCTTCTCGAGCAGCTCGAGGGCCAGCCGGTCGAGGACCCCGCGGTTGTCCATGAGGATCTGGTGGGCCTCGTCGTGGGCCTGCTCCAGCAGCGCCCGGACCTCCTCGTCCACGATCGCGGCGGTGCGCTCGGAGTACTCCCGCCCGCCGCCCGCGGCGTCGCGGCCCAGGAACGGCTCGGAGCTGTCCCCGCCGAGCTTGATGGAGCCCACGCGGGCGCTCATCCCGTACTGGGTGACCATCTTGCGGGCGGTGTCGGTGGCCTTCTGGATGTCGTTGGAGGCGCCGGTGGAGGGGTCGCGGAAGACGATCTCCTCGGCGGCGCGCCCGCCCATGGCGTAGGCCATCTGGTCCAGCAGCTCGTTGCGGGTGGTCGAGTACTTGTCGTCCAGGGGCATCACCATGGTGTAGCCCAGGGCCCGCCCGCGCGGGAGGATCGTGATCTTGGTGACCGGGTCGGTGTTGCGCAGGGCCGCGGCCACGAGCGCGTGCCCGCCCTCGTGGTAGGCGGTGACCTTGCGCTCGAGCTCCTTCATGATGCGGCTGCGCTTCTGCGGACCGGCGATGACGCGGTCGATGGCCTCGTCCACGGCCCGGTCGTCGATCAGCTGGGCGTGCGAGCGGGCGGTGAGCAGCGCCGCCTCGTTCATGACGTTGGCCAGCTCCGCGCCGGTGAAGCCGGGGGTGCGCTTGGCCACGCCGGCGAGGTCCACGTTGTCCGCCAGCGGCTTGCCCTGGGCGTGCACGCGCAGGATCTGCAGACGGCCCTTCATGTCCGGGGCCTCCACGCCGATCTGGCGGTCGAAGCGGCCCGGGCGCAGCAGCGCCGGGTCCAGGACGTCGGGGCGGTTGGTCGCGGCGATGAGGATGACGTTGGTCGTGGCGTCGAAGCCGTCCATCTCCACGAGCAGCTGGTTGAGGGTCTGCTCGCGCTCGTCGTTGCCGCCGCCCATGCCGGCGCCGCGCTGGCGGCCGACGGCGTCGATCTCGTCGACGAAGATGATCGCGGGGGCGTTCTCCTTGGCCTGCTGGAAGAGGTCGCGCACGCGGGAGGCGCCCACGCCCACGAACATCTCCACGAAGTCGGAGCCGGAGATCGAGAAGAACGGCACGCCCGCCTCCCCGGCCACGGCACGGGCCAGCAGCGTCTTGCCGGTGCCGGGCGGGCCGTAGAGCAGCACGCCCTTGGGCACCTTCGCCCCGAGGGCGGTGAAGCGGTCGCGCTCGACGAGGAACTGCTTGATCTCGTCGAGCTCCTGGACGGCCTCGTCGGCGCCGGCGACGTCGGCGAAGGTGACGGTGGGGTTGTCCTTGTCGAACATCTTCGCCCGGGAGCGGCCGAAGCGCATGACCTGCGAGCCGCCTCCCTGCATGCGGGAGAAGACGAACCAGAAGATCGCCAGGATGATCAGGAACGGCAGCAGGAACCCGAGCAGGCTCGTGAACCAGTTGGACTCCACGGGCTGGTCGGTGAAGCCCTCGAGGTCGGCGGCGTCCATGGCCTCGACGACGTCGTCGGCGCGCGGGGTGACGTAGTAGAACTCGACGCTGCGCCCGAGGTCGCGGCCCTCGACGGTCAGGTCCTCCTCGAGCTGGAGCTCGACCTTCTGCTGGCCGTCGTAGATCTTGGCCTCGGAGACCTTGCCGTCGGCGAGCAGCTGCAGGCCCACGTTGGTGTCCACCCGCCCCGAGGAGCCGGTGGTGAGGGTGCCCACGAGGGGGAAGAGCACCAGGACGGCCAGCAGCACCCAGAACCAGGGTCCCCTGAAGAAGTTGTTGGGTTTTTTCGCCGTGGCCAAGCCGTTGATCCTCCCGTGGATGGTGGGTCCGGCCCCCTCGGGCCCGCCCGGGGCCGGTCCAGGGGACGCAGACCTACAATGTACAGCCCGCCCACCGGCGGGGGCCGGGAAGGGCCGGGGAGTTCCCTGTCAGCGGACAGCGCCCGCCGCCCCGGCCCGGGGCACGGGCGGGGACGGCGGGCGGTGCGCCCGCGCGCTCACTCGTAGACGTGCGGGGCCAGGGTGGCGATGCAGTCGAGGTTGCGGTACTTCTCGGCGTAGTCGAGGCCGTAGCCGACCACGAACTCGTTGGGGATGTCCCAGCCCACGTAGCGGACGTCGATCGCGGTCTTCGCGGCCTCGGGCTTGCGCAGCAGCGCGCAGATCTCCACCGAGGCGGCGCGGCGGGACTCCAGGTTGGCGCGCAGCCAGGAGAGGGTGAGGCCCGAGTCGATGATGTCCTCGACGATGAGCACGTCCCGCCCGGAGAGGTCGGTGTCGAGGTCCTTGAGGATCCGCACCACCCCGGAGGACTTGGTGCCGGAGCCGTAGGAGGACACCGCCATCCAGTCCATGGGGTACTGGCCCTTGAGGGCGCGGCACAGGTCGGCCATGACCATCACGGCGCCCTTGAGCACGCCGACCAGCAGGACGTCGCGGCCCCGGTAGTCGGCGTCCACGGCCGCCGCGAGCTCGGCGATCTTCGCCTCGATCTCTTCCCTGGTGAACAGGACCTCGGTGAGATCCCCCTGGACGTCCTCAGCCTTCACGGCGCTCCTCGTGCGATGCGGGTCCGGATTCCGGTGCGGCGGCCCCGCCGGGACGCGGCCCGGCGAGCTCCAGGTGCCCGGGCCCGCGGGTGCCGGGCTGCGGGCGCCTGCGCCACACGGACACCTTACCCGCCATCTGGACCGGCCCCGCCGCGCCCCGGCCGCGGGCCAGCGCGTCGAGGGCGCCGAGGCGCTCGTGGGACGGGGACTGCCCGCCGGCGGCCACGACCGCCGCGGCCAGGGCCCGCCGGCGCAGGGCCTCGGGGGCCTCCTGCAGCACCTCCAGGTCGAGCCGGAGGGCACCGCCCGGCTCCTGTCCACCCGGCCCGGGCGCCGGGGGCGCGGCGGCGCGGGCGCGGGCCAGCAGCTCGCCCCCGGCCTCGTCGAGGAAGCGGGCGTCGGGGCCCAGGATCGCGGCGGAGCGCGCCAGGGCACGGGCGATCCCCGGCCCCAGCTCCGCCTTGAGGACGGGCAGGACCCGGTGGCGGATCCGGGAGCGCGTGAGCGTGGTGTCGCCGTTGGTGGGGTCGTGCCAGGGCTCGAGCTGCTCGGCCGCGCACACGGCCAGCGTCTGCTCGCGGGTCAGCTCGAGGAAGGGCCGCAGGTAGGTGACGCCGTCGAGCTCGCGCACCGGCGGCATGCCGGCCAGCGACCGGGTGCCGGAGCCGCGGGCCAGGCCCAGCAGCACGGACTCCGCCTGGTCGTCGAGGGTGTGCCCGAGCAGCACCGCGGCGGCGCCGGTGCGGCGCACGACCTCGGCGATCCCGGCGTAGCGGGCCGTGCGGGCGGCCATCTCGGGGCCCTCCGTCCCGCGGCGGACGGTCACGGCGGTGATGTGCACGGGGTCGAGCCCGAGCCCGCGCAGCGTCTCCGCCGTGCGGGCGGCGACCTCGGCGGAGCCCTCCTGGAGCCCGTGGTCGACGACGACCCCGCCCACGCGCAGCACGCCCCGGCGGGCGAAGTGGGCCGCGGCCGCGGCCAGGGCCAGCGAGTCGGGGCCGCCGCTGCAGGCGACCAGCACGAGCGGGTCGCCGCCGGCCCCCGGGTGCGCACGGACGGCGTCGAGCACGAGCCGCCGTGCCGCGGCGACGTCCGGGGACAGCCGGCCGCGGCGGCCGAACTGCGTCACCCGCGGGCGCCCTCGCGGGCGCTCACGGCCTGACGGTGCTCCGCCTCGCGCACGGCCAGGCCCACGACCTTGGCGAGCGTGGGAGCACCCTCCCCCAGCAGGTCCACGGCGACCTCGAGCTCACGCTGCGGGACGACGGTCGCGAGGGCGGCCACGGCGTTGGTCTCGCTGTGGATGCCCGCCTGGATCTGCGTGGTCGACAGCACGGGCTGGGAGGCCTCGACCTGCGCGAGGACCTCCTCGACGTCCGGGGTGCCGATGCGCTGCTCGAGCATGACGAGGCGCTCGTAGACGGCCGGGTTGCCGATCTTGATCCGCCGGCCGCTGTTGAGCTGCGACAGCATGGGGGCGGACAGGCCGAGGACCTCGGCGAGCCGCCGCTGGGTGATGCCGTAGGCCTGGACGATCGCGCCGAACCGCTCCGAGAGCGGCTGGCCGTACAGCCGGACCTGCTGTTCGATGTTCTCTGTGCTCACGTAAAGATCTTGGCACAGAAATCTTCTGTCACCTACCGCGTTGCGCGCCGTGACCGGCGGTGGCACCCCCTTCCGGGCGATCGCAAATCAATGTATTTGCATGTCAGACCAGGGTCGCGGATTCCTAGCACACTCCCAGGTCGCGATCAAGAGGAGGGGTGCGCCCCCGGAGTCAGCACGCGGTCGATCCACCGCTGCGGGTCGTGGATCTCGGCCTCGGAGGGCAGGTGCTCGACGCGCTCCCAGATCCGGTTGAACCCCGCGAGCCCGCTCGCTGCGACGACGGCCGTCACGAAGCGCTGGCCGTCGCTGTACTGGCGCATCTTGGCGTCCATCCCGAGCAGGCGGCGCACGAACCGGTCGAGGGCCCCCTGCAGCTCGGAGCGCCGCTCGAAGCGGCGGCGGATGGTGCGCACGGAGGGCACGACCGAGGCGTCGACGCCGTCCATCACGAAGTTGGCGTGGCCCTCGAGCAGGCTCATCACCGCGGTGAGGTGGGAGAGGACCTCCTTCTCCCGCCGGCCCATGAGCAGCCCCACCAGCCCCAGCGAGGCCTCGGCCGGGCCGTCGGCGGGGCGGCGGGCCGTGAGGGAGCGGACGGCCTCGCCCAGCCGCTCCCCCAGGGCCTCGGGCCGGCCCAGCACGGACTCGGAGAGCAGGCGGATCTGCTCGAGCATGTGGGTGCGGAGCCAGGGCGCCGCCGCGAACTGCACCCTGTGGGTCTGCTCGTGCAGGCACACCCACAGCCGGAAGTCCTCGGGCTCCACGTTGAGCTCGCGCTCCACCGTGAGGATGTTCGGGGCCACGAGCATCAGCCGCCCGCCCGGGTGCCGGGCCGCGGCCTCCGCGGAGACGAGCCCGGCGTAGGGGTCGTACTGCCCGAGCACCTTCGCGGAGAGGAAGCCCAGCACCCCGGCCATCTCCACGGCCGTGGCGGTCCCGCCGAGCGCGGTGGCGGCGGCCCCGAACTGCTCGGGACGGCGGCGGCGCAGCGCCTGGGCGGCCGGCTCCATGAGAACCTCGAAGGACTGGGCGTTGGCCTTGGCCCAGCCGGCGCGGTCCACCACCAGCACCGTGGAGTCGCGCAGGTCGCGGGCGGCGTCCAGCCCGGAGATGCGGTGGACGTGGTCCACGGAGTCCTCGGCGTGGCGGCGCAGGGAGGCGACGGCGGAGCGCATCGCCCGGGCCGGGAGCCGGGGGCCGGCCGGGGTGATCCGCGCGGCGGTCTCCGCCGCGAGGTCCCAGCGAACAATCGCCGGTGCCGCGCCGTCCGCGGCGGAGGTCCCCGCGGCTCCCGTCGCGGGGCCGGTGGCGGGGTCCGGGCTGCGGTCTGGAGCGCTCATGCCCTCATGCAACCACACCGGCCCGGGCAACCCCCTCGGCCGCCGGACTGTTGCACCCCCGCCCCGTCCACCCCCGCCCGCGAGCTCGCCCTCTCCCGCGGGATCCCGTGCCCGCCGCGGGGGCCCACGCCGCTGCCGCAGCCGTGGTGGGGACTCGGCGCGGCCGTGGAATCTCGCGGGAGAGGGCAGGGCGCGGCGGGGCGGGCGGTCAGGGGGCCGTGCACGGAGCGGCGCACAGGTCCGCGAGCGCCGCCACGGCGCGGTCGATGGCGTCGCGGGCCGCGGCCGGGTCGGTGACCCCGTCCAGGAGCACGGCGAAGGTGAGCAGCCGCCCGTCGCGGGTGCTGACGTGCCCCGAGAGGGAGACCACGGTGAACAGCGTGCCGGTCTTGGCCCGGGCGGCGCCGCGGCCGGCCTGCTCGCCGGGGTCGTCGAAGCGCGCCGCGAGGGTCCCGGTGGCCCCGGCCACGGGCAGGGCGCGGGCGCCCGGGGCGAGCCGGCCGCCGGTGTCGGTGACGAGCACGCGCACGAGGTGCTCGAGGGTGCGGGCCGGGAGCCGGTCCTGCAGCGACATCCCCGAGGCGTCGGAGAGCACGGCTCCCTCGGCGGGGATCCCGTGGACGGCCAGGGCCCGCTCGGCGGCGGTGCGCGCGCCCTCGATGCTGCCGGGCAGGCCGGCCGCGACCGCGGCGACCCGGCCCAGGGCCTCGGCGAGGTCGTTGCGCGACTCGCGGACCATCAGCTCCGCCTGCTCGGCCAGGGCGGCCGACTCGACCGCGGCGAGCTCGGCGGCGCCGGGCGGGGCCGGCCCCGGTCCGGGCGCCAGGGCGGCCCCGCCCGGCAGCAGCCGGTCCAGCTCGGCGGCCAGGACCGCGGCGGCCCGTGCGGCGGGGTCGGCGGCACCGGCCCCCTCGCCGAGGGTGTCCCCGGCGAGGGCCAGCGCCGTCGTCGGCCCGATCCGCCCGGCGGCGACGTCGCCGTCGGCCCAGGCGGGGTTGAGGGCCGGCCCCGGGAAGAGGGAGGCGTCCCACCGGACGGTCACGGGGCCGGTGGTCCCGCGCCCGGCGAGCGCGGCGGCGGTGCGCTCGGCGAGGGTGCGCAGCCCCGCCCGGCCCGCGACGGCCCCCGGGTCCGAGGACCCGGCGCCGAGCAGGACGTCGCCCCCGCCCGTGAGCACGACCGTGCCCGGGGCGTCCCCGGCGAGCACCCGGGTGCGCAGGCGCTCGCCGGGACCGGCGTGGGTGAGCAGCGACAGCAGCGTGACGAGCTTCTGGGTGGACGCGGGCACGAGCGCGGCGTCCGGGTCCCGGGCGGCGAGGGGCTCGCCGGTGAGGGCGTCGGCCACGAGCACGGAGCGCCGCGCGGCGGGCACCCCGGTGAGGGCGTGCTCGACGGCGGCGGTGACGTCGGCGGCGGCCGGCCGCGGCGCACCGGGGTCGGGACGGGTGGCGCCGGCGGGCTCGGGCGGGCCCGCCGGCACGGTGCGCGCGGCGGGCACCTCCGCGCCGGCCGGGGCCAGGTGCGGGTGCAGCCAGGCGGCGGTGGCGGCGCACGCGAGCGCGAGCAGCACGGCGAGCACCCGGGGCGTGCGGGCGCGGGGGCGGGGTCGGGGGTCGGGGGCCACGGGCCCATTGTGCGCCCGCGGCCGGGCGCGTGCGGTTACCGCCGCCCGCGCGGGCGCCGCTATCGTGGGGACGGATTGCCACCGCCCCGACGGGGTGGTGCGGCCGTGCCCGGCCGCTGTCACCGGGTCCTCGCCGGACGAGGACTCCCTGCACGAGGAGAACCACCATGGAGTTGGACGTCACCATCGAGATCCCCAAGGGCTCGCGCGTGAAGTACGAGATCGACCACGAGACCGGCCGGCTGCGCCTGGACCGCGTCCTGTTCACGTCGATGCAGTACCCGGCCCACTACGGCTACTTCGAGGACACCCTGGGCGAGGACGGCGACCCGCTGGACGCCCTGGTCCTGCTGGACTTCGACATCGTCCCCGGCGTGCTGGTCGAGGCCCGCCCGATCGCCGTGTTCAACATGAACGACGAGGCCGGCGGCGACGCGAAAATCCTGTGCGTGTCCACGGACAAGCGCTACGACCACATCCAGGGCCTGGACGACATCGACGAGTTCAAGCAGAAGGAGATCCAGCACTTCTTCGAGCGCTACAAGGACCTCGAGCCCAACAAGTGGGTCAAGGGCGAGGGCTGGGAGGGCAAGGAGACCGCCGAGCGGCTGGTCACCGAGGCCCTCGAGCGCTTCGAGCAGTCCGCCTACGACTCCGCCGCCGAGGCGCAGGAGAAGGCTCCCTCCACCGACTGAGCGCCACGGCGCACGCCCGGGGAGGGGCCGGGGACCGGACGGTCCCCGGCCCCTCCCCGCATCTCGTCCCTGTTGCAAATTCATGTGGATGGATAGAGTTGGAGCGGGTCGGCGCCGCCGGCCCGGCGGTCCCCGGGGACGCATCCCCCCATCGGCGTCCCGGGGCCGCGGACCGGGATCGAGGTCAGCCGGTGCGCACCCGCGCGGTGCCCGGCAGCGGCGGGGGTCCCCCCACCCGTGCCGCGTCCCCCGACCTCTCCCGGTCGGTCCCGCCGCCCGGGTCCCGGGCCGCGGGAGTCGGCCGGCAGGCCCCGCGCCTGCCGGCCGATCCCCGCCCGCCGCCCTCCCCGGCTCCTTGCGGCGTCCGGCCCCTGTGGTTCGATGGACGCGCAGCCCGGGACCGACCCGGCGCCGTCGGAAGGAAGCGCATGTTCCTGCTGGGCCCCGAGGCCGACCTCGTCTTCTCCGCGAGCGACCTGGTCCGCGCCGCCCAGTGCCCCTTCGCGTCGCTGAGCGTGCTCGACGAGAAGCTCGGCCGCGCCCCGCGCCGGGCCGAGGAGCGCGACCCGATGCTCGCCCGCACGGCCGCCCTCGGCGACGCCCACGAGCTGCGCGTGCTCGAGGAGCACCTGGCCGCCCACGGCCGGTGGGACCCGGCCACCGGCCGCGGCGTGCACGAGGTGCGCCCGGCCCGGACCCTCGAGCGCGCCGCGCTGGTGGCCAAGCACGAGGAGACCCTCGCGGCACTGCGCGCGGGCGCGGACGTGGTCTTCCAGGCCTCCTTCTTCGACGGCGCCCTCCACGGCCGGGCGGACTTCCTCGTGCGCCGCCCCGACGGCTCCTACGCCGTGCACGACACCAAGCTCGCCCGCCACGCCAAGGTCACCGCGCTGCTGCAGCTGGCCGCCTACGCCGACCAGCTCGAGCGCGCCGGGGTCCCCGTGGCCCCGGAGGTCGTGCTCGTGCTGGGCGACCGCACCGAGGCCTCCTTCCCCGTGGCCGAGTTCCTCGCCGTCCACCGCGAGCACCGCGAGCGCTTCGCCGCGGCCGCGGCCGCGCACCGCGCCCAGGAGTCGCCCGTGGACTGGCACGACGACGCCGTGGGCCGCTGCGGGCGCTGCGAGCACTGCGCGCGGGCCGTCGCCGGGCACCGCGACCTGCTGCTGACGGCGGGGATGTCCGGGCGCGCCCGGCGCACCCTGCGGGACCAGCACGGCGTGCGCACGGTCGACGAGCTGGCCGTCCTGCCCGATCCGCCCGGGGGCCGCCTGCCCGCCGCGCTGCGGCGGCTGCGGGACCAGGCGGCGATGCAGACGGGGCGGGGCCGCGAGGACGGCGCCGTGGAGTACGAACGGGACGGGGCGCGCCGGAGGGTCGCGTGGCGGGTGGTCTCCCGCGAGCCGGTCCGGCGGCTGCCGGCGCCCGACCCCGGGGACGTGTTCTTCGACTTCGAGGGCGACCCGCTGTGGCAGGACCCGCACGACCCGTCGTCCTGGGGCCTGGAGTACCTCTTCGGCGTCGTCGAGCAGCCCCCCTCCCCCGGCGCGGAGCCGGTCTTCCGCGCCTTCTGGGCCCACGACCGCGACGGCGAGCGCGAGGCCCTGCGGGAGTTCCTCGACTACCTCGCCCGGCGCCGCGCCGAGCACCCCGGGATGCACGTCTACCACTACGCCGACTACGAGAAGGCGGCGCTGCGCCGGCTGTCCCTGGCCCACGCCGTGGGCGAGGACGCCGTGGACGAGCTGCTGCGCGAGGGCGTGCTCGTGGACCTCTACGACACCGTGCGGGCGAGCCTGCGGGTCTCGGCGAGCTCCTACTCGATCAAGCAGCTCGAGCCGCTCTACATGGGCGAGCGGCTGCGCACCGGCGACGTCGTCGACGCCGGGGCCTCCGTGGTCGCCCACGCCGACTGGTGCGCGGCCCGTGACGCCGGGCGCGAGGAGGAGGCCCGGCGGATCCTGGCCGGGATCGCCGACTACAACGCCTACGACTGCCTCTCGACCCTGCGCCTGCGCGACTGGCTGCTCGGGCTCGCGGGGATCTCCCCGGACCCCGCCGACCACGCCGGGCGCCCGGTCCAGGAGGTCCTCGGGGCCCCCGGGGACGTGCCCGGGGAGCAGCTGCCCGAGCCCGAGCGGCGGCTGCGGGAGGCCCTCGACGACCCCGGGTGCGCCGGGGCGCTGGGCGAGGCCGGACGCACCGCCGTGGCGATGGTCGCCTCGGCCACCGGCTACCACCGCCGGGAGCGCAAGCAGTACTGGTGGTCGCACTACGACCGGCTCGAGGCCCCGGTCGAGGACTGGGAGGAGACCCGCGACGTCTTCGTGGTCTCCCGCGGCGAGGTGCTCCGGGACTGGGCCGCGGACCCCGACCGCCCCCGGGCCGCGCCGACCCGGCTGCTGCGCCTGTCGGGCCGCTTCGGCGAGGGCTCCACCGTGCGCCCCGGCACGGACGGGCTGTTCCTGCTGTACGGCCCGCCGGTGCCCGCGCACCTGGCCGAGGACGCCGCGGCCCGGGCGAGCGGGCGCGCCGGGGAGTGGACGGGCCGGGTCGAGGAGGTCGAGGAGCGCGCGGACGGCGGCGCGGTGGTCGTGGTGCGGGAGCGGCTGCGCCGGCCCCGCGGTGCCCCCGCCCCCGAGCCGTGGGCCGGGCTGCCGCTGGCGCTGACCCCGGCCACGCCCGTCGCCACCGCCTCCCTCGAGGAGTCGCTGCAGGCGCTGGCGGCCCGCACCGCCGACGCCCTGCCGCAGCTGCCCGACCACCCCGGGGTGGACCTGCTGCTGCGCCGGGCCCCGCGCCCGGCCGGCGGGCCCCTGCCCGTGCCGGGGCCCGGGGCCGACGGCACGATCACGGCCGCGGTCACCGCCCTGCGCGGGCTCGAGCGCGGCTGCCTGGCCGTGCAGGGCCCGCCCGGCTCCGGCAAGAGCTTCCTGGGCGCCCACGTCATCGGCCGCCTCGTGGCGGCGGGCTGGCGGATCGGGGTCGTGGCCCAGTCCCACGCGGTCGTCGAGAACCTGCTGACCGGCGTCGTCGGCCGCGGCGGGGTGCCCGGGGAGCGGGTCGCGAAGAAGCCCGCCGCGGGTGAGACCGCCGAGCGGGAGGTGGCCTGGGAGCGGGTGGCGGGCAAGGACCTCGCCCGGTTCCTCGACGAGGGCGGTGCCGTGGTGGGCGGGACCGCCTGGGACTTCTCCAGCGCGAAGAACCTCGACGAGGGCGCCCTGGACCTGCTCGTCGTCGACGAGGCCGGGCAGTTCTCCCTCGCCAACACGCTCGCGGTCGCCCGCGCCGCGCCCCGGCTGCTGCTGCTGGGCGACCCCCAGCAGCTGCCGCAGGTCTCCCAGGGCACCCACCCGCTGCCCGTGGACGAGTCCGCCCTGGGCTGGCTCTCCCGCGGGGCCCCGACCCTGCCCGCCGAGCACGGGTACTTCCTGGACCGCACCTGGCGGATGCACCCGCGGCTGTGCGAGCCGGTCTCCGAGCTCTCCTACGCGGGCCGGCTCGGCTCCGCCCCGGCCGCCTCCCGCCGCGCCCTCACCGGCGTGGCCCCGGGCCTGCGCACGTGCTACGTGCCCCACACGGGCAACGCCACCGCCTCCCCCGAGGAGGCCGAGCGCGTGGTGGCGCTCGCCCGCGGGTTCGTGGGCACCCCCTGGCACCCGGGCCCCGACGAGCCGCCCGTGCCGCTGGGCCCCGAGGACGTGCTCGTCGTGGCCGCCTACAACGCCCAGGTGGAGCTCGTGGCCCGGGCCCTCGAGGGCGCCGGGCTGCGGGCGCCGGACGGCACGGGCGTGCGCGTGGGGACCGTGGACCGGTTCCAGGGCCAGGAGGCGCCGGTCGTCATCGTCACCATGGCCGCCTCGAGCGCCGCGAGCGGTCGCGGGGCGGACTTCCTGCTCATGCCCAACCGGATCAACGTGGCCGTCTCCCGGGGCCAGTGGTGCGCCGTGCTCGTGCGCTCCCCCGGCCTGACCGACCACCTGCCGGCCACCCCGGAGGGGCTGCGAGTCCTGGGCCGGTTCGCCCGGCTGTGCCGGCGCGGGGAGCCCGCGGGGACGCCGTGAGCACCCGGCGGGGCGCGCGGGTGCCCTACGTCCTCCACTTCGAGGCCCGCACCGTGGTGCTGGGGGAGCCGGCCCACCTCGAGGAGCTCGACGCCCTGCTGCGCGCCGGGGGCACGGAGACCCGTCCCACGCACTGGCACGGGATGTCCGCCGGGGAACCGGGGGCGGCCCTCAACAGCGTGGGCACGGACCTGACCGCCGCACAGTTCTGGGACCGGGTGGACGCCGGGGTGTTCGCGACCGCCCGATGGCCGGCGGACCTCGAGGACCCGCTCTACCTGCCCGCTCCCCCGGTGTGGCTGCAGCGGGCCCGGGCCTGGGAGTACGACCCCCTCGCCCCGGCCCTGGGCGCGGCGCCCCCGGGCGGGTGGCTGCGCGTGCCGGGGTGGGCGGGCACCGAGAACGACGACGCCGGCTCGCCCGTGGGCCTGCTGCAGCTCACCGACCCGGACTCCTTCTGGGTGCTCGGCGCGGACGCCGACGTCCTGGAGGTCGCCGAGCTGTGCAAGGAGCTGGCCCTGTTCCGCCTGGGCTTCGACCGGCTCAGCGCCTACTTCGGCCCCGACGACCGGATCGGGTGCCTGCGCCTGCCGCTGATCTGCCGCGAGCCGCTCGAGGACGAGCTGATCGCCCGCGGGACGGACATCGAGCCGCGGTTCTGGGAGTGAGCCCGGCCCCGCCGCCGGGACGGCGCCCGCGCGTGCCCGATACTGGGAGGGTGTACGTCGTGACCCTGGAGCAGCACCGCCGCGGGCCCGCCGACCCGGTCCCGCCCCTGCTGCGCCGGCTCGCCGGCCTGGACGCCGCCGCCCCCTTCCAGCGGGTGCGCGAGCACGTGGTCCAGGGCCTGGTCGAGGACGCGGGCACCGCCGTGGCCGCCGCCCTGGCCGGGCTGCGGGAGGGGGCGCGCGTGGGCCTCGGGGTGGGCCCGGTCCACCTGGAGCCGGCGACCGACCCGCAGGGCCGCAGCGGGCTGCGGGCCGGCGGCCCGGGCGTCGACCACGCCCGGCGGGCCGCCGGGGCCGCCCGCGCCGGCGGGCGGGTGCCCGTGTGCGTGGCCGCCGAGGACGCCGCGGCCGCGGCCCGGGCCGAGGCGGTGCTGCGGCTGCTGGGGCGGCTGGTCGTGGAGCGCTCCGCGGCGGAGTGGCGGGTCGTGGACCTGCTGGTCCCCGGCGCGCGCGGGCAGCAGAAGGTCGTGGCGGCGGAGCTGGGGATCACCCCGCAGGCGGTGTCGAAGGCCGTGGCCCGGTCGCTGTGGCAGGAGGAGCAGGACGCCCGCCCCGCGGCCGCCCGGCTGCTGGAGCTGTGCCTGGCGGGCGACGGCCCCGGCGGGACGGCTCAGGGCTCGACCAGGAACCCCTCGGCCACCATCCACTCGTAGGCGACGTCGGCCGGGTCGCGCCCCTCGACGTCCACCTGGCGGTTGAGCTCCTGCATGACGTCGTCGGTGAGCGCCGCCGCGATCGGCTCCATGACGTCCTCGAGCCCGGGGTGCTCGGCGAGCAGCTGCGAGCTGTAGACGGGTGCGGCGTTGTAGGCGGGGAAGAACTGGCGGTCGTCCTCGAGGACGGTCAGGTCCAGGGCCGGGATGCGCCCGTCCGTGGAGAAGACCTCCCCGAAGTTGCACTCGCCGGCGTCGGTGGCGGAGTAGATGGCCCCGGTGTCGTAGATGCCGATGTTGTCCTCGGGGACCTCGCTGCCGCGGTCCAGGCCGTAGTGGGCGAGCAGCGGGGTGAGACCGTCGCTGCGGGAGTTGAACTCGGACTCGACGCAGAAGGTGCGCTCGGCCACCGGCAGCCGCGCGATGTCCGAGACCGTCTCGAGGCCGTTGGCCTGCGCGTACTCGGAGCGCACGGCCATGGCGTAGGTGTTGTTCAGCGCGGCGGGCTCGCCCCACGTCAGCCCGTTGGCGAGGTCGGCCTCGCGCACGGCCCGCCACTGCTCCTGCTGGTCCGGGATGCCGGTCTCCTTCCCGAGGTAGGTCAGCCAGGCCGTGCCGGTGTACTCGAACGTCAGGTCGGCGTCCCCGGCGAGCATGAGCTCGCGCACGGGCTGGGAGCCGGGGACGTTGGTGATGTCCTCGGTCTCGAAGCCCGCGGCCTCGACGGCGAGCACCGCGATCTTGCCGAGGATCAGCTGCTCGGTGAAGTTCTTCGAGGTCACGCGGACCTCGGTGTCCTCGGCGCCCTCGACGACCGGGATGGAGCCGGGCTCGGCGGCGGGGATGTACGCGGTCGAGGGCTCGAGCCCGCACCCGCTCAGGAGCAGGCCCGCGGCGGAGACCAGCAGGGCGCCGGCGGCGGCGCGGGGGGTTCTCATCGCAGTCCCTTCGGGCGGGCGACGTGCTCGACGACGCGGCCGATCCAGTCGATGCTCAGCGCCAGCAGCGCCACGAGGATCGAGCCGGCGACCAGCACCCGCACGAGGTTGAGGTTGACCCCGGTGGTGATCAGCAGCCCGAGCCCGCCGCCGTTGACGAAGGTGGCCAGGGTGGCGGTGCCGACCACCAGGATCAGCGCGGTGCGCACCCCGGCCAGCATGACGGGCACGGCCAGGGGCAGCTCGACGCGCAGCAGGACCGAGGCGGCGCTCATGCCCATGCCGCGCCCGGCCTCGACGAGGCTGCGGTCCACGCCGTCGAGCCCGACCATGGTGTTCTTCAGGACGGGCAGCAGCGCGTAGACGATCAGGGCGACCACGGCCGCCCGGAAGCCGAAGCCGGACCAGAAGGCGAACAGCACGATCAGGCCCACCGCCGGGGCGGCCTGCCCGACGTTGGCCAGCGCGATCACGGGGCCGGTGAGGACGCGCAGCGGCCGGCGGGTCAGCAGGATCCCGGCCGGGATCGCGATGAGCAGGACCACGGCCGTGGCCACGGCCGTCAGCTGCAGGTGCTCCACGGTCAGCCCCCACAGCGACGCGGGGCTGAGGGTCACGGCCTCCGTCTCCGTCAGTTCCGCGGTGGACAGCCACAGCACGAGCAGGCCCAGCGCGGCGAGGATCGCCAGCGGCTGCAGGAGCAGGCCCTTCCAGGTGCGCCGGTCCGGGTCCGCCGGGGCCCGGCCCCCGGCCGGGGTGCCGGCGGGGTCCTGCTCCGCGGCGGCGGGGCCCTCGGTGCGGGTGCTCACCGGCCCCCACCCCCCGGGGTCGCGTCGACGGCGGGCAGCTCCCCCGTGTTGTGCCCGAGGGGCGCGTCCTCCGCGGCCACGGAGCGGCGGGCCTCGGTGATAGCCGCCATGACGGTCTCGACGTAGATGACGCCCTCGAAGCGGTCCCGCGCCCCGACCACGAGCGCGGCCCCCGTGCTGGAGACGAGCATCGTGTCCAGGGCGTCGTTGAGCGTGGAGTTCGTGCCGACGAGGGGCAGGCGCTCGTTGCGCTCCCCCGGGACGGTCCCGACGCGCTCCAGCTGCCGGCGGGAGGGCCAGGACAGCGGCCGGCCGCGGTCGTCCACGACGACGACGTCGCGGGTGCCGGCCTCGTCGGCCCGGCGCAGCACGGCCCGGACGTCCTCGCCGGGGCGGGTGGTGACCGCCGGGACGAGGTCGACCTCCCGGACGCGGGTGAGGGTCAGCTGCTTGAGCCCCGCCCCCGAGCCGATGAAGTCCTCGACGAACTCGTCCGCCGGCTCGGCGAGGATCCGCTCGGGGGCGTCGTACTGCACGACGCGGGCGCCCTCGTCGAAGACCGCGATCCAGTCGCCGAGCTTGACGGCCTCGTCGAAGTCGTGGGTGACGCACACGATGGTCTTCTGCAGCTCGTGCTGGATGTTGATCAGCTCGTCCTGCAGCCGCTGGCGGGTGATCGGGTCCACGGCGCCGAAGGGCTCGTCCATGAGCAGCACGGGCGGGTCCGCGGCGAGGGCCCGGGCCACGCCGACGCGCTGCTGCTGCCCGCCGGAGAGCTCCCGGGGGTAGCGGTCGCGGTAGACGGCCGGGTCGAGGGAGACGAGCTCGAGGAGCTCGTCCACGCGGGCGGCGATGCGCTGCCTGTCCCAGCCGAGCATCTTCGGGACCATGCCGATGTTGGTGGCCACGCTCATGTGCGGGAACAGCCCGCCGGCCTGGATGACGTAGCCGATGCCGCGGCGCAGCTCGTCGCCGTTCATGTCGGTCACGTCCCGGCCGTCGATGACGATCCGCCCCCCGGTGGGCTCGATCAGGCGGTTGATCATCTTCAGCGTGGTGGTCTTGCCGCAGCCCGAGGGCCCGACGAGCATGACGGTGCTGCCCGCGGGGATCTCGAGGGTCAGGCCGTCGACGGCGGCCCGGGCCTGCCCGGGGTAGCGCTTGGAGACGTTCTCCAGGAGGATGCGGGCCCCGGTGACGGAGGAGTCGCGGCCGGTGGCGGGAACGGGATCAGACACGGATACCTCGCGATGTGGTGAGCCGGCCGAGCAGCACGAGCAGCCCGTCCAGGAGGAGTGCGACGACGACGACGGCGACGACGCCGGTGACGACCGACGCGAGGGAGTTGGCGCCGCCGAGGCGGGAGAGCCCGGAGAAGATGAACCCGCCCAGGCCCGGACCGAGGACGTAGGCGGCGATGGCGGCCACGCCCATGACCATCTGCGCGGACACGCGCATCCCCGCCTGGATCACCGGCCAGGCCATGGGCAGCTCGACGCGCAGGAAGGTCGCCGCGCGGCTCATGCCCAGCCCGCGGGCGGCCTCGACCGTCTCGTGCGGGACCCCGGCGAGACCCACGAGGGCGTTGCGCAGGACCGGCAGGGCGGCGAAGAAGGTGACGACCACGACCGCGGGGGCCACCCCGAAGCCCAGCGGGGCGATGAGCAGGCCGATCAGCGCGAAGGAGGGGATGGTCAGCCCCACGGCGGAGACGTTGTTGGCCACGCTCGTCAGCCGCCGGGAGCGGTAGCACAGGGCCGCGACCGCCACGGCGAGGACGGTCGCCAGGACCAGGCACTGGAGCACCAGGGAGAAGTGCTGCCAGCTCGCGAAGAGGATCTGCTCCCAGCGGTCGGCGACGTACTCGAGCACGGTCCGCTCCTCGCCTCGGGGCCGGCAGCTCGTCCACCGGCGTGGTGGTCCACGTTACACCGGCACGGGTGCGCTTTCCGGATCCGCCGGGCCGGCCGCGGACCGGACCGTGGGCCCGGGCGCGCTCAGAGCAGGGTGCGCAGGACGGTGGCGGCGCCGTCGTCGTAGACGCTGTGGGTGACCTCGTGGCACACGGCCACGACCTCGTCCGGGGCCTGGCCCATGGCCACGCCGCGGGCGGCCCAGTCGAGCATCTCGATGTCGTTGCGGCCGTCGCCGATCGCGATCGTGTGGGCGGGGTCCACGCCGAGGCGGCGCCGGACCTGCTCGAGGGCGCTGGCCTTGCTCACGCCGTTGGCGGCGATGTCGAGCCAGGCGCTCCAGCCCACGGAGTAGGTCACCCCGTGCAGGCCGGCCTCGTCGATGGCGAGGGCGAACTCCTCGGGGGTGTGCTCGGTGCTGTAGACGACCATGCGCACGGCCTTCATCCCGGCGAGCTCGTGCAGGTCCACGCCGACGGCCTCGATGCCGAACGAGGAGTCCTGGAACCGTTCCGTGGAGTAGAAGGAGCCGTCCTCGGTCTCGAGGGCGAACTTCGCGGTGGGCAGGCGCCGCTCGAGGGCCTCGAGGGCCTGGCCGGGGTCGAAGGACACGCACTCAAGGACCCGGTGGTACTCGGGCAGCGCGGGGTCCAGCTCGAGGGTCATGCCGCCGTTGGAGCACACGGCGTAGCCGCTCTCCTGGCCGATGAGCTCGACGACGGGCAGGGTGGCGCCCTTCGACCGGCCGGTCGAGACGACCACGTGGTGGCCGGCGGCGCGCACCGCCCGGGCGGCCTCGCGCACGGCCGGGGACATGTGGCCGTCGTGGTCGACGAGGGTGCCGTCGACGTCGAGGGCCACGAGGTAGCTGACCCCGGTCTCCTTGCGCCATCCGTTGGTGCGCACGGGGTGGATCCGGAGGGGGACGTGGATGTCGGCGGCGGAGCGGTGCCCGGTGGGCGCGGCGGTGCCGCCGGCGTGCTCGGTGAGGTCGTCCGAGTGCTCCACCCGCAGCGGGACGGTGGAGTTGATGCCGACGAGTTCGTGCTGGTCCTCGGTGCCAGCGGTCTTTTCCTGAGTCATGCGGGACATGGTGCCACACCACACCGACAGGGTGGCCAGGATGTCCGCGATCGGTGAACGTGCGACGAACGCGCGGCGACGGCTCAGCGCCGGACGGGGATCGTCTCCTGGCCCCGCAGGTAGGGGCGCAGGGCCTCCGGGATCCGGACCGAGCCGTCGGGCTGCTGGTGGGTCTCGAGGATCGCCACGAGCCAGCGGGTCGTGGCGAGGGTGCCGTTGAGCGTGGCCACCGCGCGGGTCCCGCCCTTGCGGGGCCGGCCGTCGGGTCCGGTGGTCGCGGGCATCCGCTCCCGGACGTTGAGCCGGCGCGCCTGGTAGGTGGTGCAGTTCGAGGTCGAGGTCAGCTCGCGGTAGCGGCCCTGGGTCGGCACCCAGGCCTCGCAGTCGAACTTCCGGGCCGCCGAGGCGCCGAGGTCCCCGGCCGCGGTGTCGATGACGCGGTAGGCCAGCTCGCAGCGGGCGAGCATCTCCTCCTCCCGGGCCAGCATCCGGGCGTGCTCGGCCGCGGCGTCCTCCTGGGCGCAGTAGACGAACATCTCCAGCTTGTTGAACTGGTGGACGCGGATGATCCCGCGGGTGTCCCGGCCGCCGGAGCCGGCCTCGCGCCGGTAGCAGGAGGACCACCCGGCGTAGCGCAGCGGGCCCTCGGCGAGATCGAGGATCTCGTCGGCGTGGTAGCCGGCCAGGGGCACCTCGGAGGTGCCGACGAGGTAGAGCTCGTCCTTGCCCACGTGGTAGATCTCCTCCGAGTGGGCGACGTCGAAGCCCGTGCCGCTCATCACCTCCGGGCGCACGAGGTTCGGCGTGGTCATCGGCACGAAGCCGTCGTCGAGGGCCAGGTCCTGGGCCATGAGCAGCAGGGCCGTCTCGAGCCGGGCGACGTCGCGCTTGAGGAAGTAGAACCGGGCGCCGGAGACCTTGGCCCCGCGCTCCATGTCGATGCCGTCGACCGCCTCCCCGATCGCGAGGTGGTCGCGGGGCTCGAAGCCCTCCGCGGCGAAGTCGCGGGGCTGCCCGACGGTGCGCAGCACGGTGTAGTCGTCCTCCCCGCCCACGGGCACCCCCGGCAGCACGAGGTTCTCCACGACGGAGACCAGCTCCTCCAGCCGGGCCCCGGCGGCCTCGGCCGCGGCCTGCGCCTCCTTGACGCGCCCGGCGAGGTCCTTGACCTGGGCGAGCAGGGCCTGCTTCTGCTCCCCCTGGGCCCGCGCGACCTGCTTGCCGAACGCGTTCTGCTCGGCGCGCAGCCCCTCGGCGGCGGTGATCAGGGCGCGGCGCTCGACGTCCGCCTCCAGGATCCGGTCGATCAGGGAGACGTCGGCGCCGCGGGCGCGCTGGGAGTCGCGGAAGACGTCGGGGTACTCACGGAGCTGGTTGATGTCGATCACCCCGACAGCGTACCGAAGTCCGCCCGGCGGGCCGGGTTACGCTGGGCCTGCCGCCGCACCCGTGCGGTCTTCCCGCCCCGAGACCCGAGGAGCCGTCCGTGGACCTCACGCCCCCCGCCCCGCAGCGGGTCGCCGTCGTCGTCAACCCGATCAAGGAGGAGGCCGGCGCCGCACGGGACGCGATCGTCATCGCGTGCCGCAAGGGTGGGTTCCCCGACCCGGTGTTCCTCGAGACGGAGGAGGACGACCCCGGCTTCTCGATGGCCCGGGAGGCGCTCGAGCACGGGGTGGACCTCGTGATCGCCGCCGGCGGCGACGGCACCGTCCGCGCCGTGGCCGAGACGCTGATGGGCACCGGCGTCCCCCTGGGGCTGCTGCCCCTCGGCACCGGCAACCTGCTGGCCCGCAATCTCGGGGCGGACCTCGGCGACCCCCACCGCACCGTGGACATCGCGCTCTTCGGCGAGGAGCGGGCGATCGACATGGCGACCTTCCGCACCGAGCTCGTCGACGGCACCGTGGCCGACCACGCGTTCTGCGTGATGGGCGGTGCGGGTTTCGACGCGCAGATCATGACGGACACCCGCGACGAGCTCAAGCGGCTCGTGGGCTGGGCCGCCTACGGCGAGGCGGGGGTGCGCCACCTCTTCGCCCCGCCGCGCTGGGCGCGCTTCCGCATCGACGACGGGCAGTGGCAGAGCCGCCGGGTGCGCTCCGTGATGGCCGCCAACTGCGGCATCCTCACCGCCGGCATGGTGCTCGTGCCCCAGGCGAAGATCAACGACGGCGTCCTCGACGTCGTCGTGATGTCCCCGCGCAGCACCCTGGAGTGGGCGCTGATGGCCGCGAAGGTGGTCTTCCGGCAGCGCCGGGACCTGCCCGTGATCGAGTTCTTCGCCGCGCGGAAGGTGCGCGTGGAGTTCCACGAGCCGATCGAGTCCCAGGTGGACGGGGACGGCACGGGCGTGCTCACGGCCTTCGAGTCGGAGATCCGCCCCGGGGCCCTCCAGGTCCGGGTGCCGCCCTCGCAGGCCGACCGCCCCTCCTAGGGGCCGGGCCGCGCGCGGGCCGGGCTCACTCGGCGGGCGCGGGCCGGCGGCTGAGCCCCACGACGAACACGCCCATGAGGGCGAGCACCGCCAGCGCGACCACGGCCAGCGGGCCGCGGCCGCGGTCGGCGACCGGGGACTTCAGGGGCCCGGTGACCCGGGAGGCGGGCTCCGTGCGGGCCCGCTCGGCGCCCGGCGCGTCGCCGCGGGAGGCGGCGTCCTCGCCGGGGGCCGGTGCGACCTCGGCGCGCACGACCGCCGCCGGGGCCGCCGGCGGCGCGGCCGCGGCCGGCGGGACGAGCACCGCGCCGCAGGCGAGCAGGACGGGGGCGAGGGCCAGGGCGGGACGGCGGACGGCGGGAGCGGACATGGCGGCACCTCCGGGTCGGGCCCGGTCCCGACCCGGGGGGTCGGTCGACACCGGTGGCAGGGGCACGGGCGCGGTCGCGCCCGTGCCGCCCATCCTGCCCGCGTTCGCAAAGGCCAACAAGCCGGGGGGCGGGCTGCGACGCCCCGTTACGCGGGCCGCTGCCCCTGCAGCGCGGCGACCCACGCCTGGGCCTCGCGGAACGCCCCGTCGGAGTGCTGCCCGGCCACCCCGGTGTCCTTGTGGTCGGCGCGCGGGTAGGAGCCCAGGAAGCGGGTGCTGGGGCACACGCGGCGCAGCCCCACGAGGGCGTCGGCCACCCGGGCGTCGCGGACGTGGCCGTCGACGTCGATGCTGAAGAAGTACTCGCCGAGGTAGTTGCCCGTGGGCCGGGACTCGATCCGCGAGAGGTTGACCCCCCGGGTGGCGAACTGCTCGAGGATCTCCAGCAGCGCGCCGGCCCGGTCCTCCCACAGCGGGACGACCAGGGTCGTGCGGTCCGCGCCCGTGCGGCGCGGCAGGGGCGCGTCCGGGCGGGCGACCAGGATGAAGCGGGTGACCGCGCCCCGGTTGTCCCCGATGTCCTCGGCGAGCACCGTCAGCTCGGGGTGCTGCTCGACGACCACCGGGGAGCACACGGCCGCGTCGAAGCCGGCCGCCCGCGGCCCGTCCTGCGTCCCGGGCAGCAGCGCCAGGGCCGCGGCGGCCGTCGAGGAGGCCGGGACGTAGTCGGCCCCGGGCAGGTGCCGGTCCATCCAGCCGCGGACCTGGGCCCAGGCGTGGGAGTGGGTGGAGACCGTGCGCACGTCGGCGAGGGCGGCCCCCGGGGGCGCCACGAGCACGAACCGCACGGGCACGAGGGCCTCGCGCACGATCCGCAGCTCGCTGCCGGTGGCCACCGCGTCGAGCGTGGCCGTAACCCCGCCCTCGACGGAGTTCTCGATGGGCACCATCGCGGCGTCGACCTCGCCGGCGCGCACCGCGGCGAGGGCCACGGGCACCGAGGACACGGGCACGCGCTCGGCCTCCCGCGCACCCTCCACCCCCAGCAGCGCGGCCTCGGTGAAGGTCCCGGCGGGTCCCAGGTAGGCGTACCTCACCGGACGGTCGGCGTCTCGCCCGACTCCGAGACCATGGGCTTGTCCGCGTCCGCCCACGCGCCCATCCCGCCGAGCACGTTGACCGGGTCGAAGCCGTACTGCTGCAGCCAGGCGGTGGCCTTCAGGGAGCGTCCGCCGGAGCGGCAGATCACGTAGACGTCCTGGTCCGCGTCCACCTCGCCGTAGCGCTCGGGCAGCTGTCCGAGAGGGATGTGGTGGGCCCCCTCGATGTGCCCGGCCTCCCACTCGAAGGCCTCGCGCACGTCCAGGATCGCGGCGCCCTCGGGGATCTCCTCCACCGAGGCGCTGGGCAGGTTGTCGACGTTGTCCACGGGTCGGTCCTCTCGTCGTGCCGGTCGTTCCCGCACCAGCCTAGTGCGCCCCAGGGGCCGCCGGGACGCCCCCGCCGCGCGGGGCACCCCGGCGGCGGGGCCGGGCTCAGCCGCGCTTCGGGGTGTGGATCAGCTTCTTGTTGGCGAACTCCTCGATCCCGGAGCGGCCCAGCTCGCGGCCCACGCCGGAGCGCTTGATCCCGCCGAAGGGCAGGTCGGGCGCGGTGCCGGTGTGCTCGTTGACGAAGACCATCCCGGACTCGATCCGCTCGGCCACCCGGCGCGCGGCCTCGACGTCGGCCCCGTGCACGGACCCGCCCAGCCCGAACGGCGAGCCGTTGGCGAGCTCGACGGCCTCGTCGGCGTCCGCGACCCGGTGCACGACCGCGACCGGCCCGAAGATCTCCTCGTCCCAGGCCCGCATCCGCGGGGTCACCCCGCTGAGGACGGTGGCCTCCATCCACGCCCCGGGGCGGTCGAGCCGCCGGCCGCCGGTGTGCACGGTCGCGCCCTTGGCCACGGCGTCCTCGACCTGCGCCATCACGCCGTCGCGGGCGGCCACGGAGGACAGCGGGCCGAGCACGGTCCGCTTCTCCCGCGGGTCCCCGGGCTCGACGGCGCCCATCGCGGCGGTGAACGCCTCCAGGAACGGCTCGTAGGCCTCCTCCAGGACGATGAAGCGCTTGGCGGCGGTGCACGCCTGCCCGGCGTTGCCGAGACGGCCCTGCACGGCGCGCTCCACGACGGCGTCCAGGTCCTCGGCGTCGAGCACCACGAAGGGATCGGACCCGCCCAGCTCCAGCACGACCTTCTTCAGGTGCCGGCCCGCGACCGCGGCGACCGCGGAGCCGGCGCGCTCCGAGCCTGTGAGGGACACGCCCCGGACCGTGGGGGCGGGGATGACGATCTCGGCGATCTGCTCGTCGGAGGCGAAGACGTTGCGGTAGACGTCCTCCGGGAAGCCGGCCTCCCGGAACAGCTGCTCCTGCACGCGGGCGGAGCGCGGCACGGAGGGGGCGTGCTTGAGGACCACCGTGTTGCCCAGCATGAGGTTGGGCGCGGCCAGCCGGGCCACCTGGTAGTAGGGGTAGTTCCACGGCATGATCCCCAGGACCGTGCCGACCGGCTCGAGCACCACCACGGCGTCGCCGCCGGTCGAGGGCTCCAGCCGCTCCCCCGCCATGAACCGTGCCGCGTGCTCGGCGTAGAAGTCGTAGATGTCGGCGACGAGCAGCACCTCGCCGACGGCCTGGCGCACCGGCTTGCCCATCTCCTCGGTGATCAGCGCGGCGAGCTCCCGCTTGCGCTCGCGGTAGAGCCCGGCGAGCCGGTGCACGGCCCCGGCGCGCTCCTCGAGGGGGGTCCGGCGCCAGGAGAGGTGGGCGCGGTGGGAGCGCTCGATCACGTCGCGGACCTCGGCGTCGGTCGCGGTGGGGAACTCCTCGACGGTCTCGCCGGTCGCGGGATTGACGGTTGCGTAGGTCATGGTCCCGACCCTAGGGGCCGGTCCGGGGCGCGGACGAGGCCTCCCGCCGGTGTTCGTCGAGGGCGTGATGCCGGATCGTGCCCGCCCGCTCACACGATCGAAACATTTTCCGTCTATGTTTCACGCGCCGCGGGAGAGCCCGCCGGCACGAGGAGCCGGACGCCCCACGGCGTCCCCGGACGGGAGGAACCGCCCATGAGCACCATCGACCCCGCAGGAGTGCCGCCGGCGGCGCCCGAGCGCGAGGACCACGGCTTCAAGCGCGTCCTCGGCCGGCTCGACGCGATCGGCCTGGGCTTCGGCGCGATGATCGGCTTCGGCTGGGTCATCCTCACCGGCGACTGGCTGCTCGAGGCCGGGACCATGGGCGCCGTCCTCGCCCTCCTGACCGGTGGGCTCATCATGGCCGTCGTCGGCCTCGTCTACGGCGAGCTGGTCGCCGCCATGCCCTACGCGGGCGGGGAGCACAACTACCTGCTGCGGGGCATGGGCGCGCGGTGGGCGTTCGTCGGCTCGTGGGCCATCACGGGCGGCTACATCACCATCGTGGCCTTCGAGGCGGTCGCGGTCCCGCGCACGGTGCAGTACATCTTCCCCGGCCTGAGCCAGGTCCCGCTGTGGACCGTCGCCGGCTTCGAGGTGAACCTGACCTGGGCCCTCGTGGGGGCGCTGACCGCCGTGCTCATCACCGCGATCAACATCCGCGGCGTCAAGCACGCGTCCACGGTGCAGATCTTCGTGATCCTCTTCCTGCTGATCGTGGGCCTGATGATGCTCTTCGGGGCGTTCACCCGGGGCTCGGTCGCCACCATGGAGCCCTTCTTCACGAGCGGCACCACCGGCTTCTTCCTGGTGCTCGTCACCGTCCCCTTCCTGTTCGTCGGCTTCGACGTGATCCCGCAGGTCTCCGAGGAGATGCACCTGCCGGCCCGGCAGCTGGGCGGGACGATCGTGGTCTCCGTGCTGCTCGCCGCGGCGTGGTACGTCATGGTCGTGCTCACCACGTCCTCGGCCATGTCCGCCGCCGACGTCGCCGGCGCGGACATCGCCGTCGCCGACGCCATGGGCGCCATGTTCGGCAGCACGGCCGTGGCCAACCTGCTCATCGCGGGCGGGCTCGCGGGCATCCTCACCTCCTGGAACTCCCTGCTCATGGGCGCGTCCCGCCTGCTGTGGGCGCTGGGGAACTCCCGGATGGTCCCGGCCTGGTTCGGCCGGCTGCACCCCCGGTACGGCACTCCTGCCAACGCCCTGCTGTTCGTGGGGGCCATCTCCTTCGTGGCGCCCTTCTTCGGCGCCGAGATGCTGGGGTGGCTCGTGGACTCCGGCTCGCCCTCGATCGTGGTCGCCTACGCCCTGGTCTCGGTCGTCTTCGTGCTCCTGCGCCGGCGGGAGCCGGGGATGGAGCGGCCGTTCCGGATCGGCGGGCGAGGTCCCGGCGGCGTGGTCCTGGGCTGGCTCTCCGTGGTGCTGTGCCTGGGGCTGATCAGCCTCTACCTGCCCGGGATGCCCGCGTTCCTCAGCGCCCCGGCCTGGACGATCTTCGGGCTGTGGTGGCTGCTCGGGCTCGTGTTCCTGCTGCGCATCCCCACCGGCATCCGCCCGGGCGCCGACGCCGAGCACCGGCTCGTCGCCGAGGTCGAGCGGCGGCGCGGCCGGGACCGCGGCCGGACCGGGGACCGCGGCTGAGCCGGGCACCGCACCGCGGCCGGGCACCCGGGGCCGGGCGCCCCGCCCGGCGGCGCCTAGGCTGGCCCCGGGTGCGCGCCCGCTCGCGCCCGGGAGGAGGTGCACCCCGGTGATCACGGTGGAGCAGGTGCTGCGCCTGCCCGGGCTCGGGCTCGAGCCGGTCGTCGAGGCGGACACCTCGCTGCCCGTCAGCTGGGTGGTGACCAGCGAGCTGCCCGACCCCACCCCGTTCCTCGAGGGCGGGGAGGTCGTGCTGCTGACCGGCATCCGCACGGGCCACGGCGATCGGTCCTGGGACGGGTACGCCCACCGGCTCGCCGCGCGCGGGGTGGTGGCCCTCGGGCTGGGCGTCGGCGAGCGGCTGACCCACCCCGCCGTGCCGCCGGAGCTCGCCGCCGCGTGCCGGGCCTCCGGCCTGACCCTGTTCAGCGTGCCCGAGGCGACCCCTTTCCTGGGGATCCTCCGCGCGACCGCGGAGATGCGGGCCGCCGAGGAGCGCACCGCCCTGGAGTCCATGCTCGCCCAGCAGCGGGCCCTCACCCGCGCCGCCGTGGGGGCCGGCGGTCCGGCCCGGGTGGTGCGCGAGCTCGCGGGCGCGCTCGGCGGGTGGACGGGGGTCTGCACCCCGGACGCCGAGGTCCTCGAGGCCTCCGCGCCGGGACCGCCCGCCCTGCCCTCGGGCCGGAGCCTCCCCGAGCTGCTGGCGCGGCTGCGGCCCGCGGGCCTGCGGGGATCCCTGAGCGAGTCCGGGCCCGACGGCACCGTGCTCGTCCACCCCCTGGGGGTCGGCGACCTGCCGCGCGGCTACCTCGTGGTCGTGCTGCCCGGCCCCGCCGACCCCCTGCGCACGGGCGTGGTCGCCACGGCCGTGGCCCTGCTGTCCCTGCACGCGGAGCGCACCGCGGAGCAGGCCCTCTTCCGGCGCCGCGCCCGGGCGGGGGCGCTGGCCCTGCTGCTCGGCGGGGAGGTCCGATCGGCCGACGCCCTGCTCGCGGTCGCCGGCGACGCCACGTGGTCGTCCGTGCCGCAGGTGCGGGTCGCCCTCCTGCGCGGCGGGGCCGGGCCGCTGGAGGACGCCGCGCACCGGCTCGGGACGGGACCGGTCCGGAGCGGGCGCCCCGTGCTGGTGGGCTCCCCCGCCGAGCGCTCCGCCGGGGAGCTCACCGCCGCCGTGCTCGTCGAGGACGCCCCGGCGCGCCTGGCCGAGCTGCGGGCCGTGGCCGCCGCGACCGGGCTGCGGGCCGGGATCGGCGGGCCGGTGGCCGTGGCGGAGGCCGCGGCGGGCGAGCGGGAGGCCCGGGAGGCGCTGGCCCGCACCACCGGGCAGCAGCCGGTCGCGGCCTGGGACGACGTCGTGACCGCCGGCGTGACCGCGCTCCTGGACCCGGACACCGCCCGCGCGTGGGCCCTGGCCCTGCTGCGCCCGCTGCGGGAGGAGCGGCTGCGCCCGCTGCTGCGCGCGTACCTGGCGCACAACGGCCACCGGGCCCGGACCGCGGACGAGCTCGGCATCCACCGCAACACCCTGCAGCAGCGCCTGCACGAGGCGGAGACGGCCCTGGGCCGCTCCCTCGAGGACCCCCAGCTGCGGGCCGAGCTGTGGCTCGCCCTCGACCTGGCGGAGCGCCCCGGCCGGCCGGCGGCCGCATCCGGCCACGGAGCGACCGGCCCTGTGCACCGTGCTGAAGAAACCCGCAATGATTCAGCAGAACGCTGAGCGGGCCGGGGGCTAGCCTGAGGTCACCGGACGGTCCGCGCGGACCGTCCGGCCGCGCCCCGGGCTCGTCGACCCGGCGGAAAGGACCGCACCGGCACCCCGCTCCCTGGACCTACGATGGGGGCACGGGCACCGTGCCGGCGCCCGTCCCCGCACGAGACCACCCCTGTGACGCGCCCGGGCACCGGCGCCCGGCGTCGAGAAGAGAGGCTGACACACATGAGCACGACGGACACGACCACCGCCCTGCGGGACCGGGTCGAGACGGTTCTCGCCGCCACCCCGAAGGGCCTGCTGATCAACGGTCAGTGGCGCGAGGCCTCCGACGGGTCCACCTTCGAGGTCGAGAACCCCGCCACGGGCGAGGTGCTGGCCGAGATGGCCTCGGCCACCCGCGAGGACGCCGCCGCGGCCATGGACGCCGCCGCGAACGCCCAGGAGGCCTGGGCACGCACCCCGGCACGGGAGCGGGCGGAGATCCTGCGCCGGGCCTTCGACCTCGTCCAGGAGCGCGCCGAGGACCTGGCGCTGCTGATGACCCTGGAGATGGGCAAGCCCTTCGCCGAGGCACTGGGCGAGGTGAAGTACGGGGGTGAGTTCCTGCGCTGGTTCGCCGAGGAGGCCGTGCGCGACTACGGCCGCTACATGGACACCCCCGAGGGCAACCTGCGGATGCTGGTCACCCACAAGCCGGTGGGCCCGTGCCTGCTGATCACCCCGTGGAACTTCCCGCTGGCGATGGCCACCCGCAAGGTCGCCCCGGCCGTGGCCGCCGGCTGCACCATGGTCCTGAAGCCGGCCCGGCTGACCCCGCTGACCTCCCAGTACTTCGCCCAGCTCATGATCGAGGCCGGGATCCCGGACGGGGTCCTCAACGTGGTGTCCTCCAAGTCGGCCTCGTCGGTGTCGGAGCCGATCATGGCCGACCCGCGGCTGCGGAAGGTCTCCTTCACCGGCTCCACCCCGGTGGGCAAGCAGCTGATGAAGGCCGCCACCGACAACGTGCTGCGCACCTCCATGGAGCTCGGCGGCAACGGCCCGCTGATCGTCTTCGAGGACGCCGACCTCGACAAGGCCGTGGCCGGGGCGATGGCCGCGAAGATGCGCAACATGGGCGAGGCCTGCACCGCGGCCAACCGCCTGCTCGTCCACGAGTCCGTGGTCGACGAGTTCGTCGCGAAGCTGGCCGAGAAGATGGCCGCGCTCACCGTGGGCAACGGTCTCGACGAGGGCGTGACCGTCGGCCCGCTGGTCGAGGCCAAGGCCCGCGACTCCGTGGAGGCCTTCGTCGCCGACGCCGTCGAGCGCGGGGCGAAGGTCGTCGTGGGCGGGGCGCGCGCCGAGGGCCCGGGCTACTTCTACCAGCCCACCCTGCTGCGCGACGTCCCGCGCGACGCCCGGGCGGTGACCGAGGAGATCTTCGGCCCCGTCGCCCCGGTGATCACCTTCGCCGACGAGGACGAGGCCGTCGAGCTGGCCAACTCCACCGAGTACGGGCTGGCCTCCTACGTGTTCACCGAGGACATCTCCCGCGGCCTGCGCATCGGCGACCGCATCGAGTTCGGCCTGATGGGCCTCAACGTCGGGGTCATCTCGAACGCGGCCGCCCCCTTCGGCGGCGTCAAGCAGTCCGGGCTGGGCCGGGAGGGCGGGGCCGAGGGCATCGCCGAGTACACCACCACCCAGTACATCGGCGTGGAGAACCCCTGGGGCGCGCTGCCGCCCTCCGGCGCCGGGCGCCCCGCCTAGCCCCGACTGATCCACTTCCCGGCGCGGCCGTCGCGAGAACGCGGCGGCCGCGCCCCGTCCCGAAAGGTCGTGCCATGTCCGAGACCCTCCCCGAGATCCAGTACCGGCTCGAGCAGGTCCGCCGTGTCGCCGGGCCGCTGCCCGGCCCCCGCTCCCAGGAGCTCGCCGCCCGCCGGCAGCGGGCCGTGGCCGCCGGCGTCGCCTCCTCCGTGCCGGCCTGGGCGGCCGACGCCGACGGCGGGATCGTCGCCGACGTCGACGGCAACCAGCTGGTCGACCTCGGCTCCGGCATCGCCGTGACCTCGGTGGGCGCCTCCGCCCCCGCCGTGGTCGCCCGGGTCCAGGAGGCCGTGGCGCACTTCACCCACACCTGCTTCATGGTCACCCCCTACGAGGGCTACGTGGCCGTGGCCGAGAAGCTCGCCGAGCTGACCCCCGGCGACTTCCCGAAGCGGACGGCCCTGTTCAACTCCGGCTCCGAGGCGGTGGAGAACGCCGTGAAGATCGCCCGGCTGCACACCCGCCGCCAGGCCGTCGTCGTCTTCGACCACGCCTACCACGGCCGCACGAACATGACCCTCGCGATGACCGCCAAGGTCCAGCCGTACAAGCAGGGCTTCGGGCCCTTCGCGGGCGAGGTCTACCGCGTGCCCGTCTCCTACCCCTTCCGCGACCCCGAGGGCATGACCGGCGCCGAGGCCGCCCGCCGGGCCCTGCTGCAGGTCGAGAAGCAGGTCGGCGCCGAGAACGTGGCCGCCGTGGTGATCGAGCCGATCCAGGGCGAGGGCGGCTTCATCGTCCCCGCCGAGGGCTTCCTGCCCGCGCTCTCGGCGTGGTGCACGGAGCACGGCGCGGTCTTCGTCGCCGACGAGGTCCAGGCCGGCGTGGCCCGCACGGGCGAGTGGTTCGCCGTGGACCACGAGGGCGTCGTGCCCGACCTGATCACCGTGGCCAAGGGCGTCGCCGGCGGCATGCCCCTGTCCGGGGTCGTCGGCCGCGCCGAGATCATGGACTCCGTGCACCCCGGCGGCCTCGGCGGCACCTACGGCGGCAACCCCGTCGCCTGCGCCGCGGCCCTCGGCGCGCTCGAGACCATCGAGGAGTGGGACCTGCGCGGGCGGGCCCGCCGGATCGAGCAGATCGTGCGCGAGGAGCTCGAGCCCCTCGCCGCGCAGACCGGGATCGTCGGCGAGCTGCGCGGCCGCGGGGCCATGATGGCCCTCGAGCTCGTGCTCCCCGGCGGCACCGAACCGCACCCGGAGGCCGCACGGGCGGTCGCCGCCGCGTGCCTGGAGCAGGGTGTCATCACCCTGACCTGCGGCACCTACGGCAACATCGTGCGGCTGCTGCCGCCGCTGGTGATCGGCGAGGAGCTCCTGCGCGACGGCCTGCGGGTGCTCGCGGACGCCGTCCGGCGCGCCGCGCAGTAGCCGCGGCCGGCCCGTCCGGGCGCCACCGCGCCCGGACGGGTCAGGACGAGCAGCGCTGCTGCAGCCCGCGCAGCTCGCCGAGCACGCCGGTCAGGGAGCCCTCGCCGTTGCGGAAGGCGTCGACCGAGTCCCGGACCGCCGTGATCTGCCCCGACAGCTCGGCCGGGGCCGACTCCGCCAGGGCCGCGAGCTCCTGGAAGAGCCCCAGCGGGTCCTCGCGCAGGGCCTGCGGGGCGCCGCGGACCGTGTCGGCCACCCGCGCGCAGGCCTCCTGCTCGGTCAGCTCCCCCTGACGGCCCGACGGGGACGCCGACGACGGCGCGGCGGCCGACGTCGGGGCCGTTCCCTCCTGCTCGCCGGGACCTCCGCAGCCGGTGAGGAGGGCGGCCAGCACGAGGCCGGCAGCGCCTCGGCGCAGGGCGGGACGGGGCACGGGCACGGCGGACCTCCTGGGGAGCACGGGCGGGACGCGGCCCAGCCTATAGCCTGGGTCCGGCGCCGCCGGGCCCGCCGGCGCCGCAACGGCCACCGCGCCGGGCCCGCGCCGAGGGAGCAGGAGCCGCCGTGACCGGGATCGAGGACCTCACCGCCGTCGGGCTGCGCGACGCCCTGGCACGGCGGGAGGTGAGCGCCGTGGAGGCGGCCGAGCACTTCCTGGCCCGCGTGCGGGAGGACGACGGGGCGCTCGGGGCGTTCGTGCACGTCGCCGCGGACGCCGCCCTCGACCGGGCCCGGGCGCTGGACGCGCTGCCGGCCGGCGCCCCGCACGGGGCCCTGCACGGACTCCCGCTCGCGGTGAAGGACCTGCACGACGTCGCGGGCATGCCCACGACCCACGGCTCCGCGGCCCTGACCGGGCCGGACGGCGGGGCGCCGGTCGCGGCGGAGGACGACGACCTCGTACGGGTGCTGCGCGGGTCCGGCGCCGTGCTGCTCGGCAAGACGCAGGTGCCGGAGTTCGGCCTCAACTGCTACTCGGAGAACCTCGTGGCCCCGCCCGCGCGCAATCCCTGGGACCTCTCGACCGGGGCCGGCGGCTCCTCCGGCGGGCAGGCGGCGGCCGTCGCCGCCGGCATGCTGCCCGTGGCACCGGGCTCCGACGGCGGCGGCTCGATCCGGATCCCGGCGGCGGCGTGCGGGCTCGTGGGCCTCAAGCCCAACCGGGGGCGGGTGCCCACCGCGGACGCGCAGTCGGACGCCGCCCAGCTCGTGGTCAACGGCCCGATCGCCCGCACCGCCGAGGACGCCGCCCTGCTGCTCGACGTGCTGTGCGCCCCGGCCCCCGGGCCCGCCCACGGCAACCGGGTGCGCCGGGCCGTGACCGCCGCTCCCGAGGGCTCCTTCCTCGCCGCCGTGCGCCGCACCCGCCGCGGCGACCCGCCCTGGGGGACGCGCCCGCTGCGGATCGGGGTGTCCACGGCCTCGCCCTTCGACGCCGTGGACGAGATCACCGTGGCGCCCGAGGCCCGCGCGGCCCTCGCGGCGGGCATCGCACGGCTGCGGGCGGCCGGCCACGAGGTCGAGGAGGCCGAGCTGGCCTACGACCCCGGCTACGGCGCCGCGTTCTTCGACGTGTGGACGACGGCGATGGGCACCGCGCCCCTGGACGAGGAGGCCGCCGGCCGGCTCACCGGGCTGGCCACGGCCTTCCGCGAGCGCGCCCTGGGCCGCTCGGCCGTGGCGCTGGCCCGGGCGGTGGCGGTCCTGCGGCGGATCGAGCAGGAGGTGGTGCAGGCCTACGGGGCGTGGGACATGGTGCTCACCCCGGCCCTGGCCCTGACCCCGCGCCCGCTGGGCTGGTACTGGGAGGGCCACGACCTCGCGGACCCCTCGGGCGCCGACCAGGACTACCGCCGGCAGTGCCGGTACACGCCCTGGACGTCCCTGATCAACGTGGTGGGGCTGCCCGCGGTGACGGTCCCGACGCTGTGGACCCCCGCTCCGGGCACCGGCGCGGTCGTGCCGATGGGCGTGCAGCTCGTCGGGCGGCCCAGCGCCGAGGCGGACCTGCTCGGCGTCGCCGCCCAGCTCGAGGACCTCGGCCCGGTGCCCGGCGCCCCGGCGGCGGGACCGCCGCGGCGCCGGGCACCGGGCGGCTGACCGCGCCGCAGGCTAGCCGCGTCCCGGACCGGCGTCGTCGGCCGGGCCCTCCACGGCGCCCGGGTCCTCCTCGGGCTCGAAGCCCGAGGGCTCGTCGTCGGACGTCAGCCCGATCCCCCGGCCCTCCTCGGGCAGGGTCCCCTCGGGGCCCTTGCCGTCCCCGCCCGCGCTCTCCCCTGTCGACTCGCTCATCCCGTGCCTCCTCGTGCCGGTGCCGCTGTGGTGGGTTCATCCTGGCCCACCGGCGGCCGTTCCTCCAGCCCCTCCGCCGGGATCCCGGGGCGCGAAACCTGGCGACCCGATCGCGTGGCAGCCTCGGTGCGCCACCGGACCCGGCGGTAGGGTCGGGCCCATGAGCAACCGTGCGGGCACCCTCGCCCAACCCAGTGACCTCGTCGACCTCGGCCGCCTGCTCGACGCCTACGCGGACGTCGTCCCGGACCCCGCGGACCCGGCCCAGCGGGTGGCGTTCGGGACCTCCGGCCACCGCGGCTCGTCCCTGAAGGCGTCCTTCAACGACCGGCACATCGCCGCGATCACCCAGGCGATCGTCGAGTACCGCGCCGGCCAGGGCATCGCGGGCCCGCTGTTCATGGGCCGGGACACCCACGCGCTCTCCGGCCCGGCGCAGGACACGGCCCTCGAGGTGCTGGCGGCCAACGAGGTCACCGTGCTGCTGGACGCCCGGGGCGGCTACGTGCCGACCCCGGCGCTGTCCCACGCGATCCTCACGCACAACGCCTCCCGCGCCGAGGGCCTGGCCGACGGCATCGTGATCACGCCGTCGCACAACCCGCCCTCCGACGGCGGCTTCAAGTACAACCCGCCCCACGGCGGGCCGGCGGACACGGACGCCACCGAGTGGATCGCGCAGCGGGCCAACGAGTTCCTCGAGAACGGGATGCGCGGGGTCCGCCGGGTCCCCCTCGAGCAGGCCCGCCGCGCCGCCGGCACGGGCAGCTACGACTTCCTGGAGGAGTACGTGCGCACCCTGCCCGAGGTCGTGGACCTCGACGTGGTCCGGGACTCCGGGCTGCACATCGGCGCGGATCCCATGGGCTCCGCCTCGGTGGCCTACTGGCAGGCGATCGCCGAGCGCTTCGGGCTGAACATGACGGTCGTCAACCCCGAGGTCGACCCGCAGTGGGCCTTCATGACCCTCGACTGGGACGAGAAGATCCGCATGGACTGCTCCTCCCCCTCGGCGATGGCCTCGCTGATCGGCAGCCGGGACGCCTACGACATCGCCACGGGCAACGACGCCGACACCGACCGGCACGGGATCGTCACCCCCGACGCCGGACTGATGAACCCCAACCACTACCTGGCCGTGGCCGTCGACTACCTGTTCCGCCACCGCACGGAGTGGTCCCCGGAGGCGGGGGTCGGCAAGACGCTCGTCTCCTCCTCGATCATCGACCGGGTCGCCGCCTCCCTGGGCCGGCCCCTCGTCGAGGTGCCCGTGGGCTTCAAGTGGTTCGTGCCCGGGCTGCTCGACGGCTCGATCGGCTTCGGCGGCGAGGAGTCCGCCGGCGCCTCGTTCCTGCGCCGCGACGGCTCGGCGTGGTCCACCGACAAGGACGGGATCATCCTGGCGCTGCTCGCCTCGGAGATCACCGCCCGCACCGGCTCGACCCCGTCCCAGCGCTACGCGGAGCTCACCCGCGAGTTCGGCGACCCGGTCTACCGGCGCATCGACGCCCCCGCCACGCGCGAGCAGAAGGCCGCGCTCAAGGAGCTCTCCCCCGCCCAGGTCGAGACGGACGAGCTGGCCGGGGAGCGGATCACCGCGAAGCTGACCAACGCCCCGGGCAACGGCGCGGCGATCGGCGGGCTGAAGGTCACCACGAAGAACGCGTGGTTCGCGGCCCGGCCCTCCGGCACCGAGGACGTCTACAAGATCTACGCAGAGTCCTTCCTGGGCGAGGAGCACCTGCGGCAGGTGCAGCAGGAGGCCAAGGCGCTGGTCGACGCGGTCATCTCCTAGGCGCCCCGGTCGCGGACGGGGACGGCTCCTCCGGGAGCCGCTCCCGCCGGCCGGACCGTCGGGGCGCGCGGGCCCCGACGGTCCGGGCCCTCAGCGGGCGCGGAACCGGGCGCGCTTGTGCGAGCCGTCGCAGAACGGCTTGATCGCCGAGGCCCCGCACCGGCACAGCGCCACCGTGGCCCGGCCGGGGTCGAGCGGGCGGTCCTCGCCGTCGAGCAGCTCGTAGGCCCCGCGCACGAGCAGCGGGCCGTCGGGGCACACCGTGATCGTCACCGGCTCGGGCTCCCGGCCGGGATCCTCCGGAGGCGCCCCGCTCACCGCACGAGCTCCGCGACGCGGTCCCCGGCCGGCGCGCCGGGCGCCGGGCGCAGTGCCGAGCGCCCCGCCTCCCAGCACCCGAGAGCCTGGCGGGCCGCGAGGGCGTCGAGGTGCAGCACGCTGCGGGCGCCGAAGAACACGTCCGCGGCCGCGGCCGGGTCCGCCACCACGAGCCCGCCGGCCATGTCCCGGGCCGCGATCTGCTCGTGGGCGGCGTCCGCGACGACGTGCTCGTCGTAGTACGCGGCCGCGGCCGGCAGGCCCAGCCGGCGGAAGCCGCGGGCCAGGAAGCGGGAGGGGTCGGAGGACGTGATCTCGTACATGGCCAGGTGCCCCACGATCGCCCCGCGCAGCCGCCGGTGCAGCCCGAACACGGAGACCGCGTTGACCCCCGCCAGCCACACGGCCGGCACCCGGTCCGCCGCGGCCCCGTAGGCGTCGTCGAGGCCGGCCTCGCGCATCCCCGCCGCGAACATCCCCGAGTGCATCCGCCGGGGGTCCCCGCCGCCGTACTCGTCGGCCTGGATCTCCACGAGCGCGGCCTTGGCCCGGCCGCGCAGCCGCGGGATCGCCCAGGTGTGCGGGTCCGCCTCCATCAGCTGGTAGAGGGACTTCAGCTGCAGGAACTCCCGGGCCTGGTCGGGACCGGCGCGCCCGGAGAGGAAACGGGCGAGGCCCGGCCCGTCGTCGTCGGCCGCCAGGGCGAACAGGGCGTCGGCGACGGCCTGCGGGGTGGCCGGCACGTCGTGGCCGGGGACCTGCGCCCGCAGGTGCTCTTCGAGCGCGGTGCCGAGGACCTCCCGCGCCCGCACGATCCCGGGCTCGAGCTCCCAGCGCTCGTCGACGCCCTCGACCCCGAGGTAGTGCAGCGCGTGCAGCACGAACAGGGACAGCTGGACGTCGTCGTCCGCCAGGAGGTCCCCGGCGCGGGCGAGCGCGGCCGCGGCCGCCGCCGCGAGCTCCTCCGCCCGCCCCCGGGCCCCGGCGTCCTCCGGTGGGTCCGCGAGCAGCGTGAGCAGCTGCTCACCGAGCGGTCCCCGCGGCTGTGGTCGGCGCATCGCGTCCTCCTGGTCCTGGCGCGTCCCGCGCCCTTCCGTCAGCAACCTTGCTGACCGATCGCTCCCCCGAGTGTAGGGGCACCGCCCGACACGGGGCTCCGCGCACGACCGAGTACAGTTGGGGAGGCCCGGCTCCGGGCCTCCCCACCGCCGTCGAGGAGACCCGCATGACCTCCCCCGAGCCCGGACCCCCCGCTACCCGCCTGGGCCTGCGCTGGCGCCTGCACGGTGACGGCCGCACGGTCGCCCCCGGCCGGGTCGTCGGCCCCCGCGAGCGCCTCACCTGGCCGCGGACCGCGACGATCGGCGCCCAGCACGTGGTCGCCATGTTCGGGGCCACGTTCCTCGTCCCGCTGATCACCGGCTTCCCGCCGTCCACGACCCTGTTCTTCTCCGGTCTCGGGACGATGCTGTTCCTGCTGGTCACCGCCGGGCGGGTGCCGTCCTACCTCGGGTCCTCCTTCGCGTTCATCGCCCCCATCACCGCCTCGACCGCGCAGTTCGGCCCCGGCGGGGCGCTCGGGGGCGTGGTGATGGCCGGCGCGGCCCTGTTCCTGCTCGGGCTGCTCGTGCAGGCCGCCGGCACCGGCTGGCTGCAGCGGCTCATGCCGCCGCTGGTCACCGGCACCATCGTGGCGCTGATCGGCTTCAACCTCGCGCCCTCGGCCAAGGACAACTTCATGGCCGCGCCGGTCACCGCGCTCGTCACGCTCGGGTCCATCGTCCTGATCTCGGTGCTCCTGCGCGGGCTGCCCGGGCGGCTGTCCATCCTGCTCGGCGTGCTCATCGGCTACGTCACCGCGGTGCTGCGCGGCGAGGTCGACTTCTCCGGGCTCGGGGCCGTGTGGCAGGAGCAGGGCCTGGTCGGGCTGCCCCCGTTCCAGGCCCCCGAGTTCCACCTGCCCCTGCTGGGGCTGTTCGTGCCGGTGGTGCTCGTGCTGGTCGCCGAGAACATCGGGCACGTGAAGTCCGTGGCGCTGATGACCGGCGACGACCTCGACCCCTGGATCGGGCGGGCCATCATGTCCGACGGCCTCGCCACGGTCGTCGCCGGCTCCGGCGGCGGCTCGGGCACCACCACCTACGCCGAGAACATCGGGGTGATGGCCGCGACCCGCGTCTACTCCACGGCCGCGTACTGGGTGGCGGCCCTCGTGGCGATCCTGCTCAGCGTCTTCCCCGTGGTCGGGGCCGCGGTGGCCACCGTGCCCGCCGGGGTGCTGGGCGGGGCGGCCACGGTGCTCTACGGCATGATCGGCATGCTCGGGGTGCGGATCTGGGTGCAGAACCGCGTGGACTTCTCCAACCCCGTCAACCTCACCACCGCCGCCGTGGCGATGATCATCGGCATTGCCGACTACACGTGGGAGGCCTTCGGGCTGCAGTTCGCCGGCATCGCCCTGGGCACGGCCGCGACCCTCGTGGTCTACCACGTGATGGCGGGCCTGGCCCGCCGCCGCGGCACCGTGGGCACCGACCCGCTGGCTCCCGACACCACCCGGCTGCCCTCGCCCCTCGGCTGAGCCGCTGCGCGGCGGCGCAGGGCCCCGGCGGAGCCCGTCCGGGCTCCGGGTACGGGCGCGTGGACGGGTCCGGGGGCGGGCGGGGTTACCCGTCGGTTGACGAAATGTGGGCGCCGGGAGCGCCCGCGCCTTGGTGACGCACGTCTCCTTCCCTACCGTGGGAGGCCGGAGGCGGGCCGGGCTGTCCGCCGCGCGCGACGCACGTCCTTGGGGGATCCATGAACCACAAGCTCTCCGTCCTCGTCCAGGTGGACCTCGACGGCCGGACCGTCCGGCTGGTCGTCACGGGCTGCCTGACGGAGCTCAACCACCGGGCCCTGGCCCCGCTGCTGCGCCGGGCCCGCGGCCTCGTCCCCGGGATCCGCGTGAGCGTCGACCTCGCGGCGGCCCACCACGTGGAGGCGGCCGCCGTGGACCTGCTCCGGTGGACCTCCGAGCACGAGGAGGCAGTGCGCGGGACCCCGCCCGTCGCGTTCGTGCTGCCGGAGGAGCTGCCGGTGCACGGCACCGTGACCCGTCTCGCCGCCCGGCGGGCGGGCACCCCCGCGCCGGGACGGCCGGCCGGCCCGTCCGGTGCCCGCCGGGCCCGCGGCACGGTCCCCTACCGACCCGACCTGCCCCTCGCCCCCGAGGACCGGGACGCCGGACCGGCGGCCCGGCTCGCGGGCTGAGGCGGGCGGGGCCCGCACGAGCCGAGGAGCACCGGCATGAACAGCATCCACCGCGCCCTCACGGCGCACCCGGCGGCGCCCGAGGTGCCGACCGGGGAGCGCTCGGCCGAGGCGGAGTGCATGGAGGCGTGCCTGGAGGCCGCGCAGGTCGGCCTGGTCGCCGCGGACGCGTGCCTCGACGAGCCGGACGTGGCGCAGCTGCGGGAGTGCGCGCGCACCCAGCAGGACTGCGCCGCCGTGGCCGCCGCGACGGCCGCGGTGCTCGCCCGGCGCGGCTTCCCGCAGCCCGGGGACGGGCACGCCGTGCTGCTGCCGCTGCTCGAGGCGTGCCGGGGCGCGGGCGCGGCCTGCGCGGAGGCCTCCGGCCGCCACGCCGAGACCTATGAGCACTGCGCGGTCGCCGCCGAGGCGGCCCGGCGGTGCGAGCGGGCCTGCGCGGCGCTGCTCGCGCGGAGGGGCTGAGGTGTCCGGCCCCGACGTCCTCCCGCTCGAGGAGCTCGGCATGGCCGACGTCCCCCGGGTGGGCGGGAAGAACGCCTCCCTGGGCGAGCTGCTGCGGGCCCTCGGCGGGCGCGGGGTGCGCGTGCCCGGCGGCTTCGCGACCTCCGCGGACGCCTACCGCGCCTACGTGGCCGCCAACGGGATCGGCCCGCGGCTCGGAGAGCTGCTCGCGGCGCACCGGTCCGGGCGGGCCGGCCTGCGCGAGACCGGGGCCGCCGTGCGGGAGCTGTTCCTGGGCGGGGCCTTCCCCGAGGACACGGCCGAGCGGATCCGCGCCGCCTACCGGGCGCTGGGCGCCCGCACCGGGCGGGCCGACCCGGCCGTGGCGGTGCGCAGCAGCGCCACGGCCGAGGACCTCCCCGACGCCAGCTTCGCCGGGCAGCAGGAGACGTTCCTGGACGTGGTCGGCGAGGAGGCCCTGCTCGAGGCGTGCCGGCGCTGCTACGCGTCCCTGTTCACCGACCGGGCGATCACCTACCGCGAGCTCAAGGGCTTCGACCACCTGGCGGTGGCCCTGTCCGTGGGGGTCCAGGAGATGGTCCGGGCGGACCTCGGCGCCTCCGGGGTGATGTTCACCCTCGACACCGAGACGGGCTTCCCCGACGTGGTCGTGGTCAGCGCCGCGTGGGGCCTCGGGGAGACCGTGGTGCAGGGCTCCGTGGACCCCGACAAGTACGTCGTGTTCAAGCCCCTGCTGGGGGCCGCCCCCGCGCCGGTGGTCGAGCGCACCCGGGGCGCGAAGCTGCAGAAGATGGTCCGCGACGACGACGCCCCCGCCGCCGCGCCCCGGACCCGGCTCGTGGCCACGACCGACCGGGAGCGCCGGGCGTTCGTGCTCGACGACGCCGACGTGCTGCGCCTGGCCCGCTGGGCGGTGCAGGTCGAGGAGCACTACGGCCGGCCCATGGACCTGGAGTGGGCCAAGGACGGGTCCACCGGCGAGCTGTTCCTGCTGCAGGCCCGCCCGGAGACCGTCCAGGCCCGCCGCGGCGGGACCCGCTTCACCGTCCACCACCTGGAGGGCTCGGGGCCGGTGCTCGCCTCGGGCGCGGCCATCGGCGACGCGATCGCGGCCGGGCCGGCGCGGGTGGTGCGCTCCCCCGCCGACGTCGAGGACTTCCCGGCCGGGGCGGTGCTCGTCACCGGCACGACCGACCCCGACTGGGTGCCCGTGATGCGCCGGGCCGCGGCCGTGGTCACCGACCACGGCGGGCCCACCAGCCACGCGGCGATCGTCAGCCGCGAGCTGGGGCTGCCGGCGGTCGTGGGCACCGGGGACGCCACGGCCGTCGTGGCCGACGGGCAGGAGCTGACCGTCTCGTGCGCGGAGGGCGAGCGCGGGCGGGTCTACGCCGGGACGCTGCCCTTCCGCGCCGAGGAGGTCGACCTCGGGTCGCTGCCGCGCACGCGCACCGCGATCATGGTCAACGTCGCCAGCCCCGACGCCGCCCTGCGCTGGTGGCGGCTGCCGGCCGACGGCGTGGGCCTGGCGCGGATGGAGTTCGTGGTCAACAGCATCGTCCAGGTCCACCCCATGGCCCTGGTCCACCCCGAGCGGGTCGCCGACGAGGCCGACCGCCGGCGGATCGCCGAGCTGACGGAGGGCTTCGAGGACCCGGGCGAGTACTTCGTGCAGACCCTGGCGCTGGGCCTGGCGAAGCTCGCCGCCCCGCACCACCCCCGGCCGGTGGTCGTGCGGCTGAGCGACTTCAAGTCCAACGAGTACGCGCACCTGGTGGGCGGGGCGGCCTTCGAGCAGGCCGAGGAGAACCCGATGCTGGGCTTCCGCGGGGCCTCCCGCTACTACGACCCCCGGTACCGGGAGGGCTTCGCCCTCGAGTGCCGGGCGCTGCGGCGCGTCCGGGAGCACATCGGCTTCCGCAACGTGGTGGTCATGGTCCCGTTCTGCCGCACCCCCGCCGAGGCGGACCGGGTGCTCGCGGAGATGGCCGCCCACGGCCTCGAGCGCGGCCGGGAGGGGCTGAAGGTCTACATGATGTGCGAGATCCCCTCCAACGTGGTCCTCGCCGAGCAGTTCGCCGCCCGCTTCGACGGCTTCTCGATCGGCTCCAACGACCTCACCCAGCTCGTCCTGGGCGTGGACCGCGACGCCGAGGCCCTGCGGGCCCTGTTCGACGAGCGGGACGAGGCGGTGACCCGCATGATCGCCGAGGCGATCCGCAAGGCCCACGCCGCGGGCATCCCGATCGGGATCTGCGGGCAGGGTCCCAGCGACCACCCGGACTTCGCCGAGTTCCTGGTCCGCGAGGGGATCGACTCGATCTCCCTGAACCCCGACAGCTTCCTGCGCACGGCCCGGCGGATCGCCGAGACCGAACGGCGTCTGGCCGCGGGTCCCGGGAGCACAATGGACGCATGAGCGTCCCCGTCGGCACCCTCCCCGAGACCGCCGCGCCCCCGGGCCCCGTCGGCCGCCTCCTGCGCGTCCCGCGGCGCTACCCGCTGGTCGCCGCGACGCTGCTGGTGGGGCTCGCGGTGCTCGGGCTGCTCGCCGCCGGCGAGCCGGCCGCCGCCCGGTGGGCGGGCTCGGCCTGGGCCGTGGGGGTCGCGCTGCACGTGTCCTGGGGCATGGTGCGGGACCTGCTGGCCGGCCGGTGGGGCGTGGACCTGCTGGCCGTCACCGCGATCACGGCCACCGTGGTCGTGGGCGAGTACCTGGCCGCCCTCGTCGTCGTGCTCATGCTCACGGGCGGGCAGGCCCTCGAGGACTACGCGGCCGAGCGGGCCCGCAAGGAGCTCAACGCCCTGCTCGAGCGCGCCCCCGTGCTCGCCCACCGGCTCGGGCCCGGGGGCGCCGTCGAGGACGTCGCGGTCGAGGAGGTCCGTCCCGGCGACGAGCTGCTGGTGCGCCCGGCCGAGGTCGTGCCCGTGGACGGGCGGCTCGTGAGTGCGGAGGCCGACTTCGACGAGTCCTCGATCACCGGGGAGTCCCTCCCGGTGACCCGCCGGGCCGGGGACGAGGTGCTCTCCGGGGTGCTCAACGAGCAGCGGGCCGTGGTGCTGCGCGCGAGCGCCACCGCCGCGGAGAGCCAGTACGCGACGATCGTGGAGATGGTCCGCGAGGCCGCCGCCTCCCGGGCCCCGGTGGTGCGCCTGGCCGACCGCTACGCGGTGCCGTTCACGGCCTTCGCGTTCCTGGTGGCCGGGCTGGCGTGGTGGTGGCACGGGGACCCCGTGGTCGTGGCCGAGGTGCTCGTGGTGGCGACCCCCTGCCCCCTGCTGCTGGCGGCGCCCGTGGCGTTCCTGGGCGGGATGAGCCGGGCCGCCCGCAACGGGCTGATCGTGAAGGACGCCGGGACCCTGGAGCGGCTGGCGCGCGTGCGCACGGCCGCCTTCGACAAGACCGGCACCATCACCTACGGCCGCCCCGAGCTGCGGGCCGTGCACCCGGCCCCGCCGTGGGACGAGGACGGGCTGCTGCGGCTGGTGGCCGCCGCCGAGCAGTACTCCTCGCACGTGCTGGCCACCTCGGTGCGGGAGGCCGCCCTCGCCCGGGGGCTCGTGCTGCCCGCGGCGCGCACCGCCCACGAGGAGGCCACCCACGGCGTGACGGCGCGGGTGGACGGGCACGAGGTGGTCGTCGGCAAGCGCGCGCACGTGGCCCGCAGCGCCCCCGGCACCCCGGAGCAGCCGCTGGGCCCGGGCGAGCTCGCCGTCTACGCCGCGGTGGACGGCCGGTTCGCGGGCACGCTGGTGATGAGCGACCGGGTGCGCGCGGACGCGGCCGCGACGATGGCCGAGCTCACCGCCCTGGGGGTGCGGCGGCTGCTCGTGCTCAGCGGCGACGCCCGGGCCACGGTCGAGCACGTCGCCGCGGACCTGGGGCTGCGCGAGGTGCTGCCGGAGTGCCTGCCCGAGGACAAGGTCCGCACCGTGCGGGAGGCCCCCGACCGGCCCGTGCTGATGGTCGGCGACGGCGTCAACGACGCCCCCGTGCTCGCCGTGGCGGACGTCGGCGTGGCGATGGGCGCGCGCGGGGCCACCGCCGCGAGCGAGTCCGCGGACGTGGTGGTCCTCACCGAGGACCTCTCGCGCACCGCCACGGCCGTGCGCATCGGGCGGCGCACCGTGCAGGTCGCCCTCCAGAGCATCTGGCTGGGCATCGCGCTGTCGGTGGCGCTGATGCTGGTCGCGGCCACGGGCGTGCTGCCGGCGATCCTGGGGGCGCTGAGCCAGGAGGTCGTGGACCTGCTGGCGATCCTCAACGCCCTGCGCGCGCTGCGGGGGCCCCGCCGGGAGCCGTGAGCGCCGCCCGCCGCGTCCCGGCCCCCCGGCGCGCGCCGGAACGCGCGGGTGGCGCGGGCGGGACGTCAGTGCCGGACGACCACCACGGGGCAGTGCGCGTAGGCCACGCACGCGTTGGAGACCGAGCCCAGGCGCGCCCCGAGCCCGGAGCGGCCGTGGCGTCCGAGCACGAGCAGCTGGGCGTGCTCGCTCTCGGCGATGAGCCGCCCGGCGGGGCGGCCGCCCAGCACGGTCGTGCGCAGGCCCGGTGGGACGTCGTCGCCGAACACGGCCGCCACCGTCCGGGCGAGGATCCGCTCGTGGTTGGCGCGCAGCGCCTCCTCGTCCACGAGCAGGTCGGCGTCGAGGACGGTGGGGTCCCCGGCGCAGGCGATGGCCTCGAGCGGCGCGCCCAGCGCCCGGGCGAGGCGGGCCGCGAGGCGCAGGGCCTCCTGCGAGGCCTCCGAGCCGTCGATCCCGACCAGGACGCGGTCCTCCGACGGTTCCGTCATGGCTGAAACCCCCTCGTCGCGGCGTCCCGCGGGCCGGCACGCCCTGTGCTCCCAGGGTAGTCCCCGGCCGCGCGGGACGTCAGTGCTTGACGACCATCACGGGGCAGCGGGCGTGCCCCACGCAGGCGGTGGACACCGAGCCGGGGGCGGCGCTGCGCAGCCCGCTGTGGCCGCGGCGGCCCACGACGAGCAGCTGGGCGCGCCCGCTCTCGGCGACGAGCCGCTCGGCGGGGCGCCCGTGCACCAGCCGGGCCCGCACCGTGGCGGGCAGCCGCTCGCCGAAGACCTCCGCCAGCGACTCCCGCAGCAGCCGCACGCTGCCCTCCGGGGGCCGGTCGGGGTCCACGACGTCCCAGCCCTCGTAGAGCGGCGGCCCCTCCCAGAGCATGAGCACCTCGAGCGGGGCGTCCAGGGCCTGCGCGATGCGCGCGGCGGCGCGCAGCGCCTCCCGGGAGCCGGCGGAGCCGTCGATGCCCACCAGCACGGGGGCCTGCTCGTCGGGTCCGGGTGCTGTCATGGCGGTCCTCCTCCGTCCGCGCCGCCGACGGCGCCGTGGGTCGTGGACCCCGCTCCCGTCCCGGCAGGGACGGGAGCGGGGCGGATCAGTGCCGGACGACCAGCACCGGGCACCGGGCGTGGGACACGAGCGCGGAGCCGACGGAGCCCAGGAGCATCCCGGCGACCCCGCCGCGCCCGCGGCTGCCCACGACGAGCATGCGCGCGCCCTCGCTGCACTCGATCAGCTGCTCGGCGGGCCGGCCCCGCAGGAGCCGGGACGTCAGCCGGGCGGGGCGCTCGGGCCCGAGGACCTCCGCCAGCGTCCGCTCGAGCAGCTGCTCGCTCGCGACCCGGAACTCCTCGGGGTCGACCACGCGGTAGCTCTCGAACAGGAGGGGGTCCTCCCAGCACATGACCGCCTCCACCGGCAGGTCGAGGGCCTGGGCCAGGCGCAGGCCCTCGCGCAGCGCCTCCTTCGAGGACTCCGAGCCGTCGAGGCCGACGACGACCCGCTCGCCCGGCCGCTCCGGCTCGGTCACGGGATGCTCCCCTCGGGCGCCGGCCCGCCCGTGCTCCCGCCGGCCGGGGTGGCGGGACCCGCGCCGCCCGCCGTCGTCGTGCCGGGCGTCGCGCCGGTCGTGCCCGTGCCGGTCGCCGTGCCGCCGGCCGCGGTGCCTGCGGCACCCGTGCCGCCCGTCTCCGCACCGCCGGAGCCCGTGCCGCCCGCGCCCAGGGCCCCGCCGGTGCGCCGGACGGGGATCCGCCGGGTCGCCGGCCGCTCGTCCTGCTCCCGCACGGGGGCCCGGACCTCGAGGACGCCGTCGGTGTAGGTCGCGGTGATGTCCTCCTCCTTGCACCCCGCGGGAAGCGGGAGCGTGCGGGAGAACGAGCCGTAGTGGAACTCCGAGCGGTAGCCGTCCTTGGTCCTGTGCTCGCTGCGCTCGCGCCGCTCGGCGCGCAGCCGCAGCGTGTCGTCCACGACGGTCAGTTCGACGTCCGCCTCGGGGTCGATGCCGGGCAGCTCCGCGCGGATCACCACGGTGCTGCCCTCCCGGAACTCCTCGACCCGCGGCGTCGCCGCCTGCAGGTCCCCGCCCTCCAGGAGCCGGCGGAACGGCTCCAGCACCTCGAACGGGTCCCTGCGCATCAGTCCGGCCATGGTCGGACCTCCTTCCTCCGAGCGCCGGTCGCGGCCGGCGGGGAGCCACGTCCGCTCCCCGGGGAGCCGGCCGGCGGCAGGAGCCCTGCCCCGGCACCGCCAGGGTAGGCCCGTCGCGGGCCCGGGCCCAAGGGTCCGGGCCTGCTCGCGCGCACATGACGAGCCCCTCCCCGTCCGGGCCCGCACCCGGGCCCGCACCCGGGGCCGGACGGGGCCGCGGCCCGCCGCGGCGCACCGGGTCGTGGTCCCGGGGCGTCCCGGCCGCGGCGGTGCTGGCCGCGCGGGCGGAGGCGGCCCACAATGGAGGCACCCGGAGCGCCGCGGCCGGCCGGCGGCGGGCCCCGGGGCACGAGGATCGGAGCGCGCCGTGGACGACAACCGAGTGATGAAGATCGTCTACACCTTCTTCCTGGGGGCGCTGATCGCCCTGTTCGTGGGGCTGGGGATCCAGACCTTCCACCCGGGACCGGAGATGCCCGAGTACCCGGTCGAGATGCAGTTCACCCCCGGCGAGGAACCCACCGAGGAGCAGCTCGCCCGGGAGCGGGAGTACGAGCAGCAGATGCGCTCGTGGCAGGAGGAGCGCAACGACTACAACCGCGACGTCGCCGTGGTGTCCCTGGCCGCCTCGGTCCTGCTGCTGGCCCTGAGCCTGGTCCTCGAACGGCGCAACCAGGTGCTGACCAACGGTGTGATGCTCGGCGGGCTGTTCACCCTGGTCTACGCGGTCGGGCGCAGCTTCGCCTCGGACGAGACGGGGCTGACCTTCGCCGCCGTGTCCGTGGGGCTGGCCGTGGTGCTGTTCCTGGGCTGGCGCCGCTTCTTCCAGGACCGCCACGAGGGCCCGCGCCCGCCCGCGGAGACGGCCGCGGCGGCGCCGCCGGCGGGCTGACGCCGCCGGGCCCCGGCGTCCGCGGGCCCGGGGTCACAGGCCGGTCGGCTCGGTCCCCAGCTCCGGCTCCTCGGGCGGGAGCTCGTGGTGCAGCGGGCGCAGGGCCCGGGTGTCCTCGAACCACAGCAGCGCGTCGTAGCGCTCCCCCATGCGCGTGGGGACGTAGTTGCCGGCCTCGCGCCACGGGTGGTAGACGACGCCGACCGCCCGGTGGCCCCACCGCCCCGACAGCCACGGTCCCGACCGGTCCCGGCCGAAGACCATCGCGGCCGGCTCCCCGAGGGCCCGGTGGAGCAGGTCCTCGTGGCTGCCGGCACGGGCCTCCGGCACGGCCACGACCTCCTCGGGCTCGCCCCACGCCTCGGCCGCGACCACGGTGCCGGTCCACGCGGCCATGCCCACGAGGACCACCTCGGCAGGGGCGTGGCGCTCCCGCAGCAGCTGGCCCACGTTGACCAGCCCCGCGTCGAACATGTCGGTGGCCCGGGCGTCGCCCACGTGCGAGTTGTGCGCCCACACCAGCCCCGTCGACCCGGGGCCGTGGTGGCGGGCCAGCAGGTCCGCGACGTCCGCCATGTGCTGGTCGCGCACGTTCCAGGACCGGCGGTCGCCGAGGACCATCGTGCGGTAGTAGCGCTCGGCGTCGGCGGCGACCATCGCGTTGAGCGCCGCCGTGAAGGCCCCGGGGTCCTCCGCGGTCCGGCCCAGGGTCCGCCGGCGCACCTCGGCCAGCAGCGCCACGACGTCCGGCTCGCAGCTCTCCGGCACGATCCGGGTGCTCCACGCGTACTCGTGCGGGTCCTCGTGGAAGGGCACGAAGCACTGCCAGGCCTGCAGGGCCGCCGGCAGCGCCTCGGGGGCGTGCTGCTCGAGCCAGGCGATGATCTCGCGCAGGGAGTCCCACAGCGAGTACACGTCGAGGCCGTAGAAGCCCACCTGCCGCGGCGCGGGCCGGCGCTCGTTGAACTCCCGCAGCCAGTCCAGGAACTCGGCGACCTCCTCGTTGGCCCACATCCAGGTGGGCCACCGCTCGAAGCCGGCGAGCACGCCGCGGGCGTCCAGGTCCTGGTCGCCGAGCCCGCGCACCCACCGGTCGAGCCGCCAGCAGTCCGGCCAGTCGCCCTCCACGCCGATCCAGGCGACGCCGTGCTCCTCGATCAGCCGGCGGCTCAGCAGCGACCGCCACCGGTAGTACTCGTGCGTGCCGTGGGAGGCCTCCCCCACGCACACCCAGCGCGCCCCGGCGCAGCGCTCCACGAGCCGGTCGAGGTCCTCCGGGGCGACCAGCGGACCGGCCAGGGAGCGGATCTGCGCGAGCACGTCCGTCCCCGGGGACGGGCTGCGCCGCGGGCTCACCGCGGGCCCCCGCCCTCGCCGAGGTGGTCGGTGAACCAGTCGCGGGCCAGCTCGGCGGCCCGGGCGAGGGTGCCGGGCTCCTCGAACAGGTGGGTGGCCCCGGGCACCACGACCAGCCGGTGCGGGCAGTGCAGCATCTGCGCGGCCCGCCGGTTGAGGGCGAGCACCTCCGGGTCCTGCCCGCCGACGACGAGCAGCGTCGGCGCGCGGACCTCGCCCAGGCGCGGGCCCGCGAGGTCCGGGCGCCCGCCGCGCGAGACCACCGCCCGCACGCGGGCCCCCGGCTCGGCCGCCGCCCACAGGGCCGCCCCCGCGCCCGTGCTGGCCCCGAACCAGCCCACCGGCGAGGAGGCCGCGGCGGGCAGCTGCTGCAGCCAGGCGGTGGCCGCGCCCAGGCGCTGGGCCAGCAGCCCGATGTCGAAGACGTTGGCGCGGTCGGCCTCCTCCCGCGGGGTGAGCAGGTCCAGGAGCAGGGTGCCCAGTCCTGCCTCCTGCAGCACCTCGGCGACGTAGCGGTTGCGGGGGCTGTGCCGGCTGCTGCCGGAGCCGTGGGCGAAGACCACGACCCCGGCCCCGGGGCGGGGCAGCACGAGGTGCCCCTCCAGCTCGGCCCCGCCGGCGGGGATGCGCACGTCCTGGTCCACGGGTCCGGCGCCGCCGCCCGCACCGGCCCCCGGGGGCCCCGGCAGCTGCGGCAGGTGCCGGCGCGCGGCGGCGTCGAGCAGGGCCACGACCTCGTCGTCGGACGTCGGCGAGAAGTCCCGGTAGTGGTAGCCGACGGCCGTGAAGAAGTGCGGGGTCGCCAGGCAGACGACCTCGTCCGCCTCGACCACCCGCGCCACCGCCTCCTCCGGGGCGACCGGCACGGCCAGCACCACGCGGGCGGCCCCGAGCTGGCGGGCGATCCGGCAGGCCACCCGTGCCGTGGCACCGGTGGCGATGCCGTCGTCGACGACCAGGGCCGTGCGCCCGGTGAGGTCCACGCGCTCGCGGCCCTCGCGGAAGCGGGTGGTGCGCTCCTCCAGCACCGCCCGCTCGCGCTCCTCCACGGCGGCGACCTGCTCCTCCCCCAGTCCGAAGTAGCGCACGGTGCGCTCGTCGAGCACCCGGGCGCCCTCCTCGCCGATGGCCCCCATCGCCAGCTCGGGCTGGGACGGGACGCCGAGCTTGCGCACCACGATCACGTCCAGGGGCGCGTCCAGGGCCATGGCCACCTGGAAGGCCACGGGCACGCCCCCGCGCGGCAGCCCCAGCACGACCACGTCCTGGCCCCGCAGCGGCAGCAGCCGCCGGGCCAGCTGACGTCCGGCGTCGACCCGGTCCTCGTAGATCGTCATGGTCCCCACCCGCCTTCCCGGGCCCGTTCCCTGCCGGGCCCGTCCGAGGTGCTCCCAGGGTAGGCAGGGGTGCGGGGGCGCGGAAGACCCGCCCGGGAGGTGACGGCCGTGGACGCCGGCCGGTGCCCGGGCGATGATGGGGGCGGCAGCGGCGGACGACGGAGGGAACGGGTCCATGACGACGACGGAGACCCGGGTGGTGCGCGCGGTCTACACGTTCTTCCTGGGGCTGATGCTGGCGCTGTTCGTCGGCACGGGCATCAGCACGGTCCACCCCGGTCCGCCCGAGCCGGAGCCGCCGGGGGGTCTGGCCCTCGTGCAGGAGCGCCGGGCCCTGACGGCCGAGGAGCTGCCGGCGTGGCAGGCCTACGAGGAGCAGCGGCGGGCGTGGGAGGACCGGGCCGCGGCCCACCACCGGGACGTCGGCATCGCCGCGACCGTCGCGGCCGTGGCGCTGCTCGCGGCGGGTCTGGCCGTGGAGCGGCGCCACCGGGTCCTCGCGGAGGGCGTCGAGCTGGGGGCGCTGTTCACCCTCGTCTACGGCATCCTCCGCAGCCTCGCCGCCCGGGACACCCTCGCCGGGTTCGTGGTCGTCACCGCGGCCCTGGCCGTCGTGCTCCTGCTGGGCTGGCGCCGCCACGTCGTGCGCCCCGCCCCGGTCGCCCGGGACGGGTGAGCGGGGCTCAGAGGGGCAGCGGCAGCTTCTCGTCGAGCAGGGCGCGCACGGCGGCGACGTCGACGTCGGCGACCGAGGCGTGCTCCCAGGACGGGGCGTTGTCCTTGTCCACGAGCACCGCGCGCACCCCCTCGGCGAAGTCGGGGCGGGCGATCGTGTCCGCGGCCAGCCGCAGCTCCCGCTCCAGGCACGAGCGGACGTCGTGCTCGGCGGCGCCGCGCTCGAGCAGCTCGAAGGTGCGCACGAGGGAGGACGGGCTCATGCCCTCGAGGTCCTCGGGGGCCGCGGCGACGATCTCCTCGAGGGTGCCGGCGCCGTAGCGCTGCTCGATCTCGTCCCACCGCTCCACGACCGCGGAGGGTCCCGGGTCGCGGGCGAAGCGCGCCAGGGCCGCCTCCGGCCCCTCGGCGACCACGGCGTCCGCGAGCGCGGGGAAGTCCTCGTCGGCGACCAGGACGTCGGCGAGGCCGAGGGCCACGGCGTCCGCCCCGGTGATCCGCTGCCCGCCCAGGGCCAGCCAGCGGCCGACGGCGAGGCCGGGCTCGTCCCGGCGTCCCGGGCGCGAGACGCGGGGCAGGAACCAGGAGGCGCCGATGTCCGTGAAGAAGCCGATCCGCGTCTCGGGCATGGCCAGCACGGTCGAGGGGCCGACCACCCGGTGGGAGCCGTGCACGGAGATGCCCATGCCCCCGCCCATGCAGATGCCGTTCATCAGCGCCACGTAGGGCTTGGGGTAGTCGGCGATGAGGCAGTCGAGGGCGTACTCGACGGCGAAGACCCGCGTGGCCGCCCCGATCCGCCCGTTCGTGACGGCCTCGCGGACCTGGCGGATGTCCCCGCCGGCGCACCACGCCTTCGGGGAGGCGGAGGTGACCAGCACGTGGTCCACGGCGTCGTCGTCGCGCCACGCGTCGAGGGCCGCGCGCAGGTCGAGGTACATCTGCGCGGTGAGCGCGTTGAGCTGGCGGGGCCGGTTCAGCACGAGGTGGCCGGTCCCGTCGCGGACCTCGGCGAGCACGTACGGCTCCGGGTCCGCGGGCAGGGCGGTGATGTCGGTCATGGGCCCACCCTGCCACGGCCCGGACCCGGGTGCCACGGCTCACACGCCGGAGGGCGGCCACTGCCCGCGGCGGGCGAGCAGGTCCGCGAGCAGGTCGGCGCGGTCGGTGACGATCCCGTCCACGCCGAGCTCGAGCAGCTCGGCCATCTCCTCGGGGTCGTTGACGGTCCACACGTGCACCGCGATGCCGTGGCGGTGGGCGAAGGCGAGGAAGCGGGGGGTGACGAGCTCGATCTCCCGGCCCCCGCGCACGCGGTGGCGGCGGGGGATCTGGACGGTGTCGAAGGGCTCGATCCACCGGGCGGCCAGCCGGCGGGCGATCCGCCACGCGGGCCCGCCCAGCCACGAGCTCACGAGCAGCAGCCGCATCCCCTCCTTGCCGGAGGAGGTGGGCACCGGGCCGCCGGTGAGCGCGCGCAGGGCCCGCAGGGTGCGCCGCCGGCGGCTCTCGGAGAACGAGGTCACGCGCACCCGCCCGGCGGCGCCGAGCTCGTGCAGCAGCGGCGGCAGGGCCGCGACCGAGGCCTCGTCCTTGACGTCGATGTTGAACCGCAGCTCGGGGAAGGCGCGCAGCAGCTCCGCGAGGGTGGGGATGGCCGGGCCGCCGGCGACGCGTGCGCGGCGGACCTGCTCCCAGGTCAGCGCCGAGACGGCCCCGGGCGTGCCGGTGACGCGGTCGAGGGTCTCGTCGTGGAAGCTGAGCACGACGCCGTCGGCGGTCGTGTTCACGTCGGTCTCGATCCACGCGTAGCCCAGGTCGCGGGCGGCGCGGACGGCGTCGAGGGTGTTCTCGGCGCCCTCCGGGGAGAAGCCGCGGTGGGCGAGGGCCGCCGGCGCGGCGGGGCGGGGTGCTGGGGTGTCCACGACCCCATTGTTACCCAGCCGTAGAGACCTGTCCCGCAGGCCGCTCCCCCGCCTGCTCGCGCAGCAGCGCCTCGATCACCCGGGCCACGCCGTCCTCGGCGAAGGGCGGGGCGGTGCGCCCGACCGCCCGGACCACCGCGGGGTGGCCGTCCGCCATGGCGTAGCCGTGCCCGGCCCAGGTGAGCATCTCGAGGTCGTTGGGCATGTCCCCGAAGGCGAGCACCTCGTGCGGGCCGATCCCGCGCTCGGCCGCGTACTGGGTGAGCGTGCGGGCCTTGGTCAGCCCCCGCTGGCCCATCTCCACGAGCGGGCTCCCGGCCACGGAGGAGGTCACGGACAGCCGCCCGCCCACCAGCTCGGTCAGCGCCCGCACGTAGGCGTGGGGCTCCGCCCCGTCCCGCTTGGCCAGGAACTTCACGAGACCCGGCTCCGCCGGGACCTGCTCGCGCAGCGGGCCCGTGCGCGGGGCCCCGCTCTCCATCCGGTCGGTGCGGGCCCACCCGTGGTCGGTGTAGACGCCCTCGAGGGTCTCGGCGGCGAACAGCGACCCGGGGTGGCGGGCCGCGATCTCGTCCATCACCGCGAAGGCCTCGTGCACGGGGAACAGGCTCGACTCCACGACGCGGTCGGCCGCGAGGTCGTAGACGACCGCGCCGTTGGAGCAGATGACCACGCCCTCGTGCGCGAGCTGCTCGCGCAGCGGGTCCAGCCAGCGCATCGGCCGGCCCGTCACGAAGACCACGTGCAGCCCCCCGTCCTGGGCGGCGCGCAGCGCCTCGACCGTGCGGGGGCGGAAGCGGAAGTCCCGGCCCAGGACGGTGCCGTCGAGGTCGCTGGCGATCAGCCGGATCGGGGTCCCCGGCGGGGAGACCTCCAGGGGCGGGCTCACGGTCGGCGCGTCACCTCTCGTGCACGCCCGTCAGGCAGGCGCGGGCGATGCCGTGGCTGAACAGCTGGAAGTTCACGGCGGCCGGGCTGGCGCTCTCGTCGACCTCGATGGTCTCCTCCCCGACGGCGGTCACGCACACGACGTAGCGGTGCGGGCCGTGGCCGGGGGGCGGGGCGGCGCCGATGTACTCGTCCGTGCCGCCGTCGTTGCGGTGCTTGACCGCCCCCGCCGGCGGGTTCGAGGCCGCGCCCCGCTCGAGGGAGGTGACCTCGGCGGGGATGTTGGACAGGCACCAGTGCCAGAAGCCGCTGGGCGTGGGGGCGTCGGGGTCGAACATCGTCACCACGTAGCTCTTCGTGCCCTCCGGGGCCCCGGACCAGCTCAGCTGCGGGGAGACGTCCCGCCCGCCGGCGCCCATGATGCCGGAGCACTGGTCGGGGTGGAGCGACCCGCCCTCGGTGAGGTCCTCCGAGGTGAGCGTGAAGCTCGGCAGGTCGGGCAGGTCGGCGTAGGGTTCGCGGTCGAGCACGGGGCTCTCCTTCCGGTCGGGGACGTGCGGTCGGGTGCGTCGGGCGCGGGGTCAGCCGCGGGGCAGGTCCTCGCGCCGGGGCAGGTCCGCGCCCGCGCGCGAGACGGTGACGGCCGCGGCCGCGGCCGCGAAGCGCAACAGGTCCTCGACCTGCCCGGCGTCGAGGTCGTCGATCCGCTCGCGGGCGGTGGCCCCGGTGTAGCCGTGGTCGGCGAGCCAGCCCAGGGTCGCGGCCATGAAGGAGTCGCCGGCGCCCACGGTGTCCACGACCTCGGCACGGGCGGCCGGGACCTCCACCCCGCGCGGGCCGGTGGCCCGGGTCCGGGCCCAGGGCCCCATCGGGCCGCGGGTGACGACGACGAGGCGCGCCCCCGCCCGCAGCCACGCCGCGGCGGTCTCCTCGACGCTGCGGTGGGGGTAGAGCCACAGCAGGTCCTCGTCGGAGGCCTTCACGACGTCGGCGAGGGCCACGAGCTCCTCCGCCCGCGCCCGGGCGGCCGAGGAGTCGGGGATGATCGAGGGCCGGCAGTTCGGGTCGTAGGAGACCACGGCCCGGCCGTGGGCGAGCTCCACGGCCCGGCGGACCCTCGAGGCGCCGGGCTCGAGCATCGCCCCGATCGAGCCGACGTGCAGCAGCTCGGTGCCGGCCAGCAGCCGCTCGAGCCGGTCGTCGTCGAGCTCGAGGGACCAGTCGAGCCGGAAGTCGTAGGTGGCGGCGCCGTCGTCGTCGATCACGGCCTCGGCCACGGAGGTGGGCCGGGTGTCGGGCTCGAAGGGCAGGCGCACCCCGTTGTCCCGCAGGTGCGCCTGGACGCGGGTGCCGTGCTCGTCGTCGCCGTAGCGGCCCAGGAACTGCACCTCGTGGCCGAGCCGGGCCAGCCCGACGGCCACGTTCATGGGGCTGCCGCCCGCGTGCGCCCGGGGCTCCTGGCCCTGCTTCGAGACCACGTCGACGAGGGCCTCTCCGATCACCGTCAGCATGCCCACACGGTAGCACTCGGCCCCCGCGCGGACCCGGCGGCGCGGGAGCGTAACGCAGGCCACCCCGGGGGCCCCGGTGCGCCTAGAATGGGCGGCGGTGCCCTGCGCGAAGACCCCGCAGCGGCCCACGCGTCCCGAGACCGCGCAACGACGCGCGGCACGACACGGCCGGACACGACGAGGTCCCCGGCCGAGGAAGTAGGTCATTCTTGAGCACCCCCGAGAGCTGGGCCGAGCGCGAGGCGCTCGCCGAGGCCGTCGTTCCCCTGGTCGGCCGGCTGCACCGCGAGAACAAGGTCGTCCCGACGGTCTACGGACGCTCGCTCGTCCACAAGTCCGTCACCCAGATCATCAAGGCGCACCGCTTCGCCCGCCGCATCGACGGCGAGGAGCTGCCCCTCGAGGACACGACCCGCCTCCTGGAGACCCTCTCCCGCCTGGACCTCGGCACGTGTGCCGTGGACCTGGGCAAGCTCAACCGCATGTCCAAGGAGTCCGACCTCGACCTCGAGGCGTTCCTGCGCGAGGAGCTCGCCCCGGTCGTCGGGCGCAGGGACCAGAACACCCCCGAGCCGCAGGACGTCGTCCTCTACGGCTTCGGCCGGATCGGCCGCCTGCTGGCCCGCATCCTCGTCAACCGCAACGACGGCACCGGGCTGAACCTGCGCGCCGTCGTCGTGCGCAAGAAGCCGGGCAACGACCTCGTCAAGCGCGCCTCCCTGCTGCGCCGCGACTCCGTGCACGGCAAGTTCGACGGCACGATCCACGTCGACGAGGAGAACAACGTCATCACCGCCAACGGGGTGGCGATCCAGTTCATCTACGCGAACGACCCCTCCGAGATCGACTACACCGCCTACGGCATCGACAACGCGATCGTCGTGGACAACACCGGCGTGTGGCGCGACGAGGCCGGGCTGTCCAAGCACCTGGGGTCCAAGGGCGTGGCCAAGGTCCTGCTCACCGCCCCGGGCAAGGGCGAGCTGAAGAACATCGTCTGCGGCGTCAACGACGACGTGATCGTGCCCGAGGACAGGATCCTCTCCGCCGCCTCGTGCACCACCAACGCGATCACCCCGGTCGTGAAGGTGCTCAACGACAAGTACGGCATCGCCCAGGGCCACGTCGAGACGGTGCACTCCTACACCAACGACCAGAACCTCATCGACAACTGGCACAAGGGCGACCGCCGCGGCCGCTCCGCCGCCCTGAACATGGTCCTCACCGAGACCGGTGCGGCGAAGGCCGTGGCCAAGGCCCTGCCCGAGATGGCCGGCAAGCTCACCGGCAACGCCATCCGCGTCCCCACCCCGGACGTGTCCATGGCGATCCTGAACCTGCAGCTGGAGAACGCCCCGGAGTCCAAGGACGCCGTCAACCAGTACCTGCGCGACATCTCGCTGAACTCGTCCCTGCGCAAGCAGATCGACTACACCGACTCCCCCGAGGTCGTCTCCACCGACTTCGTGGGCTCGCGTCGCGCGGGCGTCGTGGACGGGCTGGCGACCATCGTCAACGGCAGCTCGCTCGTGCTCTACGTCTGGTACGACAACGAGTTCGGCTACTCCTGCCAGGTGGTGCGCGTGCTGGCCCGCATGGCCGACATCGCCATGCCGCAGTTCCCCGCCGAGCGGGTGGCCGCCGGGACCGCCGCGCGCTGACCCGGGCCCGCAGCACAGCAGGGGCGTCCCCGTGCGGGGGCGCCCCTGCTGCGTGCGCGGGGTCCTCAGCCGGTGAGGAACGCCCCGGCGACGGCGTCGAGCGCGGCGGCGTCGGCCACGTGGCACAGCTCGCGGGCGGAGTGCATCGACAGCAGACCGATCCCGGCGTCGATCGTGCGGATGCCCAGCCGGGTGGCGGTGAGCGGGCCGATCGTGGACCCGCACGGGATCCGGTTGTTGGAGACGAACTGCTGGTGGGCCACGCCCGCGCGCTCGCACGCGGCCGCCCAGATCCCCGCGCCCACCGCGTCCGTGGCGTAGCGCTGGTCGGCGTTGAGCTTCAGCAGCGGCCCCGCCCCCGGCTCGGGACGGTTCACCGGGTCGTGGTGGCCGGCGTAGTTGGGGTGCACCAGGTGACCGGCGTCCGCGGACAGGCACACCGAGTCCGCCAGCGCCCGGCGGTGCTCGGCCGGGGTCCGGTCGAGGGCCTCGGCCAGTCGCACGAGCACGTCCTCGAGGAACGGGCCCGCGGCCCCGGAGCGGGTGCCGGAGCCGATCTCCTCGTGGTCGAACGCGGCGAGCACCGCGATCCGCCGGCCGCCCTCGAGGGCCTCCGCCTCCCGGACCAGGGCGGTGAGCCCGGCGTGGACGGAGGAGAGGTTGTCGAGCCGGCCGGAGGCGAACAGCTCGCCGGAGGCGCCCAGGAGCGCGGGCTCCTGGGTGTCGGCCAGCACCACGTCGTGGCCCAGGACGCGCTCCGGGTCCACGGGGCCGCCCTCGGCGTGCGCGGCCAGCAGCGCGAGGACGTCGGCGCCCTCCGCGCCCGCGCCCCACACGGGCTGGAGGTGCTGCTGCCGGTCGAGGGTCAGCCCCTTGTTCGCCTCCCGGTCCAGGTGGATCGCCAGCTGCGGGATGCGGGCCACGGGCCCGGTCGCGGTCAGCACCTCGGCGGGGGTCCCGTCCTCGCCGCGCACCACGAGGCGCCCGGCCAGGCGCAGGTCGCGGTCGAGCCAGGAGTTCAGCAGGGGCCCGCCGTAGACCTCCACGCCCGCCTGGTGCCACCCGTGGGCGCTCGTGCCGGGGCGCGGCTTGAGCTTGAAGCCCGGCGAGTCGGTGTGCGCCCCGAGGATCCGGAAGCCGGCGCCGGCGGGCACCCCGTGCGGGGCGACCCAGGCGATCAGCGCCCCGTCGCGCAGCACGTAGCGGCGCCCGTGCACGTGCTGCCACGGCTCCTCCTCCGGCAGGCGGGTGAAGCCGGCCGCCTCGAGCCGGGCCGCCGCGGCCCGGGCCGCGTGGTAGGAGCTCGGGGAGTCCGTGACGTAGCGGCCGAGGTCGGCCACGACGGAGCGGGGGTCGGGGGAGGTCTCGTGCGCTGCCATGCCGGCCAGTCTACGGACGCGGCCCCGGGGCGGGGGCCGGAGCGGCCCAGTGCCCGGGGCACGCCGGCGGGCCGGGGCACACCCATCCGCCGGGCCCGCCCGGGCCGCCGCCGGCGGGCGGGAGCGGCGCCGGGGACGGGACGGCGGGGACCGTGCGGGTGACCTCGATCCCCCGCCGGCGGGCGTCGCGCACGACCAGCCAGGCGAAGACGAGGTAGAGCGGCAGCGCGGAGGCCAGGGAGACCCACGTGGACTCCTCGGGCATGGGGTCGGCCCAGCCGGCCGCCGCGAGGGAGAACGCGAGCACGTTGTTCACCACGTGCAGCCCGATCGCGGCCTCGAGCCCGCCGGTGCGCCAGCTCAGCCACCCGGCCACGACCGCCATGGCAGCGACCGCGAGCAGCCCCCAGACGTCGTAGAGGTGGGCGAAGGTGAACAGCGGCACCGGCAGCAGGACCGCCAGGGCCGGGGAGCGCACCCAGCGCCCGACGGTCTGCAGCAGGTAGCCGCGGAAGACGAGCTCCTCGGCCGCGCACTGCAGGGGCACGAGCAGCACGATCATCGGCACGATCAGCCACAGCTGCGCGGGCGGCTCCGGCGGCGCGGCCGGCTGCAGTGAGCCCGTGGTGACCAGCTCGAGGACCAGGAGCAGGCCGTGGCCCACGGCGTAGACGGCCAGGGCGAGCAGGGTCGTGCGGACCAGGAAGCCCCAGCGCAGCCGCCCCGTCACGGACAGCAGCAGCCCCAGCGGGCGGGGGCCCGCGACCAGCCGGGCCACGACGATCGCCGGGATCATCAGCACCACGGAGAGCAGCGTCATGAACAGCAGCGCCGGGTCCATGATGTCCAGGCTCGCCAGGTCCCCCAGCAGCTCGTCGAGCGCGCCCTCGCCGCGGGTGGCGATCAGCCACAGGGTCCACACGATGCCCAGCACGGCGCTGAGCAGCACGTAGACGGCGCCGAAGACCAGCAGCTCCACGAGGGGCTTCCACCAGCGGTGGGCCGGGTCGGCGTGGCCCAGCCGGTGGTAGGGCAGTCGGCGGGCGGGCGGGCCCGGGCGGGCGTCGTCGCCGGCGGGCGCCCAGGGCACGGTGCGGGTGGTCATGCCCCTACGCTATCGGCCGCGCCCGACGCCCGGCCGGGGCGCGCCTCAGCGGGCGTAGCGGTCGGCGAAGGCGGCCAGGATCCGGCGCGGCTCGGTGACGGCCGGGCCCGTGCGGATCCGGTCCTTCACGCGCTCGGCGTCGCCGGTGGGGAAGTAGCCGTGCTCCTTGTACGCCTCGATCCGGTTGACCAGCGCGGGGCCGTCCAGCTCCGGGTGGAACTGCGTCGCGTAGAGGTTGCGCCCGACCCGGAACATCTGGACGGGGCAGTCGGTGCCGGTGGCCAGCAGGACGGCCGAGGGGGCGAGCCGGCGGGTGCCCTCCTTGTGCCCCACGTAGCCGTGGAAGACCTCGGGCAGCTCCCGCAGCAGGGGGTCGCGGCGCCCCTCCTCCGTGAGGCTCACCTCGATCACGCCGATCTCCTCCCCGCGGGTGCGGTCGACGACCCCGCCCTGGTGCGTGCCCAGCGTGCCCACCCCGTAGCAGGCGCCGAGGAAGGGGAAGTCGCGGGCGACGACCTCGTCGAGCAGGTCCCGCATCTCCGCCTCGGCCCGGCGCTGGACCGCCGACTTCAGCTCCGGGGGGTCCGAGGAGTTGAACGGGGAGCCCCCGATGATGACCCCCGAGTAGCGCTGCAGGTCGATCGGGGGCATGGGCCCGGCCTCGAGCCGGACCCGGTGCAGTTGCTCCTCCCGCAGGCCGCTGAAGCGGCAGATCGTCTCGTACTCCTCGTCCGCGACGTCGTCCTCGGACCGGGTGGCGAGCAGCAGGAAGGGCTTCATGGCGTTCATCCTATTCAGCGGCGGGGCGGGCCCGGGCCGGCCCCTCAGCCCGCGATGCGGTCCCGGCCCGCGTAGGCGTTGAAGGACGCGCCGCGGCTGAAGCCCAGCAGCGTGGTCCCGGTCCGCTCCGCGAGCTCGACCGCGAGCGCCGAGGGCGCCGAGACCGCCGCGAGCGCGGGGATCCCGGCAAGGTGCGCCTTCTGCACGAGCTCGAACGAGGCCCGGCCGGAGACCTGCAGGACGGTCCCGCGCAGCGGCAGCAGGCCCTCGCGCAGCGCCCAGCCCACGACCTTGTCCACGGCGTTGTGCCGGCCGACGTCCTCGCGCACGCACAGCAGCTCGGGCCCGTCGTCGTCCCCGGGGAAGCGGAAGAGCCCGGCGGCGTGGACGCCGCCGGTGGTGTCGAACAGGCGCTGGGCGGCGCGCAGGCGCTCCGGCAGGGCGAGCAGGCCTGCGACCGGCAGGCGGACCGCATCCGTGACGGGGCCGAACGCGGAGACCTTCGTGACGGCCTCGATCGAGGCCGTGCCGCACACCCCGCACGACGACGACGTGTAGACGTGGCGCTCCATGGAGGTGTCCGGCGGCACGACCCCGGGGGCGAGCACGACGTCGACCACGTTGTAGGAGCGCCGCCCGTCGGCGTCGACCCCGCCGCGGTAGTCCATGCGCACGATCTGCTCCGCGGCCGAGACCACGCCCTCGGAGACGAGGAAGCCCCCGACGAGGTCGAAGTCGTGGCCCGGGGTGCGCATCGTGACGGTGAAGGCCCGCCCGTCGAGCCGGATCTCGAGGGGCTCCTCGCCGGCCACGGTGTCGGCGCGGGCCGAGACGGCGCCGTCGGCGGTGTAGCGGTGCACGCGGTGGCGCCGGGACGCGCGGGTCATGGTCTCCTCCCGTCCGTGCCCCGGGGCGGGGCCCTCCCGTGATCCTAGGCCGCCCGTCCCCCGCGCGGCGACGGACGACGGCGGGGCGCGTCCTGCGCCGCGGCATCGGGGGACCGCCGCCGGTCGGGGGACATTACCGATCAGTAACGTCGGGAGAACTGGGGACGGATCTGCTCTGTTCGAATTCATGGACTTTTGTCTAGTCTCGAACTCGTCGGGGACGGCGCCGGTGGGCTGCCGGTGGCGTCCCGGGCGATCCACCGCCTCCCCACGGCGCCCGCGGACCCCGCGAGCGCCGCAGCGGGCGGTCCGCCGGCCCGGTCGATCCCCGGGCCGGCGGACCCCGCCGCTCCCGCGGGCCACGGCACCGGATGCCCGCCCGGCGCGCGCCGATCCAGCGCGCTCTCCTCCCACCCTCTCTCGCAAAGGAACACCCATGTCCTCCGCACCCCAGCACACCGCCCCCACCACCGGCCGCAACCGCCGCACCGGCAGGGCCGTGCTCGCCGGCGTCGTCGCCGCGGGCCTGCTCGCCGCCGGCGGCGGGACCTTCGCCAAGTGGTCCGACGAGGCCGCCGCCGTGGGCTCCACGGGCATCTCGACCGGCTCCCTCTCCCTCGAGAACGTCTCCGGCCCCGCCTGGACGTTCGCGGGCGGCGAGGCCTACGACCCGGCCACGGACCGCATCGTGCCCGGCGACACGCTGCAGTTCACGACCACCGCCGTGGTCGACGCCCGCGGCAAGAACCTCGACGCCGACCTGTCGGTGGCCTACGAGGGCGCCACGAAGCAGTACCTGGACTACGCGGTCGGGAAGGGCCTCCTCGACTACGACGTCGAGGTGACCGGTCTGGCGGACACCGACGACGACAGCGCCTACGACGTCACCTCCGCCGACGACGGCAAGACGGTCACGGTGACCGGCACGTTCACCTGGATCGGCGACTCCGTGACCGGCACGCAGTACCAGAACCAGAAGATCACCTTCGACGGCATCTCCCTGCAGCTCGAGCAGAAGTGATCCGCCGGGGGCCGCCCGCCCCCGCAGCGTCCCGGTGCGGCACCGCCGCACCGGGACGCCCCTCCCCCGTCCTCCCGCCCCTCCCCCGGAGGCCCCCGTGACGCTCCCCCGCACGACCCGCCCCGCCCGGCCCCTGCGCACCGCCGCGGCCGCGGCCCTGCTCGCCGGGCTGCTCGCCGCCCTGCTGAGCACCGACCACGGCACCGCCGCCCGCTGGTCCTCGACCGCGCCGCTGGAGGTCGCCACGATCACCACCGGCGGCCTCGAGCTCGTCCTCGAGGACACCACCGTGACCCTGCACCACGAGGACCTCGACGCCACCGGCGCGGCCGTCGCCGTGGCCACGGACCTCACCGGCCTGGACGCCGTGCCGGGACCGACGGCCCCGGGCAGCACCGTCGTCGTCCGGACCCGCGCCGTCCCCGTCCTCGAGGGGACCCGGCTGGCCGCCGACCTCGTGGTCGACGCCGGCGCCCCCGCCGGCGCGAGCGCCCCGCGCGTCGAGATCGCCTCCGCGGACCCCGGCTCCCCGCTCCCCGCGGCGACCGGCGCGCAGGGCCGCGCCATGGCCCCGGCCCGGGACGGCGCCGCCTACGACGTCACCGTCCGCTACGACCTCCCCGGCGCCGCGGGCGCCACCGCCGCCCCCGGCCCGCTGACGCTCTCCCTCGCCCAGCGCTGACCCCTACCGGAGACCCCCGTGACCCAGCCGCGCCACACCGTCCTCTACCTCCTCGGCGTCCTCGCCCTGCTCGCCGGCGTCGTCCTCACCACCCCCGGCACCGCGACCGGGGCCGCGTGGCGCACCGCCGAGCAGGTGACCGTGCCCGCCTCGACCACGGGCCGCGCCGGCCTCGCGGTCGCCGCCGACGGCGACCGCGCCGCCGTGCTGACGAACACCTCGGGCTTCGGGGTCCGCGCCCGCCCCGCGGACGTCTCCGTGCTCGCCCCGGACGGCACGGTCCTCGCGCTCGCCGGGGCCTCCTTCGCCTGGCAGGACGGCTGCGCCGGGCCGGCGGCGTGGACCGCGCGCGGCGCCGGCGCGCCGGTCACGGCCGTGGCCGGGGAGCCGGCCCCGCTGCCGCGGGACGCGACGGCCCGCCTGTGCCTGGAGGTCTCCCTCGCGGAGGTCCCGGCGGAGACGCTGCGGCCCTGGGACGGGCGGTCCCTGCGCGTCGTCACCCGCCTGGAGGCCCTCTCCCTCGACGGGGTCTCCCAGCGCGCCGAGCGCACGTGGGAGACCGCGGTCCTCGTCGACCTGCCCGCCGTGGAGCCCCCGGCCGGGGAGGAACCACCCGGGGAGGACCCCGGCGGGCAGGAGCCGGGCGGGCAGGAGCCCGCCGGGCCGCCGGCCGAGGAGCCCGCGGCCCCGGCCGGGTGCACCGCGGCCGGCAAGGACGCCCTCGTCGCCTGGACCTGGCAGGGCCCGGACGAGGTCCTGGGGTGGGAGCTGCTGCGGCGCCCGCAGGCCGGCGGCGCCTGGGAGACGCTGCGGACCCTCGGCGACGGGAGCGTGCGGCAGGCACTCCTGACCGTGGACGACATCCCGGCGGCCGAGCGCGGCCCGGGCAGGCAGTCGGCCTGGGAGTTCGCGGTGCGGCCGCGGACCGCGGCCGGCCCGGCGGCGGACCCGCCCGCCCTGTGGACGATGCACTCCCCCGGCAACAGCCACAGGATCGCGTGCCCGGGGGACCCGGCGTGAGCCGCGTCCTGCACGGAGCGGCCCGCACGGTGCTGCTGGGCCTGCTCGCCGTGGTCGCCGCCCTGCTGCTCGCGACCGTCGCGGTGCCCCGCGCGCTCGGCTGGGTGCCCCTGACGGTGGTCTCCGGGTCCATGGAACCGGCCGTGCCGACCGGCAGCCAGGTCGTCGTCGAGCCCCTCGAGGGTCCCGGGGACGCCGAGCGGCTGGCGGTCGGCGACGTCGTGACGTTCATGCCCCGGCCCGACGACGCCACGCTCGTCACCCACCGGGTCGTCGCGATCGCCCAGGACGGCGAGGGCCGGCGCAGCTTCACGACCCGCGGCGACGCCAACGACGCCGCCGACGAGGGCGAGATCACCCACGTGCAGCTGCGCGGGCTCGTGCGCTACCACGTCCCGTGGGCGGGCCACCTGGCCACGGCCCTGGACCCCGGGCAGAAGCGCGCGGGCACCGTCGCCGTCGCGGCCGCCCTGGGCGGCTACGCCCTGTGGCAGCTCGGCGCCGCCGTGCGCGAGCGCACCGTTGCCCGGGCCCGGGCCGGGCGGCCATGATGAGCCCATGACCGAGACCCCGCTCACGCCCCTGCCCGAGGACTGGCACCGCGCCCTGGTCGTCGTCGCCCACCCCGACGACATGGAGTTCGGCGCCGCCGCGGCCGTGGCCCGCTGGACCGGCCAGGGCAAGGAGGTCGTCTACTGCCTCGTGACCAGCGGGGAGGCCGGGATCGACGGGATCGACCCGCAGCGCGCCGGCCCCCTGCGGGAGGCGGAGCAGCGGGAGTCCTGCCGGGTCGTGGGCGTGGAGCAGGTCGAGTTCCTGCACCTGCCCGACGGCGTGCTCGAGTACGGCGTGGCCCTGCGCCGGCGGATCGCGGAGGTCGTGCGCCGGCACCGCCCCGACGTGGTGATCACCAACAACTTCCGCGACACCTGGGACGGGGCCGTGAACCTCAACCAGGCCGACCACATCGCCGTGGGCCGGGCGAGCCTCGACGCGGCGCGCGACGCCGGCAACCGGTGGGTCTTCCCGGAGCAGGTCGAGGCCGGGCTCGCCCCGTGGCCCGACGTGCGCGCCGTGTGGGCCGCCGCCTCGCCCGGGGCCCGGCACGCGGTGGACGTCACCGCGACCTTCGAGGCGGGCGTGGAGTCGCTGCGCGCCCACCGCGCCTACCTCGAGGGTCTGGGCTGGGCGGACTTCGACCCGGACGCGTTCCTGCGCGAGGGGGCCCGGGCGGCCGGCGCGCGCGCCGGGGCGGAGCTCGCCTCGGCCTTCGAGGTGTTCCCCCTGCGCTGGGGCGGCGGCGACGACTGAGCCGGCTCAGCGCCCGGGCGCCGGGTCGCGCAGCACGAGGGCCACGAGCACGCCGGCGACGACGACGAGGCCCGCGACCGCACCGACCGCGGCGGCCCACCCGGCCCCGGTGTAGGCGAGGCCCACGGCCCAGCCGAGCACGGAGGAGCCCGCGTAGTAGAAGAGCGTGTACAGCGAGGAGGCCTGCGCCCGCCCGGTGCTCGCCCGCACGGCCACCCACCCGGAGGCGACCGCGTGGGCGGCGAAGAACCCCGCGGTGAACACGAGCAGCCCCGCCACGACCACCGGGAGCCAGGGCGCCAGCGTGCCCGCCAGGCCCGCGAGCATCAGCGCCCCGCTGCCCAGCAGCACCGTGCGGCGCCCGCGCGCGGCGGCCACCCGCCCGGCCGCCCCGGAGGACCACGTGCCGGAGAGGTAGGCCAGGAACAGCAGGCTCACCAGGGTCTGCGAGACGCCGAAGGGCTCCTCGCCGAGGTGGAAGCCCAGGTAGTTGTAGATCGCCACGAACCCGCCCATGAGCAGGAACGCGAGCACGCAGAGCACGACCAGCCCCGGGTCGGCCAGGTTCGCCCGCAGCCGCCCGGCCAGCCCGTCCGCGCCGGTCAGGCGCACGGAGCGGCGCACGAAGCCGCGCTGGCGCGGGGCCAGGAGCACGAACGCGACCGCGGCCGCCGCGGCGAGCACGCTCACCGTGAGCGTGCCGGCCCGCCAGCCGAGGGCGTCGCCCACGGGGGCGGCGACGATGCGCCCGGCCAGCCCGCCGAGGGTCGTGCCCGCCACGTAGGTGCCCGCGGCGACCGCGGTGTGCCGGCCGGCGACCTCCTCCGCGAGGTAGGCCATGGCCACCGCCGGGATCCCGCCGAGGGCCGCGCCCTCGGCGAAGCGCAGCACCACGAGGGCCTCGAACCCGGGGGCCAGCGGCATGACGAGCCCCAGGGCGGTCGCGGCGGCCACCGCCACGACCATGGTCCGCAGCCGCCCCCACCGGTCCGAGACGACGGACCACGGCAGCACGGCCGCCGCCAGCCCGAGCGTCGCCGCGGAGACCCCCAGGGAGGCCTGGGCGGCGTCCACGCCGAGCTCCGCGGCCAGCAGGGGCAGCACGCCCTGGACGGAGTAGAGCTGGGCGAAGGTCGCGACCCCCGCGCACAGCAGGGCCAGCAGGACGCGACGGTAGCCGGGGCTGCCCCGGTCGTAGCCGGGCCACGCCCCGGGCGGGACGGCCTCAGCCACGGGCGCCCTCCCGGGAACCCGCCCGCAGGCCCGCGACCGCCCACAGGGCCAGGAGCAGGAGCAGGGCGAGGTAGGGCAGGGCCGCGACGACGTCGATCGCTGGCCCCGGCACCCCGGCCGGGGCCAGCCAGGCCTCCCAGCGGATGGGCCCGACGTAGAGCCCGGGCACGGCCACGGCGGCCAGGGCGAGCGCGGTCCCGCGGGCGGCCCGCCCCAGCCCGGGGCGCAGCAGCCGCGGCCACGCCTCGACCCACACGGCGGTCAGCACCACGGGCCACCACACGTGGTGGTGCGACCACGTCACCGGGGACATGTAGAGCATCACGAGGGCGTTCACGGCCAGCACCGACAGCGTCATCCCGCGGGCCGCCAGCACCCGGATCAGCAGGGCCGCCCCGGCGACCAGGACCAGGACCAGGGGCCAGCGCAGCAGCGGCTCGGTCCCGCCGGGCACGCCCAGGTGCAGGAGCACCCCCTGCAGCGCCGTGTTGTCGACGTAGCCGGTCCCGCCCACCCGGTCGTCGCTGACCACGGCCTGCGTCCAGAACACCACCGCGTCGCGCGGCAGGACGAGGAAGCCGATCAGCACCGTCGCGGCGAAGGCGGAGCCCATGGCCACGAGGGGGCGCAGCTGCCCCCGCACCAGGAACACGAGGCCGAAGGCCAGGGGGGTCAGCTTGATGCCGGCGGCCAGCCCGATCCAGGTCCCGCGCGGGACCCGGCCCAGGAGGCTGTCGTCGCGGGTGCGCAGCAGGTCGTAGGCGATCAGCGCCAGCAGCAGCGCGTTGATCTGCCCCAGCCCGGCGTTGCGCATCCACGGCCCGGACCACAGCAGCACCGCCGTGCCCGCCGCGACGGCCGTGGCCGGGCCGAGCAGCTCCTGCAGCGGCAGGGGCCGGCCGCGGGCGGCGGCGTAGCGCAGCAGCGCCGCCGAGAGCACGACGGCGACCCCGGTGCTCGCGAGCACGAGGGCGAGCTCGGTGAGCGGCTCGGGCAGGTAGGCCAGCGGCACGAAGAGCAGGGCCGCGAAGGGCGGGTAGGTGAACGGCAGCCCGCCGTCGCCCGCCGGGTCCAGGCCCGGCCCGTAGAGCTCGTCGGCGAAGCCGTGGCGGTCCACGACCGCCGCCCCGCCCAGCCGGTAGACGTCCAGGTCGATGCTGCCGTCGAGGGCCAGCCACACGGTGCGCACGAGCGCCCCCGCCAGCAGGACCCAGGCCAGCAGCGCCGGGGCGAGCGGGCGCGCGGCGGGGACCTCCCGGGCGGCGGAGGGGGCCGGGACGCTCACGGGGTCTCGGGCGGGGTGTCGGTGCGGTCCACGGCTCTCTCCGGGTCGGCGGGGCGGACGGGTCGCGCGCACGGCGGGACTGCGGGCAGGGCCGGCCGGACCGGTCCCACTCTAGGCCAGCCCCCGCGCCGGGGCGGCCCGCCACGGCTGGCACCATGGGTGCATGGACCCCACCGCGCAGCAGACCCAGGACCCCGCCCGGCGCGCCGTCGAGCTGACCCGCACGGGCACCGGCCGCTACACCGCCCGCAACGCGGCGGGCGCCGAGATCGCCTTCGGGACGGGCGAGGACCTGCTCTCCCCCGTGGAGCTGCTCCTGGCCGCCCTGGCCGGGTGCTCCTCCGTGGGCGTGGACACCGCGACCTCCCGCAGCGCGCAGCCCACCCGGTTCCGCGTCGCGGCGACCGGGCACGAGGTGGTGGAGGAGGGCGCGCGGCGCCTGGACGGGCTGCACCTGTCCTTCGACCTCGCCTTCCCCGACGACGACGGCGGGCGCAAGGCCGCCGGTCTCGTCGAGCGGCTGATCGCCCTCGCCCACGACAAGCACTGCACCGTCTCCCGCACGATCGAGCACGGCGCGCCCGTGGGCCACGACGTCGCCGTCGCCCTGGAGGACCCCTCGGGCCGGGAGCCGTGAGCGGACGGGGGCCTCAGCCCCGGCGCCACCGGTCGTCGGGCAGGTGCGACCCGGCCTGCGGTCCCATCTGCTCCATCCCGCCGTCGACCACCCAGGACGCCCCGGTGACGTAGGAGGCCGCCGGGGAGGCGAGGAACGCGATCACCGCGGCGACCTCCCGGGCGTCGCCCGGCCGGCCCAGCGGCACCCCGGGACGGGAGGTGCGGCGGGGGTTCTCGTCCTCCTGACCGGTCATGGGCGTGGCGATCTCGCCGGGGGCCACCGCGTTGGCCGTGATCCCGTGCTCGCCCAGCTCCAGGGCGATGGTCTTCACGAGACCGCCGAGGCCGTGCTTGGCGGCGTCGTAGGCGCTCGAGCCCACCCGGGGCAGGTGCTCGTGGACGCTCGTGACCGCGATCAGCCGCCCGCCCCGCCCGGCGGCGACCATGTGCCGGGCGGCGGCCTGCAGGCACACGAACGCGCCGTCGAGGTCGGTGGCCACCACTTTGCGCCACGTGGCCAGGGAGGTCTCGAGGAAGGGCACGTTCGCCCCGGTCCCCGAGTTGTTCACGAACACGTCGAGCCCGCCGAGCTGCTCGGCGAGGGAGTCGACGACCGCCCCGGCACCCTCGAGGTCGGTGGCGTCCAGCCGGGCGAGCACCGCCTTCCGGTCCCAGGAGCGCACCTCCTCGGCGGTGCGCTCGGCGCCGGCCTCGTCCTGGTGCCAGGTGATGCCGACGTCCAGGCCGGCCGCTGCCAGGGCCACGGCGGTCGCGCGGCCGATGCCCGAGTCCGAGCCGGTGACGACGGCGGTGCGCGGGGTGAAGCCGGAGGTGGAGTCCATGGTGGTGCCCTCTCTGTCGCTCGGGTGCGGTGCGCGGCCGGGCCACCGGGGCGGCCCGGGACCATCAGCCTACGGTCGGTCCGGGCGGGGCGGCCAGGGCCGGTGCGCGGACGGTCCCGCGGGGGGCACCGTTGCGCGGCGGGGACGATCGGAGGACCATCGTGAGCACCAGCGGGTGCGGACCCCCGGCGAGGAGGACGTCATGGCACGGCAGCAGGAACCCGGCCCCACGGCCCCGGAGGGGCCCTGGTCGGAGGGGGGAGCGGAGCGGACGGCCCGCACCGAGCCGCGGGCGGGGGCCACCACTCCGAGGGCCCGGCGCCACGACCTCGTGGCGGCCGAGCGGCAGCAGTTCGGCGGCATGAAGCTCGGTGCCGCGTTCTTCGGGTGGCTGGCCGCGACCGGGATGGCGGTGCTGCTCTCCGCCGCGACCGCCGCCGCCGGCGCCGCGGCCGGGGCGGACCTGGGGACCCTCACGGGCGCCGGCGGCGTGGTCGCGGCCGTGGTCCTGTTCGTCGCCTACGTCTGCGGCGGCTACGTCGCCGGGCGCATGGCCCGCTTCGACGGCGCCAAGCAGGGCGTGGCCGTGTGGCTGTGGGCGGTGCTGGCGCTGATCGTGGTCGCGGTCCTCGCCCTGGCCACGGGCGACCGCCTCGAGCTGCCCGGCGGCGTGGGCCTGCCGCGCCCGTCCGCGGACGCCGGCACGGGTGCGGCCGTGCTCGCCCTGGTGGTCGGCGGGCTGGTGAGCCTGGCCGGCGCGGTCCTCGGCGGGCTGGCCGGGATGCGCTTCCACCGCCGCGTGGACCGGGTCGCGGCCGAGCGGCAGTCCCCCGCCGCCTTCTGAGCCGCCGCCCCGGCGGGGCGGCGGCTCAGAAGGTCAGGACGAGCCGGCCGCGCACGCCGCCGCCCTCGAGCAGACGGTGGGCCTCGGCGGCCTGCTCCGCGGGCAGGGTCCCGGCCACGCGCAGGCTCAGCACGCCGTCCTCGACGAGGCGGCGCAGCCGGTCGAGCTTGTCCCCGGAACGGTACTCCCGCGGGACGGCGATCCGGTGCACGGTGATGCCGCGGCCCGGGTCGCCGTCCCAGTAACGAACGGTCGCGAAGCCGCCGCCGTCGCGCACCGCCGGGGCGGCCTTCTCGTCGAGCACGGCGGCGTCGACCAGCGCGTCGACGCCGTCCGGGTAGAACTCGCGGATGCGGGCGGCGACGTCGTCCCCGCGGGCGACGACGTGGTCGGCGCCGAGGCTCTCCACGAGCTCGAGGTCCTTGTCGGCGGCGTCGGCGACCACGGTCAGCCCCTCGTGCTTGGCGAGCTCCACGACGTAGTTGCCCAGCGTGCCGGCGGCGCCGGTGACGGCCAGCACCTGCTCGGGCTCGAGGTCGAGGACCTCGAGGATCTGCAGCGCCGTGAGCCCGTTCATGGGCAGGGTCGAGGCGGCGGCGAGGTCGGCGCCCTCGGGCACGCGGGCCACCGAGTCGTCCGGGGCGATCAGGTACTCCGCGTAGGCCCCGCCGTGCTCGCCGCGGGGCAGGGCGATCGCCATGACCGACTCCCCGGGGCGCCAGCGGCTGCCCTCCCCGACCTCGTCGACCACCCCGGCGGCGTCCATGCCCGGCACGAACGGCGGGGTGCGCCCGTCCATGGGCTGGCCCCCGGCGCGCAGCACGGTGTCGGTGGGGCTCACGGCGGCGGCGCGCACCCGGATCCGCACCTCCCCCGGGCCGGGGTGGGGCTCCGGGACCTCGTGCACGGCGAGGGCCTCGGGCCCTCCGAACTGCTCGACTCCGATGATCCTCATGTCCTGGGCAACCGGGCGCGGCGGGCCCGCATTCCGGGCCCGCCGCGCCCGGGGCGGGTCACTTCTCGGAGACCGCGGCGGCCAGGCGCTCGAGGGACTGCTCGAGGGCCCGGTCCTCGAACAGCGGGAAGGACACGGCCTTCTTCGCCTCCGGGGTGGCGTGCTCCCACGAGTAGGTCTCGGTCACGAGGGTCTGCCCGGGGCCCTGCGGCTCCAGCTCCCAGATCCACTCCCAGCCCTCGAGCTCGGCGCCCTGGGGCTTGGGCCGCCACGCGAGCAGCTTGTTCTCGTCGTAGCCGGAGACGGTGTTCTCCATGACGTAGTCCCCGCCCATGTGCTCGCCGTTCATGTTCATCACGAAGACCTGGCCCACCTGCTGGATGCGCTGGTCGTCGCCGGAGACCACGGTGCCGGACCCGTCGATCTGCTGGTGGCGGGAGGGCAGGGTGAGGACCTCGAAGATGGCGTCGGCGGGGGCGTCGATGACGCGGCTGGCGGAGATGCTGTGCTCGGACACGGTGGTTTCCTTCCGTTCGGGTCGGTACCGGGCCACCGTAGGCAGAGCCCGGCCGGCCGTGGCCAGGGCTGTCCGCTGCCGGCGTAGCCGCCGGGCAGCGGGAGCGGTTCGGCCGCGAGCGCCTGCAGGTACCCGGCGAGGCCGTGGACGGCTCGGCCGGTGGCCCGTCCCGAGGTCAGGACGCGGACCCGGTCGGTGGCGACCACGGCGTGGCCGCGGGCGCGTGCTGCCGCGGCCAGGGCGGTCTCCTCGCCGTGCGGCAGCGCCGGGAAGCCGCCGCAGGCGGCGTAGACGTCGGCGCGCACGCCGAGGTTCGCCGCGTGGGCGTGGGGGTGGCCCTCCTCGAGCCGGTGGCGGGCGTGCCAGCGGGCCAGCACGGCGGCGGACAGGTCCCGCGGGTCCGGCTCCACCGTGCCCAGCAGCAGCTCCGCGCCGTGCTCGGCCGCGGCGACGTGACCGGTGAGCCAGTGGGCGGGCACCGCGCTGTCCGCGTCGGTCGACGCGATCCAGGTGCCCGTCCCCGCGGCCGCCACGGCCGCCGCCGCGGCCCGGGCACCGCCGGCGGTGCCCCACGCGCCGGCGACGACGACGGCTCCGGCCGCCGCGGCGATCCCGGCGCTGCCGTCCGTGCAGCCGTCGAGGGCCACGACGGTCTCCACCCGCACCGGGGGCTCCCCCGCCGCGGCGCGCTCGGTGGCGAGCCGGCCGGCGGCCCGGCGCACCCGGGCCAGGCACCGGCCCAGCAGCAGCTCCTCGTCGCGGGCGGGCACGACCACGACCACCCGCTCCACGGCGCTCACGGGGTGCCCCGCCGCCCGGCGCGCCCCGGCGCCGCGGGCTCGAGGACCTCGAGCAGGAAGTCCCGCTCCTCGTGGCGCAGCACGGGGGTGAAGCGCGGGTCGGCGTGCACGGCCGCGTGGACGTCGGCCCCGTCCAGCGGCCAGCCCTCGACGGGGTGGCGCCAGTGGCACAGCAGCAGGTGGCCGTCCGGGTCGAGGGCGGCCGCGGTGCGGTCGAGGAGCCCGGCCAGCTGCGCGGCGTCGAGGAAGTAGCCGGACTCGGAGACCACCACGAGGTCGAAGCGCCCCTCCGGCCACTGCCCGGGCAGCAGGCGCTGCTCGACCCGCACCCCGGGCAGCCCGGCGAGGCGTCGCCGGGCCCGGTCGACGGCCACGCCGCTGGCGTCCGCGCCGAGCACCTCCGCGGCCCGCCCGGCGAGCTCGGCGGTGAGGGCGCCGACCGAGCAGCCGGCCTCGAGGACCCGGCGGTACCGGGGCCGGGGCAGGGCCGCGAGGGTCACCGCGCGCTTGCGCCGCTCGTACCAGGAGGACCCGACGTCCCAGGGGTCCTCGGCCGCACGGTGGACGTCGTCGAACACGGCCTCCGCGTCCGGGGCGGCACCCGCGGGCGGGACCACGAAGAAGTGCTCGGCCGGGCGCCGGAACCGCGCCAGCACGTGCGGGCCCAGCAGGGCCTCGTCCCCGGGGGCCGGCGAGAGCGGGGCGACCTGCGAGGCGTGGGCGGCCAGGGCCCGCTCCTTGGCCGCGCGGGCCGGGGCGTCGAGGGCCAGGACACGGACCCCGTGGGCCGGAAGGTCCTCCGGGCCGCCCCAGTGCCACAGCCACACGGGGTACTCGAGGCACTCGAGCCCGTGGGGCGCGGCGGCGGCGCGGACGGCCCGGCCCAGGGCCTCGTGGTCGGCGTGCCCGTCCTCGCCCCAGGGCGCGGCGAGCACCCCGCGCCGCCCGGCCGCGGCCCAGGCGGCGGCCTCGGCGGCGGCCGCGCGCAGCGGCCCCTCCTCCTGCGCCAGCGCGCCGTCGGGCAGCCCGAGCAGCTCGGGGACCACCCCGTCCGCGAGGCAGGCCGTGGCCCGCTCGGCCTCGGTCCGGCGCACGGCGGCGAGGTCGGCGGGGGTGCGGGTCGGGGACCCCGGGTGGGAGCGCTCGCCGAGGGTCGCCACGACGACCCGCACCTCGGCCCCCGCCCGGGCGGCCAGGGCGATCAGCCCGCCGGCGCCGAGGCTCTCGTCGTCGGGGTGGGCGGCGAGGACCACGAGCCGGTCGACGCCGCCGAGCTCGAGCGGGCGGGCGGCGCGCAGGCGCGGGGCGGCGTCCCAGACCCGTTCGGGGGTGCCCGGCTCCCGGTGGTCGAAGCTCACCACGGGCGCTCCCCGGCCCCGAGCAGCGCGGCGCCCAGGGCAGCGGCGTCCCGCTGGGCGTGCTCCTGCCGGACCCAGACCTGCAGCGCGGCGACCCGGCGGACGTGCTCGGGGGAGCCGGTCAGCGGCCCGGGTCCGGTCGCGGCGGAGACCTCCGCGACCACGGCCTCGGCGGCCCGTGCCACCGCCCGGCGGGTGCGCAGGGCCAGGACCGCACCCCGCCGCCCGCCCGCGCGGCCGGCGTCGACGGCCTCCGCGGCGCCCGCCAGCACCTCGCGGGCGGGGTGCAGGAGGGCGTCGACGGCGCCGAGCGCGGCCAGCCCGACCTGGTCCAGGGGCCGCCGGCCGGGCCGGGCGCGCCCCACGGCGTCCTCCCACAGCAGGTCGGCCACCCCCGCGGCCCCGCCCCACCAGCACGCGGCCACGCCGATCCCGCCCCACGCGAAGCCGGGGCGCTCGAGGTACCAGCCGTCGCCGCCGACGGGCACGGCGGGCACCGCGTCGAAGCGCACGTCCCCGGTCGGCACGTCCCGCAGCCCGGCGGGGCACCAGCCCGCGGTCCCGTCCGGGACCGCCCCGGGGTGGGAGAGGTCCACGGCGAAGGCCCGGCGGCGGCCCCCGCCCGTGCCGGCGGTGACCACGGCGCGGTCCAGGTGGGCGGCCAGCGAGCACCACGCCTTGGTGCCGGTCAGCTCCCAGCCGGACCCGGACGGACGGGCGGTGAGCTCGCGGCCCGCCGCCTCGGCCGCCCACACGCCCCAGGTCGCCGGCAGCCCGGCGAGCTCGCCGAGGCCGGCCTGGCGCAGGATCGCGAGCGCGTCCAGGTGGGGCTCCACGACGCGGGCCAGGGACGGGTCGAGGCGGGCCAGCCCGGCCAGGCGCTGCCACAGCGCCCCGGTGCGGCCCTCCCCGGGGCCGGGCAGCTCGGCGCCCAGCCGCCGGGCGGCGGCGAGGGCCGGGGCGAGGGCCTCCCCGAGGACGGCCGCGGGGACGGCGGCGTCGGCGGCGCGCAGGGCCGCCGCGGCCGCGGCGGGATCGGCGGCGGCCACGGGGCCGCCGGCGGGGTCGGGCCCGCCGTCCGGGGCGGGTCGGGCGCCGGGGCGGGGGGCGTGGGGGCGGGGTGCGTCGGTCGGCGGGGTCATCGGCGATCAGCCTACTGGGCACCCGCCACGGCCCCGTGCCGGGGCCGGCGGCCCGCTCGCGGGCGGTGCCGGCTCAGTAGGGCCGCTGGGACGGGTCGACCTGCTCGATCCACGCCAGCACCCCGCCCTCGAGGTGGACGGCGTCCCGGTGCCCGGCCGCCCGCAGCAGCCGCAGCGCCCGCGCGGAGCGGGACCCGGCCTTGCAGTGCAGCACCGTGGGGCGGGCGGGGTCCAGCTCGGCGAGGGCCTCCCCCGACTCGAACCGGGCGAGCGGCACGCTCCGGGCCCCGGGGACGGCCGCGAGCCGGGCCTCGTAGGGCTCCCGCACGTCGACCACGTCGACGTCCGCCTCCCCCCGCTCGCGGGCGGCCAGCAGCGCCGCCAGCTGCGGGGCCGTCACCGTGGGCAGCGGCTCCTCCGCGCCGGGGCCGGGCAGCGCGCACGCGGGGGCGCCGTCGTCGTCGCGCAGCTCCGTCACGGGGGCCCGCCCGGGGGTGGGTGCGAGCGGGATCTCCCACCAGCGGGCGGAGAGGGCGTCGTAGGTGGCCACGCGGCCGAGCATCGTGTCCCCGATGCCGGTGACGAGCTTGACGGCCTCCACGGCCATCGCCGTGCCGAGCAGCCCCGGCAGCACGCCGAGCACCCCCGCCTCGGCGCAGTCCGGCACGCTCCCCGGGGCGGGCGGCACCGGGTAGAGGTCGCGGTAGGTCGGCCCGTGCGCGCCCCAGAACACCGAGTACTGCCCGTCGAAGCGCAGGATCGAGCCCCACACGTGCGGCACCCCGGCCAGCTCGCACGCGTCCGAGACGAGGTAGCGGGTCGCGAAGTTGTCGCTGCCGTCCACGACCAGGTCGTAGCCGGCGAGGATCCGCGGGGCGTTGTGCGCGTCCAGGCGCTCGCGGTGCTCGACCGTGCGCACCAGCGGGTTGAGGTCGGCGACCCGGGCCGCCGCCGAGGCCGTCTTGGGCGCGCCGAGGGCGCCCAGGCCGTGGACGACCTGGCGCTGGAGGTTGGAGACGTCCACGACGTCGTCGTCGACGACCCCCAGGGTCCCCACGCCGGCGGCGGCGAGGTAGAGCAGGGCCGGGGAGCCCAGCCCCCCGGCGCCCACGCACAGCACGCGGGCGTTCTTCAGCCGCCGCTGGCCCTCCTCCCCGATCTCCGGGACGGTGAGGTGGCGGGCGTAGCGGCGCAGCTCCTCCTCGGTGAGCTCCGCGGCGGGGGCGACGAGCGGGGGCAGCTCCACGGTCCTCAGCCGTCCAGCCCGACCCACTCGGTGGAGCCGTCCGCGAACAGCTGCTCCTTCCAGATGGGCACCTCGGTCTTGATCCGGTCCACGAGGGCGTCGCACGCGGCGAACGCGAGCTTGCGGTGGGCGGAGGCCACGGCCGCCTCGAGCGCGGAGTCGCCGATGCCCAGCCGCCCCACCCGGTGCGCGGCCCAGATCCGCACCCCCGGGTGGTCGGCGGCGACCGCGCGGGCGACGGCCGCGATGGCCTCGCCGGCGCTGGGGTGGCACGTGTAGTCGAGGCGCTGCACGGCGCGCCCGCCGTCGTGGTCGCGGATCACCCCGCTGAAGGACACGACCGCGCCGGTGCGCTCGTCCTGCACGGCGGCGACGGCCCGGCCGTGGTCCAGCGGGGCGTCGGTGACGAAGGCCGCGACCACGGCGGTCTCGACCTGGACGGGTCCGGGGGTGCTCATCGGTCGGTCTCCTGCGTCGGGTCGGGGTGCGGGGCGCCGGGGCCCGGGTGGCCGCGGTCGCGGTGGCCCTCCAGCTGGTCGCAGACGTGGTCGAGCAGCGGTTCGAGCACCTTCAGCCCGTCCCACACCCCGCCGGTGGAGCCGGGGAGGTTGACCACGAAGGTGGAGCCGCTGACCCCGGCGTGCCCGCGGCTGAGCGCGGCCAGGGGCGTGGTCCGGCGGCCCTCCGCCCACAGGGCCGCCATGATGCCGGGCAGCTCGCGGTCCAGCAGGGGGCGGGTGACCTCGGGGGTCAGGTCGTCGGGCGCGAGCCCCGTGCCCCCGCTCGTGACGACGACGCTGGGGCGCCGGTCCGGGTCCCGCTCGAGCAGCAGCTCCTCCAGCCGGGCGCGCACGTCGGCGCCGTCGGCCACGACGAACGGGCCCTCGACCGCGAAGCCGTGGGAGCGGAACCAGTCGGCGGCGATCCGCCCGCTGCGGTCCTCGTAGACGCCGGCGGCGGCCCGGGTCGAGGCGACCACGACGGCGGCGGTGCGCACCGTCACCGCCCCTCCCCGGCGTCCTCGGCGCGCCAGTCCCCGGACTTGCCGCCGGACTTCGCGAGGACCCGCACGCCGTCGATCGAGGCGTGCCTGTCCACGGCCTTGATCATGTCGTAGAGCGTCAGCGCCGCCACGGACGCCGCGGTCAGCGCCTCCATCTCGACCCCGGTGACCCCTCGGGTGCGCACGGTCGCGGTGATCCGCACCCCGTCGGCCAGCCGCTCGAAGTCGACCACGACCTTGCTGATCGGCAGCGGGTGGCACAGCGGCACCAGGTCGGGGGTCCGCTTCGCGGCCATGATCCCGGCCACGCGGGCCACCGGCAGCGCGTCCCCCTTCGGCAGGTCGGCGGCGAAGACCTGCCCGACGACGTCGGGGCGGGTGCGCAGCACCGCCGTGGCCGTGGCCTCACGGGTGGTGACGGCCTTGGCGGAGACGTCCACCATGTGGGCGGAACCGTCCGCCCGCACGTGGGTGAGGCCCTCCTGGTGCTCGGTCATGCTCGTGCGCTCTCCTTCCGCGGGGTGCTCGTCCCCCATTCTGACCCACCCGCACCGCCGCGCGGGCCCGCGGCGGTGCGCCGCGCCGTCCCGCGCGGCGGATGCCGCCGTCCCGACCCGCGCCCTGTCCCGCGGCCGCGGGCGGTGCTAGCTTGGCGGAACACCCTCCCGTCGGCGTCGACGGGATCCGGAAGGAGGCGCGCAGTGCTGTCGGACACCTCGTACCCGGTCGTGAAGGCCACCCTGCCGGTCGTGGGGGAGAACATCCAGGAGATCGCCCGCCGCTTCTACGGGCACATGTTCGGGGAGCACCCGGAGCTGCTGGACGGACTGTTCAACCGCGGCAACCAGGCCGACGGGCGCCAGCAGCAGGCCCTGGCCGGCTCCGTGGCCGCCTACGCGAGCCACCTGGTGAACAGCCCCACCCAGGTCCCGGACCACCTGCTCTCCCGCATCGCCCACAAGCACGTGTCACTGGGGCTGCGGCCGGACCAGTACCGGATCGTCCACGACCACCTCATGTGGGCCATCGGCGACGTCCTGGACGAAGCGGTGACCCCCGAGGTCGCCGCGGCCTGGGACGAGGTGTACTGGCTGATGGCCAACGCCCTGATCACCAAGGAGCGCGGGCTCTACGACGCCGTGCGGCTGAGCCCGGAGACGATCTGGCGGACGTGGCGGGTCGTGGAGAAGATCCCCGAGACCGCCGACGTCGTGACGTTCGTGGTCGAGCGCACCGACGAGCGGGAGGTCAAGCGCTCCCTGCCGGGCCAGTACGTGACCCTGCGCATGCGCATGCCCGACGGCGTGCACCAGCCGCGCCAGTACAGCCTCACCCGCGCCGACGACGGCCACCACCGGGTCTTCGCCGTGAAGCGGATCCGCGGCAACGGCACCCCGGCCGGGGAGATGTCCACCCTGCTGCACGAGCAGGTCGGGATCGGCGACGAGCTGACCCTCTCGGCGCCCAGCGGGGACGTGGTGCTGGAGTACTCGGACCGGCCCCTCGTGCTGGCCGGCGCCGGCATCGGGGTGACCCCCATGGCCGGGATGCTCTCCCACCTGGTGCGCGACGGCGCCCAGCGCACGGTGCGGTTCCTGCACGCCGACTCCGCGCCCGAGGACTTCCCGCTGCGCGCCCAGATCGAGGCGGACCTGGCCCGCCTGCCCGACGCCCGGCTCGAGTCCTGGTTCGAGCGGCCCGCGGCCGATCCCGGCCCCGGCGAGCACGCCGGGTTCATGGACGTGGGCGCCGTGGAGCTGCCCGCCGACGCCCAGTACTACCTGTGCGGGCCGCTGCCCTTCATGCAGGCCGTGCGCAGCTCCCTGATCGCCCGCGGCGTCCCGCCCCGGGACATCCAGTACGAGGTCTTCGGCCCCGACCTGTGGCTGGCCGACTTCGAGTAGCGCAGCGCGCGGCCCGGCCACCGGGCGCGCCCGGAGAGGAGCGACGATGAACGACGAGACGGCGACCGGCGGGACCGCGGGTGCGGTGGAGCAGCTGGCGGAGAACACGTGCTGGGAGCTGCTGCGCTCGGCAGGGGTGTCCCGGCTGGCGGTGTGGGTCGAGGACCACCCGGACATCTTCCCGGTCAACCACGCCGTGGACCACGGCACGGTCGTGTTCCGGACGGCGGAGGGCACCAAGCTCTCGGCGGCCCTGGCCGACGTGCCGGTCGCGCTCGAGGCCGACGGCTACGACGCCGGGACCGGGCTCGCGTGGAGCGTGGTCGTCAAGGGCCGGGCGGGCCGCATCGGGCGCGCCGAGGAGCTCGAGGCCACCGCGGACCTGCCGCTGCTGCCGTGGCAGGCCGGGCCCAAGGGCGTGTTCGTGCGGATCGTGCCCGGGCTCGTGACGGGACGGCGCTTCCCCGTGGCCGACCCGTCGGTGTGGCGCACGGCGCTCAGCGACGCGCACCGCGCCGCCCCGGAGTGACCGCGCCCCGCCGTCGTCGTCCCCGCCCGCCCTCTCCCCTGCTCCCGTCCCCCGCCTCGCCCTCGTCGCGAGGTCCCGTGCACGACGCGAGGTCCCACGCCGCAGCGGTGAGCGGCGTGGGACCTCGCGCTCCCGGTGGGAGCTCGTGGGGGGCGGTCAGGGCACGGTGCGCTCGTCCGTGCGGCCGCCGTTGCGCACCGTGAGGGCCAGCAGGAACGAGACGACCGCGAAACCGGCCAGCAGGCTCAGGCCCACGAAGTAGGAGTTGTGCTCGGCGTTGTACGTCGCCCCCATGACCAGGGGCGGGAAGTACCCGCCGAGGCCGCCGGCGGCGGCGATGATCCCGCCGATCGTCCCGACGTCCTTGGCGGGGGCGGCCCGCCCGACCCAGCCGAAGACCCCGCCGGTGCCCAGCCCCAGGAACAGGGCCATCAGCAGGAAGACCGGGCCGTAGACCCGCTCCTGGCCCGGCTGGAGGGCCACGACCACCGCGAGCACCGCCGTGCCTGCGAGCGAGGAGAGGGTCACCAGCCTCGGCCCCACCCGGTCCGCGAGGATCCCGCCCACGGGCCGGGCCACCACGGCCGCGAGCGCGAAGCCCGCGGTGCGGCTGCCGGCGGCGGTGGCGTCCCACGCGTAGACGTTGTTGAGGTAGGTCGGCAGGTAGTTGGAGAAGGCCACGAACGCGCCGAAGACCACCCCGTAGAGGAAGCACAGCTGCCAGGTGACCTTCAGGGTGAACGCGTGCCGGATCTTCGGCAGCACCGGTTCCGGGGTCTTGGCCGCGTGCACCGGCGAGTCCCGCAGCGCCAGCCAGCAGACCACCGCCGTGACGGCCACGACCGCCGCGATCACGACGTGGGCGCCGAGGGCGCCCACGGCCCCGACCAGGCGCGGGGTGAAGAACGCCGAGACCGCCGTGCCGACCATCCCCGCCCCGAACACGCCCGTGGCGAACCCCTTGCGGTGGGCCTCGTACCACGCGGAGCAGAAGGGCACGCCCACGGCGAAGACCGTGCCGGCGATGCCCAGGAAGAAGGCGACGGCGACGAGCAGGGGGAAGCTGCCCGTCCGCCCGGCCAGACCGGTCAGCAGCACGAGCGGGGCCGTGGCGCCGAGGACCACGGTGAACATCACCCGCCCGCCGTAGCGGTCGGTGAGCGCGCCCACGGGCACGCGGGCGATCGAGCCGACGAAGATCGGCATGGCCACCAGCACGGCGGTCTGCGTGGCGTCGAGCTGCATCTGCTCGGCGTAGCGCTTGCCCAGCGGGCCGACGATCGTCCAGGCCCAGAAGCCGACGGCGGAGGCGATCGTGGCCAGCAGGAGGTTGCGCAGCTGCCCGGAGGCGAGGTCCGGGCCCGGGGTGGTCGCGGCGGGGGCGGAGGACATGGCGCTCCTCGGGGTCGGCGGGGCCCGGGCGGCAGGACCCGGGCGGTCGGGGCTCGGGAGGGGTGGGCTCAGCGGCGGCCCGCGCTGCGGGACCCGCGCCGCTCGGGGGTCCGGGTGGTCCCGCGGGCGCGGTCCCGGGTGCCCACCGGCTCCCAGCCGCGGCGCACCGGGGCGAGGTGGGCGGAGGAGCCGGCGTCGCGGCTGCGGTAGACGATGTAGGGCCGGAAGAGGTAGTGCACCGGGGCCGTGAAGGCGTGGACGAGCCGGGTGAAGGGCCACACGGCGAACAGCCCCAGCGCCCACAGCACGTGCAGCTTGAAGGAGGGGCCGGCCCCGGCCATGGCCGCGACGTCCGGCTGGAGGATCCAGATGGAGCGGAACCACGGGGAGACCGTCTGGCGGTAGTCCGGCACGGAGTGGTCGAACACGGAGATCGCGGTGGTGGCCAGGCCCGTGAGCAGGGCGGCCACGAGCATGACGTACATGAACTTGTCGTTCTTGGTGGTGGCCATGAACACGGGCCCGGTCGTGCGCCGGCGCCAGATCAGCAGGACGATCCCCAGCAGGGTCCCGACCCCGGCGACCGTGCCGATGCTCAGGGCCAGGAAGTGGTACATGCCCTCGGTCACCCCCACCGCCGCCGTCCAGGACGCCGGGATGAGCAGGCCCATGATGTGCCCGGCGAGCACGGCGAGGATCCCGAAGTGGAACAGCGGCGAGGCGATGCGCAGGATGCGGGACTCGTAGAGCTGGGAGGAGCGGGTGGTCCAGCCGAACTGGTCGTACCTGTAGCGCCAGATCGACCCGCCGACGACCACGGCCAGGACCACGTAGGGCAGCACGCCCCACAGCAGGACGTCCCCCACTCCGGTCTCGACGGCCTCGGGGGCGGGGGCGAGCGGGATCATCCCTGGTTCCTCTCGGTCAGCGGCAGCAGCCGGGGATCGTACGGGTCGAGGCCCACGGACTCGGTGGGCGGGCCGTAGCCGGCCATGCGCATCACGGCCTCGCGGTCCTCGGGCGAGACCCCGGGCAGGGTCGAGCACACGAGGGCGACGGCGCGGTGGTGGGGCAGGCCGTCGTCGCGCAGCGACAGCCGCAGCAGCTCGAGGGAGGGGCGGTAGCGCTGCAGCAGCTCCCAGCCGTCCTCGGGCGAGACGGTGGCGGTGAACTCGAGCACCAGGGGCAGGTAGTCGGGCAGCTCGGCGGCGTCGAGCTCGGCGCCGTGGGCGCGGTAGACCTGCTTGAACGCGGCGAGCGCCTCGCCGCGGCGGCGGGTGTCCCCGTCGGTCCAGTAGGTCAGGTGCAGGCTGTGGCGCCGGGAGAGGTCGAACTCCTGGACGTAGTCGGCCTGGACCTGCTCGAGCGGGCGGGCGGTGAGCCAGTCGAGCAGCTCGGCGACTCCGTCGGCCGCGCCGACCTCGGCCAGCGCCGCGCGCAGCACGGGCAGCCGCTCGAGGAGCTGCCCGTCCGGGTAGCCGAGCAGGACGGCGGCGGCCTGGCGCAGCACGGCGCTGCGGCGGGGGTCGGGGTCGTGGTGGGCGCCCGGGTCGAGGGTTCCCTTCCCGGCCCGGCCCAGCAGCTTCTCGAGCAGGCTCATGCCTGTCCCCCGTCCTTGGGCGGGAACAGGCCCGTGGGCCGGCCGCGGCCGTCCCAGTTGAGCAGGTTCACCCGCCCGGCGAGGGCCTCGTTGCCCGTGGGGTCCTCGCCGCGCTGACGGGCCTGGAGGGCGGCGAAGTTCTCGGCGGCCACGGGCATGGGCCGGCCGGAGGCCTCCCCGAACACGCCGGTCTGGCCCATCCCGGGCCCGCCGTCGACGTCGAGGGAGCAGCCGATCTCCTCGAGGTTGTGGGCCTCCTCGAGGTGGGCGGAGGGGATGACGTAGCGCTCGTCGTACTTGGCGATCGCCATCAGCCGGTACATCTTCCGGATCTCGGCCCCGGTCATGCCCACGGCGGTGGCGATCGCCTCGTCGGGCTCGTCGCCGAGGGCGATGTCGCGCATGTAGGAGCGCATCGCGGCGAGCTTGCGCAGCACGTCCGTGACGACCTGCGCGTCCCCCGCGGTGAACAGCTCGGCGAGGTACTCCACCGGGATGCGCAGGGACTCGATGGCGCCGAAGAGGTTGCCCGCGTCCTCGCCGTCGTGGCCCTGGTCCTTGAGCAGGTCCACGACCGGGGACAGCGGCGGGACGTACCAGACCATGGGCATCGTGCGGTACTCGGGGTGCAGGGGCAGGGCGACGCGCAGCTCCTTGGCCAGGGTGTGGACCGGGGAGCGGCGGGCGGCGTCGAGCCAGTCCTCGGGGATGCCCTCGGCGCGGGCCGCGGCGATCACCTCCGGGTCGTGCGGGTCGAGCATCAGGTCCAGCTGCGCCTCGTAGAGGTCGCGCTCGTCCGGGGTCGCGGCGGCCTCGGTGACGCGGTCGGCGTCGTAGAGCAGGATCCCGATGTAGCGCAGCCGGCCCACGCACGTCTCCGCGCACACGGTGGGGATGCCCACCTCGATGCGGGGGTAGCAGAAGGTGCACTTCTCGGCCTTGCCGGACTTGTGGTTGTAGTACATCTTCTTGTACGGGCAGCCGGTGACGCACTGGCGCCAGCCGCGGCACCGGTCCTGGTCCACGAGCACGATCCCGTCCTCGGCCCGCTTGTAGATCGCCCCCGAGGGGCAGGAGGCCATGCAGGACGGGTTGAGGCAGTGCTCGCAGATGCGCGGGAGGTAGAACGCGAAGGTCTGCTCGAACTCGAAGCGGATCCTCTCCTCGGACTCCCGCCGGACCTTCTCGACCACCGGGTCGAGGTGACCCTTCTCGGGGGCGCCGCCGAGGTTGTCGTCCCAGTTGGCCGACCAGGTGATCTTCATGTCGTCGCCGGTGATCAGGGACTTGGGCCGGGCCACGGGGAAGTCCTCGCCCGCGGGGGCGTTGATGAGGTTCTCGTAGTCGTAGGTCCACGGCTCGTAGTAGTCGTCGAGCTCGGGCTGGACGGGGCTCGCGAAGATGCCGAGGAGCTTCTGCAGGCGCCCGCCGGACTTCAGCCGCAGGTTCCCCCGCCGGTTGAGCTCCCAGCCGCCCCTCCACTTCTCCTGGTCCTCGTACCGGCGGGGATAGCCCTGCCCGGGACGGGTCTCCACGTTGTTGAACCACACGTACTCGGTACCGGCGCGGTTGGTCCACGCCTGCTTGCACGTCACCGAACAGGTGTGGCACCCGATGCACTTGTCGAGCGCCATCACCATGGCGACCTGGGCCATGACTCGCATCAGTACTGGACCTCCTGGGAGCGCTTGCGGACCACGGAGACGATGTCGCGCTGGTTGCCGGTGGGCCCGAGGTAGTTGAAGGCCCAGGACAGCTGCGCGTAGCCGCCGACCATGTGGGTGGGCTTGACGAGGATGCGGGTCACGGAGTTGTGGATGCCCCCGCGGCGGCCGGTGGCCTCGGACTTGGGGACGTCGACCACCCGCTCCTGGGCGTGGTGGACGTAGACGACGCCGGCCGGCATGCGGTGGGAGACGATCGCCCGGCCGATGTAGACGCCGTTGGTGTTCACGCACTCGACCCAGTCGTTGTCGGAGACCTCGATCAGCTCCGCGTCCTGGGGGCTCATCCACACGGTCGTGCCGCCGCGGGCCAGGGAGAGCATGAACAGGTTGTCCTGGTACTCGGAGTGGATCGACCACTTGTTGTGCGGGGTCAGGTAGCGCACCGCGATCGAGAGGTCACCGCGCTCCCCGAGCTTGGGCTCCCCGAAGAGCCGGTGCATGTCCAGGGGCGGCCGGTAGACCGGCAGCGCCTCTCCCATGTCCTGGATCCAGTCGTGGTCGAGGAAGAAGTGCATCCGCCCCGTGAGGGTGTGGAAGGGCTTGAGCCGCTCGATGTTGATGGTGAACGGCGCGTAGCGGCGCCCGCCGGTCTCGGAGCCGGACCACTCCGGGGAGGTGATCACCGGCACCGGGGCGGCCTGGGTGTCGGCGAAGGTGATCCGCTTCTCCTCGGAGCCGCGGGCCAGGTCGGCGAGCGCCACGCCGGTGCGCTTCTCGAGGGTCTCGAAGCCCTGCACGGCGAGCTCCCCGTTGGTCGTGCCGGAGAACAGCAGGATGGCCTCGGCCATGCGGGCGTCGGTGTCCACCGCGGGGCGGCCGGCGGCGGCCCCGCGGTCGAAGACCCCGTGCAGGCGGGCGAGCTGGTCCACCTGGTGGGAGACGTCGTAGGTGATGTGCTTGGTGGTGAAGCCGAGCTGCTCGGCCAGTGGCCCCACCGCGGCGAACTTCTCCCCGATCGCCGTGTAGTCGCGCTCGACCACCGCGAGGTTGGGCAGGTTCCTCCCGGGCACGGCCGGCAGGTCGGTGCCCTTCCAGTCGGGGGCGTGCCCGCCCGGCTGGGCGATCTCCCCGGGGGTGTCGTGGGTGAGGGCCGTGGCCACGAGGTCCTTGCGCACCCCCAGGTGGGTGCGGGCCTGGCGGGAGAACTCCTCGGCGAGCAGCCGGAACAGGTCGTAGTCGGTCTTCGCCTCCCACGGCGGGGGGATCGCCGGGGTGAAGGCGTGCACGTAGGGGTGCATGTCGGTGGAGGACAGGTCGTGCTTCTCGTACCAGGTCGCGGCCGGGAGCACGACGTCGGAGAGCAGCGTGGAGCTGGTCATCCGGAAGTCGGCCGAGACCAGCAGGTCGAGCTTGCCCTCGGGCGCCTGCTCGTGCCAGGCGACGTCCCGGGGCCGGGCCTGCCCGTGGTCCTGCCCCATGACGTTGTGGTGGGTGCCCAGCAGGTGCTTGAGGAAGTACTCCTCGCCCTTGGCCGAGGACCCGAGCAGGTTCGAGCGCCACAGGATCAGCGTGCGCGGCCAGTTCTGCGGGGCGTCGACGTCCTCGACGGCGAAGCGCAGCCGCTCCTGCTTCAGCTGCTGCGCGACCCAGGCGGCCTCGTCGGGGGCCTCGCCGCGGGCGACCCCCTCGGCGGCGGCGTCCGCGACGTCGAGGGAGTTGCGGTCGAACTGCGGGTAGAACGGCATCCACCCCATGCGGGTGGACTTCGCGATCACGTCGGCGGTGTGCATGCCCTTGAGGTGGCCCTGCGCCAGCGGGGACTGCACCGCGTCCGAGGAGTAGCCGTCGGAGCGGAACTGGTCGGTGTGCATGTACCAGAACGCGGTGCCGATCATGAACCGCGGGGGCCGGGTCCAGTCGGTGGCCGCGGCCATCGCGGCCCAGCCCGTGATGGGGCGGGCCTTCTCCTGGCCCACGTAGTGCGCCCAGCCGCCGCCGTTGCGGCCCTGGCACCCGCAGAGCATGAGCATCGCGAGGATCGCCCGGTAGGTGACGTCCCCGTGGTACCACTGGCAGATGCCGGCGCCGAGGATGATCATCGACCGGCCCTGCGACTTCTCCGCGTTGGCGGCGAACTCGCGGGCGATGCGGGCCACCGCCTCGGCCGGGACCGAGGTGATCTCCTCCTGCCACGCCGGCGTGTAGGGGGCGGTGACGTCGTCGTACCCGGTGGCCCAGGTCCCCGGCAGGCCCGCGCGGCCCACGCCGTACTGGGCGAGCATCAGGTCGAAGACCGTGGTGACGGTCCGGCCCGCGACCCGGGCCACCGGCACGCCGCGGCGCAGCACCGAGCCCTCGCCCGTGGCGTCGGTGAAGGCGGGCAGGTCCACGGGGCTCGCCTCTCCTGCGTAGGAGGAGGCGTCGGCGAGGGACAGTGCCGGGCGCACGCCCCGCAGGTCGAGGTTCCACCGCCCCTCGTCCCGGGCGTTGTAGCGGAAGCCCATCGACCCGTTGGGCACCACGGGGGTGCCGGCGTCGCGGTCGAGGAGCACGGTCTTGAACGCGGCGTCGGCCGGCGGCTCCGTCCCCTCCGCGGACGCCAGGTCCTGGGCGGTGAGGAACTTCCCCGGCACCACGGTCCCGTCGGCGCGCTCGTCGAGGGTGACGAGGAACGGCAGGTCGGTGTACTGGACGACGTAGTCCTCGAAGAACGGCACGCGGCGGTCCAGGAAGTTCTCCTTGAGGATCACGTGGCCCATCGCCATCGCCAGGGCCGCGTCCGTGCCGGCCTGGGCGGGCAGCCACTCGTCGGCGAACTTCGTGTTGTCCGCGTAGTCGGGGCTGACCGAGACGACCTTGGTGCCGCGGTAGCGGGCCTCGACCATCCAGTGCGCGTCCGGGGTGCGGGTGACTGGGATGTTGGAGCCCCACATCATCAGGTAGGTCGCGTCCCACCAGTCGCCGGACTCGGGGACGTCCGTCTGGTCGCCGAAGACCTGGGGGCTGGCCACGGGCAGGTCCGCGTACCAGTCGTAGAAGCTGTTCATCACCCCGCCGACGAGGTTGATGAACCGGGCCCCGGCGGCGTGGGAGACCATCGACATCGCCGGGATCGGGGAGAAGCCGGTGACGCGGTCCGGCCCGTAGGCCTTGACCGTGTGCACGTGGGCGGCGGCGGTGAGCTCGAGGGCCTCCTGCCAGCTCGAGCGCACGAGCCCGCCCTTGCCCCGGGCCTGCTGGAACGCCCGCCGCTTGGCGGGGTCCGAGACGATCGACTCCCAGGCGAGCACGGGGTCCCCGCCGGTCTCCCGCTTGGCCGCCCGGTACATCTCCAGCAGCACGCCGCGCACGTAGGGGTAGCGCACCCGCGTGGGCGAGTAGGTGTACCAGGAGAACGCGGCCCCGCGGGGGCAGCCGCGGGGCTCGTACTCGGGCCGGTCCGGGCCCACGGAGGGGTAGTCGGTCTCCTGGGCCTCCCAGGTGATGATCCCGTCCTTGACGTAGACCTTCCACGAGCACGAGCCCGTGCAGTTCACGCCGTGGGTGGAGCGCACCACCTTGTCGTGGCTCCAGCGGTTGCGGTAGAAGGCGTCGCCGGCCCGCCCGCCCTCCCGGAACACGGCCCGCCGGTCGGGGCTCTCCTCCCAGCGGGTGAAGAACTTCCCGAGCCTGAGCAGCGCGTCCGAGGCGGGGCCGTCGATGCGCGGGGGAACGGAGTCGGTCGCCATGGCGCCAACGTAGACCCGTCCCCCGGGCCCGTCAGGGGGGTCCCCGCACATTACGCGGCGGCGGAGGCGTGTCGCCCCGGGGTCCGCCCGCAGAGGCCCCCGCGGGTCTAGGCTCGAAAAGTTGGGCCGGCCCTCCCCCGCTCCCGCCGCGGCGGGGCCGCCCGGGGAAGGAGCAGCCCGTGGGCGAGCACGAGCCCGGCGACGAGTTCGGCCCGGAGGAGAGCGTCCCCGCTCCCGGACCGGTGCCCGCCGACTGGAACCCGCGCGGTCCGCGGGTGCGCCGCGACCCGGTGGCCGCCTACGACGAGCTGCGCGAGCGCTGCCCCGTGGCCCGCGGCGCGGGCGGGGCGTGGACGCTGTTCTCGCACGCCGAGGTCGTGGCAGCAGCCCTCGACCACGAGACGTTCGCCAACGCGGTCTCCCGGCACCTGCAGGTCCCCAACGGGCTCGACGGCCCCGCCCACACCGCCTTCCGCGCGGTGGTCGAGCGGTTCTTCACCCCGCAGCGCACGGCCGCGCTCGGGCCGGTGGTCCGGCGGACGGCGGAGGAGCTGGTCGCGGACCTGCCCGTCCCCGGGACCGTGGACGCCGTGGCGCTGGGCGTTCGCTTCGCCGTGCGGGCCCAGCTCGCGTGGCTGGGCTGGGACCCCGGGCTCGAGGAGGAGCTGCTGCGGTGGACGGCCGAGCACCGCGCCGCCACCCGCTCCCGGCGCCCGGAGCGCACCGCGGCGGCCGCCCGCCGCTTCGACGCCCTGGTCCGCTCCCAGACCGCACCCCGCCGGGCCGCGGGCGCGCACGCGCCCGACGACGTGACCACCGAGCTGCTGCGCGAGCGGGTCGAGGGCCGGCCGCTGACCGAGGAGGAGGTCGTCTCGGTGCTGCGCAACTGGACGGGCGGGGACCTCGGGTCGATGGCGCTGTGCGCCGGGGTGGTCCTGGCCCACCTCGCCGACCACCCGCAGCGGCAGGAGCGGCTGCGCCGCGGGGTGCCCGACCGCGAGCTCGGGCAGGTGCTCGACGAGATCCTGCGCCTGGACGATCCGTTCGTGCAGAACCGGCGGGTGACCACGCGCCCCGTCACGGCCGGCGGCCGCGGGCTCGCCGCCGGCGAGCGGGTCTTCCTCAACTGGACCGCCGCCAACCGGGACCCCCGGGTCTTCGGGGAGGCCGGGGACTTCGACCCGGTGGGGCACGCCCCGTACAACCTCGTCTGGGGGATCGGCAAGCACGTGTGCCCCGGCCGCCCGCTGGCGACCCTCGAGCTGCGGGAGCTCACCCGCGCGGTGCTCGCGGCGACGACGGCGCTCGTGCCGGACCCGCGGCGGCCGCGGGAGCGGGAGGTCCCGCCGGGCGGCGGGTACGCGGCCGTCCCGCTGCTGCTGCGCTGAGGCTCCCGTCCCCGCGCGGCGCCCTGTCCCCGCGCGGTCCCACGGTGCGCACGAGGCCCCACCCCGCAGCGGTGTGCGGCACGGGGCCTCGTGGCGTGCGCGGGACCCCGCGGGTAGGGCGGGACGGGGCGCCGGGGGCTACTGCGCCGCGTCCGGGTGCCCGGCGTCCTCGCGCGGGCGGCGGGGCGTGCCGGCGATCCGCAGCCCGGCCTCGAGGACCAGCAGCGCGAACGCGGCGTAGTAGACCCACACCGCCGGGTAGAGGGCGGGCACGGTCCCGCCGAGGCCCACGAGGGTGAGCACGAACAGCACCGCGGCCGCGGCCAGCACGGCGAGGTGGACGGCGCCGAAGGCCCCGGGGGTCCCGCGGCGGGCCAGGAGCACGGCGAGCCCGGCGAAGAAGATGGGGAACAGCAGCTGCCCGACCACGGTGATCGCGTTCTGGTGGTACTCCCAGCGGCCGAGCGCCTGGATCACGGCGGCGGCGGCGAGCAGCAGGGGCGCGGGCAGGGACTTCACGCGGACGGTCCTGTTCTGTGCGGGGGTCGGGGCCCTCCGGCGGGCGGCCGGGAGGCGGGCCCGGACAGTCTAGCCGCCCTCGGGCGGGTCCAGCACGAGCACCTCCACGGGGGTCCCCGCGGGCAGCTCGTCCGCCCCCGGGGGCAGCACGGCGAGCGCGTCGGCGCGGGCGGCGGCCGCGAGCAGGTGGGAGCCGGGCCCGCCGGCCATGCGCACGGCGCCGGCCTCGAGGACCGCGCGGCGGACCTGGGTGCGCCCGGGCAGCGGCCGCACCGGCTCCGCGAGGGGGGCGGTGCGGCGGGGCCGGGGCGCGGGGGCGCCCAGGACGGCGGTGAGGGCCGGGCGCAGGAACAGCTCGAAGGACACGAGGGTGCTCACCGGGTTGCCGGGCAGGCACACGACCGGCACGCCGTGGGCGCGGGCCAGTCCCTGCGGCCCGCCGGGCTGGACCGCCACGTGCAGGAACTCCCCGGCCCCGCCCAGCACCTGGCGGACCACCTCGTAGGCGCCCTCGCTCACCCCGCCGGAGGTGACGACGAGATCGGGGCCGGTCCCGACGTCCGCGGCCAGCCGGGCGGCGAAGGCGTCCGGGTCGTCGGGCACGAGGCCGGCGGCGAGCACCTCGACCCCGGCCTCCTCGAGCTGGGCGCGCAGGATCGCGGCGTTGGCGTCGTAGACCTGCGCGGGTCCGCGGGGCGCGCCGGGGGGCACGAGCTCGTCGCCGGTCGTGTACACGAGCGCCCGGGCCCGCCCGCGCACCGGGAGCCGGTCCAGGCCCAGGGCCGCGGCCAGCCCGATCCGGGCCGGGGTCAGGCGCCGCCCGGCGGGCAGGACGGTCGTCCCGGCGCGCACGTCCTCGCCCGCGCGGCGCACGAAGCGCCCGGGGGGCTGGTCCGCGGGCAGCCGCACCGTCGCGCCGGCGGCGGGGAACCCGCGGGGCTCGGCCTCCTCGACGGGCACGACCGCGTCCGCGCCGGGCGGCAGCGGCGCACCGGTCATCACCGGGGCGGCCTCCCCGGGCCCCAGGGGCGGCGGCAGGTGCCCGGCGGGCACGGGGGCGACGACGGCGAGGGCGGCCCGGCCCCTCCCGCCGCTCCCCGCGGTGTCGGCGGCCCGGACCGCGAACCCGTCCATCTGCGCGTTGTCGAAGGGCTGCAGGTCCAGGGGGGCCACGAGGTCCTCCGCCAGGACGCGGCCCAGCGCCTCCCCCAGCGGAACGGCGCGGGCCGGCGGGTGCAGGTCCCGGAGGGCGGCGGTCACCGCCCGCAGGTGCTCGTCGACGGGACGGGCCGGGGGGTGGGCGTGCCTGCTCATCCTCCCAGCGTAGGCGGGCGGGCCCGCCCGCGGGCCGGGGCGCGTGCCGGTCCGCCGGCGGGCCTGGCAGACTGCGGGCATGACGCCCCGTGACGTGCAGCCCACCGAGGACGGCCGGTGGCTCGTGGTCGACGGCCGCCGGTGGCGCCGCGAGGACCCGCACCTGCCCGACGAGGCCGCCGCCCGGCTGCGCTCGCACCTGGGCCGGGCCCGCGCCGCGGTGCGCACGGCCCGGCGCGAGGGCCGTCAGGAGCGCGTGCGGGCGGCCCGGGACCGGGTGGGCCTGGCGAAGACGGGGCTGGGCGAGCGCGGCACGCCGTGGTGGGAGCAGACCCCGGCCGAGCGGGAGGCGCGGTGGCGGCGGGCCCTGGCCCGGCTGGACGAGCTCGCCCCGCCGGCGGACCGGGGCTCGTGAGAGCGGCGGGGCGCGCCCCGGCGCGGCAGTTCCCGGGGCGCGGGCCCCTGCTTAGACTGGGCGCAGACCCCGCGCCTGCCCGGGCGCCGGCCGAGGAGGTGGTGGCATGAGCGTTTCTCTGGGCATCCCGCAGGTCCGCTCCGCGGGCCCGCCCCCGTCCGGGGCCCCTGCCGGGTCCGGGCTGCTCGACCGCCACGGCCGCCGCGCCACCGACCTGCGGCTGTCGGTGATCGACAAGTGCAACCTGCGCTGCACCTACTGCATGCCCGCCGGCGGGCTGCCCTGGCTGCCGGCCGCCCAGCTGATGTCCCCGGCGGAGATCGCCCGGATCGTCGGCGTGGGCGTGGACCGGCTGGGCGTCACGGAGCTGCGCCTGACCGGCGGGGAGCCGCTGGTGCGCCGGGACCTGGAGGAGATCGTGGCCGCCGTGCGCGCCGCCCACCCCGGCCTGCCGGTGTCGATGACGACCAACGCGATCGGGCTCGCCGCGCGCGCGGAGGGGCTGGCCGCGGCCGGGCTGAGCCGCATCAACGTCTCCCTGGACAGCCTCGACGCGCAGACCTTCGCCCGGCTGGCCCGCCGCGACCGGCTCGCCGACGTGCTCGCCGGGGCCGAGGCCGCGGCCGCGGCGGGGCTGGCCCCGGTGAAGATCAACGCGGTGCTGATGGCCGGTGTCAACGACCACGAGGCCCCCGAGCTGCTGGCCTGGGCGCTGGAGCGCGGCTTCGCCCTGCGCTTCATCGAGCAGATGCCGCTGGACGCCGACCACGGCTGGACCCGCCGGAACCTGGTGACGGCCGCCGAGATCCGTCACCGGCTCGCGGCGCGGTTCCGGCTCGACCCCCACCCCGCGCCGCGGGCCGGGGCCCCGGCCGAGCTGTGGGACGTCCGCCCGCTGCGCGGTGCCGCGCCCGGGCCGGTGGGGACCGTGGGGATCATCGCCTCGGTCACCGAGCCGTTCTGCGCCGACTGCAAGCGCACCCGCATCACGGCCGAGGGCCGGATCCGCTCCTGCCTGTTCTCCCACGAGGAGTCCGACCTGCTGGGCCTGCTGCGCGCCGGGGCCGACGACGAGCAGCTGGCCGAGCGCTGGCGGGCCGCGACGTGGGGCAAGCCGGCCGCCCACGGCATGGACCGCCCCGGGCTGGACTCCCCCGACTACGTCCAGCCCGACCGGACGATGAGCGCGATCGGAGGCTGATCAGCCCTGTCCCAGGAGGAGACCGTGACCGAGACCCGCCCCGCGGCGGCCGTGCCCGCCACGACGACCGGCACGGTGCGCGTGCGCTTCTTCGCCGCCGCCCGCGCCGCCGCCGGCACCGACGAGGAGGTCCTGGCCCTGCCCGCCGCCCCCGCCCCGCGCGCCGAGGTGGAGCGGCTGCTGGCGGAGCGCCACCCGGACGGGCAGCCGCCGCTGGCCGAGGTCCTGGCCCGCTCGAGCTTCCTGCTCGACGGCGTGGCCTGCCCCGACCCGCGGGCCCCGGTGCCGGCCGGGGCCGTGCTCGACGTCCTGCCGCCGTTCTCGGGCGGCTGAGGGGCGTGCCGGGGACCGGGTTCCACGCGGTCGTCCTCGCCGGCGGGCGCTCCGCCCGGCTGGGGGGGACCCCGAAGGCCCGGCTGTCCCGGGACGGGCGCAGCCTCGTGCGGATCACCGTGGACGCCGTGGGCGCGGCGGAGGCCGTCGTCGTCGTCGGCCCCGCGGACCTGGACCTGCCCGGCGGGGTGCTGCGCACCCGGGAGGACCCGCCCTTCGCGGGCCCCGCCGCCGGCATCGCGGCGGGCCTGGCCGCCCTGGCGCCCCTGCCGTCCGTCCCCTGGACCATGACCCTGGCCTGCGACATGCCCGGGGTCGCCGCCGCCGTGGCGGGGCTGCGCGCCGCCGCCGCGGCCGGGCCCGCGGCCGACGGGCTCGTCGCCGTCGACGCCGCGGGGCACCGCCAGCCCCTGGCCGCCCTCTGCCGCACCCCGGCCCTGCGCGCCGCCTACGCCGGTGCCCGGCCGAGCGGCCGCTCGGTGTTCTCGATGCTCCGGGGCCTGGTGCTCCAGGAGGTCGCGGTCCCGGAGGGCGCCACCGCGGACGTCGACACGTGGGACGATGTGCGCAGGCACCGCCTGAGCTGACCGACGTCACGAGCGGGCGGCCCCGGCCGCCCGGGAGGAGCACACCATGCCCAAGGAGCTGAGCCCCGCCGAGCGGGAGGCCCTCGAGCACTGGGCCGCCGCGGTGCGCGAGGCCCTCGGCGTCCCCGACGCCCGGCTGCCCGTGGGGGAGCTGCTCGGGCTCACCGGCCGGGTCGCGCGCGAGGCCGTGCGCCCGGCCGTGCCGCCGACCGCCTACCTCATGGGCTTCGCCGTGGGCCGGGCCGTCGCCGCCGGCGCGGACCAGGAGACCGCGCTGCGCGAGGCCCTCGCCGCCGTCGCGGCCGCACTGCCCGGCGGAGCCGGCCCGGACCACCGACCCTCGACCGTCCCCGACACCCAGGAGCACTGAATGCCCGGCCTGCCCCCGCCCCCGGACTCCAACAGCCCGTACACCCACGCCCTGCCCGTGGTCGTCGACGAGGACGACGCGCCGGCCCCCGAGCCGGCCCCGGTCGAGACGCTGCACGACGTCGAGTGGCACCGCGCCCGCGCGTTCGCCCACGACGCCGCCGAGGCGCTGCCCCACCACTGGCTGCCCCTGCGCGAGGCGCTGGGCGAGGTCCTCGCCGAGGACGTCACCGCTCCGATCCCCGTGCCGCACTACGCGTCCTCCGCGATGGACGGCTTCGCCGTGGCCGGCCCGCCGCCGTGGACGGTGCGCCACCCGGAGCCCGTCGAGACCGACCCCCGCAAGATGCTCACCATCCCGCCCGGGGAGCTCTACCGGCCGGTGCTCAACCTCGAGCCGGGCGAGGCCACGCGCATCGTCACCGGCGGGCTCGTCCCCGCGGGGACCCGCGCGGTGCTGCGCGACGAGTACGCCGAGACGGACGAGGACGGGGCGACGCTGCGGATCGCCGCGCACGCGCCCTCGGCGGAGGACATCCCCTACGGGCAGAACATCCGCCGCACCGGCGAGGAGGTCGCCGCCGGGGACGTCATCCTGCGCGCCCCCTGCGTGCTCAACCCCGCCCACATCGCCTTCGCCGCGGTCTGCGGCCACGACATGCTCCCGGTGCGCCGCCGGCCCCGCGTGACCGTGCTGCTGACGGGCAGCGAGGTCGTGGAGGACGGGATCCCCGAGCCGGGGCAGGTCCGGGACGCCTTCGGCCCGCAGCTGCCCACGTTCGTGGAGCTGCTGGGCGGGTCGGTCGACCAGGTCCGGCGCGTCGAGGACACCGCCCGGGCCATGCTGGCCGCGCTCACCGAGGCGCCCTCCGGGATGGCCTCGGTGCTCGACGCCCGCTGCGAGGTCGTCATCACCACCGGCGGGACCGGGCACTCCCGCGCCGACCACGTCCGGTCCGCGCTCGAGGAGCTCGGCGCGGTGTTCCTGATCGACGGCCTCGCCCAGCGCCCCGGCCACCCCACGTTCCTGGCGCGGCTGCCCGAGGGCGGGCCGTTCGTGGTGGGCCTGCCCGGCAACCCGCTGGCCGCGATGTCGAGCATGCTCACGATCGCGGAGCCGCTGCTCGCGAAGCTGCACGGCACCCCCGCACCGGCCCCCCGCACCCTGCCCGCCGGCGAGGAGCTGCCCGGGCAGAAGGTCACCGCCCTGGTGCCCGCCCACCTGGCCGACGGTGCCGTGCACCCGCGCGACAAGGTCGGCTCCGCGATGCTGCGCGGCCTCGCCCACGCCGACGTCGTGGCCGTCGTCCCGCCCGCCGGCGTGGCCGCCGGGGCGGACGTCGAGGTGCTGCCGCTGCCCTGGCGCTGAGGACGGCCCGCACGGCCGGGGCCCAGGCGTGCGCCCGGGCCCCGGCCGTGCGGTGCCCGGCTCAGGCGCTCGCGAACAGCACGACCGCCCCGAGCACGAAGACGGTCGAGGCCCCCAGCGCGCACCCGAACTCCACGACGATCCCCAGCCCCAGGGCCTTGAGCGCGGCCCAGCTGGCGGCCAGCGCGGCGCGCAGGTCCCGCCGGCGCGCCGTCTCGCTCAGCAGCAGGCCCACCACGAAGCCCACGAACAGCCCCACGACCGGGATGACGAACAGCCCCACCACGGCGCCGACAGCCGCGTAGAGCAGCGACCGGTTGGGGATCTGCCGCCGCTTGAGGCGGGTGCCGGTGAGCACGGCGCTCGCGGACATCCCCGCGAGCGCGAGGACCCCGCCCACCCCCAGGACGACCCACCCCACGGCCGTCTGGACGGTGAACGCCCACACCGCCAGGGCCACGACCACCAGGATCGAGCCGGGCAGCACGGGCACGATGATGCCCAGGCAGCCCACGCAGAGCAGGACGGCGGCGACGACGGTCGCGGTGATCTCGGCGGTCATCCGCTCATCGTACGGTCCGGGCCGGCACCGCGGGACCGGTATACTTGCGACTGAGATGCTGATTATCGGGACGGGGAGGTCGACGTGCACGACCCGCAGCGGCCGGCGCGCCGCAGCTCCTGGCACCGGCGGGCGGGCCGCCCGGTGCGCGTGTGGACGGCCGCCCTGCTCGCCGTGGTCCTGCTCCACCGCTGGGTCCCGGAGGCCCGCTGGCTGCTGGTCCACCTGACCACCCTCGGGCTGGTCACCAACTCGGTGCTCGTGTGGTCCCAGCACTTCACGGAGTCCCTGCTGCACCACCGGCTGCCCGGGACCGCCCGGTCGCGGCAGCTGGCCCGCCTCGGGGTGCTCAACGCCGGGATCGTGCTGCTGGTGGCCGGTGCGCCGACCAGGTGGTGGTGGGCGAGCCTCGCGGGGGCGACCGCCGTGGGCGCGGCGGTCGCCTGGCACGGCGCGTCGCTGCTGGCCCAGCTGCGCGCCGCCCTGCCCTCCCGCTTCGCCGTGGCGGTGCGCTACTACGCGGCCGCGGCGCTGCTGCTGCCCGTCGGCGCCGTGCTGGGCGCGGTCCTCGCCGCGGGCCTGCCGGACCGGGTGCACGCCCGGGTGCTGCTCGCCCACGAGGCCGTCAACGTCCTGGGCTTCGTGGGCCTGACCGTCGCGGGGACGCTGCTGACGCTGTGGCCCACGGTCCTGCGCACCCGGATGCGCCAGGAGGCCGTGCGGGTCGCCACCCGCGCGCTGGGCGCGCTGGCCGGCGGGGTGGTGCTCACCGGAACCGGCGCGCTGCTGGGCAGCGAGGCCCTCGCCCTGGCCGGGCTCGCCTGCTACGGGCTGGGCCTGGGCGCCGTGCTGGTCGTCATGGTGCGCACGGCCCGGGCCCGGCCGCCGGTCGACCACGCCGGTCTCTGCCTGGCCGCCGGCACCGCCTGGTGGGCCGCAACGGTCGTGGCCCTGGCGGTGCTGCTCGTGCGCGGGGGCTTCGACGCCGCCGCGCTGGGGCGGCTGACGGTCCCGCTCGTGGCCGGGTTCCTCGTGCAGGTGCTGCTGGGGGCCATGAGCTACCTGCTGCCCGTGACGATGGGCGGCGGCCCGGCCGTCGTGCGCGCCGCCCACCGGGCCCTCGGGCGCGGGGCGGCCTTCCGCGTGGTCGTCGTCAACCTGTGCGTGCTGCTCTTCGCCCTGCCCCCGGGCACGCTGCCCTCGTGGGTGCGGGTGAGCGTCTCCGTCCTCGGCGCGGCCGTGCTGTTCGCGTCCGTGCCGCTGACGGTCTCCGCGGCGCGGATCTCGGTCGCCGGACGGCGGGCGGCCCGGGCCGCGGCCGGTGGCGCGGCCGCCGCGGCGGACGGGCCGGGCGGCACCAGCGCCGCGGCGGCAGGGGCCCGCCCGGCAGCGGGTGGTGCGGGCGCCGCCGTGGCCGCACCGCCGGGAGGGCCGCCGGGTGCAGCCGGACCCGACCGTCCGGCCCGCGGGGCACTGGCGGGGGTGCTCGCCGTGGTCCTGGCCGTGGCCGCGGGGATCGCCGCGGACCCTGCGGCGGCGGGGCTGGGCGCGCCCGCCGCGGACGGTGCCGGCACGGCCCCCACCGGGGAGACCACGGTCGTGCGCGTGGCCGCCCGGGAGGGGATGCGCTTCGATCCCGCGGTCGTGGAGGTCCCCGCCGGGGACGAGCTGGTGATCGAGCTGGTCAACGAGGACCCGACCGGCGTCCACGACCTGGTCCTGGACTCCGGGGCCGGCAGCGGGCGCCTGGCCCCGGGACGGTCCGCGACCGTCGAGGCGGGCGTGGTCGGGGCATCCCTGGCGGGGTGGTGCTCCGTCGTCGGGCACCGGTCCGCGGGCATGACCCTCGAGGTCGTCGCCCTCGGCGCGGACGGGCGGCCGGTGGCCGGCGGCACGGCCGGCACCGGCGCCGGCGGGCCCGCGGGCGCCGCGGACCCGGCCGCCGCCGCGGACCTGGCCGCGGCCCCGGGTCCGGAGCACACGACCCGCTCCCCGGTGCTGGAACCGGTCACGGGCCCCGTCGAGGACGGGCGGCGCGTCCACCGGGTGCGGCTCGAGGTCGAGGAGCTCGACCAGGAGCTCGCCCCCGGCGTGCGGGTGCGCTCGTGGACCTACGGCGGGCGGTACATGGGCCCGACCCTGCACGGGGAGGTCGGCGACGTCTTCGAGGTCGAGCTGCACAACGGCGGGACGACGGGCCACTCCGTGGACTTCCACGCCGGGGTCGTGGCCCCCGACGGACCGATGCGCACCGTACCGCCCGGGGAGTCGCTGACCTACCGCTTCGAGGCGGTCCGGTCGGGGACCTGGCTCTACCACTGCGCGACCGCCCCGATGAGCAGCCACGTGGCCGCCGGCATGTTCGGCGCCGTGGTGGTCGACCCGCCGGGCCTGCCGCCCGTCGACCGCGAGTACCTGCTGGTGCACAGCGAGGCCTACCTGGCCGCGGGGGACGAGCCCGGCACCGCGGTCGTCTCCCCGGAGCGGGTGCGCACCGGCACCCCGTCCCTGACGGTCTTCAACGGCCACGCCACCCAGTACCTGCACGAGCCGCTGCGCGCACGGGTGGGCGAGCGGGTGCGGATCCGGCTGCTCGCGGCCGGGCCCTCCGGGGGCCTGAGCTTCCACGTGGTGGGCGGGCAGTTCGACACCGTCCACAAGGAGGGCGCCTACCTCCTGCGCCCCGGCGGGCCCGAGCAGGGCGGGGCGCAGGCGCTGGACCTCGCCCCGGCGCAGGGCGGGTTCGTCGAGCTCACGTTCGCCGAGCCGGGCACCTACCCGTTCCTCGACCACGACCTCGCGGCGGCCGAGCGCGGGGCCCGCGGCCTGATCCGCGTCGAGGGCTGAGCCGGGCGGGCGCCGTCAGCGGCGGGCGAGCTCCCGCAGGGCCCGCGCCGCCGCGTGCGCCCCGGCCATCGCGTGCACCCCGCCGCCCGGGGGCGTCGAGGACGAGCACAGCCACACCCCCGGCACGCCCGTGGCGTAGGGGTCGGCCTGCACGGCCGGGCGGAAGACCTGCTGGAGCCCGTCGAGCGCCCCGCCGCCGACGTCCCCGCCCACGAGGTTCGGGTTCCACGCCTCCAGCCGCGCCGGCGGGGTGTCCACCCGGGCGAGGACCCGGTCGCGCACCCCGGGGGCGAAGCGCTCGAGCTGGCCGAGCACCCGCTCCCCCGCCGCCGGGTCCGCGCACCCGTGCGGGACGTGCGCGTAGGCCCACAGCACGTGCCGGCCCGCCGGCGCCCGGGAGGGGTCGGCGGCCCCCTGCTGGGCCACGAGGACGAAGGGCCGCTCGGGCAGCCGACCGGCGCGCACCTGTGCGGCGGCGGCGCCGATCTCGGCGAGGGTCCCGCCCAGGTGCACCGTCCCGGCCCGCCCCACCCGCGGGTCGCGCCACGGCACGGGTCCGTCGAGCAGGAGGTCGACCTTGTGGGCGCCCGGCCCGTGGCGCCACCGCGCCAGCGCCCGCCGGTAGCGCGGCGGCAGGTCGAGCCCATTCAGGGCCAGCACCTGCCGCGGGGTCAGGTCCAGGAGCACGACGTCGGCCGGGCGCACCTGCCGCAGGTCCGTCACGGGCGAGTCCGTGACCACCCGCCCGCCGTGGGCGGCGAGCTCCGCCACGAGGGCGTCGGCGACCGCCTGCGAGCCGCCGCGGGCCACCGGCCAGCCCGTGGTGTGGGCGGCCGCGCCGAAGAGCGTCCCGAACGCCGAGGTGAGCACGTGCCCCGGCGGCAGCACCGCGTGGGCGGCCGAGCCGGCGAACAGGCCCCGGGCGCGCTCGGTGCGGAACAGCGCCCGGGCCGTGGCCGCGGCCGGCCACGGGGCCCGCAGCCCGAAAGAGGCCAGCGCCGCCGGGTGCCGGGGCCGGCGCAGGAGCGGGCCCAGGGCGGTCTCGGCCACGTCCTCCCACCGCTCGGCCACGCCCCGGTGCAGGGCGGTCCAGGCCCGGCCGTCGGGGCCCAGCTCCTCCGCGGTGCGCGCCAGGGAGCGGTGCAGCAGCCCCGCCGGGCCGTCGTCGAGCGGGTGCGCGGCGACGACCGGCGGGTGCAGCCACTGCAGGCCGTGGCGGCCCAGGTCCAGCGCGCGCAGCAGCGGGCTCGCGGCGCCGAAGGGGTGCACGGCGGCGCCGAGGTCGACCACGGTGCCGGGCCCCAGCAGCGGCGCCGACCGGGCGGCCCCGCCCGGGGTCGGGGCCGCCTCGTGGACGACGACCTCGAGCCCGGCGCGGGCGAGCACCACGGCGGCGCCCAGCCCGTTGGGGCCGGAGCCGACGACCGCCGCGGTGGCCCGCACCGGCGTGCGCCTACTCCGCCAGCGCCGCGCGCATCGTGCGCAGGGCCACGGACAGGGACGCGAGCTCGGTCGCGGGCTCGCCCGTGGACTCCTCCTCGATCTGCGCGAGCACCTCCCGCAGCCGGACGAGGCGGGACTCGTTGGCCCGCTCCCACGCCTCGACCTTCGCCCGGTCGTCCTCGCCGGGGGCGCGCAGCGCCTGGTCGGCGAGCTGGACGAGGGTCGAGTAGACGTCCTCGCGCATCGACATCCGCGCCAGGTTCTCCCACCGGGTGCCCTGCGGCAGGGCGGTGATCCGGTTGAGCAGGCTCTCGATCCGGTACCGGTCGTAGAGCCGGAAGTAGACCTTGGCGATGGTCTTGATCCGCTCCTCGTCCGGCGCCCCGTCCTCGGCCACGGCCTCGCCCGTGGCGTGGGCGAGGCGGGCGACGTCGAGCAGCGCGAAGGCGTCCAGCAGCTGCGACCACTCCGTGGCCAGCTCCGCGGGCACCCCCTGCCGCTGGGCCGCCTCGGCCAGGGCGTCCACCCGCTCTCGGGAGTCCTCCCCGAGCAGCCGCTCCTCGATGAAGCGGATGTCCACGGTCGGCTTGTAGCGCTCGATCACCTCGCCGATCGGGCGCCGGATCTCCTGGCGGTGGATCAGCCAGCGGACCACCCGGTCGAGCAGCCGGCGCATGTCCAGGAACATCCGGTCCCACAGCTCGGTGGGCACGTCCGCCGGCAGCTCCCGGTGGGCGTGGGCGTAGCGGTCGATCTCGTAGATCTGCACGGCGGCCACGAACGCGCGCGCGACGTCGACCGGGGCGCACCCGGTCTCCTCCACGACACGGTAGACGTAGGGGATCCCGCCGTAGTTGATCATCTGGTTGGCGACCATCGTGCCGATGATCTCCTTGCGCAGCGGGTGGGTGCCGACGAGCTCCCCGAAGCGCTCGGTGATCTGCGCGGGGAAGTAGCGCTCCAGCACCGTGCCCAGCCACGGGTCCTCGGCGAGGTCGGAGTCCACCAGTGCCTCGGAGAGCTGGATCTTGGCGTAGGCGGCGAGCACCGACAGCTCCGGGGAGGTCAGGCCCTGGCCCGCCCGCACCCGTTCGCGCAGCTGCTCGTCCGTGGGCAGGAACTCGATCGACCGGTCCAGGTCGGCGTGCTCCTCGAGCCAGTGCACGAAGCGCAGGTACGCCTCGTTGAGGTCGGTGACGCGGGCCCGCTCGGTGGTCAGCAGCACGTTCTGGGCCTCGTTGGTGTCCAGCACCAGCTCGGCGACCTCGTCGGTCATCGACTCGATGAACCCGGCCCGCTCCTCGGTGCTCAGCTCCCCGGCCTCGACCATGCGGTCCACGAGGATCTTGATGTTCACCTCGCGGTCGGAGGACTCCACGCCGCCGGAGTTGTCGATCGCGTCGGTGTTGATGAGCACGCCGTTCAGGGCGGCCTCGACGCGGCCCAGCTGGGTGCAGCCCAGGTTGCCGCCCTCACCGACCACGCGCACGCGCAGGTCGCGGCCGTCGACGCGGATGGCGTCGTTGGCCTTGTCCCCCACGGCCGTGTGCGGCTCCTCGGCGGACTTCACGTAGGTGCCGATCCCGCCGTTGTAGAGCAGGTCGGCGGGGGCCCTGAGGATCGCCTGGATCAGCTCGATCGGCGTCAGCTCCTCCGTGCCCTCCGGCAGGTCCAGGGCCCGGCGCACCTGCGGGGAGACCGGCACGGACTTGGCCGTGCGCGGGTGCACGCCGCCGCCCTCGGAGATCTTCTCCCGGTCGTAGTCCTTCCAGGAGGACCGGGGCATGGCGAACAGCCGCTCGCGCTCGGCGTAGGAGACGGCCGGGTCGGGGTCCGGGTCGAGGAAGACGTCCCGGTGGTCGAACGCGGCCACGAGCTTGATGTGCTCGGAGAGCAGCATCCCGTTGCCGAACACGTCCCCGGACATGTCGCCCACGCCCACGACCGTGAAGTCCTCGCTCTGGGTGTCCACACCGAGCTCGAAGAAGTGGCGCCGGACCGACTCCCACGCGCCCCGGGCGGTGATGCCCATGGCCTTGTGGTCGTAGCCGACCGACCCGCCGGAGGCGAACGCGTCCCCGAGCCAGAAGCCCTGCTCGAGGGCGATCGCGTTGGCGGTGTCCGAGAAGGACGCGGTGCCCTTGTCCGCGGCCACCACGAGGTAGGAGTCCTGGCCGTCGCGGCGCACCACGTTCTCGGGGTGGACGACGACGTCGTTGCCGTCCTCGTCCCGGACCAGGTTGTCGGTGACCTCGAGCAGGGAGGAGATGAACAGCTTGTAGGCCTCCCGGCCCTCGGCCAGCCACGCGTCCCGGTCCGCGGCCGGGTCCGGCAGCTGCTTGGGGAAGAACCCGCCCTTGGCGCCGTTGGGGACGATCACCGCGTTCTTGACCATCTGGGCCTTCACGAGCCCGAGGACCTCGGTGCGGAAGTCCTCGCGGCGGTCCGACCAGCGCAGCCCGCCGCGGGCCACGGGCCCGAAGCGCAGGTGCGTGCCCTCGACCCGCGGGGACCACACCCAGATCTCGAACATCGGGTGCGGCAGCGGGGCGGCGGGGATCCGGCGCGGGCTGAGCTTGAAGGCCATGGTCGGGCGGTGCCGGTAGACGTTGGTGCGCAGGGTCGCGGCCATGATCTCGGCCAGGGCCCGCAGCAGCTTGTCGGCGTCGAGGGTCGGGACCTCCTCGAGCGCCTCCCGCAGCCGCCGGTCGGCGCCCTCGCGCAGGGACTCGCGCACGTCGTCGTCGTGGGCGGGGTTGAAGCTCGCGTCGAAGAACTCGCTGAGCCCGCGGGTGACGGCGGGGAAGGCCAGCAGGGTGTCGGCGATGTACTCGAACGAGTTGGGGTGGCCCAGCTGCAGCAGGTAGCGCACGTAGGAGCGCAGCACCGCGACCGGCCGCCACGTCATCCGCTCGGCGAGCACGAGCCGGTTCAGGGCGTCGGACTCCGAGCGTCCGGAGAGCACCGCGCACAGGGTGTCCTCGATGAGGTCCTCGGTCTTGGCGTCCTCCGGGCCGGTCGCGTCCACGCCCTCGGGCAGGCGCACCCCGAAGTCGTAGAGCTGGAAGTGGCGCCCGTCCGCGGGGGCGACCTCGTAGGGCTTCTGGTCCAGGACGGTCAGCCCGAGGTTCTGCAGCATCGGCAGCAGCTCGGTCAGCGACAGGGAGCGGGTGAGGTAGATGTTCAGCCGCACCCCCTCCGGCCCGTCGACGACCCGCACCTCCGCGGGCAGGTCCGGGTCGCGGCCCCACAGCTCCTCGCAGCGCTGCAGGTCCTCGACGGCCTCCTCGATCTCGTAGTCGGCGCGGTAGGCCTCCGGGAACGCCCCGGCCCAGTTGCGGGCGTGCCGGCGGGCCAGCTCCTCGGGGAAGGTGCGGTGGATGGTCCGCGCCAGCGCCTCGGGCCAGGACCGCACGGCGGCGCGCAGCCGGGCCTCGAGGGCCTCCCGGTCGAAGGACTGCACCTCGCCGGTGTAGGGCAGGCGGATCCGGAAGAACAGCCGGGCGAGGGTCGAGGAGGTCAGCCGCGCGTCGAAGTCGATCTCCTCGGCGTCGAAGGTCTTGGCCAGCTCCGCCTCGATCCGCCCGCGCACGGAGGTGTTGTAGCGGTCGCGCGGCAGGAACACGACCGCGGACATGAACCGCCCGAAGTGGTCCTGGCGCAGGAACAGCCGGGTCTGGCGGCGCTCGTCCAGGCCCATGACACCGCGCATGATGTCGTAGAGCTCGTCGGCGGTCATGTGGAAGAGCTCGTCACGCGGGTAGTCCTCGATGTTGCCCATGAGGTCGCGGGCGGAGTGGGAGTCCTCGAGGAAGCCGAAGCGCGCGGCGACCTCGGCCATCTTCTCCTTGATCAGCGGGGTCTCGCGCACCGGGGTGTTGTAGGCGCGCCGGGAGAACAGCCCGAGCACGAGGTACTCGCCGACGATCCGCCCGTCGTCGTCGTACTTGGCGACGCCGATGTAGTCGAGGTACTCGCGGCGGTGGATCGAGGAGCGGCGGTTGGCCTTGGTGATGAACAGCGTGCCGGCCTCGCGGGCGTGCTCGCGGCCCAGGCCCGTCAGCAGCTGGCGGTGCGGGCGCTCGTCGCGCTCCTGCAGCAGGCCCAGCCCCGTGCCGGGGCGGGAGACCAGGGACAGTCCCTCGTCGGAGTCCTCGAGGTCGTACTCCTTGAAGCCCATGAGGATGAAGTTGCCCTCGAGCAGCCAGCGCAGGAACTCCTGCGACTCCCGCACCCGCGGCGGGCGCCCGCCGCCGGGCAGCTCCAGGTCCTCGAGCTCCTCGAGGTCCAGGGCCAGGACCTTCACCCGGTGCCGCAGCTTCGACTGGTCGCGCCCGATCCGGTGCACGTCCGCCAGCAGGCCGGTGAGCCGCTCGACGAGCTGCTCGGCCGTCTCCTCGGACAGCGGGTCCAGCAGCTCCACGGAGATCCACGACTCGACGCTGCGCCGCACCCCGTCCCCCGCCCCGGGCAGGACCGGCAGGGCGGTCGTGTCGCCGCTGGAGCTCGTGGCCACGTCGGCCAGCGGCTGCAGGTCCCGCAGCTCGTGGCCCTCCCGGTCCCGGTCGGCGACCAGGACCGGGTGGATCACCAGCCGCGCCCCGCCCCACCGGGCCGCGATCTCGGCGGTGACCGTGCTCACGAGGTAGGGGACGTCCTCGGTGACCACGAGGACCACGGAGGCCGAGTCCTCCCGGCGCACGCCCACGGCGCTGTCCCCCGGTGCCCGCACGCGCCCGACCTCCCGGTGGTGCTCGGCGCGCAGCCGCAGCTCCTCCTCGGTGTGCGCCAGCAGGTCCCCGGGCGGCACGTGCCGGTAGTACTCGTTGACCCACTCGAGCTCGCCGCTCCACCGCGGGGGCTGCGCGAGCACGGGCATCGCCTCGGTGCGGTCCTCGTCGGGGATCGTGTACTGGTCAGGGGCCACAGCCGCATCACGCCTTCGGTGCCTGGGCGGCGCGAGCAGCACGTCCTGTGCGCCGTCGTCGCCGCCTCGGGAGGTGGACGGTCCCTCGTGGGGCCGTCCCTGGTGCCCCCAGCTTATTGAACGGGGAGCGCCGTGTCAGGGGTGTCGGCGGAGGCCTCGTGGGCGGCGGCGAGGGCCTCGACGCCCACGGGCACCACCTCGCAGTTGCCGATCCGCGGGTGGGCCCGCCCGTGCAGGTGCGAGAGGGTCAGGCGGATGAGGGAGCCGTGGGCCACGACCAGCACGTGGCGCCCGGGGTGCTCCCGGCGGATCCGGTGCAGGGCGGCCAGCCCCCGGCGGGCCACCGCCCCGGCTGGCTCGCCCGCGCCCATGAGCGCCTCGCGCTCGGCCGGGCCCAGGCCCGCGTAGCTGGTCCCCTCGTGGCGGCCGAAGCCGCGCTCGGTGAGCTCGGGGTAGGTTCCGGCCGGCTCGAGGCCGAGGGCCTCGCCGATGATCCGGGCGGTCTCCACGGCCCGGCCCAGCGGGGAGGAGACGAGCACGTCCCACGGGAGGGCCTGCTCGCGCAGCAGCCGGCCGGCCTCGCGGGCCTGGTGCCGGCCGGTGTCGTTGAGGGGCACGTCCACGGCGCCCTGCAGCCTCTCGGCGAGGTTCCAGTCGGTCTGGCCGTGGCGGATGAGCACGATGCGTCCGGGGTTCGTCACCCGTTCACTGTGGGCGACGCCGGGCGCGAGGGCAAGCCCGCCGGCGCCGGGAGTGCCCCGGCGCCGGCGGCGCCTGCTGCTCGCCCGGGCCTACTGCTCGTCCGGTGCCCGCCCCGCGTCGGGACGGGGCGCGCGCTCCCGCTCCTCGACGGCGGCGCGGACCTCGGGGTCGTCGGTCTCGTCGACCCACGCCTCCGTCTGCCGGTGCTCCTCGACGTGGTCCGGCTGGACGCCGTCCACCTCGCTCTGCACCTCGTGCTTCATCTGCTCGTCCAGCTCGGCACCGTGCTTGGTGCTGCCTCGTTCGACCACGTCGGCCTCCTCGGGTGTGCTGCGGTGGGTGTCTCGTGCGGGCCTGCGTCTCAGTCCTCGTCCTCCTCGGTCAGGCCGCGCTGGGCCCGGTCCGCGGCCTCGGCCGAGCCCTCGGGCAGCGGGTCCGTGGCCGGGGGCACCTGGCTCGGCGCGAAGTCGGCCAGGCCGGCGGCCACGCGCTCCTGCTCGGTCGCGGCCGCGAGGGCGTCGTCGTCGAGGTGCTCGGGCTGCCCGGCGTGGCCCTGGGCGATGGGCTGCGGCAGGGCGTCGTCCCCGGGTTCGAGGACGTCGTCGAGGCGGGGGTCGTCGTCGTGGCGCGGAGCGGTCATGGGAACCTCCTTCGGTCGGACGCCCCCAGCCTAGTGACCGGGGCCACACGGGGGAACCGCTGCGGGCCTCCCGTCCGGTCCCGCCCGGCAGGACACGGCGGGCCCGGGGCGGCCGGTTCCTGGACGCGCGGGGCGGATGGGGGTTGAGTGAACGCCATGACCGAGTTCAGCAGGACCACCCGTGTGCCCCATCCCGTCGAGGACGTCTTCGGGTGGCACGCCCGCCCCGGGGCGCTCACGCGGCTGACCCCCGCCTGGGCGGGGTCGGTGGTCGAGGAGTCCTCCCCGCCCCTGGGCGAGGGCACGCGTTCGCGGCTGCGGGTCGCCGTGCCGGGCAGCTGCGGGCTGGTCACGGTGCCGTGGACGGCCGAGCACCACGGTCTCGTGCCGGGCCGGGAGTTCCGGGACCGGATGGTCCGCGGCCCGCTGGCCGCGTGGGAGCACCGGCACCGCTTCGACGACGACGGGCAGGGCGGGACCGTGGTCACGGACACGGTGGAGTACGCGGCGCTGCCCGGGGACCGGCGCTTCGGCGACCGGCTGATGGGCCCCTCCCTGGAGCGGCAGTTCGAGGCCCGCGCCCGGCGCCTGCTGGCCGACCTGGAGTTCCACGCCGGCCACCCCGGACAGCCGCTGACGGTCGCGCTCACGGGCGCGTCCGGGACGATCGGCACGCAGCTGGCCGCGCTGCTGAGCACCGGCGGGCACACCGTGCTGCGCCTGGTGCGCCGCGCGCCCCGCGGCCCGCACGAGATCGGCTGGGACCCGCAGGGCGGGCAGCTGGACCCGGAGTCGCTGCGCGGCGTCGACGTCGTCGTGAACCTGGCCGGGCGCAGCATCGCCGGCCGGCTCGGCGAGCGCGCCAAGCAGGAGATCCACGACTCCCGGGTGCTCGGCACCCGCCTGCTCGCCCGCGCCTTCGTGCAGCTGGGCGCGGACGCGCCCGCGGCCCTGGTCAGCGGCTCGGCGATCGGCTACTACGGCGCCGACACCCACGGGGAGGAGGTCACGGAGAAGTCCCCGCCCGGCGACGACTTCCTGGCCCGCGTCTGCCGGGCCTGGGAGCAGGCCGCGATGGAGGCCGCCCCCGTCACCCGGGTGGTGCTGGTGCGCACCGGGGTCGTGCAGACCCCGGCCGGCGGGGCGCTGCGGGCCCAGCTGCCGCTGTTCCTCGCGGGCCTGGGCGGGCGGCTCGGCTCGGGCCGGCAGTGGCTGAGCTGGATCTCGCTCGACGACGCCGTGGGGCTGCTCGCCCATGCCGTGCTCAGCCCCGGGCTGCACGGCCCGGTCAACGCGGTGGCGCCCCTGCCCGTGACGGGCCGGGAGTACGCCCGGGTGCTCGGCAAGGTCCTGGGCCGCCCGGCGCTGCTGCCCACCCCGGGCCTGGGGCCGCGGCTCGTGCTGGGCGCGGAGGGGGCCCAGCTCATGGCGCTCGCCGACCAGCGGGTCTCCGCCGACCGGGCGATCGACCGCGGCTACCGCTTCCGCCACCCCGACCTCGGCTCGGCGCTGCGGGAGGAGCTGGGCCGCTTCTGACGCCCCCTCCTCCGCGAGGCCCCCACGGCAGCGCCGAGCCCCCACGCCACCGCAGGGTGGGGCGTGGGGGCTCGGCGCGCCGGTGGGACCTCGCGGGTCAGAGGCGTCCGGGGACCGGGAAGCGCTCCCAGGCCCGGTGGCTCCTCATCAGGTCCACGACCTGCTCGACGACCGCCGCCGCGTCCCGTCCCGCGACCACGCCCGGGGCGCCCTCGGGCAGGCCCGCGGCCGCGAGCGCCCCGGAGCGGCCCCAGGCGCCGATCGCCTTGGCCTGGCGGAACGTCTCGTCGAGCAGCAGCTGCACCCGCGGGTCGATGCCGGGACCGGAGCGGGCGCCGGCCTTCGCGTCGAAGGACGGCTGCGCGTCCGGGGCCGGCGGCACCGCCCCCGCCACGAGCACGGCGTCGAACTCCACGGAGCGGGCCGTGAGGTAGGTCCGCTGGGCCACGAGCCCGCCGCGGCCGACCGGACCGCCGTGGGGGGCGACCACGAGGGGCACCATCCCGGCGGCGTCGATCGCCCCGGTCACCGCCAGCAGGTCCTGCTCGTCCGGGTCGGGGCCGACCACGATGCCCACGAGACGGCCGTCCAGCGGCCACTGCCCGCCGACCTGGGACAGTGCCGGGCTGGACGCGATCCTCCCGTGCTTGACGGTCGGCTTCGGGGCGGGCAGCCCGAGGCTCTGGGCGACGGCGGCGCACAGCTTCTCGTCGATGTTGGCGAGGGCCTGCAGCTGCCGCTCCTTGACGGCCTGCTCCCAGCACTTGCCGAGCTCGAAGGCGTAGGCGCGGGCGATGTGCTCCTTCTCGACGTCGCTCATCGACAGCCAGAACAGCCGGGCCTGGCTGAAGTGGTCCTCGAAGGAGACCGGCGCGCCGCGCTCCTTGACCGACTCGGCCACCGGGGCCGGGACGTCGATGAACGGCCGGGCCGGCTCGTCCGCGGGGAAGGGATTGTTCCCGTCGAGGGAGTTCGGGTGGTACGGCGCCACCCCGGTGTGCACCGCGGTCTGGTGCATCCCGTCCCGGAGCATGTCGTTGACCGGGGCGTGGGGGCGGTTGATCGGCAGCTGCGTCCAGTTGGGCCCGCCCAGGCGGGAGAGCTGGGTGTCGAGGTAGGAGAACAGCCGGCCCTGCAGCAGCGGGTCGTTGGTGACGTCGATGCCCCGGACGAGGTTGTTGGGGTTGAAGGCCACCTGCTCCGTCTCGGCGAAGTAGTTGGACGGGTTGCGGTTGAGGGTCATCAGCCCGATCGGCTCCACCGGGGCGAGCTCCTCGGGGACGATCTTGGTCGGGTCCAGCAGGTCGATCCCCCGGAACGTCTGCTCCTCGTTGTCCTCGAAGACCTGCACCCCGAGCTCCCACTCGGGGAAGGCCCCGGCCTCGATGGCGTCGGCGAGGTCGCGCCGGTGCACGTCGGGGTCGGCGCCGTTGGCCAGCAGCGCCTCCTCCCACAGCACCGAGTGCACCCCGAGCTTCGGCTTCCAGTGGAACTTCACGAGCACGCTGCGCCCGTCGTCGTCGACCAGCCGGAAGGTGTGGACCCCGAAGCCCTCCATCGTGCGGTAGGAGCGCGGGATGCCGCGGTCCGACATGTTCCAGATGGTGTGGTGCTGGGCCTCGGTGTGCAGGGAGACGAAGTCCCAGAACGTGTCGTGGGCGGACTGGGCCTGCGGGATCTCCCGGTCGGGGTGGGGCTTGCCCGCGTGGATGACGTCGGGGAACTTGATGGCGTCCTGGATGAAGAACACGGGGATGTTGTTGCCCACGAGGTCCCAGGTGCCCTCGGCCGTGTAGAACTTCGTGGCGAACCCGCGGGTGTCGCGGGCCAGGTCCGCCGAGCCGCGCGAGCCCAGCACGGTCGAGAAGCGCACGAAGACCGGGGTCTCCACGTCCTTCTTGAACACGTGCGCGGCGCTGATCCGCTCGGCCGTGCCGTAGCCGCGGAACACGCCGTGGGCGCCGGCGCCGCGGGCGTGCACGACGCGCTCGGGGATGCGCTCGTGGTCGAAGTGGCTGACCTTCTCGCGGAAGTGGTGGTCCTGCAGCAGCACGGGCCCGCGCCGGCCGGCCTTGAGGGAGTGGTCGGTGTCGGAGCGCCGGGCGCCGTGGGCGGTGGTGAGGTGCTCGCCGCCCTGGGCGTCGCGCAGGGGGTCGGCGCCGGTGTCCTGGCCGGTGGGGCTCACGGGCTCGGGCGTGCCCTGGTCCGGCTTGGGCGGCAGCGGCGGGCGGGGGTCGGTCGGCTCGGCGACGGACGCCGGTTCGCTGCCCGGCACGCCGGGCGGCAGGGGCGCCTGCTCGCCGCGGTCCGCTCCCCTGGTCTTCCTCAGGATCCTCTTGCGCATGGTCGTCCTCCCGGTCGTTCGGAACTCGTGCGAGCCGGGCTCCCGGACCGTCCGGCCGGGGAACGCCAGCACCCTGACCATTACCGCACCGGCGTGACGGCCTGCACAAGCCGCCGCGCGGGACTGCGCCACCGGCGAACAGCGCCGGAGGGCGGCACCGGCGGACGACGGCGCCGGCCGCGGCCCGCCGGGGCGGGACCGCGGCCGGCGGGGCCCGTGCAGGACGTCGCCGCGGCAGCGCTCAGCCGCGGCGGGGGTCCTCCGCGCCGGTGCCGGTGCGCTCGGTGCCGTCGACGCCGTCGATCGGCCCGTCCACCTCGACCCGCTCCTTGCGCACGGTCTCCTCGACGACCTCGGTGCGCTCGGTGCTGCGCACCACGAGACGGACCCGCTCGTAGGGCACGCGCACGGTGCGGACCACCGGCACCTCCCGGTAGAGGATCACCTCGTCCTCGCCCACGGGCAGCTCCTGGCCGTCCAGGAACGCCTGGCGCTCCTCCTCGGTGATCGGGGTGCGCACCTCCTCGACGTCCTCCACGGCCAGCGACTGCTCGGCGCGCACGGGCTCCTCGGCCACGTACTTGCGCAGCCGGGCCCTGCCGGTCTCCACCCGCTCGGTGCCCACGTCCAGGCGCTCCTCGTGGCGGACCACGGCCGCGGTGTCCTCCCCCGTCGCGGCGGGCCCGCGCTCCGCGGGCGCGGGCCCGCCCGCGTCCTGCCCGTCCGCGCCGTGACCCGTCAGGTCCTGCCCGCGCGCCTCCTGCTCGTGCCCGGCCGGGGCGTGCCCGGTGACGGCGGCGTCCCGGCCGGTCCCGCCGGCGGTCTCCCGGTCGGCGGCCTCCCGGTCGAAGGCCTCCTGGTCGAAGGCCTCGTCGGCCCCGCGCCCCGGCACGGCCCGGTCGCCGCGCCCGCCGACGCTCTCGTGCCGGTCCCCGGCCGTGGCGTCGGGACCGGAGAGGGACTCCCCCGGTGCGCGGACGTCCGAGGTCCCGCCGGCGGCGTCGCCGTGGCGGGCGGCGTCGTCGTCGCCCGCGTCGATGTTGTAGGCCGGGGCCCCGCCGCGGGGGTCGCGGGTGTCGGTGGCCCCGGTGGTGGGGTCGCCGCCGACGTCGCCGTCCTCGCGGCCGTAGGCGTTGTGGTCCCACAGCTCGGTGGCCGAGCTGGGCGCGTGGCGCTCCACCCCGGTGTCGTCGGCGTCGGCGCGGGGACCGGACGCCCGGTCCGCGGGCTCCCCGCCGGCGGTCTCCCGGCCGGCGGACTCCTGGTCGTACGGGCGGTCCTCGGAGGTGGACATCGTGGGCTCCCCTCGGGTCGACGGTGGTGCCGCGAACGCTATCAGCCTGCTGAGCGCTCCGACAGCCGCTCTCCGGGGGACGGGCGGGCGCGGCCCCCGGCGCGCGCCCTTGTCGGACCCCACCGGCGGTGCCAGTATCGATGCATGGGAACGTGGACGATCAGCGCGGCGGCCGGCACGGCCCGGGCCACCGCCGAGGCGTGGGAGCACGGGGTCACCGCCGCCGGCGCCGTGGTCGTCGTGCTCATGGTCGCGGCGGCCGTCTCGCTGCTGCGCACCCCGGGCCAGGACCCGGTCCTGCGCCTGCTGTGGCTGCTGGTCGTCCTGGCGTTCCCGGTGGTCGGCGCGGCCCTGTGGTTCGCGCTCGGCCGGCGCGCGCCCCGCCCCGCCTAGCACGGCACCGCCGCACCCGGCGGAGGCCCCGGTCGAGACAAGGAGACCCGCATGAGCTACCCGCAGGACGGGCACGGTTTCTTCACCCGGGCCCTGGACGCCGAGGACCGCGGCCGGCTGGACGAGGCGGAGACCGCCTACCAGCAGGCCATCGTGCTCTTCGAGGAGGAGGGGGACGCCGAGCAGGAGCAGGCGGCCTGCCACTACAACCTCGGGCACCTGTACCTGGGGATGAACCGCCCCGGGCGCGCGGTGACCGCCTACGAGCGGGCGCTGCAGCTGTTCCGCCGCTCCTCCGGCAGCGGCCGCCACCAGGCCCGCACGCACCTGATCCTCGGCAGCCTGCTGCTCGAGATGGAGCGCCACCGCGAGGCCGAGGAGCACCTGCTCGACGCCCTGGGCCAGTACCTGGACGCACCGCACGAGCCCGTGGACCAGGCCCAGTGCCACGTCAACCTCGGCCGCGTCTACGAGCAGGGCGCGCGGACCTCGCAGGCGGTGACCGCGTACAACCGCGCGCTGGACTTCTACCAGGAGGCCGAGGACACCGCCGCCGAGCAGGCCGAGTGCTTCACGGCCCTGGGCCGCCTGCACGAGGCGGCTGGCCGGATGCTGGAGTCCGGCTCCGCCTACGCCGCCGCGGCGCGCATGCGCCGGGCGGCGGGCCGCCCGCCCCTGGACGAGGACCCCGCGGAGGAGCTCGCGCAGGACGAGGAGCGCCCGGCGGACCGGGAGCCGCCCGGCGGGGCGGACGCCGCCCGGGGCACAGGTCTCGTCGAGGGGGAGGACCGCCCGTGAGCTCGCGCCTGGTCTACGGCTGCATGACCATCGGCGGGTCCTGGGACGCGGACCCGCTGGACGCCGCGACGGTCGAGCGTGCCCACCGGGCCGTGCGGGCCGCCCTCGAGGCCGGGATCACCGACTTCGACCACGCCGACATCTACGCCCACGGCAAGTCCGAGGAGGTCTTCGGCCTGCTCCTGGAGGAGGACCCCGAGCTGCGCCGCACGGCGGTGGTGCAGACCAAGTGCGGGGTGCGCCTGCCGGGCAACACCGCGGCCCCCGGGGCGCCGGTGCACTACCGGCTGGACCGGGACACGCTCCGCCGCAGCCTCGAGGGCTCCCTGCGCCGGCTGCGCACGGACTCGGTGGAGCGGTTCGTGCTGCACCGCCCGGACCCGCTGGCCGACCCGCAGGAGGTCGCCGCGGCCCTCGACGAGCTGCGGCGGGAGGGGCTGATCCGCTCGGTGGGCCTGTCCAACATGTCGCTGCGCCAGGTCTGCCTCTACCAGCAGCTGCTCTCGACCCCCGTCACCGCCCTGCAGCTGGAGCTGAGCCTGCGCCACCGGGGCTTCGTGGAGCAGCAGATCCTCGTCAACCAGGACGAGGCCTCCGAGCACCCGTTCCCGGAGGGCACCCTCGAGTACTGCACGGGCAACGGCATCGAGGTCCAGGCTTGGGGCGCGCTGGCCCGGGGGCTCTACACGGGCGCGCCCGTCCCGGCCGAGGACCACCGCGCCGCGGCCACCGCGGAGCTGGTGCACGCGATGGCGGCGGAGCTCGGGGTCTCCGGCGAGGCGGTCGTGCTGGCCTGGCTGATGCGCCACCCCGGCGGGATCCGCCCCGTGGTCGGCACGACCGACCCGGGCCGGATCGCGGCGTGCGCGGCGGCGGAGGAGCTCGCGGCCCGGATGGACCACGAGCAGTGGTACGCGCTGCTCACCGCCGCCCGCGGGGAGCCCGTGCCCTGAGCCGCCCCGGGCGTGTCCGTTGCGCCGGGCACGGCGGCACCGTAGCTTCGGTCCCGGACGCGCGGCCCGCCCCGGGCCCGCCCGGAGGACCTCGGAGGCCAGCGATGCCCGGACACGACCACGCCGTCCCCGGACGCGGGCCGTCCCTGGCGACGATCGCCCCCGGCGACCTCGTGACCGTGCGCGGCGAGACCCGCGTGCACGAGGGCGAGATCCTGCTGCGGGAGGGCGGGGACTCGTGGCAGGAGCTGCACCTGGCCGGCACCCCGGAGCGCTACCTCGGCGTGGTCTGGGACCCCGAGCCCGAGCTGACCCTGTGGACAACCGCCGACCTGCCGGGCGTCGTCCCCGGCGCCCGGGACCTCGAGCTCGGCGGGCGGCGCTACCGCCGCCGGGAGCAGGGCAGCGCCGGCTTCCGCGCGACCGGGATCCCCGGGCTGCCCGCGCACGGGATCTGCGAGTACGTCGACTACGCGGCCGCGGACGGCGCCCTGCTCTCCTTCGAGCGGTTCCCCGGCGGCGGCTGGGAGGCCTCCACGGGCGAGCGGCTGCACCCCTCCGAGGTGCGCGTCGAGCGCGGGGAGCGCCGGTGGTGAGCACCGCCGCGCCCGCGGAGCCCGTCCTGCTCTCCGGGGCCCCGTTCCTCGACACCTCCCCCGACGACCTGGTCTTCGGCACCGACGCGCCCCGGCTGCCCGCCCTCGCGGTGCACCGGTCCCGGCCCGCGGGGCAGCCGGGCACGGCGCTGGAGCTGCGCGTGCTCGGGGCCTCCCACCAGCTCGTGCTCGAGCGCGCGGGCACCCCCTGGATCGAGACGCTGGCCTGCCGGCCGGGCCGCCGCCCGCACCTGCCCGGCCGGCACCGCGAGCCGGCCCCCGCCCCGTTCGCCCGCGACTACGAGGCCGCCTGCACGGTCACGGCCCACGACCGCGGCGGGCTCGCCGCGGCGGTCGAGGACCTGCTCGCGGACTGCGCCGCGGCGCCCCACGGACTCGTGGTCCGCTTCGCCGGGGACCCCCTGGCCCTCACGGGGGTGTGCGCCGACGACGACGGCGGGACCCTGCGCTGGCGGACCTGGCACGTCTACCCGCAGTGCGGGCGCGTGGTGCGCACCCGCTCCGCGCTGCGCCTGCTCCCGGAGGACCCCGCATGAGCTCCCCGCCCGGCTTCCGCCCGGACCCCTCCGGCTACGGCCACGTCCCCGACCCGGGCTCCTCGCCCCGCAAGCGGTGGGGCCGGCGGATCCTGCTGGCCGTCGCCGGGGTCGTGATGGTGCTCGCGCTGCTGGCCGCGTGCGCCGGCGGCAGCCGCGCCGACTGCCGCGAGGACTACCGGGAGGACTACCGCGCCAAGCACGCCGCGGAGCCGACCCGGGCACAGGTGGACTCCGCGTGCGGGCGCTCCGGCGCCGGGGGCGGCTGGTTCTTCCTGGGCGGTGGCTCCCGCAGCAGCGGCAGCGACTACCGCGGCGGGTCCTTCGGCGCCGGCAAGTGACCGCGGCCCCTCCCCCTCCCCCCGACCGACGACGCACACGACGGAGACGAGCATGGACACGGTGATCTACGAGGTCGGCGCGGCCGCCGCCTACGGGCTGGTGGGCCTGGCCCTGATGGCGCTGGGCTACCTGGTGGTGGACCTGCTGACGCCGGGGAGGCTGCACTCCCTGATCTGGACCGACCGCAACCGGGGGTCGGTGGTGGTGCTGTCCTCCTCCGTGCTCGCGGTCGCGGTCGTGGTGCGCCAGGCCATCCTGGCCAGCGAGGACGGGCTCGCGGCGGGGCTCGTCTCGACCGGGCTCTACGGGCTCGTGGGCCTGGCGCTCATGGCGCTGTCCTTCCTGGTCCTCGACGCCCTGACCCCCGGGAGGCTGGGCGAGCTGGTGACCGACGAGCGGCTGCACCCGGCGGTGTGGGTGACCGCGGCCGTGCACCTGTCGGTGGGCTTCGTGGTCGCCGCCGCGATCTCCTGACCGGTGGCCGTCCCCCTCGGCACGACCGCCGGGGCCGCAGGCCCGGCCCTGTCCCTGCCGGTGCGCCCCGGACCGGCCCGGTTCCTCGTGCTCCTGGGCGTGTTCGTGTGCGCGGCGTGCGGCATGGTCTACGAGCTCGCCCTCGTGGCACTGGGCAGCTACCTCATGGGCAGCACCGTGGTCCAGGCCTCGGTGGTGCTCTCCGTGATGGTCTTCGCCATGGGCCTCGGGGCGCTGGCCTCCAAGCCGCTGAACCGGTGGCCGGCGCTGTCCTTCGCCGCCGTCGAGGCGGCCCTGTCCCTCCTGGGCGGGCTGTCGGTGCTGGTGCTCTACGCGGCGTTCGCGTGGCTGCGGGCCGGGCTCGCCGCGAGCGCCGGCACGGCCTTCGTGATCGGGCTGCTGATCGGCGCGGAGATCCCGCTGCTGATGAGCCTGCTGCAGCAGATCCGGCGCCAGGCCGCCCCGGACGCGGTCGCGGACATGTTCGCCGCGGACTACGTCGGGGCGCTGCTGGGCGGGCTCGCGTTCCCGTTCCTGCTCCTGCCGACGCTGGGGCTGCTGCGCGGGACCGTGGCGGTGGGGGCCATCAACGCCCTCGTGGGCGTGGCCGTGACCGTGTGGCTGTTCCGGGCCTCGCTCCCCCGGCGGGCCCGGGCGGTCCTGGCCGGGGTGCTGGCCGTCCTGCTCGCGGTGCTCGGGGGCGCGTTCTGGCTGGCGGACCGGTTCGAGGTCACGGCCCGCCAGCAGCTCTACGCGGAGCCGATCGTGCTCCAGCAGCGCAGCGACTACCAGGAGATCGTGCTCACCAGCGCGGTCTCCTACGACGACGAGCGGCTCTACCTGGACGGCAACCTGCAGTTCTCCTCCGCCGACGAGCACCGCTACCACGAGGCCCTCGTCCACCCGGCGATGGCCGGGCCCCGCGAGCGGGTGCTCGTGCTCGGCGGCGGGGACGGGCTGGCCGTGCGGGAGATCCTGCGCTACGACGACGTCGGCTCCGTCACCCTCGTGGACCTCGACCCGGCCGTCACGGAGCTGGCCCGCACGGAGCCGCGGCTGACCCGGCTCAACGGCGGCTCCCTGGAGGACCCGCGGGTGGAGCTCGTGCACGCCGACGCGTTCGCGTGGCTGCGGGACCGGGCGGCGGCGGGGGCCTACGACGTCGTCGTCGCGGACCTGCCCGACCCCGACTCGGAGGCCACGGCGAAGCTGTACTCGCAGGAGATGTACGGGCTCGCCGAGCGGGCGCTGGCCCCGGGCGGGCGGCTCGTGGTCCAGGCCGGGTCCCCGTACTTCGCCCCGGACGCCTTCTGGTGCGTGGGGGCGACGGTCGGGGCCGCGGGCCTGGCCGCGACGCCGTACCACGTGGACGTGCCCAGCTTCGGCGACTGGGGCTTCTTCCTGGCCGTGGCGGACGGGCAGGCGCCCCGCCCCCGCCTGGCCGGGGAGGCCCCGCCGCTGCGCTTCCTCACGGACGAGGTGCTCGCGGCCGCCGCGGTGTTCCCGCCGGACCGCGGCCCGCGGCCCACGGAGGTCTCGACGCTGCTGGAGCCCGTGGTCATGGACTACCAGCGGCAGGGGTGGAAGAGCTACTGAGCCGCGCGGGTGCGGCTCAGCGGAAGACCGGGTCCCCGGCGTAGGGGGCCAGCACCGCCTGCTGCTCGGGGGAGATCCGCAGGACCGTGCCGGTGGCGGGGACGAAGAACGCCAGGGAGGTCTCGGCGCGCACGCACACCCGGCGGGTCACGACGTCGGTGATCTCGAAGCCCAGCACGAGCGCCCCGCCGCGGGCCGCGACGACCCACACCCGCACCTCGACGGGGGTGTTGCGGTACTCCAGGGCCCGCAGGTACTTGATCCGGTGCTCGCTGATCAGCGCCTGGGTGCCCTCGGGAAGCTCCGAGAAGAACGGGATCAGCGGCGGCTCGACCTGGTCGCCGGTGCCCACGGGCACGCCGAGGGCCGCGATCCGGGCCTCCTCGAGCAGCCGCACGACCTCCACGTTGTTGACGTGGCCGTACGGGTCCATGTCCCCCCAGCGCATCGGCACCCGGCACAGCACGCCCGCTCCGGCGGTCCTGGTCATGGCACGCTCCTCCCACCCGTCCGCACCCGGGACGCCCCCGTCGGGCGGCCCGGTCGCGCCCAGCCTAGTGCCGTCCCGCGCCGCGGGCGGGCTGGCTCCCGCGCGCGGGGGCGCTCCGGGGCCGGCCAGGCGCCCCCGGCGCCCTGCGGGGGCGCCTGCTACCCTCGTCGCCCGTGGAACCGACCGCCCCGCGCACCCCGACCGCCACGGCCCCCGCGGCCCTCCCGGACCGCACCGGGGGCCCGGGCAGCTCCCCCGTGCTGCGCCGCGACATCCAGGCCCTGCGGGCGCTCGCGGTGCTGCTCGTGGTGGTCGACCACTTCTGGCCCTCGGGCCTGCTGGCCGGCGGCTACGTGGGGGTCGACCTGTTCTTCGTCGTCTCCGGCTACCTGATCACGGGCCACCTCGTCCGGGAGCTGACCGGCACGGGCCGGGTCGCGCTGGGCCGCTTCTACGCCCGCCGCGCCCTGCGCCTGCTGCCCGCGGCGGCGCTGGTCACGGTCGTCTCCGCGGTCCTCGTGGCCCTGTGGCTGCCGCAGGGGGCCTGGACGCGCACCGCGGTCGAGGGGGCGGGCAGCGCCCTCTACGTCCAGAACTGGCTCATGGCGCTGAGCACCCTCTCCGAGGCCGCCGCCGCGGCGGGGCCCACCCCGTTCCAGCACTACTGGTCGCTGTCGGTCGAGGAGCAGTTCTACCTGCTGTGGCCGGGCCTGCTGCTGGCCGTGGCCGCCGGCGCGGTGCGCACCGGCCGCGGCGACCCGCGCCGGCGCCTGCTCGTGGCCGTGACCGCGGTCAGCGCCGTGAGCTTCGCCGTGGGCGTGGTGCACACGGAGCTCTCGAGCCAGACGGCGTACTTCGCCACGTGGACGCGGGTGTGGGAGTTCGGGGTGGGAGCCCTCGTGGCCCTGGGCGCCGGGGTGCCCCGGGGGCCGCGCACGGCCCGTGCCGCCGTGGCGGCGGGCTGGGCGGGCGTGGCCGCCTGCGCGGTGCTCTACCGCGGGGTGGAGTTCCCCGGCGTGGGGGCGCTCGTGCCGGTGCTCGCGGCCGCGGCGATCCTCGCCGGCGGGCAGGCCGCGGACCGGACCGGCCTCGAGCTCCTCACCGACCGGCGGGTCGTCCAGGGCATCGGCAACGCCTCCTACTCGGTCTACCTGTGGCACTGGCCGCTCGTGCTGGTCCTGCCCCACGCGCTGGGCCGTGAGCCGGGCCACGCGGAGCGGGCGCTGCTCGTGCTCGGGGTGCTGCTGCTCGCCGCCGCGACCCGCCGGTGGGTGGAGCTGCCCGGCACCCGGTGGCGCGCGCCGCGGACCCGGCCCGCCCGGGCGGCGGCCGTCGCCGCGGCGCTCACCGCCGCGCCCGTGGCTGCGTGCCTGGCCCTGGGCGCCGCCGCGGGCTGGTCGCCGCTCGCGCCCTGAGGCGTCCCGCCCGCGCGGGGCGCTCAGCCCCCGCGGTCGGCGAGGTCGCGGGCCCACTCGAGGGCCGCCCGCCCGGCGGGCGCGGTGTGGGCGTCGTCGCGGCCCGAGAGCACGTCGGCGGCGGAGGGCCGGGGCTCCCCGGGCCGGCGCGGCCGGTGCGGCTGGGCGAGCTCGGCGATCCACGGCTCGGGCTCCACGCCGCGGTGGGCGTCCGCCGCCAGCCGGGCGCGGGCGGCGGCCTGGGTCAGCGGGTCCACGGGATCGGTCATGGTCCCAGTCTTCCCCGGCGGCACCCCCCTCGGGAAGACTGAGGACGTGCCCGACCTCCAGTGCCCCGCCGTGGCCGTCCTCCTCGACGACGACGGGCCCGCCCCGCCCTGGCTGGAGCGGCTGCGCGTCGCGGAGCGCTTCACGGCCCGGGAGGCCGGGCAGGTGAGCGCCCTCGTCGAGGACGGCGCCGACCTCTTCCGCGGCGAGACGTTCGTGGTCGCGGCCCCCGCCGCCGAGATCGCGGCGGCGCTGCGGCGGCGCGGGATGGCCGGCGCGGCGCCCGTCGTCGTCGAGGTCGACTCCTCCGGGTGGCGCCGGGTCCCCGCCCCCTGACCGGTGGCCCGCACCGGCCCCCCGCGGCCGGTGCCGCTTGTGCTGTCCGAGCCGCCGCCTAGTGTTCCCGCAGGTGGCGCCCGTCCGGGCCCCGCCGTGCCCGGACGTGCGAAGGAGAAGGCGCCGAGATGATGGGACCGAGCCACGCGGCCTGCGGGGCGGCCGCGTGGGTGGCGCTGACCGCCGACTACCAGGTGGGCCTGCACGGGCTCGTGCTGCCCATCGGCTGGGGGCTCGTCGACGTCGGCCACGCCGGGGTGCTCACCGGCGCCCTGGTCACCGCCGGGGCGGCGCTGCTGCCCGACCTCGACCACCCGGGCGGGACCGTGTCCCGCTCCCTCCCGCCGGTCACGACCGGCCTGGCCCGCCTCGTGTGCCGGATCTCCGGCGGCCACCGGCGCGGGACCCACTCGCTGCTGGGCGTCGCCGCGTTCACCGGCCTGGCGGCCGCGGCCCAGAAGGTCGGGATCCCCGTGGAGGGACTGGGCTGGGTCTGGCCGCTCGCGGCGGTCATGTCCGTGCTGCTCATCGCGTTCGCCGTGAAGGTCCTCGCCTTCGTCCCGGACCGGGTCGCGAAGCTGAACTGGGCGGTGGGCATCGGGCTCGGCGTCGCCGTCGGGCTCTGGCCGCCGGCGCACGAGTGGTGGTTCCCGCTGGCTGTGGGCACGGGCGTGGTCGTGCACCTGCTCGGCGACCTGCTGACCACGCGCGGGATCCACCTGCTCTACCCGCTGCGCGCGCCCCTGCCGCTGCCCCGGATCCTCTACCGCAACCGGGAGTTCGTGGCCGTGCCCCTGCTCGGCAACGCGGGCTCCCTGCCCGAGCTGCTGCTGCTGGCGCCGGTGACGCTGTTCGCCCTCGGCGGGCTCGTCGCCGCGCTCGCCCTCGCGACCGGCTTCACGGTCGCCTGAGGGCTCCTCCCGCGCGCTCCTGCTCCTGCTCCTGCCGGCGGATCTTCTCCCCCTGCTCCGCGCGCTCCTTGCGGATCAGCTCGAGGGTCCGGACCAGCCGCGGCAGGGTGATGATGACCAGCCCGCCCAGCATGTTCAGCGGGATCACCCACAGGAACCACACGAACCAGTCCGTGTAGGAGATCGCCGCCCCCTGGTGCATGGCGCCGAAGACCACGATCGAGTTCAGGGCGCCGTGGAGCATCCCGAGGCCCACCACGAGCAGGCCGCTGATCAGCGAGATCAGGGCGGTCACGACGTCGTTGCCGGTGCCCTGGCTCATCCGGGTGCTCAGCGTGATCGTGCTGCCGGCCAGGACCGCGAGCGCGGCGGTCTCGAGGGTCAGCCCGTCCTCGAGGTAGCCGAGGGAGACCTCGAGGAGCAGCTGCTCGAACTGGGGGAAGGCCGCGGCGACCACCCACATGAACAGCCAGCCGCCGGCGAGGTTGGTCACGAGCGTCACGGCCCACAGCCGGACCAGCTGCAGCCACGTGCCGTGGCGGGCGACCACGGCGTTGATGGGGATGAGGAAGTCCTCGGTGAACAGCTCGGAGTGGGCCAGGCGCAGGGCGAACAGGCCGATGCCGAACGCCATCCCGGCCAGCAGCTCGGAGCCGGTGGCCTCCTTGACGGCCAGCATCGCCATGATGCCGAGCCCCACGTCGATGCCGCCGAACAGGCCGGTGATGACCAGGGCCCGCCACGTGCGGTTGAGCCGGTCGGCGCCCTCCGTGACGGTGTTCTCGAACTCCTCGACGAGCTCGTCCTCGACCGGCTCGTCGGAGCGGCCCAGCTCCTTGCGCTTGTCCTCGGTCTGCCGGTGGTCCGGTTCCATGCCCGCTCCCCTGCTCGTGGCGTGCCCCCGCTGCGGGGGTGCGGCAAGCCTACTGACCGCCGCGCGGAACCCCCGCCGGCAGGCGATTGGCCAATCCGGGCCGGATGCGGTTAGGATTGTCGTCGTTGCCCGCGGCGAGCCCGCCGGGGACGACGAGCGCGAGTGGCGGAATAGGCAGACGCGCACGGTTCAGGTCCGTGTGCCCGAGAGGGCGTGGGGGTTCAACTCCCCCCTCGCGCACCGCGAAGGACGGAAGGCCGGTCCCGGAGGAATCCGGGGCCGGCCTTCCGCGCATCCGGCGACGGGGCGCCGGTGGCAGACTGGTCCCGTGCGAGAGCTCGTCGTGCTGGGCACCGCGTCCCAGGCCCCCACCCGGACCCGCAACCACAACGGCCTCCTGCTGCGGTGGGACGGGCGCGGCCTGCTGTTCGACCCCGGCGAGGGCACGCAGCGCCAGCTCGTCCACGCCGGCGTCGCGGCCTCGCGGATCGAGCGCATCTGCCTCACCCACGTGCACGGCGACCACTGCTACGGGCTGCCCGGGGTGCTCTCCCGGATGGTGCTCGACGGCGTCGAGCACCCCGTGCACCTGCACTACCCCGCGACCGGCGAGGACGTGGTGCGCGCGCTCGTCTCGGTCGCCACGCCCGGCCTCGACCTGCGCCTGCACCCCCACGGCGGGCCCGGCCCGGTCGCCGAGGACCTCGAGGTGCGCCCGCTGGACCACCGGGTCGAGACCTACGGCTACCGCCTGGCCGAGCCGGCCGGCCGCACGCTGCTGCCCGACCGGCTGGCCGCGGCGGGGATCGCGGGCCCGGACGTCGGGCGGCTGCAGCGGGAGGGGAGCCTGCGCGGCACGGCCCTGGCCGACGTCAGCGTCCCCCGGCCCGGCCGGCGCTTCGCCCTCGTCATGGACACCGCCCCGTGCGCGGGTGCGGAGGAGCTCGCCGAGGACGCGGACCTGCTGGTGGCCGAGTGCACCTACGCCGACGACGACGCCGGCCTCGCCGCGCGCCACCGTCACCTCACGGCGGGCCAGGCCGGAGCGCTGGCCGCCGCCGGCGGGGCCCGCACGCTCGTGCTCACCCACTTCTCGGCCCGCTACGAGGACCTCGCCCCGCTGGCCGCGCAGGCGCGGGCGGCGGCCGGGGGCGCCGCGGTGCACGCCGCCGAGGACCTGGACCGGTTCGCCCTGCCCCGGCGGCGCGCGCCCCGGGCTCAGCCGACCGGGACCACCCCGGCGCAGTCGGTCCGGTAGCCGGTGACCGGGGCGTGCGGGATCTCGTCCCAGCGCTCCGGGTCCTCCTGCTGGACCTCCCCGGTGGCCAGGCCCAGGAGCAGCTCCTTCACCGCGAGCACGTTCTGCCGCACGCTCCTGCCGCGGGCCTTCCGGCCGAGGCCGCCCTCCGCGGTGCTGCCCGAGGTCTCGAAGAACACCACCGGGTGGGAGCGGCCCTCCGGGTCGAACCCGTCGTGGTCGAGGCCGAGCATCATCGCCGAGACGGCCCCGCCCCTGATGCCGGTCTCGGCGCCGTCCGGGTCGTACACGGGGATCACGTGCGGTCCTCCTGGGGGACGACAGGGGCGCCGGCCGGGGGCGCGCGACGGACGTGATGCTGGTCATGATCGCGAACGCGCGTCAGCGGGGCGGGGTGGATCCTGGGAGTACTGCTCGGTAGGCGATCTCGCGGGGCCCGACCGTCCAGGGGCGGGCGCGGGCGGGCCGGCCGTCCGGGGCACGGCCCGTCGTCGTCGCGCCCCCGGCCGTCCTAGACTGGTCGACTGTGAGAGCACTGCTGCTGGAGAACATCCACCCCGAAGCCGAACGGATCCTGCGCGAGAAGGGGATCGAGGTCGAGACCCGCAAGGGCGCACTGGACACCGCGGAGCTGATCGACGCCCTCGAGGGCGTCGAGCTGCTGGGCATCCGGTCGAAGACGCACGTGACCCGGGAGGTGCTCGCCGCCCACCCGCAGCTGCTGGCGGTCGGGGCGTTCTGCATCGGCACCAACCAGATCGACCTCGCCGCCGCCACGGAGCACGCGGTGACCTGCTTCAACGCCCCGTACTCCAACACCCGCTCGGTGGTGGAGCTGGCGATCGCCGAGATCATCTCGATGGCCCGCCACCTCACGGACAAGAACGCGGCGATGCACGAGGGCGTGTGGGACAAGTCCGCCAAGGGCGCCCACGAGGTCCGCGGCCGCACCCTCGGCATCGTGGGCTACGGCAACATCGGCTCCCAGCTGTCCGTGCTCGCCGAGCAGCTGGGCATGCACGTCTACTACTACGACGTCGTCGACCGCCTGCCCCTGGGCAACGCCCAGCGCTGCGACTCCCTCGAGGAGCTGCTCGAGAAGGTCGAGACCGTCTCCCTGCACGTGGACGGGCGCACGAGCAACAACAACCTCTTCGGGCGGGAGCAGTTCGAGCGGATGCGCCCGCGCTCGCTGTTCCTGAACCTGTGCCGCGGGATGGTCGTGGACTACAACGCGCTGCGCGACGCCCTGGTCTCCGGGCACATCGCCGGGGCCTCCGTCGACGTCTTCCCCAACGAGCCCAAGGCCGCCGGGGACCCCTTCGAGTCCGTCCTGCAGGGGCTGCCCAACGTCATCCTCACCCCGCACATCGGCGGCTCGACCCAGGAGGCGCAGGTCGACATCGGCCGGTTCGTCGCCGGCAAGCTCGCCTCGTTCGTGGCCGCCGGGTCGACCACCCTGTCCGTGAACATGCCGCAGGTCCAGCTCGCCTCGGCCGTGCGCGGCACCCGCCTGCTGCACCTGCACCGCAACGTCCCGGGCGTGCTCGCGACCGTCAACAGCGTCCTGGGCGACCACGGGATCAACATCGACGGCCAGCAGCTGTCCACCCGCGGGGACACCGGCTACCTCGTCACCGACGCCGCCAACGGCGTGACCGCCGAGGTCATCGAGGAGATCCTCGCCCTGCCCGCCACGATCCGGCTGTCCACGATCGACTGAGCGGTCCCCGGCCTCCGTCGGAGGCCGGTGGCACAATGACGGCATGAGCGGCGTCCCCGAGCACCCGCCCACCCACGGCGCCGGCGCCTACGGCGCGGTCGTGCTGGCCCCGGCCGCGCCCGGCGGGACCTCCGCACGGCGGCACGCCCGCGAGGCCGCGGCCCTGTTCGCCCGGCTGCGCGCCGACGGGGTGCTGACCGGGCTGGTCGGCCCGGGGACGGGGTTCCCGGGGCCCGCCGACGTCGTGGTGCCCGCCGGGGCCGCGGACGGCGCCGACCTGCTGACCGCTGCCCGGCTGCTGTGCGTGGAGCCCGAGCACATCGCGGTCGTCACCGACAGCCCCCGCCTGGTGCGCGCCGCGGTGGCCTGCGGCTTCGGCCTGGTCGCCGGGCTCGACGGCGTCTCCGGGGGCCGGCTGCGCGCCGCCGGGGCGCACCTGGTCATCGACCGCCTCGACGCCCTCGAGGTGCCCCTGCCGTCCGCCCCCGGCGGCCCGCCGTGGGGCGGGGGCCACGGCGGGCACAGCGCCTGGAACCTGCGCCACGACGGCCTGGACCCCGCCCGGGAGGGCACGCGCGAGGCGCTGTGCACCCTCGGCAACGGCTACCTGGCCACCCGCGGCTCGGCGTGCGAGTTCCCCGCCGACGGCACGCACTGTCCCGGGACCTACCTCGCGGGCGTCTACAACCGGCTGCGCACCACCGTGGACGGCCGCACCCTCGAGCACGAGCACCTGGTCAACGCCCCCGACTGGACGCGCCTGCAGTACCGGACCGGGGACGGCCCCTGGTTCGCCCCCGCACCGGGGAACGTCCTGTCCTGGGAGCAGGACCTGGACCTGCGCACCGGGGTGCTGACCCGCCGGCTGCGCTTCCGCGACGGCGCCGGGCGCACCACCCGGGTGACGACCCGGCGGTTCGTGTCCATGGAGCGGCGGCACGTGGCCGCCCAGGACGCCGAGTTCGAGGCGGAGGACTGGTCCGGCGCCCTGACGGTGCGGACCCTGGTCGACGCCGGGGTCGCCAACCGCAACGTCCGCGACGACGCCGCGCTGGCCCACCACCACCTCGGGGACCCGCACTTCACCCGCCCCGCCCCGGGCGTGCTGCTCGCCGAGGTCCGCACCGGCCAGTCCGGCGTGGGCATCGCGGTCGCCGCCCGCACGACCACCGTGCCCGCGGCTCGCGCGGACCCGCAGCCGGACCCCGTGCGGCCCGGGCCGCGCGCGGCCGGCCACGAGTTGCGGCTGCGGCTCGCCCCGGGCCGCCCCGCGCGCGTCGGGACGGTCGTGGCCGTGACCACCTCGCACGACCGGGCCATCTCCACCCCGGCGCTCGCCGCGCTCGCCGAGCTGGAGCGCGCGGGCGGCGTCGACGAGCTGCTGGCCGAGCACCGCACCGCCTGGCAGTCGCTGTGGGCCGCGTTCGCCGTCTCCACCGGGGCCCGCGGCCGGCAGTCCCTCGCCCTCAACCTCAACACCTTCCACGTCCTGCAGACGGTGGCCGCCGCCGACCCCGACCTCGACGCGGGGGTGCCCGCCCGCGGCCTGCACGGGGAGGGCTACCGGGGGCACGTCTTCTGGGACGAGATGTTCGTCTACCCCATGCTGACCCTGCGCCGGCCCGAGTGGACGCGGGCGCTGCTGGCCTACCGCTACCGGCGGCTGCCGGCGGCCCGGGCGGCGGCCCGCGCCGCCGGCCACGAGGGGGCGATGTTCCCGTGGCGCAGCGGCAGCGACGGCCGGGAGGAGACCCCCTCGGCCCTGTTCAACCCGCGCAGCGGGCACTGGATGCCGGACAACTCCCGGCTGCAGCGCCACGTGGGCCTCGCGATCGCCCACAGCGTGTGGCAGTACTACCAGGCCACCGGCGACACCCGCTTCCTGATCGAGCAGGGCGCCGAGCTGGTGGTGGAGATCGCCCGGTTCTTCACCAGTCTCACGACCTACGACCCAGAGGCCGACCGCTGGGACATCGACGGCGTCATGGGCCCGGACGAGTACCACGACGGGCGCCCCGGGGCGCCCGGCAGCGGGCTGCGCAACAACGCCTACACCAACGTGATGACCGCCTGGCTGCTCACCCGGGCCGTGGAGATGGTCGCCCGCCTCGAGGAGCACTACTGCGGGCCGCTGTGGCAGCGGCTGGACCTCGGCGAGGACGAGGTGGCCCGCTGGGACCGGATCCGCACCCGTCTGCGCGTGCCCTTCCTCGCCGACGGCGTGATCGCCCAGTTCGAGGGCTACGAGCAGCTGGCGGAGTTCGACTGGGAGGCCTACCGCGCCCGCTACGGCAACATCGGCCGGCTCGACCTCATCCTCGAGGCCGAGGGCCGCTCCCCCAACGACCACCGCCTCACCAAGCAGGCCGACGTCCTCATGCTGCTCTACCTCTTCTCCGCCGAGGAGCTGCGCGAGCTGCTGGCCCGGATGGGCTACGCCTTCCCCGCCGAGGCCGTGCGGGCGACCGTCGAGCACTACACCGCCCGCTCCGCCCACGGCTCGACACTGTCCGGCGTGGTCCACTCGTGGGTCGAGGCCCGCCGGGACCGCCGCAGCTCCTGGGCCTACCTCACCCACGCCCTGGACAGCGACCTCGCGGACGTGCAGGGCGGCACCACCCGGGAGGGCGTGCACCTGGGGGCCATGGCGGGGTCCGTGGACATCCTCACCCGCTGCTACACCGGCCTGGAGCTGCGCGAGGACATGCTGTGGCTGCACCCGGTGATCCCCCCCGAGCTGCCCGAGGTCTCGTTCTCGCTCCTGTACCGGGGCCGGCCCGTCCAGCTCGAGCTCACCGGCGACGCCCTGCGGCTCTACCTCGGCCCGGGTCCGGCCGGGCCCCTGCGGCTGCGCCTCGACGACCGCGTGCACGAGCTGGCCCCGGGCCGGCTGCACGAGTTCCCGATCCGCTCCCCCGCGACCCCGCGGACCGACGCCCGCGCGGCCCCGGCCGCGACCGCCCCCGACCCGGAGCCGACCCCCCATGCCTGAGCACCGCACCCCCGCCGCGCAGCCCGTCCCCGCGGAGGACCCCGACCCCGGCGCCGGGAGTTCACCTGCCGCTCCCCCGCCGTTCGCCCCGCGCAAGACGGTGTTCGGCACCGCGGGCCCACCATGGGGGCAGCCGACCGCCCGACCGACCCCGGGAGCCGCCATGCCGCCGGAGACCGTCCTGCTCGACCGCCCCGCCCCGGGTGCCCCCGCCCCGGCGCCCGCCGCCCCCGAGGGGACCGCCGGCCCCCTCCTCGGGCCCGCCGCGGCACCGGCGCTGCACGTGATGAGCTACAACATCCGCTTCCACCACCGCGCCACCGCACCGGGGGACCCCGACCACTGGCCCGCCCGCGCCCCGCTGCTCGCGCGGCTGCTGCGGCAGGAGCAGCCGACCCTGCTCGGGGTGCAGGAGGCCCTGTTCCACCAGCTGCCCGTGCTGCGCCGGGCCCTGCCGGAGGGCTACGACATGATCGGCTACGGCCGCGCCGGCGGCAGCAAGGGCGAGTACTCCCCGGTCCTCTACGACGCCCGCCGCCTCGAGCTCGCCGAGTGGGACCAGTTCTGGCTCTCCGACACCCCGGAGCTCATCGGCTCGGCGACCTGGGGCAACGACGTCCCGCGCATCGTGGTCTGGGGCCGCTTCCTCGACCGGGCCACCGGCGCGGAGCTCGTGCTGGTCAACACCCACCTCGACCACCACTCGGAGCCCGCGCGGGACGCCGCCGCCGCCGCGGTGGCCGAGCTCGTGACCGGCTTCCCCCCGGGCACCCCCGTGCTCGTGACCGGGGACTTCAACGCCGTGGCCGGCGCCTCCGGCCCGTGGGCGCAGCTCGTGGACTCCGGGCTGCTCGTGGACACCTGGGCGGCGGCCCGGCAGCGGCTCACCCCGGCCTGGGGCACGTTCCCGGGCTACCTCGATCCCGTCGAGGACGGCCCGCGGATCGACTGGGTGCTCGCCGGCCCGGGGGTGCAGGTGCTGGCGGGGGCGGTCAACCCCGCCCGCTTCGGCGGGCGCTGGCCCAGCGACCACGCCCCCGTCCAGGCGCTGGTGCGCCTGGACCCCGCCTGAGCCCGGGGCCACGGCGGCACCCGGCAGCGCCCGGGGGCGCGGCCGGGGCCTGCGCCGGCTACGGCGCCGCGGGGCCGGGCAGGGGCCGCCACGGGCGGGCGCCGGCCTCCGCGGCGCCCATCGCGTCCACGGTCGCGGCCGTGCGCGCCAGGGACGCGGCGTCCTCCTCCGGCGAGCGGCAGCCCTCCTCGGCCGGCAGGGCGCACCACCGGATCGGGTCCACGGTGAGCACGTGCGGGACCCACACCGGGGGCCGGGCCGTCCACCGCCCGTCCGCGCGGACGAAGGTCGCGCGGACCGTCAGGCCCTCGTTGTTCACCGGCACGCGCGTCGCGTGCTCGGAGAGGCTGTTGCCCAGCCCGTGCACGATCCAGGTGTCCCCGTGCTTCTCGACGGGCAGCACGGAGTGGGTGTGGTGGCCGTAGACGAGGTCGAACTGCCCGCTGTCGGCCAGCGCCCGGTTCACCTGCAGCTGCTGAGGACTGGGCCGGGAGGAGTACTCCTCCCCGGCGTGGACGGCGGCCAGGACGATCTCGGCGCCCTGCTCGCGCGCCCGCCGGGCCTTCTCGACCATCGCCGGCACCTCCAGCAGGTCCACCCGCCACGGCTCGTCCGGGACGTTGCCGTTGAGCCCGTAGGTGCCCGTGACGAGCCCGACCGTCACCCCGTCCGCGTCGAGCAGCAGCGGCTGCGCCGCCTCGGCGGCGGAGCGGGCGGTGCCCGTGGCCGCGAGCCCGCCGTCCTCGAGGGTCGCGAGGGTGCGCTCGAGCCCGGCCGTGCCGGCGTCGAGGGCGTGGTTGGTCGCGGTCGTGCACGCGTCGTAGCCGATCCCGGCGAGCGCCGGCACGATCTGCGGGGGCACCTCGAAGGCGGGGTAGCCGGTGAACGGCCCCTCCGGCGGGGCGAGCGGGGTCTCCATGTCGCAGATCGCGAGGTCCGCGTCCTCGGTGAACGGCCGCAGCCCCTCCACGAGCGGGCCGAAGTCGAGCTCGCCGGCGCCGTCCGCCCCGGCCTGCTCCCACAGCCCGGGGTGCAGGAGCACGTCCCCGGTGACGACGACCTCCACCTCGTCCGGGGGCGCGTTCCCGTCCGCCTCCTCGCCGGCGGTCGCGCCGGCGGGGGCGGGCGCCGTCGTCGTGCCCGGGGACGACGACGGTGCGGGGTCCCCGCCGGCGCAGCCGCCCACGCCGGGCAGGGCGAGCAGGACGAGCAGCGGCGCGAGCACGCGCAGGGGCCGGGGGCCGCGGGCGGGGGAGGTCATGGGACGAGGGTAGGCCACCGCCGTCCCGGCCGGTTCAGGAGAGCACCGTCGACCACAGCTGCTCGTCCTCCGGCCGCGGCGGCACCTGGGTGCGGGGCACGACCTCGGCCGGGGCCGGGTGGGCGCGCGCCTTGAGCTCGAGCATCCGGTCGAGGTCGTCGAGGGGCGCGGTCGAGTCGTCGGCCCGCAGGTCGACGTCGAGCAGCACCGGGTACTGGAAGCCCGCGAGGGTGTCGGCCACGACCACGGCCGCGCTCTGCTGGCCGCGGCTGTCCCCGCCGGCGTCCTGGCCCGCCCGCAGGCACGCCACGAGCGCGCGGCCCAGCTCGAGGCTCGTCAGCGCGGGGACGGCCAGCGCCCGGGCCGCGGCCTCGCCCATGGCGTCCACGACCTCCGGGCCGGCCAGGTAGTTGCCGATCACCACGAAGTCCTGCCCGGCCGTGCCCCCGGCCCACGGCGTGCACAGCCCGCCGGTCTGGTGGGCGCCGGGGCCCTGCACCGGCAGGGCCGCGACCTGGCGCAGCGCGAGGTCGGCGTCGACGTCGGCCAGGCCCGCGATCGCCTCCTCCGCCGTGCGCCCCCGGTGCAGACCGCGCAGCATCTCGAAGCGCAGCCGGCGGTTGGTCCACGCCTGCGAGGCCACGACACCGGCGGTGGGCACGAGGGCGGGCACGGCGTTGCCCACGGCCAGCGAGCAGCTCGCGGTGGCGGCCCCCAGCAGGCGGGAGTCCGCGGTGCGGGCGATGACGGTGTAGGTCAACGGGCTCCTTCCGGGCGCCGCGGTCGCGGCACCCCTTGGACGTCGCGGTCCGGGTCCGGCGCCGCGGTCGGCGCGGCACGCGCGGGCGGGCCGGGGTGTGGCCCGGCCCACCGGCCCGTGCGTAGGGTGGGAGGGACCGGTGTTCCGGGACGCACGCTCGGGGGACCCCGTGCCGCGTCCGGGACGACGGGACATTCCTACCACCGGGAGGCGCGGATGGCACGCGGAGCACGGACCGCCGCCCTGGCCTCCGCCCTCGGGCTGGTGCTGGCCGGCTGCTCGGCCGGTGAGGGCGTGGACCTCGCCGGGGCGGGCGAGGTCGACACCGAGGGCTACCTCGAGGTCGCCATCGCCGGGGAGCCCGACCAGCTGGACCCCCACAGCACCAGCGCCTACTTCTCCTTCCAGATCCTCGAGAACGTCTACGACACGCTCGTCGAGCCGGACGCGGAGCTCGAGATGCAGCCGGCCCTGGCCGAGTCCTGGGAGGTCAGCGAGGACCAGCTGTCCTGGACCTTCCACCTGCGCGAGGGCGTGACCTTCCACGACGGCTCAGCGTTCACCGCCGAGGACGTCGTCTACTCCTACGACCGGATCATCGACGAGCAGCTGGCCAACGCCTACCGCCTCGCCGCGGTCGAGGACGTCGTCGCGGTGGACGAGCACACCGTGCGCATCGACGTGTCCCAGCCGACCCCCGCGCTGCTGGCCGCGATCGGCGGGTACAAGGGCATGGCCATCGTCGAGCGGGGGAATGTGGAGAGCGGGGACGTGCAGCTCGACCCGGTGGGCACGGGCCCGTTCGAGGTCGTGGGCAACGCCGCGAGCACGGCCGTGACCCTGCGCGCCAACGAGGACTACTGGGGCGAGGGGCCCCACGTGCCGGGGGTCGTCTACCGGTTCATCTCGGAGGGCACCACGGCGCTCGCGGACCTCACCGCCGGGGAGGTGCACTGGACCGACTCCATCCCGCCGCAGCGGGTGGAGTCCCTGCGGCGCAACCCCGACGTCGAGGTCGCCTCCGTGCCCTCGACCGACTACTGGTACCTCACCATGAACCAGGCCCGCCCGCCCTTCGACTCCCGCGACGCGCGCCGGGCCGTGGCGCAGGCCCTCGACCGGGAGGCCCTCGCCCAGGTCACCTGGTACGGCAGCGCCACCGTCAACCAGACCGCGGTCCCCGAGACCTCCGTGTGGTACCACGAGTACGCGCCCTTCGAGCAGGACCTCGACCGGGCCCGCGAGCTCGCCGAGAGCTCGGGCCTGGCCGGGCGGACCGTCGGTCTCATGGTCACCAACGAGTACCCCGAGACGGTCACGGCCGCCCAGGTGGTCGCCGCGAACCTCGCCGAGATCGGGGTCGCCACGGAGATCCGCACCCTCGACTTCGCCACCTGGCTCGACGAGCAGGCCCGCGGGAACTTCGACATGCTGCTCCTGGGCTGGCTCGGCAACGTCGACGTCAACGACTACTACTACAACCAGCACCACTCCGAGGGCTCGAACAACGCCCAGGGCTACAGCAGCCCGGAGGTCGACCGGCTCCTGGACGCGGGGCGCACCGAGACCGATCCGGAGGCCCGCAAGGAGCTCTACGACCGGGCGGCGGAGCGGATCGTGGACGACGCCAGCTACGTCTACCTCTACAACCCCGACGTGGTCCAGGCGTGGGCGCCCGAGCTGGAGGGCTACGAGCCCCGCCCGGACCGCGCCGTGCGGTTCAAGGACGTCCGGCTCGAGGAGGGCACGGGATGAGCAGCCCGCTGCTGAGGTTCCTCGCCCGACGGCTGCTGCACACCGCGGTGGTGCTCCTCGGGGTGCTGGTCGTGGTCTTCGCCCTCCTCCAGCTCGTCCCCGGGGACCCCGTGCGGGTGGCTCTCGGCACCCGCTACACCCAGGAGTCCTACGACGCCCTGCGGGAGGCCTCCGGGCTGGACCGGCCGCTGCCCGTGCAGTTCCTCGCCTATCTCGGCAACGCCCTGACCGGCGACCTCGGGGTGAGCTTCCGCAGCGGCGAGCCGGTCACCCTGATCCTGCTGGACCGGCTGCCGGCCACCGTCTCCCTCGGCCTCACCGGCATCACGGTCGCGCTGCTCATCGCGTTCCCGCTCGGCACCTGGGCCGCCCTGCGCCGCGGCTCCGCGGCCGACGGCGGGATCCGCGCCGTGAGCCAGTTCGGCGTCTCGGTCCCCGACTTCTGGCTCGGGCTGCTGCTGATCATCGTCTTCTCCACGGTGCTGGGGCTGCTGCCCCCGTCCGGGTACGTGCCCTTCACCGAGGACCCCTGGGGCTGGCTCCAGCGGGTGGTCCTGCCGGGCCTGGCCGTGGGCGTGGTCTCCGGGTCGATCCTGACCCGCTACGTGCGCTCGGCGGTGCTCGACGTCGTCGGCTCCGACTACGTGCGCACCGCCCGGTCCAAGGGACTGCCCCGGCGCACGGTGGTCGGCCGGCACGTGCTGCGCAACGCGCTCGTCCCGATCCTCACGGTGGCCGGCGTCCAGGCCGCCACGATGCTCGGCGGGCTGATCGTCATCGAGGTGGTCTTCGCGTGGCCGGGGCTGGGCCGGCTGGTCTTCGACGCCGTCGCGGCCCGCGACTACCCGGTGGTCCAGGGCGCCGTGCTGCTGATCGCCCTCGTCTTCCTGCTGATCAACCTGCTGGTGGACATCCTGTACGCCGTCGTCGACCCGAGGATCCGTGCGTCATGAGCAGCCCCGCGAAGCCCCCGCCCGACCGCGCCCCGGACGCCGCCGGCCCCGCCCCGCGGCCCGCCGGACCGGCGGAGACCCCGGGGCAGACCGCCCGCACCGGCACCCTGCGGATGCTCCTGTCGAACAAGGTCACGGCCGCGGGGCTGGCCGTCCTCGTCGTCGTGGTCCTGCTCGCCGTGCTCGGCCGCTGGATCGCCCCCTACGGGGCCAACGACATCGACGTGGTCAACGCCCTGCAGCCGCCCTCGGGCGCGCACCTGTTCGGCACCGACGAGCTCGGCCGGGACGTGTTCTCCCGCGTGGTGCTCTCCGCCCGGATCTCCCTGACCGTGGGGCTCGTGGCCGTGGGCCTCGCCCTGGTGGTCGGCGTGGGCCTGGGGCTCGTGGCCGGCTTCTACGGCGGCTGGCTCGACACGGTCGTGATGCGCGGCGCCGACGTGCTCTTCGCGTTCCCCATCCTGCTGCTGGCCATGGCGATCGTGGCCGTCCTGGGGCCCGGGCTGGGCACGGCCATGATCGCGATCGGGGTCGTCTACACCCCCGTCTTCGCCCGCATCACGCGGGCCTCCACGCTCGCCGTGCGCGAGGAGCTCTACGTCAAGGCCTCCCGGGCCGTCGGGGCCTCCGACGGGCTGATCCTGCGCCGGCACGTGCTGCCCAACATCATGGGCCCCGTCACGGTCCAGACCTCCCTGTCCCTGGCCTTCGCGATCCTCTCCGAGGCCGCGCTGTCCTTCCTGGGCCTGGGCGTCCAGCCGCCCGAGCCCTCGTGGGGGCGGATGCTCTACGACGCCCAGGCCTTCGTCTACGACGCCTGGTGGATGAGCGTGTTCCCCGGCCTGGCCATCTTCCTCACCGTGCTGGCCTTCAACCTGGTGGGCGACGGCATGCGCGACGTCCTCGACCCGCGCCAGCGCACCGCCGACGAGATCCGCAGGAGCGCCTGATGCGCACGGACGGGCCCCGCGGCACCACCGCCCCGGCAGCCGCCGACCGGGACGTGCTGCTCGACGTCCAGGACCTCGCCGTCCGGATCGGCCCCGCGGAGATCGTCAACGGCGTGTCCTTCTCCGTCCCCCGGGGCGGGACCCTGGGCATCGTGGGCGAGTCCGGGTCCGGCAAGTCCATGACGGTGCTCGCGGCCACGGGTCTGATCGGCTCCCCGCCCGCCCGGGTGAGCGGGCGGTCCCTGCTGGACGGGCAGGACATCGTGCGGATGGACCCCCGCCGGCTGCGCGGCGTCCACGGCCGGCGCATCGGCTTCGTCTTCCAGGACCCCTCCACGTCCCTGAACCCGGTGCTGACCGTGGAGCAGCAGCTCACGGAGGCCCCGCGCTTCCACCTCGGCCTCACCCGCCGCGAGGCCCGGCTCCGGGCGCTCGAGCTGCTCGAGGCGGTCGGCATCCCCGACCCGCCGTCCCGCCTCTGCGCCTACCCGCACCAGCTCTCGGGCGGGATGAAGCAGCGCGTGATGATCGCCGTGGCCCTGGCCTGCGGTCCCGACCTGCTCGTGGCGGACGAGCCCACGACCGCCCTCGACGTCACGACGCAGGCCCAGATCCTCGAGCGGGTCAAGGAGCTGCAGGAGTCCCGGGGGATGAGCGTGATCTGGATCAGCCACGACCTGGGCGTGGTCTCGGGCATCGCGGACCGGGTGGCCGTGCTCTACGGCGGGCAGGTCGTGGAGTCCGCGCCCCTCGAAGAGCTCTTCACCGATCCCCGCCACCCCTACACCCGGGGCCTGCTCGCGGCCCGTCCGCAGACGGCCGGCCACAAGGGAGAGCTGGCCGTGGTCCCCGGCAGCCCGCCGGACCCCCGGCGCCTGCCCCCCGGCTGCGTCTTCTGGGACCGCTGCCCCGTGCGCGGGGACCCCCGCTGCGAGACCGAGCGCCCGCCGCAGACCCCGGTGGGCCCCGGGCACGTGGTCCGCAGCTTCTACGGCGACCGCACCGGCAGCACCGGCGGCACCGGACCCGCCGACGGCTCCGACCGGCGAGGAGGCCCCCGATGACCGGTGCGCACCGGCCGCTGCTCAGCGTGCGGGACCTGCAGGTCGGCTTCCCCGTTCCCACCGGCCGCGGCCGGGGCGTGGTCCGGGCGGTGGCCGGGATCGACTTCGACATCCACCGGGGGCAGACGGTGTCCCTGGTCGGCGAGTCCGGCTCCGGCAAGTCCACCGTGGCCAACGCGCTGCTGCACCTGGTGGAGCCCACCGCGGGCACCGTGCTGCTCGACGGCCGGGACGTCACCCGGGTGCGCGGGCGGGAGCTCAAGGCCCTGCGCCGGCGGATCGCCATGGTCTTCCAGGACCCCTTCGCCTCCCTGGACCCCCGCCAGCACGTCCGGCGGGCCGTCGAGGAGCCCCTCCAGGTGCACGGGCTCGGCGGGGACGCGCAGGGGCGCCGCCGCCGGGTCGCGGAGCTGTTCGAGCTCGTGGGCCTCTCCGCCCGCTTCCTGGACCGGTACCCGCACGAGCTCTCGGGCGGGCAGCGCCAGCGCGTGTGCATCGCCCGGGCCCTCGCGGGCGAGCCGGACCTCGTGGTCCTCGACGAGGCGACGGCCTCGCTGGACGTCTCCGTCCAGGCGCAGATCATGAACCTGCTCAACCGGCTGCAGGGCGAGCTGGGGCTCACCTACCTGTTCATCGCCCACGACCTCGCCGTCGTGGAGCACATGAGCGACCACGTCCTCGTGATGTACCTCGGCCGGCTCATGGAGAGCGGGGACGTCCGGGACCTCTTCGGCGCCCCCGCCCACCCGTACACCCGGGCGCTGACGGCCTCCGCCCCGTCGGCCGACCCCGTCGCGGAGCGCCGCCGCCGGACCGCCCCGCTCGAGGGCGAGGTGCCCTCCCCCCTCGACCCGCCCTCCGGGTGCGTCTTCCGCACCCGCTGCCCGTGGGCCGCGCCGGAGTGCGCCGGGACGGTCCCGCCCCCGGTCCCGCCGCCGGGGGCGCACTCCCCCGGCCACCGCGCCGCGTGCCTGCGGCTGCCGGCCGTGCACGCCGCGGACCCGCCGGACCGCGGAGGACCCTGATCCCGCGGGACACCGCCGTCCCGTCCACCCACCACCGAGGAGAAGCCATGGAACGACCACCGTCCGAGCCCCGTCCGCGCGTCGACGACCTCGACGCCCGCCCGGACGACGGGGCGGAGATCGACTCCCTGTCCCCCGGCGAGCGCGCCCCGGCCGAGGAGCCGCGCGCCCACCGCATCAAGTGGGCGGGCCTGCTGGCGGGCCTGGCCCTGGCCCTGCTCGTCTACGTCCTGCTGCCGGGCGACCTCGCCCACCCCGCGAAGCTCACGGCCGCCACCGCGGTGCTGATGGGCGTGTGGTGGATGACCGAGGCCGTGCCCATCCCCGCCACCGCGCTGCTGCCGCTGATCGTCTTCCCCGTCCTGGGGGAGGACGTGGCCGTCGACGACGTCGGCGCCTCCTACGGCAGCAACATCATCTTCCTGTTCATGGGCGGGTTCCTGCTCGCCCTGGCCATGCAGCGGTGGAACCTGCACCGGCGGATCGCGCTGCGCACGGTCCGGGTGATGGGCACCCGGCCGGCGCAGATGGTCGCCGGCTTCATGGTGGCCACCGCCTTCCTGAGCATGTGGGTCTCCAACACCGCGACCGCGGTCATGATGCTGCCCATCGGCGTGTCCGTGCTGCTCCTGCTGCCGGGGCTGATGGGCGGCGCGGGCGCACCGGCGGACGGGGACGCCGGGGACGCCGGGGATGCCGCGGACCCGCGCGCACCCGCGCGGACCGGGGCCTCGGCCGACCCGCAGAGCGCCGAGGTCAAGGAGGCGGTCATCGAGTCGAACTTCGGCACCGCCCTGATGCTCGGCATCGCCTACGCCGCCTCGATCGGGTCGCTGTCGACCATCATCGGGACCCCGCCGAACACGCTGCTCGTGGGCTACCTGCAGGAGAGCCACGACATCAGCATCGGCTTCGGCCAGTGGATGCTGGTGGGCGTGCCGCTGTCGCTGGTGATGCTCGTGATCACCTGGTTCCTGCTCACCAAGGTGCTGTTCAAGCCCGAGATCGGGGAGATCCCCGGCGGCCGGCGGCTGATCGAGGAGGAGCTGCACCGGCTCGGGCCGATGTCCACCGGCGAGAAACTCGTGCTGGCGGTCTTCGCCCTCGCGGCCCTGAGCTGGGTGTTCGTCCCCGTGGTCTTCGACTCCCCGCCGATCAGCGACGCCGGGATCGCGATGGCCGTGGGGCTGCTGCTGTTCCTGCTGCCGGCCGGCGCGAAGCGGGGCGTGCGCCTGCTCGACTGGGAGTCGGCGGTCAAGCTCCCCTGGGGGGTGCTGCTGCTCTTCGGCGGCGGGCTCGCGCTGTCCGCCCAGTTCTCCTCCTCCGGGCTCACCGACTGGATCGGCGAGCAGGCCGGTGCCCTGGGGACCGTGCCGGTGCTGCTCGTCGTCGTGATCTTCACGGCCGGGATCATCTTCCTCACCGAGCTCACGAGCAACACGGCCACCGCGGCCACGTTCCTGCCGGTGGCCGGCGGCGTGGCCCTGGGGCTGGGCCTGGACCCCATGCTCCTGGCGATCCCGGTCGCGCTGGCCGCCACGTGCGCGTTCATGCTGCCGGTGGCCACCCCGCCCAACGCCATCGCCTTCGGCTCGGGCTACGTGACCATCGGGCAGATGATCCGGGGCGGGCTGTGGCTGAACCTGATCGGCATCGTGCTCATCACCGCCGTGACGATGAGCCTGGCCGTGTGGGTGTTCGGCATCGTCTACTGAGCCCGCGCCCGGCTCACCCGGGCCGCCGCGGCCCCGCCCCCTCCCCGGGGGCGGGGCCGCCGTCGTGCGGCGGGCCGGGCACGGTCTCGACCCGCGCCAGCACCGGGAAGTGGTCGGAGGGCCACCGGCCCCGCGGCCGGTCGGCGAGCACCCGGGCGTCGAGGACCCGGACGGGACCGCCGTGCAGGATCCAGTCCAGGCGAGGGACCCGGGGACCGGGGCCCCGGTAGCGGTGGAACGTCCCGGGCGCCCCCGGCGGCAGCGCGTCCCGCAGCCCGCCGGCCCGCACGGCGTCCCACGTGCGGGACCGGCCGGCGGGGGCGTTCATGTCGCCCAGCAGCAGCAGGGGCCCCGCCCAGTCGAGGGCCTCCGTCTGCAGCGCACCCACCGCGCGCAGGCGGGCGCGCTCGGGCCACGGGTCCAGGTGGGTGGCGACGACGCGCCAGACGGCGCCCGTGCGGCGGTCGGCCAGGTCCGCCCGCACCGCGGTGCGCGGGTACGGCGCGCCGGGCCAGCGGGAGCCGGGCACCTCCGGGGTCGGCGAGAGCCAGCGCTGGCGCCAGTCCAGGACCTTGAAGCGCCCGGTGTCCACCGCGAGCAGGCACCCCTCCCCGCCCCCGCCGGCCTCGCGGCCGCCGCCGAGCAGGACGTGACCGGGGCCCAGGGCCGCGGCCAGCGGGTGCACCTGCTCGGGGTGGACCTCCTGGAGGGCCGTCACGGCGGGACGCTGCTCCCGGAGCACCCGCTGGACGGCGGGGAGCCGGTCGAACCAGGCGTCCGGGTCGCCGCGGCGGTAGCGCGGCAGCGGCCGGCGCACGTTGAAGGTCATGGCCGTGAACGCGCCCCGGCCCCCCGGACCGTGCTGGTCCGGGGGGCCGGGACGGGGAGCGCCGTGCACGGACGGGCGCGTCAGCGCGCGGCCGACGCCGCGCCCTGCTCGGTGGTCTCGCCGCCGTGCTCCAGGGCGCCGCCGCTGTTCTCGAGGTGGGCGCGCATGAACCACTGGAACAGCTCGAGCTCGCGGACCTGGCCGATGAGGATGTCCTCGGTGACCGGGTCGAGCTCGCCGACCTTCCCGATGGCCTCGCGGTGGTCCGCCACGACCCCGTTGTAGACGACGTCGAGGGCCGCGAGGTGCTCGACCGAGGTGGCCCGGCCGACCGAGTAGTCGTCCCAGGTGCGCACGGCGACCAGGTCCCCGGGCAGGCCCGAGGGGGCCACGCCCATCGTGGCCATGCGCTCGGCGAGCTCGTCGACGAAGCCGCGGACCAGCTCGATCTGCGGGTCGAGCATCTCGTGGACGGCGATGAAGTTGGGGCCCACGACGTTCCAGTGCGCGTGCTTGAGGGTCAGTTGCAGGTCGTTGAGGGCGTGCAGCCGCGTCTGCAGGGTCCGGGCCACCTCGTGGCCGTTCTCCGTGGTCAGCCCCGGGACGGTGTAGGGGGCGCTGCTCTGGTTCTGGGCGGCCATGGGTCCGACTCCTTCCGGCCCCCGCAGGGGCCACGTTCGACAGCTGGGGTCACCGGCTCGGCGGGCGAGCCGTTCACTCCCCACTATGGCACGGCCGGCACCGACTGTCAGTACCCTGCCGATTCGCTGAGCGCGATATCCGCACCCCTTGTCACGGCCCCGGCGCACTGCTTGGCTGAGGTCATGAACACGACCCCCGCCTCCGGCGACCAGCTCCCCGACGACCCGCACCTGGCCGAGGACATCGGCACGGCCCCCGACACCCCCGCCGAGGACATGGCCCGCGAACCCCTGCCCACCGGCCAGACCAACGCCGGCCAGCAGGTCTCGGGCGTGCGCGAGGCCGGCCGGCCGGAGCACGAGATCACCGGCGAGCACCAGGACCCCGCGGAGGGCGGCTACCAGCCGCCGACCTCCGACTGACCGGCGTCCCGCCGGCACGACCACGGCGCGCCACGGCGGCGGCACCCGAGAGGGTGCCGCCGCCGGCCTGTGCCCATGAGCACCGACCCCACGGACCCCGGACCCGGCGCAGCGCACCCGACCGCGGACCCCGCCGCGCCCCGCCGTCGGCGCAGGCCGGAGCGGTCGGCGCTCGCCGTCGCCCACCGGGGGCTCGCTGCCGCAGCGGACGTCGAGCCCCGGCGGGTCGCGCGAACGGACCCGCTCCGGCGACGCCGACGGGCACCGGGCGGCCGCCCGCTTGTGGCCCCGGTCACTTCTCGCCTACCGTGAGCCCGGTACATGAGACGAGGAGTATCGGATGAATGCGGCCTTCCCGCACCTGCTGTCCCCGCTGCGGCTGGGCGCCACGACCCTGCCCAACCGCGTGCTCATGGGCTCCATGCACACGGGCCTCGAGGAGCGCGAGGACGGGCCGGAGCGGCTGGCCGCCTTCTACGCCGAGCGGGTGCGCGGCGGCGTGGGCCTGGTGGTGACCGGCGGGATCGGCCCGAACCCCGAGGGCGCCGTGCGCGAGGGCGGGGCGGTCCTGGCCGGACCCGAGGACGTGGCCCGGCACCGCACGGTCACGGACGCGGTCCACGCCGAGGGCGGGCGGATCGCCCTGCAGATCCTGCACGCGGGCCGCTACGCCCGCGGCGACCGGGCCGTGGCGCCCAGCCCGCTGCGGGCCCCGATCAGCCCGGTGGTCCCGCACGAGCTGTCCGCCGCGGAGATCGAGCGCACGATCGAGGACTTCGCCCGCACGGCGGAGCTCGCGCAGGAGGCCGGCTACGACGGAGTGGAGGTCATGGGCTCCGAGGGCTACCTGCTCAACCAGTTCACGGCCGAGGAGACCAACCGGCGCACGGACGCCTGGGGCGGGGACCTCGAGCGGCGCCTGCGCCTGCCGGTCGAGGTGGTCCGCCGGGTCCGCGAGCGCACCGGCCCGGGGTTCCTGCTGGTCTACCGGCTGTCGATGCTCGACCTGGTCCCGGGGGGCGCCACCCTCGACGAGGTCGTCCGGCTGGCCCGGGCCGTGGAGGAGGCCGGCGCGGACCTGCTCAACACCGGCATCGGGTGGCACGAGGCGCGCGTGCCCACGATCGCCACCGCCGTTCCCCGCGGGGGCTTCGCGTGGGTGACCCGCCGGCTGCGGGGCGAGGTCGGGATCCCGGTCGTGGCCGCGAACCGGATCAACACCCCGGAGTCGGCCGAGCGGATCCTCGCCGCGGGGGACGCCGACATGGTCTCCCTGGCCCGGCCCCTGCTGGCCGACCCCCGCTTCGTGGCCAAGGCCGCGGCGGGCCGGCCCGAGACCGTCAACACGTGCATCGCCTGCAACCAGGCCTGCCTCGACCACACCTTCTCGGGCCGCACCGCCTCCTGCCTGGTCAACCCCCGGGCGGGCCACGAGACCCTGCTGCGCCTGGGGCCCACCCGCCGGGCCGAGCGGATCGCCGTGGTCGGCGCGGGGCCGGCCGGGGCCGCCTTCGCGATCGGCGCCGCCGAGGCCGGCCACGCCGTGACGCTGTTCGAGGCCGAGGACCGCATCGGCGGGCAGTTCCTGCTGGCCCACCGGATCCCCGGCAAGGAGGAGTACGCCGAGACGCTGCGCTACTGGTCGGTCCGGCTGGCCGAGCTCGGCGTGGACGTGCGGCTGGGCACGGCGGCCGGGCCCGGGGACCTCGCCGGCCACGACCGCGTCGTGCTCGCCACGGGCGTGGTCCCGCGCGTGCCCGCGCTCGAGGGCGTCGACCACCCCTGCGTGGTGGGCTACCGCGAGGTCCTGCGCGACGGTGCGCCGGTGGGCCGCCGCGTGGCCGTGCTCGGCGCGGGCGGGATCGGCTTCGACGTCGCGCAGTACCTCGTGCACGGCCCCGGCGGCCCGCCCGGGGACTTCTACGCGCAGTGGGGCGTGGACACGACGCTCTCCGCCCGGGGCGGCCTCGTCCCGCCCCGGCCGCGGCCCCCCGCGCGGGACGTGGTCCTGCTGCAGCGCTCGACGGGCAAGCCCGGGCAGCGGCTGGGCCGCACCACGGGGTGGATCCACCGGGCGTCCCTGCGGGCGGCGGGGGTGCGCACGCTCGCCGGGGTCGCCTACCGGCGGATCGACGACGACGGGCTGCACGTGAGCGTGCCCGGCCCGGACGGGCCGCAGGAGCAGGTCCTGGCGGTGGACACCGTGGTGCTGTGCACGGGCCAGGAGCCGCTGCGGGAGCTGCACGAGCGGCTGCTGGCCGGCGGGCACGACGCCGCGGCGGTGCCGGTGCACCTGATCGGCGGGGCCGACGTGGCCGCGGAGCTGGACGCGAAGCGCGCGGTCCGGCAGGCGGCCGAGCTCGTCGCGGCCATCGGCTGAGCCGGCTCAGCCCTCGACGAGCACCCCGTCCTCGTCGGCCCACACGGTGCGGCCGGGCACGAAGGTGGTCCCCTCGATGACCACCGGCACGTCCTGCTCCCCGACCCCGTCCTTGGCGGACTTGCGGGGGTTCGAGCCGAGGGCCTTCACGCCCAGCGGCAGCTGCGCGAGCGCCACCCGGTCGCGGACGGGGCCGTTGATGATCACCCCGGCCCAGCCGTTGCGCACGGCGGCCTCCGCGATCATGTCGCCCATCAGGGCCGTGCCCATCGACCCGTGGCCGTCCACGACGAGCACCGCCCCCTCCCCCGGGGTGTTCAGCAGGGCCTTGACGAGGCCGTTGTCCTGGAAGCAGCGGATCGTGCGCACCGGTCCGGTGAACGCGCGCACCCCGCCCAGGTCGAGGAACTGGCGGGGGCAGGACTGCAGCTGCTCACCGCGCTCGTCGTAGAGGTCGGCGGTGGCGAACGGGCGCGGGGTCTCGGTCATGGGTGCTCCTCGGCGTCGGCGGGCGGTGCCCGGGCCGGCGGCGCCGACCCGCTCCGCCCCCAGCCTAGCGACCGGGGCCCGGGACGGGCCTCCTCGCCGGGAGCGGCCGGGGCCCGGGACGGGCCTCCTCGCCGGGAGCGGCCGGGCAGGAGCGGTGCCGCCGGCCCGCTCCCGGCGGGGAGCAGGCGGTGAACCGGCGGGCGTCGTGGCCGGGCTCCTCCCCGCCACGACGGGCCGGGCAGGGCCCGGACCCGCCCGGTCACGGGCGCCCACCGGGTTCTCAGCCGCCGCGTCTACTATCCTGAGGAGCGCCTGGCCCGGGACCGGGGCACGTGCGCCGCGATCGACGACAGGAAGGAGGCGGCCGTGGGATTCCTCGAGAACCTCGAGAAGAACATCGAGAAGGCCGTGCGCTCCGCCTTCTCGACCGGCTCCCGCCGCCGGGTCGAGCCGGTCGAGATCGCCAGCGCCCTGCGCCGGGAGCTGGACCAGGAGGCGTTCACCATCTCCGCCGGGCGCACGATGGCGCCCAACGTGTTCGTCGTGGAGTTCTCCGAGGAGGACTTCCCCCGCGCCCAGAACTGGGGCACTCCCCTGGCCGAGGAGCTGTGCGACGTCGTCATCAAGCACGCCCGCAGCCAGGCCTACACCCTCCAGGGCGCCGTGAAGGTCTCCTTCACCCGCAGCGCCGAGGCCGAGGCGGGCGGGTTCCGCATCCACTCCTCGGCCCAGCGCACCACCGAGTCCCCGAACACGGCCGCCCCGGCCCCCGCCGCCGCCCCCGACGGCGGGCACCGGATCGCCACCGGCCACGGGCGCGAGGACCACGCCCCGCCCCCGACCGCCCCCGTGCAGCGGTGGGTGCCGGTGCTCGACCTCGGCGGGGAGCGCTACTCGCTCAACGCCGACTCGATCGTGCTGGGCCGCTCCGCCGAGGCGGACATCACCGTCGAGGACACGGGCGTCTCGCGCCGCCACCTCGAGATCCGGCGCCAGGGCGAGCACTTCGTGGCCGTGGACCTGGGCTCGACCAACGGCTCCTACGTGGACGGCGAGCGCGTGATCGGCCGCGCCGAGCTGGTCAACGGCTCCGTCATCACCATGGGGCGCACGCGGATCACGTTCCGCCTCCTGACCCCGAAGGGGCCACGCTGAATGTCCGAACTGACCGTCACGCTGCTCCGCTTCGGCTTCCTGGCCCTCCTGTGGATCTTCATCTTCAGCATCGTCGCCAGCCAGGGCCGTGACCTGGCCGTGGGCGGGCGACTGCCGGTCCCCGGGCGCTCCCGCCGCCGGCAGGACGCGGCCCCGCAGCAGACCCCGCCCGCGGAGGCGCCGGCGGACCGCCGCGCCCGCCCCGGGACGCTCGTGGTGCTCGACGGCCCGCTGCGCGGGCGCAGCTACCCGCTGGGCAGCGCCCCCGTGCTCCTCGGACGCTCCCCCGAGGCGACCGTGCCCCTGGGCGACGACTACGCCTCGGGCCGCCACGCCCGGCTGTTCCCGCAGGGCTCCCGCTGGTTCCTCGAGGACCTCGGCTCGACCAACGGCACCTACGTCGGCCAGCAGCGCCTGACCCGCGCCGTCCCCCTGGAGACCGGGACCCCGTTCCGGGTCGGCAAGACCGTCCTGGAACTGAGGCCCTGACCGCATGGGCATCGCGTTCCGCTACGCCGCGCGCTCCGACGTGGGCCGGGTCCGTTCCAAGAACGACGACTCGGCCTACGCGGGCCGCTACCTCGCCGTCGTCGCCGACGGCATGGGCGGGCACGTCGGGGGCGACGTCGCCTCGGCCTCCGCGGTGATCGACCTGACCGCGCTCGACCGCCCGGACCACGGCGGCCAGGGGGCGACCGTGCTCGCCGACGAGATCCAGAACGCCAACCAGAACCTGGTGCGCCTCGTCGTCGCCGACCCGCGGCTGGGCGGGATGGGCACCACCGTCACCGCGCTGCTGGCCGACGGCGACGAGATCGTGCTCGCCCACATCGGCGACTCCCGCGCCTACCGCCTCTCCGAGGACGGCTTCCGGCAGGTGACCCGCGACCACACCTTCGTCCAGCGGCTCATCGACGAGGGCCGGCTGCGGCCCGAGGAGGCCGAGTCCCACCCGCACAAGAACGTCCTGATGCGCGTGCTCGGGGACGTCGACGCGTCCCCGGAGATCGAGGTCGACGTCGTGCGCCCCCGCCCGGGAGAGCGCTGGCTGCTGTGCTCCGACGGGCTCAACGCCGTGGTCCGCCCGGAGACCATCGAGGCCGTGCTGCGCTCCACCGGCGACCTCAACCAGATCGTGGACACGCTGGTGGAGCTGACCCTCGACCGCGGGGCGCCGGACAACGTCACCGTCGTCGTCGTCCAGGTCTTCGAGCCCGACGAGGGGGATCCGGGGGCTCCCCAGGCCGGGGAGGCCCACGGGGCCGTGCCCGACCCGGCCTCGGCGCGGACCTCGGACGAGCTGACCGCACGGACCGCCCCGGCGCCCGGCGCCCCCGACGGCGCACCGGACGGGGTGCGCGACCCGGCGGCCGCGGAGTCCTCGGCCGCCGCGCTGCGCCGCGATCTCTCCGCCCGCCCCCACCTGCTCGTGGGCGCGGCCGCCAACGCCACCCAGACCGGGCGCATCCCCACCGTCAGCGACAGCGTGCGGGAGCGCCGGGCCACGCTCGTGCGCACCTCCTCCCCGGACACCCTGGCCGACCCCCGGGAGGTGGCCTCGGCCCTGGACCGGGCCGACGCCGCCGTCCGCTCCCCGCGCCGGCGCCGGTCCCGGCGGGCCCTCGCCGTGCTGGCCCTGGCCACCGTGGGGCTGCTGCTCGTGGCCGGCGGCTGGCTGGCCAAGAGCTGGATCAGCTCCCAGTACTACGTGGGCGAGGACAGCGGGACGGTCGCGATCTACAACGGCGTCTCCCAGACCCTGGGCCCGGTGGCGCTGAGCGAGCTCGAGCGCAGCACGGACCTGCGGATGGAGGACCTGCCCGCGTTCGCCCAGGCCCGGGTGCGCAACGCCATCCCCGCGGACAGCCTCGAGGAGGCCGAGCGCATCGTGGGCGAGCTGCGCACCTCCGCCCGCGAGGAGGCCGACTCCCCCGGCCCCACGCCCCGGCCCACGGGCACCGTCCGCCGCGCCACCGCCTCGCCCGGCACGACCGCGCCCGGCGCCCCGACCGAGAGCCCCGGAGGTGAACGATGAGCACCACCGCCGTCGCGGCCGAGGACCGCGCCGCCCCCGCCGCCAGGCCCCGCCGGCTGACCGAGCTGGTGCTGCTCGTCGTCGCCGTGGGCATCGGCGTGGCCGCCAACATCCTGGTCGACCCGGACCTGCTCGGCTCCGGGGACCCGCACATCCTGGTCTCCGGGCTGGTGCTGGGCCTGGGCGCCCTGCTGCTGCACGTCGTGCTGTGGGTGCGCGCCCGCCACGCCGACCCCTACGTGCTGCCCGTGGTGGTGGCCCTCAACGGCCTGGGGATCGCGATGATCCACCGGATCGACCTCAGCACCGACCAGTCCGCCGCCGGCTCCCAGGTGCTGTGGACGGCGGTGGCCATGGCGGCCGCCGGGCTCGTGCTGTGGTTCCTCAAGGACCACCGGGTGCTCCGGCGGGTCACCTACGTCTCGCTGCTGCTCAGCGGCCTGCTGCTGCTGCTGCCGCTCGTGCCCGGGCTGGGCGTGGAGCTCAACGGCGCCCGCATCTGGATCTCCGTGGGCGGGCGCACCTTCCAGCCCGGCGAGGTCGCCAAGATCACCCTGGCCGTGTTCTTCGCCGGGTACCTCTCCACCAACCGCGACCTCATCCTGCTGGCCGGCAAGAAGATCGGGCCCCTGCGGCTGCCCCGCTTCCGGGACATGGCCCCGATGTTCGCCGTGTGGGCCATCGCCGTGGGCGTGCTCGTGCTCCAGCGCGACCTCGGCTCCGCGATCCTGTACTTCGGGCTCTTCCTGGCCATGCTCTACCTCGCCACCGCCCGGCTGAGCTGGATCGTCATCGGGCTGCTGCTCGTCGCGGTCGCCGGGGTGCTCGCCTCGCAGATCTTCGGCCACGTGGCCGCCCGCCTCGACTCGTGGCTCAACGCCTTCGACCCCGACGTCTACAACCGCGCCCCCGGCGGCTCCCAGCAGATCGTCCAGGGCCTGTTCGGCCTGTCCTCCGGCGGGCTCTTCGGCCAGGGCCTCGGCCAGGGCCGCCCGGACCTCGTCTCCTACGCCAACTCCGACATGATCATCACGGCCTTCGGCGAGGAGCTCGGGCTGATCGGCGTCACCGCGGTGCTGATGCTGTTCTTCCTCTTCGTCACCCGCGGGTTCCGCGCCGCGCTGGGCACCCGCGACGCCTTCGGGAAGCTGCTCGCGGCCGGGCTGTCCGCGGTGATCGTGCTGCAGCTGTTCGTGGTCGTCGGCGGCGTCACCCGCCTGATCCCCCTCACCGGGCTCACGACCCCGTTCATGTCCGCGGGCGGCTCGTCGCTGCTGTCCAACTGGATCATCGCGGCGATCGTGCTCGCGATCTCGCACACCGCCCGCCGCCCCGTGGTCACCGGCCCCGCCACGGACGCCGACCTCGCCGAGATCGCCGCCCACGAGGCCGCGCTGCGGGAGGCGGCCCGCCGCGACGAGCAGGAGCGTGCCGAGCGGCGGGAGCGCCGCCACGACGGGCACGGCCGGGCGGACACCGCCCCGCAGCCGGAGGTCCCCGCCGCCGCGGGCGCCGGCCCCCGCACGGCCGAGACCGAGGCCATCGCCCCGGCCGGCGCGTCCGCCCACCGGGACGCGGGCCACCACGGGGCGACCCCCGACGGCCACGACGACGACGGGACCCCCACCGAGGCGATGTCCCGGCTGACCGAGCACGACACCCGGCGCACGGACGGCGGCGCCGGCGGGACCGGGAAGGGAGGGACCTCGTGAACCGGGCGATCCGACACACCTGGACGGCCGGGGTGGCGATCTTCACCGTGCTGCTCCTGGCGCTGACCTACGTGCAGTTCTTCGCGGCGCGCAGCCTGGAGGCCCACCCCTGGAACAACCGCAGCCTCTACGAGCAGTTCGGGGCGGACCGCGGCGCGATCGTCGTCGGCGGCGACCCCAAGGCCTACTCCGTGCCCTCCGACGACGACTTCGAGCACCAGCGCGTCTACGCCGACGGCCCCCTCTACGGCCACCTGACCGGGTACTTCTCCCTCGTCTACGGGGCCACCGGGCTCGAGGCCGCCCTCGGCGAGGAGCTCTCCGGGGCCTCCGCCGACCAGTTCTACGACCGGGTGCTCGCGATGTTCTCCGGCGACCAGCCCACCGGGGCCTCGGTCGAGCTGACCGTCGACCCGGAGCTCCAGCGCGTCTCCCAGGACGTGCTGCAGGGCCGCCGCGGCGCCGTCGTCGCCCTCGACCCCGAGACCGGGGCGATCCTGTCGATGGTCTCCTCCCCCGGCTTCGACCCCAACGAGCTCGCCTCCCACGACGCCGCCTCCGTGATCGCCGCCGCCGAGCGGCTCAACGGCGACCCCGACCAGCCCCTGGTCAACCGGGCGATCGCCGGCGACCTCTACGCCCCGGCCTCGACCTTCAAGATCCTCGACACGGTGGCGGCCCTCGAGTCCGGCCGCTACACCACCGACTCCCAGCTGCCGAACCCGCAGGAGCTGCCGCTGCCCGGCACGGACGTCACCCTGCCCAACTACGTGGGCGGCGGGTGCGCCGCCCGCCCCCAGGCCGACCTCGAGTTCGCCCTCGAGCAGTCCTGCAACACCCCGTTCGCCTCGATCGCCCTCGACCTCGGCGAGGACGCCATCCGGCGCACCGCCCAGAACTTCGGCTACGGCGAGCCCCTCTCGCTGCCGCTGCAGGTCACGCCCTCCGTCTTCCCGGAGGAGCTCAACGCCTCGCAGCTGGCCCTGTCCGCCATCGGCCAGTACGACGTGCGCGCCACCCCGCTGCAGGTCGCCATGACGAGCGCCGCCATCGCCAACGACGGCGTCATGATGCGGCCCCAGCTCGTGGACACCGTCCGCTCCTCCGACCTGTCCGTGCTCGACGAGTTCAGCCCCGAGCAGCTGCGCCGCTCGACCAGCGCCGACGTCGCCGGCACGGTCACCGACCTCATGGTCGAGGTCGTCGACGACGGGATCGGCCGGGGCGCGGCCGTGCCCGGGGTCGAGGTGGCCGGCAAGACCGGCACCGCCGAGATCGGCTCCGAGGAGGGGCTCAACGACTCCTGGTTCACCGGCTTCGCCCCGGCCGACGACCCGGAGGTCGCCGTCGCGATCGTCGTCGAGGACGTCGACGTCGCGACCGGATCCTCCCTGACCACCACGGGCGCCAAGCAGATCTTCGAGGCGGTGTTGAACAAGTGAGACCTTCGTCGAGCACCGTCCTGGGCGGGCGCTACGCACTGACCGATCGGATCGCGATCGGCGGGATGGGCGAGGTGTGGAAGGCCAAGGACCGGGTCCTGGGCCGCGTCGTCGCCGTGAAGATCCTCAAGGAGGAGTACAACGGGGACCCCAACTTCCTGCAGCGCTTCCGCGCCGAGGCCCGCCACACGGCCCTGCTGAACCACCCCGGGGTGGCCAACGTCTTCGACTACGGCGAGGAGGAGGGCTCCGCCTTCCTCGTCATGGAGCTGGTCCCGGGCGAGCCGCTGTCCAACATCATCGAGCGGCGCCGCACGCTCGAGGCCGACACGGTCCTGAACTACATCGGCCAGACCGCCCGGGCGCTCGCGGCCGCCCACGCCCAGGGGCTCGTGCACCGGGACGTGAAGCCGGGCAACCTGATCATCACCCCGGACAACCGGGTGAAGGTCACCGACTTCGGCATCGCCCGCCTCGCCGACCAGGTGCCGCTGACGGCGACCGGACAGGTCATGGGCACGGCCCAGTACCTGGCCCCCGAGCAGGCCACCGGGCAGACGGCCACGGGCTCCTCCGACATCTACTCCCTGGGCATCATCGGCTACGAGTGCCTGGCGGGGCGGCGGCCGTTCACGGGCGAGTCGCAGATCGCGATCGCCCTGGCCCAGGTCAACGACCCGCCCCCGCCCCTGGCCGAGGACGTCCCCGAGCCCGTGCGGGCCCTGATCATGTCGATGCTCGCGAAGGAGCCCCGGGACCGTCCCGCCACCGCGGGCGCGCTGGCCACGGCGGTCGACGCGATCCGCCGCGGCGACGTCGCGGCCGCCGCGGCGGCCGTGCCCGGCATGCGGGCCTTCCTGGACCTGCCCGAGGACCTCGACGACGACGAGCCCACGCAGGCCTTCGCGCCGGTGGACGACGAGCCGACGCGGATGATGACCCGCCAGGACGACCGTCCCGCGGCGGCCGCCCCCGGCGCGGTCGCCGCGGCCGGCCCCGCGCACCCGGTCACCGCCGAGCTCGGCGTCGTGCAGCCGGACCGGGCCCCCGGGCGGGACGCGCCCCGGACCCCGGCCGAGCAGCCGCGCCGGCGCCGGGTGTGGCCGTGGCTGCTGCCGCTGCTGCTCGCGCTCGCCCTGGCCGCCGGGCTGGTGTGGCTGTTCCTGCTGCGCGACACCGGCTCGGGGGCCCCGGACCCCTCCCCGACCGGCACCGTCTCCACGACAGCCGTGCCCGAGACCAGCCCGCCGGACGGCGAGACCGTCGAGGTGCTCGCCGCCCGCTACGAGGGCCGCTCCGTCGACGAGGTCGTCCAGGAGCTCTCCGACCTGGGCTTCGCCGTCCAGCGCGTGGGCCAGGCCTCCGGCGAGCCGGTCGGCACCGTGCTGTCCCTGGACCCCGTGGGCCAGGTCGCCCGGGGGACCACGATCACGGTCGTGCACTCCACCGGCCCGGACACGGTCGAGCTGCCCACCGGGCTCGTGGGGCGCCAGGAGGCCGACGTGATCCGGGAGATCACCGAGGCCGGGGTCAACGTGACCCTCTACGAGGACTACTCCTCCGACGAGGCCCCCGGCACCGTGCTGCGCACCCAGCCCATCGGCGGCTCCACCGTGCGCCCGGGCGACACCGTGCAGGTGTGGGTGGCCCGCGAGCGGGCGGCGAGCCCCGCCCCCACGCAGGGCGCGACCTCCGCCCCCGCCACGGCCTCGCCCACCGAGGGGAACTGAGCCGTGCCCGGCCGCAGCACCGTCCCCCGCCTGATCAACGACCGCTACGAGGTCGGGGAGGCCATCGGCCGGGGCGGCATGGCGACCGTCCACGTCGGGCGGGACCTGCGGCTGGGCCGGCGCGTGGCGATCAAGGTGCTGCGCCCGGAGCTGGCGCAGGACGACTCCTTCCACGAGCGCTTCAAGCGGGAGGCGCAGTCGGTCGCCGCCCTGAACCACCACTCCATCGTCTCCGTCTACGACACCGGGGAGATCGCCGCGAGCACGGAGGAGGGGGTGGACCGCCCCTACATCGTCATGGAGTACGTCCCGGGGCGCACCCTGCGCGAGCTCGTGCACCAGGACGCGGTCTCCCCGCGCGAGGCCGTGGACCTCGTGCTCGGGATCCTCGACGCGCTCGAGTACAGCCACCGCGCGGGGATCGTGCACCGGGACATCAAGCCGGCCAACGTGATCGTCACCCCGGAGGGTCAGGTGAAGGTCATGGACTTCGGGATCGCCCGGGCCGTGGAGGACACGGCCCCGGCGCTCACCCAGGCCCAGGCCGTCCTGGGCACGGCCCAGTACCTCTCCCCCGAGCAGGCCCGCGGCGCGTCGGTCGACGCCCGCTCCGACCTGTACTCCGCGGCGTGCGTGCTCTTCGAGCTGCTCACCGGCCGGGCCCCGTTCGTGGGCGAGACCTCCGTGGACGTCGCCGCCCAGCACGTGCGCGACACCGCCCCCGTCCCCTCGCAGGTCGACCCGCGGCTCGGCCCCCGGGTGGACGCCTTCATGGCGCGGGCGCTGGCCAAGGACCCCGCCGAGCGCTTCCAGGACGCCGGGCAGATGCGCCGGGCGCTGCGGGAGCTGCGCACGGCCGTGCCGTCGGACCTCGAGCAGACCCAGCCCGTCGCCGCCGTGCCGGTGCGCGACGAGGACACGAAGACCCTGCCCCCCGTCCTGGCGGCCGCGACCGCCGCCGGGACCGCGGCGCCCGCCGGCCCCGTTCCCCCCGGCCCGCCGGGCACCGGTTCCGGCGCGGTGCGCCGCAACCGCGGCGGCCTGCGGGCCGCCCTGTTCACCCTGCTCGTGCTCGCCGTGCTGGCGGTCGCCGGCGTCCTGGCCCTGCAGTGGGTCCAGGCCGGGCGCGAGGGACCCGCTCTCGCGGTGGTCCCCCAGGTGGCGGGCATGGACGCGGCGGTGGCCGAGACCGCGGTGCGCGACGCCGGGCTCGTGCCCGAGCGGGACGAGGTCCACAGCGACGACGTCTCCGAGGGAGACGTCGTGGCCACGGACCCCGCCGCCGACACCCAGGTCGAGCAGGGCAGCACCGTGGTCCTGGAGGTCTCCCTCGGGCCCGCTGAGGTGGAGGTGCCCGGCGACCTCGCCGGCCGCTCCGAGGAGGAGGTGCGGGAGGTCCTCGAGGCCGCCGGCCTCGACCCGGGCCCGACCCGCACCGTCAACAGCGCCTGGGTCCCGCGGGGCGCGGTCGTCACCACGGACCCGGCGAGCGGGACGAGGGTCCCGTCGGGCTCCGAGGTGGAGCTCGTGCTCTCCACCGGCCGCGTCACCGTGCCCGACGTCGTGGGGATGCCCCGGAACGAGGCCGTCGCGGCGCTGTCCGCGGACGGGGTGGGCCTGGGCGCGGAGGTCGTCGTCGCCGAGCGCTCGGACGTGCCGGCCGGGCAGGTGGTCGAGCAGAGCGTGGCCGGCGGCGGCTCCGCCCCCCAGGGGGCCACGATCACCCTGACCGTGGCGGTCGCCCCGCCGCCGGAGCCCAGCCCCGAGCCCACGCCCGAGCCCACCGAGGAGGAGACCCCCGAGCCGAGCCCCACCGCGGAGGAGGACGGGGAGGAGCCCACCGCGGAGCCCTCGGAGGAGCGCACCGGCGCCCCCGAGGAGGGTGGGGAGGACGGGGGCGACCGCGCCGCGGCCGCCGAGCGGGCGCAGGAGCGTGCCGCGGAGCGCGCCGAGGCAGCCCGCGAGCGGGACGAGGAGGCCCGCGGGCGGGAGCGCTGAGCCGGCCCTCAGGCGGTCATCAGCGGGGAGAGCGAGGACGCCGCGCGCGCCGCGCCCTTGAGCCCCGCGAGCTCCAGCCAGTTGCCGAGCATGCGGTAGCCGCCCTCGGTGAGCACCGACTCCGGGTGGAACTGCACGCCGTGCAGCGGGGCGCTGCGGTGCTGCAGGCCCATGATCACCCCGTTGGGCGTGCGGGCCGTGACCCGCAGGACGTCCGGGACGGACTGGGCGACCACCGCGAGCGAGTGGTAGCGGGTCGCCGTGAAGGGGCTGGGCACGCCGCCGAACACGCTCGTGCCGTCGTGCTCCACGCGGGAGGTCTTCCCGTGCATGAGCTCCTCCGCGTGGGTGACGGTGCCCCCGTAGGCCTCCGCGAGCGCCTGGTGGCCCAGGCACACCCCGAGCAGCGGGGTCCCCGTGGCCTCGGCGTGCCGGATCAGCGCCGTGCACACGCCCGCGTCGGCCGGGGCGCCGGGCCCGGGCGAGAGCAGCACGCCGTCGTGCTCGCCGGCCAGCTCGCGGGCGGCGTCCTCGCCGAGGTCGTCGTTGCGGATCACCGTGGTCTGCGCGCCGAGCTGCTGGAGGTAGCCGACGAGGGTGTAGACGAAGCTGTCGTAGTTGTCCACGACGAGGATCCTGACGGTCACGGGGACTCCTGGGGTGCGGTGCGGAACGGGCCATCCCAGCTTACGCGCCGGGTCCGGGGAGCCGGTCCGCCGTCCGCGGGAGGACGGCCGCCGGAGGACGGGGACGGCTAGACTGGTCCACCGGACCCCCCGCCGTGACCACGGCCCGCCCTGCCACCAGGAGGAACAGTGCCCGAGTCCAAGAACCGCCGCCGGAAGGCCGGCCGCCGCACCCCCGCCGAGGACCGGGGCGCGGCCTCGACGCGCGTCGACGAGGAGCTGGCGCGGCTGGCGGCGGAGGGCCTGCCCGGCGGCTCGACGTCCGCCTTCGACCCGGACGCCGCGGCCACGGCCGTGGCGGCGGAGCTCACCGAGCGCTCCCGGCACGGCGGCCCCGTGCCGCCCTCCCCCACCCCGACCTGGTACAAGGTCCTCATGCTGGGCCTGATGGTCCTCGGCCTGCTGTGGCTGATCGTCTACTACCTCTTCCAGGGCCTCTACCCGGTGCCCGGGATCGGGACCTGGAACATCGGCGTGGGGCTGGGGCTGATGATGGTCGGCCTCGTCATGACCACGCGCTGGCGGTGACCGCCGTGCCCGAGCCCCGCGATCCCGACCGGACCGGCAGCACGGCCGGCGGCGACGACGGTGCGCCCCGCCCGCTGAAGGACGAGATCGCCGCCTCCCGCCCCGCCCGGGGGCGGCGGGTGGACCCGGCCCGCCTGGAGGTGCGCCTGCGCCGGTGGGCGCTGCTGCTGCTGATCGCGGTGCCGGCGGTGTGGTTCGTCGTCGAGCGCCTCGGCTGAGCCCGCACGCGCAGCGGCCCGCACCCCGTGGAGGGGTGCGGGCCGCTGCGCGTGCGGGGCTCCGGGGCTCAGGCCTCGGCGGAGACGGACTCCTGGCCCTCGACGGTCTCCTCGGGGTCATCCTGCGGCGCGGTGAAGGCCACGTCGAGCTCGATGGTGACCTTGTCCGAGACGAGCACCCCGCCGGCCTCCATGGCGGCGTTCCAGGTGATCCCGAAGTCCTTGCGCGAGATCGTGGTCTTCGCGCCGAAGCCGGCGCGGGTCACGCCGAAGGCGTCCACGACGACGCCGTTGAACTCCGCGCTCAGCTCGACGGTGCGGGTGACGTCCTTGATCGTCAGCTCACCGGTGATCGTCCCCTCCTCGCCGTCGAAGGCGACCGCGGTGGAGGTGAAGGTCATGGTGGGGTACTGCTCGACGGCGAAGAAGTCGGCGCTGCGCACGTGGGCGTCCCGGTCGGCGTTCTTGGTGTCGATGGAGGCCATCTGCACGGTGGCGCTCAGACGGGAGTCCTCGAGGGGCTCGGCGACCAGGAGCTGGGCGTCGACCTCGCGGAAGACGCCGCGGACCTTGGAGATCCCGGCGTGGCGGACGGTGAAGCCGACCTCCGAGTGGGCGGGGTCGAAGGTCCAGGAACCGGGGACGAGATCGGTGAGCTGCGACATGGTGTTCTCCTCGGGTGGTGGGGGTTTGTTGCTGTGTCAAATACTCTAGGACGCCTTTGGTGATGTGTCAACGAACTGGGGGTGAACTTCTTCCGCTGTCATGCCGACGGGGCGCCCCCCGGTGGTGGGAGGCGCCCCGTCGGCGTGGCAGCGGCACGGCCGGCCGCGTCAGGGCGAGCCCGGCAGGGCGGAGTCCTCGCTGAGGCCGTGGAAGCGGCGGCGGTGGTAGACCAGCGGCGAGCCGGAGCTCTCCGCACCCAGCACGTCCACCACGGCGGCGTTGAAGACCAGGGCGGGACCGGCCTTGATCCGGGCCAGCGGCACGGCCCGCAGCACCCGGCCCACGCCCAGCAGGCGGGGCTCGCCGGTGGGCAGCTCCTCCCAGGGCATGTCCGGCCCGAAGCGGGGCGCGCCGGAGACCGCGAAGGACTGCGCCAGGGCGAGGTCCTCGGCGTCGAGCAGGTGCACCAGGAACGAGGGCGCCTCGGCGACGACCGCCGCGGAACCGCGGCGGGCCTGCAGGGAGAAGCCCAGGATGGGCGGGTCGACCGAGACGGAGGAGACCGAGGAGGCGGTGAGTCCCACCGGGCCCTCCGGCCCGCGCGCGGTGATGACGGCGACGCCGGCCGGGTGGTGGGCGAAGGCCGCCTTGAACAGCTCCCCCACGGGCCCCAGCCCGGCGAGGTGGTCGGCGGGCACCTCGAGGTCCCTGACGTCGGCGGCGAAGCGCTCGGCGGGGACGCCGCCGTCCGGGACCACGCTCAGGCGCGCGTCCTCGGACGCGCGTCCGGGTCCGGGTTCGTGGTGCTGGGCCGCCATGGGGGTCCTTCCGTGGGGATCGTGCTCGGTGGATCGGTCCGGGCCCGTGCCGTCGGGCCCGCCCGCTGCGACCACGCTACGACCAGAACCCGGAGCCCCGGGACCGCATTCCCCGGATGACGTCATCCGGGTCACGTGGCGTCATCCGCTCGACACCGCGGCGTCCGCCTGCTACGGATCTCCCGGTCAGGGGCGGAGGCCGTGGTAGCCGCGGCCGAAGTGCACGAGCGGGTCCGCGGCGCCCCCTTCCGGCACACCCCGCCCCAGGGCGACGACCTCGCCCACGACGAGCCGGTGCGTGGCGGCCGTGTGCACGGCCGTCGTCCGGAGCTCGAACCATGCGAGGGAGCCCGCCAGCACGGGCGCCCCGGAGTGCGGCGCCCGCCGGAACGGCACCCGGTCCAGGAGCCCCTCGACGGGGTTGCCGGGGCTGGCCAGCCAGTTGGCCGTGCCCTCGTGCTCGCGCCGCAGCAGCGAGAGGGCCCACGCCCCGGACTCCTCCACGGCCTCGCAGATCCGCCCCTCCTCGAACAGGCTCACGAGCATGGTCGGCGGGTCCCAGGAGACGTCGAGGAAGCCGGTGACGGTCGCGGCGTGGTCGCGCCGGCGGTGCCGGGCGGCCACCACGCCCACGCCGGAGGCGATGTCCGCCGCGAGCAGCCGGTAGGCGCCGGTGTCCTCGGCCGAGACCGAGGACGGTTCCACGAGGTGGGCCGGGACGGGATCGGGCAGCTCCATGCGGCCAGTCTGGCACGCCCCCGGCCGCCGCGCCCGCCCCGGGGCTCCCGGCCCCCGAGCCATGGGTCCGGAGGGTGCTCAGCCCCGGGGCGCTCAGTCCCGGGGCGCTCGGTCCCGGGGGGCTCGGTCCCGGGGCGCTCGGTCCCCGTGCGCCGGGGCCCGCCCGGTCATCCGCAGCGTGAGGTTGAGCCGGCCGCCGCGCATGCCGAGCCCGGCCGGGGCCGTGCCGGGACGGATCCGCGGCACCCCGTGGAAGGCGTAGCGGGACGGGCCGCCGAAGACGAACAGGTCGCCGCTGCGCAGCTCGAGATCGCGGTAGGGGGCCGAGCGCGTGAGCGTGTTGCCGAAGCGGAAGACGCACGCGTCCCCGAGGGACAGTGAGACGATCGGCGCCGCGGAGGCCTCGTCACGGTCCTGGTGCATGCCCATCCGGGCGGCGGCGTCGTAGAAGTTCACGAGCACGGTGTCGGGGCGGTAGTCCTGCGCTGCGGGCGCACCCGGCCCGTAGGCCTCGGCCACGGCACGGCGGCCCAGCTCGCGCAGGTCCTGCGGGACCGCCGGTGCCCGGGTGCCCGGCCCCGTGCGCCGGTAGCGGTAGGGCTCCCAGTCCCGGCCCAGCGTGGCCGAGCGCACGGACATGCGCCCGCCGCCGGGCAGGATCGCGTGCCGCAGCGGCGCGGGGCCGGTCGCCCACGCGCGGCAGCGCACCACGAGCTCCCGCTGCTGCTCGGGATCGAGCCATCCCGGCAGGTGGACGGCGCCGGGGGCGACCTCCTCGCGCTCGCGGGGCAGCGCGAAGAGCTCGGGCACCCCGGCGGGCAGCGGAGGCCCCTCGGCGGGGTGCGTCGGCTCGTCCATGGCACCCGAGCGTAGCGGCGGGGGCCGACACGGGTGCTGTGCCCGGGACCACTGCGCCGCGGCGCCCCCGGGAGTAGCGTGGAGGCCCTCCCCGACCCCGAGAGGTGCTCCGCATGCCCCTGCCCCTGTCCGTCATCGACTTCGCCACGGTCCGCCGCGGCGCCTCCGTGGGCGAGGCCTTCGCCGACTCGGTGCGCCTGGCCCAGCACGCCGAGCGCCTCGGCTACGCACGGGTGTGGTACTCCGAGCACCACAACATGCCCACGATCGCCTCGTCGGCACCGGCCGTGCTCATCGCCCACGTCGCGGCGCACACGTCCTCGATCCGGCTCGGCGCCGGTGGGGTGATGCTGCCCAACCACGCGCCGCTCGTGGTGGCCGAGCAGTTCGGCACGCTCGCCGAGCTGCACCCCGGCCGGATCGACCTGGGCCTGGGCCGGGCTCCCGGCACCGACCAGCGCACGCTGCGGGCGCTGCGCCGCGACCCCTCCTCGGCCGAGGCGTTCCCCCAGGACGTGCGGGAGCTCCAGGGCTACCTGAGCGGACGCTCGCTCGTGCCCGGCGTCGCGGCGGTGCCCGGCGCGGGCACGCACGTGCCCCTGACGATCCTGGGCTCCTCCCTGTTCGGCGCCCAGCTGGCGGCGGCCTACGGCCTGCCCTACGCCTTCGCCTCCCACTTCGCCCCGGACGCCCTCGTGGAGGCCGTGGCCGCCTACCGCACGTCCTTCCGCCCCTCCGAGCAGCTCGCGGAGCCCCGGGTGATCGCCGCGGTCAACGTCATCGCCGCCGACACCGCCGAGGAGGCCGCCGCCCAGCAGGAGACGGCGCGCCGCGAGCGCGTGCGCGCCATGGTCGGGCGCGGGCGGGAGCTGAGCGAGGCCGAGCTGGACATGGTGATGGACAGCCCGGCCGCGGACCAGGTGCTGCACATGCTGCACTGGTCCACCGCGGGCACGGGCCCGCAGGTGCGCGAGTACCTCGAGCGCTTCGCGCGCACGGCCGATGCCGACGAGCTGATGATCGCCCCGGCCTCCCCCGGCCGCGAGGAGATGCTGCGCTCCCTGGAGATCCTCTCGGGGGCCTGGGGCCTGGCGGACCCGGCTCTTCCGCAGGCGGCCGGCCGGGGATAGGTTCGGGCTCAGCGCGGGCGCCGCCCGGCCCCGCCCCGTCCGGAAAGGCCCGCCATGCCCCCGCCCCCCACCCGCCGCGCCGCGGCGGTCCTCGGCGCCACCCTCGCCCTCACCGGGCTCGGCGTCCCGTCCGCTGCGGCCGCGCCGCCCACCCTCGACGTCGTCAATCTCGGCGACTCCTACTCGGCGGGGATCGGCACGGGCGGGGTGCGTGCCCGGCCCTGGGACGAGCGGTGCCTGCAGGGCTCGGGGCGGGACCACGTCGCCGCCCTCGACGACCACCCGCGCGTGGACGTGGTGCTCGACGCCGCGTGCGCGGGCTTCCGCAGCGCGGACGTGGCCGCCCTCGCCGGGACGCCGGCGGTCGCGGCGGCGCTGGCCGGGGCCGACGCGGTGACCCTGACCCTCGGCGGCAACGACGTGGGGTGGGGCGAGTTCGTGGCCCGGTGCGGAAGCCGGGGCGACCCGGAGGGGTGCGAGGAGCTGCAGGACGAGGCGCCGGCGCGGATCGCGGCGGCCGCGGAGGCCGCCGGGCGGACGGTCGCCGCCGTCGGCGACGCCACGTGCGGGCAGGTCGTGGTGCTCGGCTATCCCCGCCTCTTCGACGCCCGGCGCGACTCGGCCCTGATCACCGCCGAGCGCGCCGCCGAGCTCAACGCGTGGACCGACGAGCTCAACGCGGCCCTGGAGGAGGCCGTGACGGCCGAGGGCGCGGTGTTCGCGGACGTCACGGACCGGTTCCGCGGCCACGGCGTCGGCGCCCGGGACCCGTGGATCCTCTTCGAGCCCGGAGGGCAGGAGAACCTGCACCCCACGGAGCGGGGCTACCTCTCCGGGTACCTCCCGGCCCTGCGGGGCGAGCTCGCCCGGACCCGCTGAGGTCCGGGCCCGGTCGACCCCCGTCCCGCTGGGGCCCGCCGGGGACCTGGTGGGGTCCGCCGGGGCCCGGGCCCGCTCGCCCGGCCGGGCTCCGACCTGCACGGGCCGGGCACGAGGAAGGCCCCGGACCGTCGCGGTCCGGGGCCTTCCTCCCTGCGGCTCGGTGCCCGTCAGGCGTTGCGGGTCTCGTCCTTGACGTGCTGCGCGGAGCCCTGGGCCGAGGACTTCAGGTCCTGCGCCTCGGACCGGCCCTGCTCCTTGACCTCCTGGGCGCCCGAGGTCGCGGTCTCCTTCACGGACTGCGCGGCCTCCTGGGCGGGCTCCTTGAGGTCCTCCGCCACGTGCCGGGCGGAGTCCTTGGCCGAGGACACCGCGTGCTGGGCGTGCGGCTGCACGCGGTCGGCGGCGGTCTCGACGAGCTCCTGCTCCTTCTGCGAGGAGGGCAGCAGGGAGCCGACGAGCCAGCCGGCGCCCAGGGCGATCAGCCCGGCCGCGAGCGGGTTGCCGCGGGTCCTCGCCCGGGCGGCCTGCGGCGCGTGCTGGACGGCGTCGCGGGCCTGCTCGGCCCGGTGGGACGCCTCGTCCCGGAGCCCGTCCGTGCGGTGGCCCAGGGCGAACTCGTCGTCGGAGGCGCCCATGACCCGCTCGCGCACCCCCTGGACCTTGCTGCGGACCTTGCTCTTCTGCCGGTCGACGACCCGCTCCGGGGTCACCTTCTCGGCCACGGCGTCGACGTCGGACCCGAGACGGGCACGGGTGGCCTCGATGTCGGCGCGGATCTGCTCGGGGTTCTGCTGGCTCATGGGGTCTCCTTGGAGGGTTTCACGGTGTCCGGGATCTCGGAGAGGGTCTCACGGGTGTGGTGCACCGGGTCGTGGGTGGCCTCGGTCAGCTCGCGCCGGCCCTTCTTGAGGTTCTTCTTGCCGACGGCGGCGAGGATCGCCGCGATGACCGCCCAGACGACCGCCACGATGACGGCGGACCAGCCCAGGCCCACGAGGTTGCCCAGGGCCCACATCAGGGCCAGGGAGAGGAAGAGCAGGACGAAGTGCCCGGCCACACCGGCTCCGGCGAGCATGCCGGCGCCCTTGCCCGCGTCCTTGGCGGACTGCGAGGCCTCGCGCGCGGACTGGCGCAGCTCGGCCTTGGCCAGGGCCGTCTCCTGCTGGATGAGGGTGGAGAGGTTCGTGCTCAGCGACTTGAACATCTCGCCGAGCGACTCCCGCTCCGCCCGCGCCTCGGCGTCGGAGGGAGGAATGGGGTGGCTCATCGACGGTCGCCCTCCTGGTCGGGGTACACGGTGCCCGGCACGCGGTCGGTGTAGGTGCGGGCGGCCTCGCCCTGCTCCGCGGACCGGTAGGCGTAGGGGTCGCCCGGGGTGTAGCCGCCGGCCTGCCCGCCCTCGGGGTGGATGCCCTGCCCGGGCTCGACCCCGGCGCCGGACCGGGCTCCGGTGCGGTCGCCGGAGACGCCGAAGTACTCCTTGGCGCCCTCCTTGTCGGTGGCGATGCGGTCGCTGTCCTTCGCGCCGCGGGTCGCCCGGCCGGCGAGGAGGCCGATGCCGGCGGCCACGGCGAGGAAGGTGCCGGGGCGGCGGGCCGCGAAGCGGCGCACGTCCTGGAGCAGCTCCTGGCCGTCCTTGTTCTCCAGCGAGGAGGCGAGGCTCTCCACGCGCCCGGAGACGTTGCCGAGCAGGCCGGCGACGTAGTCCGTCTCGGGCTTCTCGCCCCGGGAGAGGGCGTTGATCTCGTCGCTCAGGGAGCGGACCGTCCCGGCCACGCGCTCCTGCTGGGGGCGGGCCTGCTCGCGCAGGCCGCTGGTGAGCTGGTCCAGCAGGCCCTGGACCTGGTGGGCGGCCTCCTCCTTGACGGCCACGGCCTGCTCCTTGGCCGTCTCCTTGACGCGCTCGCCGGAGCCGGCGGCCTCGTGCTTGAGCTGGGCGGCCTCGGCCTTGCCCTGCTCGGCGGCGACGTCCTTCTTGGAGGGGGTGCCGGTCGTGGCCGCGTGGCTCGGCGCGGCGTCGTGCCGGGTGGGGTCGTACGGGTTCGTGGTCATGGTTCCGCCTTTCGTCAGCAGATCATAAGTTCACTTAGTGCACGGACTGGGTCCAGCATAGGCCGGTGCTCGCGCTCCGCCAAGGGTCCGCGGCGCAGGTGCGCTCCGTGGCTCCCCGGCGGAGGAGCCGGCGGGTCACGGCGAGGGGGATCCCCCGTTGACGTTGAGGGTCTCGCCGATGACGTAGCTGGACTCCGGCGACGCCAGGAAGACGTAGGCCGGGGCGAGCTCGGTCGGCTGGCCGGCACGACCCAGGGGCGTCGACTTCCCGAACTCGGGCAGCGCCTCCTTGGGCTGGCCGTCGCTGACCTGCAGCGGGGTCCAGAACGGGCCGGGGGCCACCGCGTTGACCCGGATGCCCCGGGGCGCGAGCTGCTGGCCCAGACCCTTGGTGAAGTTGTTGATCGCGGCCTTGGTCGAGGCGTAGTCGAGCAGGTGCGGGGAGGGCTCGTAGGCCTGGATCGAGGTCGTGTTGATGATCGAGGACCCGGCCGGCAGGTGCTTGAGAGCGGCCTTGGTGATCCGGAACATCGCGATGATGTTGACCGTGAACGTGTCCGTGAGCTGCTCGTCGCTCAGCTCCTCGAGGCTCTCCACGGCGATCTGCTTGCCCGCGTTGTTGACGAGGACGTCCAGTCCGCCGAGGCCCTCGACCGCCTGCTCCACGAGCGAGGAGCAGAAGTCCCTGTCGGTGAGGTCGCCGGGCAGCAGCACCGCCCGGCGCCCCGCCCGCTCGATGATGCCCTTGACCGCCTGCGCGTCGGGCTCCTCGTCCGGGAGGTAGTTGAGGGCGACGTCGGCCCCCTCCTTGGCGAAGGCGATCGCGACCGCGGCGCCGATCCCGGAGTCGGCACCCGTGATCAGCGCCTTGCGCCCCTCGAGGCGCCCGGTCCCCCGGTAGGAGAACTCGCCGCGGTCGGTCTTCGGCTCGAGCTCGGCATCGAGACCCGGCTCGGGCTGGTCCTGCTCGGGGGGCTCGACCACCGGGTACCGGTCGACCGGGTTCTGGAAGGTCAGCTGGTCGGTGCGCTCGCGGTGGGCGTCGTCCGGGCGGGTGCCGCTGGTGTCGCTCATGTCCGCTCCTCTCGTCGTGCGTCGTTCATGGAAGCATACTGACGAACAGGACGGAAGCCTACTGATGACCCCCGCAGGAGCCGGAAGTTCACTGCGGGAGAACAGCGGCGGCGCGGCTCAGGCGGGCAGCCGCCGCAGGAACGCGTCCACGGCGGCGTCGAAGGCCTCGGACTGCTCCATGCTGGGCGTGTGCCCCGCACCGTCGACGACGACGAGCTCGGCCCCCGCCACGAGCTCCGCCATGCGCCGCCCGGCGCCGCCGTCGAAGGGGTCGTCGGCACCCACCACGACGAGCACGGGCAGCTCCGCACCGGAGAGGAGGTCGGTGTAGTCCCGGCGCTCGGCGCGCCCCCGCATCGCGGCGGCCGCCCCCTCGGCCGGAGCGGACTGCAGCATCGCGAGGACCCGGGCTGCCGTCTCCGGCATGGCCTCGACGTTGGCCTCGGCGATCATCTTCCCCAGCACGGCCCGCCCGTACTCCTCCATGCCCGTTCGCAGGATCGTGTCCGCCGTGACGTGGCGGCGGCGGCGGCCTGCGGTGTCCTCGGCCTGGGGAACGGTGTCGTTGACGATGAGGGCGCGCACCCGCTGCGGGTGCCGGTGCAGCAGCTCCATGGCGACCTGCCCGCCCATCGAGAAGCCGACGACGACGGCCCGGTCGACGCCCGTGTGGTCGAGCAGGGCGGCGAGGTCGTCCGCGAACTCCTCGGTGTAGACGATGCCCGCAGTGCCCTCGGACCCGCCGAATCCCCGAAGGTCGGGGGCCAGGACCCGCCAGCCGCGGGACGAGAAGACCTCCACCTGACGCTCCCACATGCTCCGGTCGTAGGCGTGCCCGTGGACGAGGAGGAGCGCAGGCCCCTCCCCCCGATCGGTGTAGGCCGTGGTGATCTCGCCGGTGCGGGCGTGGGCGGTGGGGGTCGCGGACATGCTGGGGCCTCTCTGCGGGACGACGGGGGAACGGTCGGCCTCCAGGGTAGCGAAGCCGTGCCCGGCCCCGCGCGACGGCGGGAGCCCTCGGCCGGGCACGGCAGCGCGCCGCCGGCACGGCATCGCGCCGCCGGCTCGGCGGCGGCCGGTCCGTACCGGCCGCCGTGGCGGTGGCACCCCTGTCGCGGCGCCCGCACGGCGCGTAGCGTGGCCCGCAGCCGTCGCCCGACGGCGGAGAGGAGAGGCCATGAGCCAGAACGTGCCCGAGCCCGCGCTGAACAAGCCCTCGCAGGCGGAGGGGGACGCGCCGGAGGACCAGCAGGTCGAGACGGCCGTGGACCCGGCCGGGAACAAGCCCTCGCAGGCGGAGGGCGACGCCCCGCAGGATCCGCCGGGGGACGACTGAGACGGCGCCCCGGGGAGGGGGGACGGCCGAGGTGGCGTCCGGCAACCGGGGTGCCGGGTGGGGGTGGTTGAATGCGGGGAGCCCCCGCACCGTGTGGTGCGGGGGCTCGACCCTTCTGGTGTGGTCCGGCGG
>NZ_JAJMZI010000007.1:0-242463 GCF_021012935.1 Kocuria sp. LUK
CGCCGCGGCCGGCGCCGGTCCCGTCGGCGCCGCAGCCGTCGCCACGGCCGGGCCCGCGCGTCCTCTCGCCCGGCCCGGCCGCCCGTCCCCGCCCGCCGGCAGGGGACCGGGACCCGCTCCCGTGCCCGCCCGCACGTCCCGCACCCGCTTCCGGCGCGGCCCCGTCCGCGCCCGTCCCCGAAGGACCACCACCATGCGCACCACCGTGCACCCCACCCCGATCCGCACCGCCGCCGGCTCCCCGTCCGCACCGCGGCGTCCCGCCGGGAGGTCCGTGCCGCGCCTGCTGCGCGGCACGGCCGTGCTCGCGCTCGGCGCCCTGGCCCTCACCGGCTGCGGGACCCCAGCCGCCGGGCCGGAGGCCACCGCCGCCGCGAGCGCCGCCGCCGCGGACGGCACCGCCGCGGACGGCACCGCGTCCGGGCCGCTGACCGTCGAGCGGCCCTGGGCCAAGGCCCGCACGACCGGCGGCATGACGGGCGTGTTCGGCACGCTCGTCAACGACGGCGACAGCCCGGTCGTGCTGACCGGCGCCAGCGCCGAGGGCGTCGCCGGCGCCGTCGAGCTGCACGAGACCGTCCTGGACCCGGAGACCGGGGCCACCGTGATGCGGCGGCTCCAGGAGCCCGTGACGATCGCGCCGGGGGACTCCTACGCGCTCGAGCCCGGGGCGGACCACATCATGCTCCTGGACCTGCGGTGCGGGCTCCACGCCGGGGACGAGCTCGCGCTGCGCCTGCAGTTCGAGGACGGCACCGAGCAGGTGCTCACGGCGGCGATCCGCGACTACGCCGGGGCCCGGGAGGAGTACCGCCCCGGCGAGGGCCCCGAGCAGGGCGCCCCGGCCTCCCACGGGACCACCTCGCCCGCCGCGTCGTCGCCCGGGGACACCGCGGACGGGACCTCCGGGCACGGCGGCTCCGGGGAGGCCGGCACGATGCACGGCGGCTCCGCGGAGGGGACCCCCGCTGCGGGGGCTTCCGCGGCCCACGACGGCACGACGGCGGCCGCCGAGCTGCCCGCCTGCGATGCGTGAGCCCGGCCCCCGTCGGGGCGGGCTGAGCCGCCGCGGGCTGCTCGTGGCCGGCGGCGTCGCCTCCGCCGGCGCGGCCACGGCGCTCGGGGCCGAGTCCCTGCGCCGCGGCACCGCCGCGGCCCCGGTGGAGCAGCCCGTGCCTGCGGCCCACGGCGGGCGGACCGAGCCCTTCCACGGGGCCCGGCAGGCCGGGGTGGGCACCGTGCCGCAGGCGTTCGCGTCCTTCGTGGCCCTGGACCTGCGCCCGGGCGCGGGTCCGGAGGCCGTGCGGCGCCTGCTGCGGGTGCTCTCCGCCGACGCGGCCGACCTCGCCCGCGGCACGGCCCCGGTCGGGGACCAGGAGCCGTGGCTGGCCGCGCACCCGGCCCGGCTCACGGTGACCTTCGGCTTCGGCCCGCGGCTGCTGGGCCTGCTCGCCCCCGGCCGGGTGCCGCCGTGGCTGCGGCCCCTGCCGGCGTTCTCGATCGACCGCCTCGAGGAGCGCTGGAGCGGCGGGGACCTGCTGCTGCAGCTGTGCGCGGACGACCGGCTCGCGCTCTCCCACGCGCAGCGGGTGCTCCGCAAGGGCGCCCGCTCCACCGCGACCGTGCGGTGGGTGCAGGACGGGTTCCGGCACACGGTCGGGGCCGTCCCGGAGGGCACCACGATGCGCAACCTCTTCGGCCAGGTCGACGGCACCGCCGATGCCCGCCCCGGGTCCGAGGAGTTCGAGCGCGTGGTCTACGGCAGGGCGGACCCGGCCCCGTGGATCGAGGACGGCACCGCCCTGGTGGTCCGCCGGATCCGGATGGACCTCGACGCCTGGGACGAGGTCGACACCCCCGCCCGCGAGGACGCGGTGGGCCGCCGCCTGGCCGACGGCGCACCCCTGACGGGCACCGCCGAGCACGACGAGCCGGACCTGGCGGCGACGGGCCCCCTCGGCTTCCCGGTCGTCGCGCCCTACGCGCACGTGCGCCGCGCGCGCCCGGCGGACCCGGTGGAGCGGATCCACCGGCGGGTCTACAACTACGACCTGCCCGGGGCGGGCGGGGCCGGCGACGCGGGGATGATCTTCGCGTCCTACCAGGCCGACCCCGACCGGCAGTTCGTGCCGATCCAGCGCCGTCTCGACGAGCTGGACATGCTCAACGCGTGGACGACGCCCGTCGGCTCGGCCGTGTTCGCGGTGCCGCCGGGCTGCGCCGAGGACGGGTTCGTGGGCGACGCCCTGCTGCGGGCCTGAGCGCCACGGCACCGCACGGGGCCCGGCCCACCGCGGCCGGGCCCCGTGAGCCCCGCCACCCCCGGCCCCACCGGCTTGCGCGGCGGGGGACAATGGGGAGCGGACCGCCCCGTCGTCGAGGGGCGGGTGAAGGAGACGCACGCATGACTTCCAGGACGGTGCAGCGCACCGACCGCGGCACGGGGCCGCAGGAGACGGGGACCCGGGGGACCGGCGGCCGCCGGCCGGAGCCGTGGACGCTCGCGGCCGTGCCCGTCGTCGCCCTCACGGCGCTCGTGCTGGCGATGCTGTGGAGCGGCTCCGGCGCCCCGCGCCTGGCCGCGGACCCCGGCGCCCTGGTGCGCTGGGGCCTGCCCGTGGCGGAGGTCGTCCACGACGGCGCCCTCGTCGTGGTGCTCGGCTCCCTGCTGTTCGCCCTCGGGATCGTGCCGAAGCACCGGGGGACCGGCCGCCGCCGCGGCACCGGGCAGGACCCCGCGCCGGAGCACCCGCTGTTCACGCAGACGCTGCGCCTCGGCGGGGCGGCCGCGGTCGTGTGGACCGTGGCCGCCGTCGCGGTGCTCGTGCTCTCCTACTCGGACGTGGCCGGCGTGCCCGTGGGCGGGGACGAGACCTACACCGGGCAGCTGGTGCACTACGCCACCGAGATCCCCACGGGACAGGCCCAGTCCGTGATCGTCGTGGTCGCCGCCGTGGTCACGACCCTGCTCTTCGGGGTGCGCGCCCTCCTCGGGCTGCTGCTGACCGCCGGCCTCGCGTGCACCGCCCTCGTGGCCATGGCCCTCAACGGCCACTCCGCCGGGGGCAACGACCACATGGGCGCGGTCAACTCCCTCGGCCTGCACCTGCTCGGGGTGTGCCTGTGGACCGGCGGGCTCGTGGTCCTCGCCTGGCTCGCGCCGTGGCTCGACGCCCCGGAGGCCGGCACCGCGGCCCTGCCCGCCGGGTCCGCCCGCGGCCGCACCGGCGGGGCCGTGCGGCGGGTGCCGCTGGCCGCCGTCGTGCTGCGCCGCTTCTCCGCGGTCGCGCTCGCCGCGTTCCTGCTCGTCGCCGCCTCCGGGGTGGTCAACTCCGCGGTGCGCATCGGCTCCTGGGAGCAGCTGTTCAGCCCCTACGGGGAGATCGCCCTGACCAAGGCCGTGCTGACCCTGCTGCTCGGGGCGGCCGGCCTCGTCCACCGCCGCCGGCTGATCCCCGGGCTCGAGGCCGGGCGGATCGGGCCCCGCCGCGCGGTGTGGCAGCTGGTCCTGGGCGAGCTGCTCGTCATGGGCGCCGTCATGGGCCTGGCCGTGGCGCTCTCGCGCACCGCCCCGCCGGTGCCCGAGACGATCGCCCCGGACGCCTCCCCGGCCCTGATCCTCACCTGGTACGAGCTGCCGCCCGAGCCCACCGCGGCGTCGTGGTTCACCACCTGGCGCGTGGACTGGCTGTGGCTGACGGTGTGCCTGGTCCTGCTCGTGGTCTACCTGCGCGCGATGGTGCGGGTGCGCCGGCGCGGGGACGCGTGGTCCGTGCTGCGCGCCCTGTCCTGGGTCACCGGGCTGGGCGTGCTGTTCTGGATCACCTCGGGCGGGCCGGCCGTCTACGGCCGGGTGCTGTTCTCCGCCCACATGGTCGAGCACATGATGCTGACCATGGTCGTGCCGATCTTCCTCGTGCTGGGCGCCCCGGTGACCCTGCTGCTGAAGGCCCTCGAGCCCCGGCAGGACGGCTCCCGCGGGCCCCGCGAGTGGATCCTGCGCCTGGTGCACTCGACCTGGAGCCGGGTCGTCACCCACCCCGTGTTCGCCGCGGTGAACTTCGCCGCCTCGATCGTGGTCTTCTACTTCACCCCGCTGTTCGGCCTCACCCTCCGCTACCACGTGGGCCACGTGTTCATGGTCACCCACTTCCTGATCACCGGGTACCTGTTCATGCTCGTGCTCATCGGCACCGACCCCATCCCGCGCCGGCCCGGGCACATGATGCGGCTCGTGCTGCTGCTGGCCACGATGGTCTACCACGCCTTCGTGGGCGTCGCCCTCATGGGCTCGGACACCCTGCTGCAGGCCTCCTGGTTCGGCAACACGGGCCGCGACTGGGGCCGGACGGCGATCGAGGACCAGCAGTTCGGCGGGGCCCTGATGTGGGGCATCGGGGAGTTCCCCACGGTCGTGGTGGCCGTCGTCGTCGCCGTGCTGTGGGCGATCGAGGGCACGAAGGAGAACCGCCGCGCCGACCGGAAGGCCGACCGCACCGACGACGCCGAGCTGAAGGCCTACAACGAGATGATGGCCGGGCTCGCCGAGCACGACGACCGCGCCGCCCGGCGCTGACCCGCCCGGCCCGCGCTCCCGAGGGCGCGCGGGCCCGCGCGGGGGCGGGACCGGACCACCGGCCGCGCCCCCGCGTCGACCACCTGACAAGCACCCCACCACGCCGTCGAAAGGACCTGACACCGTGCGCCTCACCTCCCGCGTCCGCGCCTCCGAGCTGGAGGGCCGGGCCTGGCTCAACACCGGCGACAAGCCGCTGGACCTCGCCGCGCTGCGCGGCAAGGTCGTGATCCTGGACTTCTGGTCCTTCTGCTGCATCAACTGCCTGCACGTGCTCGACGAGCTGCGCCCCCTCGAGGAGCGCTTCGCCGACGTGCTCGTGACCGTCGGGGTGCACTCCCCGAAGTTCGAGCACGAGGCCGACCCGGAGGCCCTGGCCGCGGCCGTGGACCGGTACGAGATCCACCACCCGGTCCTCGACGACCCCGAGCTGACCACGTGGCAGGCCTACACGGCCCGCGCGTGGCCCACGCTCGTCGTCGTCGACCCCGAGGGCTACATCGTGGCCCACCTCTCCGGGGAGGGCCACGTGCAGGGCCTCGTCCCCCTCGTCGAGGAGCTCGTGGCCGAGCACGAGGCCAAGGGCACCCTGCACCGCGGCGACGGCCCCTACGTCCCCCGCCCCGCGCCCGAGGGCGACCTGCGCTTCCCCGGGAAGGTCCTGCCCCTGCCGGACGGCTCGTTCCTCGTCTCCGACACCGGCCACCACCGGCTGGTCCAGCTCGGCAACGACCTCGAGACCGTCCAGCGCGTCATCGGCGCCGGCAAGGGCCACCAGGACGGGGACGCGGACACCGCCCGCTTCACCGAGCCGCAGGGCCTGACCCTGCTGCCGGAGCAGGTGCGGGCGGCGGTCGGCTACGACGTCGTCGTCGCCGACTCGGTCAACCACCGCCTGCGCGGGGTCGAGCTCGCCACGGGCCGGGTCCGCACGGTCGCCGGCAACGGCGTGCAGCGCCTGCTCGACGAGGAGCGGGCCCGCGGCGCGGAGCCCAACCACATCGACCCCGACGCCGACCCGCTGGACGTGGCGCTGTCCTCGCCGTGGGACGTCGTGTGGTCCACGGCCGCCGACCGGCTCGTCGTCGCGATGGCCGGCACCCACCAGCTGTTCTCCTTCGACCCGCGCACCGGCCGCCTGGCCGTGCTCGCGGGCACCGGCGACGAGGGCCTCAAGGACGGCGCGGCCGGCGAGGCGTGGTTCGCGCAGTCCTCCGGGCTGGCCGAGGACCACCACGGCAACGTGTGGGTCGCCGACTCCGAGACCTCCGCCCTGCGCGTGGTCCGGTTCGACGACGACGGCGCCGCGGCCGTCGAGACCGCCGTGGGCGAGGGACTGTTCGACTTCGGCTTCCGCGACGGCGACGCCGCGCAGGCCCGGATGCAGCACTGCCTCGGCGTGGCCCAGCTGCCCGACGGCTCCGTGGCCGTGGCCGACACCTACAACGGCGCCGTGCGCCACTACGACCCGCGCACCGGCCAGGTCGCGACCCTGGCCCGCGGCCTGGCCGAGCCCTCCGACGTCCTGCTCGACGTCTCGGGGGAGCAGCCGCTGCTCGTGGTCGTGGAGGCCAACGCCCACCGCCTCGTGCGGGTCCCGGTCCCGGCGGCCGCCCAGCGGGTCGACGAGGGCGCCGCACGGACGCAGCGGCCCCGCACGAGGCTGGCCCCCGGCGCGCTGACGGTCGACGTGCGCTTCAGCGCCCCCACGGGCCAGAAGCTCGACGACCGGTGGGGCGACCCGACGCAGCTGAGGATCTCCGCCTCCCCGGAGGAGGCGCTGGGCGAGGGCGCGGGCACGGCCCAGGGGCTGCGCCGGGAGCTCGTGCTCGTCGAGGGGGTGCGCGAGGGGGTCCTGCACATCACCGCGCGCGCCGCGGCCTGCGACGGCGAGCCGGGCGGGGAGATCCCCGACCACGCCGCCTGCCACCTCTACCAGCAGGACTGGGGCATCCCCTACGTGCTGGACCCCGAGGGGGACGACGAGCTCGTCCTGGACCTGCGCGGGGTCAACTGAGGTCCTCTCCCGGGCCGCCGGACGGCGGCCCGGGAGCTGCGCCTGCGGCTCGTGCGGCCCGGTGTGCTCCGGGGGCTCAGCCGCGCGGGGTGACCGTCACGGTCGAGCGGTCGACCGCGAGGTCGGCCGAGACCTCGAAGGGCACCTCGCGCTCGACCCGCTCGACCTCCCCCGTGAACAGGTCCAGGGAGTCGAAGGCGATGCGCGCCGTGCCCCGCGCCGGCTCCAGGCCCCAGCCGCCCCCGCCGCGGGTGCCCACGACGATCTCCGGCTCGGGGTGCTCGACGATGCTCCACTCGACCTCGCCGGCGACCCGGCCGTCGAACTCGTAGGAGAAGGGACAGCCGGCGGGGTAGAGCGTGTCCTGCTCCGCGCAGCCCTCGAGGTGCTCGCGCAGCTGCCGGTCGACCTCCTCGCGCAGCCGGTCGGTCGGCTCCGCCTCGAGCTCGATCCGCGCCCGCTGGCCCGGCCCGGTCACGACCGCGGTCCGCGGCTCGGCGCGCACCAGCTCGGAGTCGTAGGAGGCGGTGTAGACCCCCGGGTAGAACACCGCGAACTCGCCCGAGGACCCGGGCAGGGCCACCGCCGTGCCGTTGAGGTCGACGGAGGAGGCACCGGGCAGGCTCACCTCGACGACGGGCAGGCGCGACCCGTCGAAGGCCCACACCGTGAAGAAGCCCCACTGGGTGTCCACCGGGTGCAGGTCGAACTGCGAGCTGTGCCGCTGCCCGTCGAGGACGTACTCGGCGCGCACCGCGGCGCCGCCGTCCCCGGTGTCCTCGACGGTGCTCACCTCGACGTCCTCGAGGGAGCCGGCGGCGGCCTCGAGCGGGGCGCCGTCGAGCATCGCGGCGTCGGCCTCCGGGACCTCGGCGTTGAGCAGCCCCAGCGCCTCCCCGCCCTCGCCGTCGCGCAGGTCCTCGACGTAGGCGCGCACGTCCGTGGTGGGGCCGTAGAGGTACTTGTTGACCAGGGCGATCGTGACGGCGGCGGCGGCCACCGCGAGCACGAGCAGGAACAGCCAGGCCCCGACGGCCTTGAGCACGCGGGTGTTCGAGTCCATCCGCTTACGCTAACCGATCCCGGCCCGTCCACCCCGCGTCCACCCGCGGCGGGTACGCTTCCCCTGCCGCCGCCCGGGCCGGGCCGGCGCCGCTGCGCTCCGGCCCGCCGCGCCCCGCACCGTCCCCGAACCCCCGTCAGGAGCTCCCCGTGGCCGACGCCCTCCGGCAGGTCCCCGCCCAGTACGGTCCCGCGCGCCGGGCCTTCCGCCCGCGGCTGGGCGCCTACGGCCGGAGGGTGCTCGCGTGCCTGCCGGCCCTCGCGGTCGCCGTCGCCGGGGTGCTGCTGCTGTTCTGGCGGCGGCCCCCGGGCGGGACCGGTCTCACGGTGCTCGTCCTCGTCGTGCTCGCGGCCGCCGCGTGCTGGAGCCGGCTGCGCCCCGCCCTGGCCGTGCGCACCGACACCCACGTGCTGCGCTCGCGCACCGTGGGCTTCGCCGCCGCGCCCCTGGACGGGATCGAGCACGTGGTGCTCGTCGAGGCCCTGCGCCGCGCGCCCGACGCCCCGCGCGGGGGCGCCACCGCGCACCTGTGGGCCGCCGGGCGCGGAGGGCGCCGCGTGCTCGCCCTCGACGGGCCGGTGTGGGACGCCCGGACCCTCGGGGAGCTCGCGGAGTCGCTGGGGCGGCCCTGCACCCGGGTGCCGTCCGCGACCGCGCCCGAGCTCGCCGCCCGGTGGCCCCGGCTCGTGCCCTGGCGGCTGCGCCACCCGCGGGTGCGCTCCGCGGCGACCGCCGCCGCGCTGCTGGCCGTCGTCGGCCTCGTCCTGTGGCTGCCCTGGGCCCAGCAGGCCGGCGCCTGAGCCTCCCGGGGAGCGGAGGTTCCGCCGGCCGGCCCGGCCGCCGCGGCGGCGGATCCCCGGGCCGGGGCCCCGCCCGGGGCGCCGCCGCGGGCGGGCCCGGGAACGGGGGAGGAGCCCGCCCCCGGGACGGGGACGGGCTCCTCGGACCTGCCTGCCGCGCGCCGGGCCGACCGGCGCGGGGCTCACCCGGCCGCGGCCAGCTCCTGGCGGGCCCGCTCGATCTCGGCCGTGCGCTCCTCGGCGGCCTCGCGGGTCAGCTCGGCCCCGGCCTCGGCGTCGCGGGTGAGGTTCTCCCCGGTCTCCGGGTCGAAGACGTGCATCCGGCGGGTGTCCAGCCAGATCCGGCCCTCCGTGCCGCCGCGGATGCGCGAGGACGCGTCGAGGGAGACCACCAGCTGCGGGGTCATCTCGTCGGCGTCCAGGTCGCGGGCGAGCTCGTTGAGCTTCGACTGCACGGCCTCGTCGGGCTGGTAGCGGATGTAGCCGTACTGCTGGTTGCCCAGCCACTCGGTGTGGGTGAAGCGGGCGTCGAAGGTCGTCCCGCGCGCGGCGACCGCCTCGTCCACGAACTTCGCGTCCTCGAAGTGCTCCGGGCGCACGCCCAGCAGCACGATCGAGTCGTCGCCGGGCAGCCGGCCGGCGGCCTGCTCCGGGACGGCGATCTCGCCCAGGGGGGTCACGAACACCCCGTCGCGCACGTGCGCCGGGATGAAGTTCATCGACGGCGAGCCGATGAACCCGGCCACGAACAGGTTGACGGGCTGCTCGTAGAGCTCCCGCGGGGACGCGATCTGCTGCAGCACGCCCTTCTTCAGCACGGCCACCCGGTCGCCGAGGGTCATCGCCTCGGTCTGGTCGTGGGTGACGTAGACCGAGGTGATGCCCATCCGCCGCTGCAGCTGGGCGATCTCGGTGCGCATCTGGCCGCGCAGCTTCGCGTCCAGGTTGGACAGGGGCTCGTCGAAGAGGAACGCGTCGGCGTCCCGCACGATCGCCCGGCCCATCGCCACGCGCTGGCGCTGGCCGCCGGAGAGGTTCGCCGGCTTGCGCTCGAGGTGCTCGTCGAGGTCGAGGGTCGAGGCGGCGTGGCGGACCTTCCGGTCGATCTCCTCCTCGGAGAACTTCCCCTTGGACAGCCGCAGCGGGAACGCGATGTTCTCGTAGACCGTCAGGTGCGGGTAGAGCGCGTAGTTCTGGAAGACCATCGAGAGGTTGCGCTCGCGGGGCTCCTTCTCGTTGACCCGCTGGCCGTCGATGAGCAGGTCCCCGGAGGTGATGTCCTCGAGGCCCACGATCATGCGCAGCAGGGTCGACTTGCCGCAGCCGGAGGGGCCCACCAGGATGAGGAACTCCCCGTCGGCGATGTCGATCGAGACGTCGTTGACGGCGGGGAACCCGTCGCCGTACTTCTTGACGAGGTTCTTGAGGGTGATGGATGCCATCTGGGACTCAGTCCTTCGTGTCGGATCGGGAGGGGCGTGGGCGGCCGGGCTCAGCCCTTGACCGCGCCCTGGGTCAGGCCGGAGACGATCTGGCGCTGGAAGAGCAGCACCAGCAGCACCACCGGGATGGTCACGATGATCGCGGCCGCGGAGATCGCCCCCGCCGGGTCCTCGAACTGCGAGGCGCCGGTGAAGAACGCGAGCGCGGCCGGCACGGGACGGGCGGCCTCCGTGGAGGTCAGGCCGATGCCGTAGACGAAGTCGTTCCACGCGATGAAGAACGCGATGATCGCGGTGGTGAACACCCCGGGGGTGGCCAGCGGGACGATGACCTTGCGGAAGGCCTGCCACGTGGTGGCCCCGTCCACCTGCGCCGCCCGCTCGAGGTCCCACGGGATCTGCTGGAAGAACGCCGTGAGCGTCCAGATGGAGATCGGCAGGGTCAGCGAGAGGTACGGGATGATCAGGCCGGGCCAGGTGTCGTAGAGCCCGATCTGGCGCCACAGGTTGAACAGCGGGGTCACCACGGAGATCACCGGGAACACCGAGACGGCCAGCGCCACGGTGAGGATCAGCTTCTTGCCCGGGAAGTCGAGGCGGGCGATCGCGTAGGCGCAGAACGTCGCCAGCACCACGGCGATGAACGTGGCGATGAGGGAGATGCCGATCGAGTTGATCAGCGCCGGGACGAACAGGTCGCGGGCCGAGCCGACGAAGATCATCTCGTAGTTCTCCCCGACCCACCGGGTGGGCAGGAACTTCCCCGAGGTGAGGTCCGAGGGGGACTTGAACGACGTCATGAGGATCGAGGCCACGGGGAACAGGGCGTAGACCAGCACGAGGACCGAGACCACGGCCCAGCCGAGCTTCTGCTTGGTGGACATGGGGGACTACCTTCCCTTCCCGGAGCCGGCGAGGTCGACCTTGAACACCTTGATGGCGATGAAGGCGATCAGCAGCACGCACACGAACAGGATCACGGACACCGCCGAGCCGAGCCCGATCTCCAGGCGCCCGATCGAGGTGCGGTAGGCCAGCAGCGACAGCGTCTCGGTGCCGTACTGGCCCTGGGTCATGATGAAGATGTTGTCGAAGATGCGGAAGGCGTCCAGCGCGCGGAACACCACCGCGACCATGATCGCGGCCTTCATGTTCGGCAGGATCACCTTCGACATCCGCTGCCACCACGTGGCGCCGTCGACCTTGGCCGCCTCCGTGTACTCGCTCGGGACCTGGGCCAGGCCCGAGAGCAGCAGCAGGGAGATGAACGGGGTGGTCTTCCAGATCTCCGAGGCCATGATCACGAACAGGGCCGGCCACTGGGAGGAGAACCAGTTGAAGTCCGGCCCGATGCCCGGCACCCAGGAGAACCAGTTGTTGACGTAGCCGGTGGTGATGTCGAACGCGTAGAACCAGGCGAAGGCCGAGACCACGGTGATGATGCCGTAGGGCACGAGGATCGCGGTGCGCAGCAGGCCCCGGGTGTTGCGGATGGCGTTGTTCATCACGAGCGCGAGGGCGAAGCCCAGCACGAGCTCCACGAGCACGGTGATGATGGTGATCAGCACGGTCACCCACAGGTCCCGCAGGAACACCGGGTCGCTGAGGACCGTGGCGTAGTTGCCGAGGAAGACGAAGGACTTCTCGTCCGGGGCCGTGAGGCGGAACGAGAACATCGAGTCGTAGAGCGCCTGCAGGATCGGGTACATCGTGACCAGGAGCATGATCACGAACGCCGGCCCGGCGAGCATCCACCCGAGCTTGCGCTCGGAGCGGGCGCGGTCCGAGAGCACGGGCCCTGCGCTGCGCCGGCCCGAGGGCGGGCGCTGCCCGGCCGTCGTCTCGGTGCCCGGGGCGTTGGGGTTGGCGACGGTGCTCATAGCAGACGGTCTCCTCTCAGGACGGCCTCGATGAACTCGGCGGTGTTCCGGGGCGTGCTCTCGGTGACGGAGGCCGGCGGGGTCCACTCCTGCTGGATCGCCGTCGAGACCTCGTTGTAGAACGGGGTCTGGGGCCGCGGGGCGGCCTGGTCGAGGGACTCCCGGATCGTCGCGTACATCGGGTACGCCTCGCGCACCTCCGGGTCCTCGTAGGCGGCCTCGGACGCCGCCGGGTTGCCGTTGGTGACGAAGTAGTACGCCTGGTTCTCCGGCTGGACGATGCACTCCACCGCCTCCCACGCGAGGTCCTGGTGCTCGGAGGTCGCCCCCACGCCGAGGTTGATCCCGCCCAGGGGCGGGGCCGAGGGGGTGTCCGCGTCCACGCGCGGCCACAGGGCCCAGCCGATGTCCTCGTAGACGGAGGCCTCGACCGTGCCGTCCTCCACGGCCGCGGCGGTCGCGGCGTAGATGAACGGCCAGTTGACCATGAACGAGCCCTGCTCGGACTGGAACTGGATCATCGAGGCGTTCTCGTCGCTGGTGGGCAGGCCCGGCCCGCCGAGGCCGTCGCGCCCGATCGTGCCCACGATCTCGGCGGCCTGGCGCCCGGCCTCGGAGTCGAGGCCCACGGAGATCTCGTCCGCGGGCGCCTCGGGGTTCTCGATGATCTCCCCGCCGGCGGACTTCACGAGCCCGTTGACCCACACCGTCATCGACTCGCCCTGCGTGCCCTGCACGCCCAGGTACTTGTCCTGCTGGCGGGCGGCGTCCATGATCTGCCGCCACGTCACCGGCTGGTCCATGTCCAGCCCGGCGGCCTCGGCCACGGACTCGCGGTACCACAGCAGCTGGGTGTTGGCCCAGAAGGGGATGGTCACCAGCTCGTCGTTCCACCGGGCGCCCTCGAGGGGCCCGTCCAGCACGTCCTGGGTGGTCGCGTCCACGACCTCCTGCGGGGGCGTCGCCAGGAAGCCGGGCTCCGCGAGCTCGGGGATGAACGGCGGGTCCAGGCTCATGATGTCCATGGAGCTGTCCCCGGCGGCCAGGCGGCGGGCCAGCTGCTCCCGCTGCGAGGCCGCGTCGCGCGGCAGCAGCGAGGTCTCGATGCGGTAGCGCCCGCCCGACTGCTCCGTGCACTGCCGGGCCAGCTCGGCCTGCCCGCCGGCGTCGGGGTTGATGTACCAGGTCAGGGTCGGGGTGCCACCGGCGTCGGCGCCGCCGCACCCGGTGAGGACCAGAGCGCCCACGGCGCCGAGGGCCGCGGCCGTGCCGCGCCGCCCTCGCCCGCGGGCCTGCTGGGCGTGTGAGGTGGTGGTCAACGGTCTGTTCCTCCCCTTCGACGGTGCGACGCTCCGGGGAGGGGAGGGCCGGGCCTGTGCGGCCGGTGCCGTCCTCCCGCGGAGCTTTCAGTCTATGGGTGGCATACCTCACAGACCAGTAACCTGACCATTCGCAGTCGTGTCACATCGGGGGACGGGCGCTCAGGCCAGCAGCAGGGCCACGGCGGCCATGGTGAGCATGGCCAGCACGGTGGTCAGCAGCACGGTGTCGCGGCACAGCAGCTCGGAGCGCCCGTAGCGGACGGCGGCGACGTAGATGTTCTGCGCCGTGGGCAGGGCGGCCATGACGACGACGGCGTAGAGCAGGTGCCCGTCCAGGCCCAGCACGAACCGGGCCAGCAGGAAGGCCAGCACCGGGTGCAGCAGCAGCTTGCAGGCCGAGGCCAGCAGCACGTCCCGCCGCGGGCTCTCGCCGCGGCGCAGGGGCGTGGCCCCGACCAGGGAGATCCCGAAGGCCAGCAGCATCGCCGGGATGGAGGCGCCCGCGATCAGCTCCACCGGCTGCTGCAGGACCTCGGGCAGCTGCCAGCCGGTCACCCCGAAGAGGATCCCCAGGCCGGAGCCCACGATCATCGGGTTGGTCACCACGTTGCCCAGGACCGTGACGGGGCTGGGGCGGCGCCCGTCCGTGAGGGTGTCCATCACGGTGAGGTAGACCGGGGTGTTGAGGGCCAGCTGGAAGAGGATCACCGGCACCACCTGGGTGGCGTCGCCGAGCACGAACGCGGCGATCGGGATGCCGAGGTTCGCGGAGTTGACCTGGGAGGCCGCCTGGGCGCCCATCACGGTCGCGGCGAGGTCGCGGCGCAGCACCCACCGGGACAGCCCGGCGTAGACGAGGGTGGTCGTCCACGCCGAGACGGCGGCGACCAGCAGGGGGGCGGAGAGCATCCGGGCGACGTCCGCCTCCGCGATGGTGACGAACAGCAGCGGGGGGCTGGCGACGTAGAAGGCGAACTTGCTGAGCACCAGCTGCCCCTGCGGGCCGAGGATCCCGCGCCGGCCCACGAACCAGCCGGTGAGGATGATCGCCCAGACGATGAAGAACCCCGAGAACACACCGGCCACGGAGCCCTCCTCGCACTGCGGGGCCCGCGGGTCCGGGCCCCTACCGTTCTACCCCATCGGGGGCGGGGTCCTCGGCCGCGGCGGGAGGGGGCGGGCGGCCGGGGCGGGAGGGGGCTCCGCCTCAGCCGGTGGGCAGCTCGGCCCGGGCGGCGGCGAGGTCGCGGGCGTGCGGGGGTCGGGCCACGCCGTCGAGCAGCGCCTCCGCGGGATCGGAGCCGAGCTCGACGATCCGGTTGCGCCCGTCGACGTGCACCACGGAGGGCACGTGGGCGCGGGCCTCGGCGTCGTCCATCTGCGCGTAGCTGATGAGGATGACGACGTCACCGGGGTGGACGAGGTGGGCGGCGGCGCCGTTGATGCCGATCACGCCCGAGCCGCGCTCGCCGGCGATCGTGTAGGTCTCCAGCCGCGCGCCGTTGGTGACGTCGACGATCGCCACCAGCTCGCCCGGGAGGATGTCGGCGGCGTCGAGCAGGTCCTGGTCGACGGTGACGGAGCCGACGTAGTGCAGGTCGGCCTGGGTCACGGTCGCACGGTGGATCTTGGCCTTGAACATGGTGCGCAGCATGACGTGAGCGGAGCTCCTGGGAGGCGGCGGGGACGGTCGCCCGAGCGGGCGCCGGGTGCGATTCTACCGGAGGCGGCGGCCGCGGGGCAGGGGCGGGGACGAGGAACGCCCTGTGCCGTGCGGCACAGGGCGTTCGTCGTTCGTGGAGCGGCCGACGGGAATCGAACCCGCGTATCAGGCTTGGGAAGCGTGCGCTCTACCATTGAGCTACGGCCGCGCGTCCTCGTTCCGCTCGACGGGTGCGCCGGGCGGGACATCGAACACTGTACACGACCGTGCGGGGCCCGCCACCCGGGACCTGCGCGGTGCGCTACCTTGGGGTCCGTGCTGATCTCTGACCGCGACATCCGCCGGGAGCTCGACGCGGGACGGGTCGTCCTCGAGCCGTACGACCCCGCCATGGTCCAGCCCGCCAGCGTCGACGTGCGCCTGGACCGCTGGTTCCGCCTGTTCGACAACCACAAGTACGCGCACATCGACCCCTCGGTCGAGCAGCCGGACCTCACCCGGCTGGTCGAGGTCGACCCCGACGAGCCGTTCGTGCTCCACCCGGGAGAGTTCGTCCTGGGCTCGACCTGGGAGAGGGTGACCCTGCCCGAGGACGTCGCGGCCCGGCTCGAGGGCAAGTCCTCGCTGGGCCGGCTCGGGCTGCTGACCCACTCGACGGCGGGGTTCATCGACCCCGGGTTCTCCGGCCACGTCACCCTCGAGCTGTCGAACATGGCCACCCTGCCGATCAAGCTGTGGCCCGGCTCGAAGGTCGGCCAGCTGTGCTTCTTCCGGCTCAGCTCCCCGGCCGAGCACCCCTACGGGGACGCCGCCTACGCGAGCCGCTACCAGGGCCAGCGCGGCCCCACCGCCTCGCGCAGCCACCTGAACTTCTCGCGCACCCGCATCTGAGCCCCGGCCGGTCCCTCCGTGCGGGCCCGCCCGGGCCGGGTCAGCGGTCCCGGGCCGCCGGCGGGCGCACGCCCAGCAGCAGGACGGTGCCGGCGAGGACCACGAGCAGGATCCCCAGGATCCCCCAGCGCTGGGCCCCGAGCGCCGAGACGAACACCGCGAAGAGGGTCGGGGCCAGGAAGCTCACGGCCCGGCCCGTGGTCGCGTAGAGGCCGTAGAGGGCGCCCTCGCCGCCGGGCCGGGTGAGCCGGCCCAGGAACGTGCGGGAGGCCGACTGCGCCGGGCCCACGAACAGGCACAGCGCGAGCCCGCAGACCCAGAACGCGGCCGTGCTCTCCAGGAACAGCAGGGGGGTCCCCGCGGCGAGCACCCCGAGCAGCGCACCGAGGATCACCCGCTTCGGGCCGAGCCGGTCGTCGAGGCGCCCGCCCACGAGCGCGCCGAGGCCCGCGGCGACGTTGCCGACGATCGCGAAGACGATCACGTCGGTGAGGCCGAAGCCGAACGTGCCGGCGGCGATCACCCCGCCGAAGGTGAAGACCGCGTTGAGCCCGTCCCGGAACACGGCGGAGGCCAGCAGGAAGCGCAGGGTGTCGGGGGCGTCGCGCCACAGTTCCCGCAGGGTCCGCCCCAGCTGCCGGTAGGAGCGCAGCACGGAGAACCGGGGGCCGCGGTGGGCCGGTGGCGCGTCGGGCACCGCGAGCAGCACCGGGACGGAGAACGCCGCGATCCACAGCCCCGAGAACAGGGCCACGGCCCGGACGTTGAGGGCGTCCTCCTCGGGCAGCCCCAGCAGCCCGGGGCTGACGAAGCCGAACAGGACGATCGCCAGGGCGAGGATCCCGCCGAAGTAGCCCATCGCCCAGCCCTGTCCGCTGACCCGGCCGATGTGCTCCCGGCCGGCGAGGCCCGGCAGCATCGCGTTGTAGTTGACCACCGCGAACTCGTCGAAGACGTTGGCCAGCGCCAGCAGCCCCACGCCGAGCCACAGGTAGGACGGGTCGGGCAGCACGAAGAAGCACAGGCCCGTGAGCAGCGCCGTGAGCATCGTGTTCGTGCCCAGCCAGAACCGGCGCCGCCCGGTGCCGTCGCTGCGCTGGCCCACCACCGGGGCCAGCAGGGCCACGACGACGCCGGCGGCGCCCATGCCCCAGCCCAGCGCGGCGGAGGCCCGGTCCTCCCCGCCGAAGGCCTCGCCGGTGAGGTAGACCGTGAACACGAACGTGGTCATCACCGCGTTGAACGCCGCCGACCCCACGTCCCACAGGCTCCAGGCCCACACCCGGCGGCGGTCGGGGGCGGTGTCCGTGCGGGCCGGTGCGGGGGCGGGGGGAGGGGCGTCCATGCCGTCATGCTAGGCGGCGCGCCGGGCCGGACCGGGGCGCGCTGCGCGCAACGGCGCGGCGAGCGCGCAACAGGGCGGGAATTCCGTTTTGATAGGGTGGTCTCTCCGCGGGGGAGCACCCCGCCCCACGACCCTCTGGAGGCGCCCCATGACCGTCGTGCTCCTGCTCCACGCAGTGGCGGCGACGGTTGCGCCCCTCCTGTTCCCGCGCATGGGCCGCAGCGCCTTCTACGTCCTGGCCGCCGTGCCGCTGGCCGGGCTGGTCTGGCTGCTGGCCGCCGCCCCCCGCGTCTACGGCCCCGGGGGCGGCTGGACCGAGTCCTGGACCTGGATCCCGTCCCTCGACCTCGGGATCGCCTTCCGCATGGACGCCCTCGCGTGGGTGATGTCCCTGCTCGTGCTCGGCGTCGGCTCGCTCGTGCTCTTCTACTGCGCCCGGTACTTCAAGTCCGGCGCCGAGGGCGTCGGCGGCTTCGGCGCCCAGTTGCTGGCCTTCGCCGGGGCCATGTTCGGGCTGGTGACGGCCGACGACCTGCTGCTGCTGTTCGTCTTCTGGGAGATCACCACCGTCCTGTCCTTCCTGCTCATCAGCTACAGCCGCACCCGCCTCTCGGCCCGCCGGGCCGCCCTGCAGGCGCTCGTGGTCACCACCGCCGGCGGGCTCGCGATGCTGGTCGGGATGATCATGCTGGGCGAGACCGCCGGCACCTACCGGATCTCCGCGCTGCTCGAGCGGGCCCCCGAGCTCGCGCAGGCCGGCACCGTGGTGGACGTCGCGGTGCTGCTGCTGCTCGTGGGCGCGGCGACCAAGTCCGCGCTGATCCCGCTGCACTTCTGGCTGCCGGCCGCGATGGCCGCCCCCACCCCCGTCTCGGCGTACCTGCACGCCGCGGCGATGGTCAAGGCCGGGGTCTACCTCGTGGCCCGCTTCGCCCCCGGCTACGCCGAGACCGCCCTGTGGCAGCCCGTCGTCGTCGTCCTGGGCCTGGCCACGATGCTCTTCGGCGGGTGGGTCGCGCTCAAGCAGTACGACCTCAAGCTGATCCTCGCCTACGGGACCGTCAGCCAGCTCGGCTTCCTCGTGGTGGTCGTGGGCTGGGGCTCGGCGGACACCGCCCAGGCCGGGATGGCCATGCTGCTCTCCCACGGGCTGTTCAAGGCCACGCTCTTCCTCGTGGTCGGCATCATCGACCACCGGGCCGGGACCCGCGACATCCGCCGCCTGTCGGGGCTGTTCCGCAGGGTGCCCGTGCTCTTCGGCGTCGCGCTCGTGGCCGCCGCCTCGATGGCCGGGGTCCCGCCGCTGGCCGGGTTCGTGACCAAGGAGGCCGTGCTCACGGCCTTCGTGCACGCCACCGGCGAGCCGTGGGGCACGCTCGTGCTCGCGGGCCTGGTGGTCGGCTCGGTGCTGACCTTCGCCTACAGCGCCCGCTTCGTGTGGGGCGGCTTCGCGCACAAGTCCGCGCACTTCTCCGAGCTCGACGAGGGCGTCGGCGGCCGGTCGGTGATCAGCGACGTCGACCGCATCGAGCCGTCCTTCCTCGCCGCCCCCGCGCTGCTGACGGTCCTCACCGTGGTCTACGGGCTGTGGCCCGCGCCGGTGGACGCGATGCTGCAGCCGTACGTCGACCAGTTCCCGGTCGTGGCCGGCCACGAGTTCTACCTCGCCCTGTGGCACGGGCTCACCCCCGCGCTCGGGCTCTCGGCGCTCGTGCTCGCCGCGGGCACCGCGCTGTACCTGGCCAAGCGACCGGTCAGCGACCTGCAGCGGGCCCTGCCCGCGCTGCCGCCCGGAGAGCTGCTGTACCGGCGCACCATCAACGTCCTGGACCTGCTCGCCGTGTGGATCACCGGCCGCACCCAGCGCGGGTCGCTGTCGTTCTACCTCTCCGTGATCCTGCTGACCGCCATCGTGGTCCCGGCGATCGTGCTCTTCGCGGCCGAGACCCCGCCGCTGGCGGCGGTCCACTGGGCGGACGGCCCGGGTCAGCTCGTGGCCGGCGTCGTGATGGTCGTGGCGGCGCTGCTCGTGCCGCTGGCGCGCAAGCGGTTCCTGGCCGTGCTGCTCGTGTCGGTCACCGGCTACGGGCTGGCGCTGATCTTCGCGCTCCAGGGCGCCCCGGACCTCGCGCTGACCCAGACCCTCGTGGAGACCGTCTCCCTGATCGCCTTCGTGCTCGCGCTGCGCTCCCTGCCCGCCCCGCTGTGGCACCGCAACCCCACCGGTCACCGGGCATTGCGCGCCGGCATCGCCGTGGCCTTCGGGGTCTTCATGACCGCGCTCGCGGCCTTCAGCATCTCCTCCCGCTCGGCGGACCCGATCTCCCTCGAGCTGCCGCGGATGGCCTACGAGCTCGGCGACGGGCAGAACGTGGTCAACGTGATCCTCGTGGACATCCGCGCCTGGGACACCTTCGGGGAGATCAGCGTGCTCGTGCTCGCCGCGACCGGCGTGGCCTCCCTGATCTTCGTCACCGGCCGCGGGGACCGGATCGTGCGCTCCGGCCCGGACACCGGGCAGATGCGCGTGCTGCGCACCCGCAATGCCGAGGCCCTCGACGACACGGGCCGGGAGGCGGAGCTGACGCTCGCGCGCCGCTTCGCCCGCTCCGGCGCGGCCGAGGAGGACCCCTTCCTGCTGGCCGGGCACACCCTGGCCCCCGAGCGGCGCTCGATCGTCTTCGAGGTGGTCACGCGCCTGCTCTTCCACACCTTCATGATGGTCTCGCTCTACCTGCTCGTGGCCGGGCACAACGACCCCGGCGGCGGGTTCGCCGGCGGCCTGCTCGCCGGGCTCGCCCTCGCCGTGCGCTACCTCGCCGGCGGGCGCTACGAGCTCGAGCAGGCCACGCCCATCAACGCCGGCACCATGCTCGGTGCCGGACTCGCGATCACCGCGCTGTACGCGATCACCCCCGTCTTCCTCGGCGGGTCCGTCATGCAGAGCTACACCTGGGAGGTCGACCTGCTCCTGTTCGGGCCGCAGAAGTTCGTCAGCGCCATCGTCTTCGACATCGGCGTCTACCTGATCGTCGTGGGGCTGATCCTCGACATCCTCCGCTCCCTGGGCGGGCGGATCGACGAGCGCGTCGAGGAAGATGCGGTGCGCCGGCGCCGCCGCACCGGCGGCACGCGCATCCGGCTCTCCGGGCGCCGGGCCACCCCCGTGCCGCGCGCCGGGTCGCGCCCGGCCACGGCGGGAGCGCCCGCCGGCGAGGACGGGGGGCGGTCCCGGTGAGCGTGAACCTGACCCTGCTGCTCGTGATGGGCGTGCTCTACACCGTGGGCGTGTACCTGCTGCTCGAGCGCTCCCTGACCCGCGTGCTGCTCGGGATCGTGCTGCTGACCAACGGCACGAACCTGCTGATCCTGCACACCGGCGGGCGCCCCGGCGCGGCACCCCTCTACGACTCCGCCCTGGCGGGGGAGGACTACAGCGACCCGCTGCCCCAGGCGCTGATCCTCACCTCGATCGTGATCTCCCTGGCCGTGACCGCGTTCCTGCTCGGCATGATCTACCGCTCGTGGGTGCTCGGGCGCCGCGACGAGATCCAGGACGACGTCGAGGACCGCCGCGTCGCGCGCCAGTCCTCCTACGACGTGGAGGACGACGCCGAGATCCCCGCCGACACCACGGAGTTCGACACCTCGCCCGGCGACGAGGCGGCCGGGCGCGACCCCGACGAGGACGTCGAGGCCCCGGGCGCGCCGACGGCCGGACGGGAGGGGACCCGATGACCCTCAACCCCGCGCAGCTGGCCCCGCTGGCCGTGATCATCCCGTTCCTCGGCGCCGCCCTGAACCTGCTGCTGCTGCGGCGCAACCGGCTGCAGCGGACCGTGGCGATCGGTGCGCTCGTGCTCAGCCTCGTCGTCGAGACGGTCGTGCTCGTCGGCACCTGGGACCTCGGCCCCCAGGCCGTGCACCTGGGCGGCTGGGAGGCCCCGTGGGGCATCGTCATGGTCGTCGACCAGCTCTCCTCCCTGCTGCTGGTCGTCTCCACGGTCGTCTCGCTGTCCGTGCTCGTCTACGCGACCGGCCAGGGCGTGGCCGACGGCGACGACGAGGGGCCGATCTCGATCTTCCACCCCTCCTTCCTCATCCTCGTGGCGGGGGTCTCCAACGCCTTCCTGGCCGGGGACCTGTTCAACCTCTACGTCGGCTTCGAGATCCTGCTCGTGGCCTCCTACGTGCTGATGACGATGGGCGGGACCGTCCAGCGCATCCGCACCGGCGTCACCTACGTGGTCGTCTCGGTGATCTCCTCGGTGCTGTTCCTCATCACCATCGCGATGATCTACGGGGCCACCGGCACCATCACCATGGCGGACCTGTCGGTGAAGCTCGCCGAGCTGCCCGTGGGCACGCAGCTGCAGCTGCACCTGATGCTCGTGATCGCCTTCGGGATCAAGGCCGCCGTCTTCCCCCTGTCCTTCTGGCTGCCCGACTCCTACCCCACGGCCTCCGCACCCGTCACCGCCGTGTTCGCGGGCCTGCTGACGAAGGTCGGCGTGTACGCGATCATCCGCACCGAGACCCTGCTGTTCCCGGCCGAGCGCATCGACGGGCTGCTGATGACGGTCGCACTGCTGACGATGGTCGTGGGCATCCTCGGCGCCCTCGCCCAGATCGACATCAAGCGCATGCTCTCGTTCACGCTGATCAGCCACATCGGCTACATGATCTTCGGGGTGGCCGTCGGCACCGCCGAGGCGCTCGCGGCCACCGTGTACTACGTGGCCCACCACATCGTGATCCAGACCAGCCTGTTCCTCGTGGCGGGGCTGATCGAGCGCCGCGGCGGGTCCACGAACGTGGACCGCCTCGCGGGCCTGGCCCGCATCTCCCCGCTGCTGGGCCTGCTCTACCTCGTGCCCGCGCTCAACCTCGGCGGGATCCCGCCGTTCTCCGGGTTCCTCGGCAAGGCGGGCCTGCTCCAGGCGGGCGTGGCCCGCGGGGACTGGCTCTCCTACGTCCTCGTGGCCGGTGCCGTGCTCGTGTCCCTGCTGACGCTGATGGCGCTGATCCGGGTGTGGAACCGCGCCTTCCTGCGCGCCCCGGAGGACGCCGAGTACCCCGACCCGATCCTGATGGCCCCCGTGCCGGCCGGCTCCCGCTTCCTGCTGACCTCCGGCGGGGTCGACGACCAGGCGGGCCGCTTCGGCGGCAAGGGCGACGTCCGGCTGATGTCGCCGTCGATGCTCGGGGCGACCTCCGCGCTCGTGGCCGTCGGGGTGGCCCTGACCGTCTTCGCCGGACCGCTGTTCCAGCTCGCGGACAACGCCGCGGAGAACCTCGTGCGCCCCGAGCGCTACGTCGGCGCGGTCCTGGACCTGTCCACGGGCCCCCAGCCCGTCGTGGAGGAGGCCCCGTGACCCGGCCCCGGAACCCGCTGCTCGTCGAGCTGCCCCTGCTGGTGTGGCTCGTGCTCGTCTGGGGCGCCCTGTGGGGCGACTTCCGGGCCGGCAACCTGGTCTTCGGGGCGCTGCTGGCCCTGCTCGTCACCTGGGTGCTCTACCTGCCGCCGGTCCAGCTCTCCGGGCGCTTCAACCCGGTGCACTTCGCGCTGTTCACGGCCACCTTCGTGTGGCAGGTCGCGAAGGCCAGCTTCGAGGTGCTGCTCGTGGCGCTGCTCGTGGGACCGCGCACGCGCAACGCCGTGGTCGGCGTGCAGCTGCGCACGCGCTCCGACCTGCTGCTCACCGCGACCGGGCACACCATGACGCTGATCCCCGGATCCCTCGTGATCGAGGTCGACCGGGCCGGCGCCACCCTGTACTTCCACGCCCTCAACGTCCGCACCCCGGAGCAGGCCGAGGACTTCCGCCGCGCCGTGCTGCGCATCGAGGCGGCCTGGATCCGGATCATGGGCACCCGCGAGGAGCTCGCGGCCCTGCGCGCCGAGCGCCGCCCCGGGACGGGCGCGGACCCGGACAGCGCCGCGATCCGCGCCCCCATCACCTCGCAGCAGCAGATCGTGCGGGGCCGGGGCGACGACGGAGCCGCGGCGGGGTCCACGGAGCCGGACGGGCCGGGCGCGGGTCGGGCCGGCCCGGACCACCGCGCCCAGGACGATCCGGCCCACGACGGCCCGGGCACCCCGGTGCAGGCCGGCCCGCCCGGGCCCGGACGGGGCCCCGCCGGTCACACCGCCGCCCGGACCGACGAGGGGCCCCGGCCCGAGGACGACCGCGCGGGACACGCCGGACCCCCGACCGACCCACCCGCCGGGCAGACCCGGCCCGCGACCGAGGAGGACCGCCCGTGATGGAGATCGCCGTGGGCATCGCCGCCGTGCTGCTGAGCCTGGGCGCGGCCGGCACCCTCTACCGCCTGGCCAAGGGCCCGTCCCTGCTCGACCGGGTCGTGGCCACCGACGTGCTGCTCGCGATCGTCGCGGCCGCCCTCGCGGTGGACATGGCCTACCACGGGCACCTGGACAACCTGGTGCTCATGGTCATCGTCTCGCTCGTGGGCTTCATCGGCTCCGTGACGGTCGCGCGCTTCGCGACCCAGACCGCCGAGCACGGGCGGTGAGCCCCGTGACCGAGACCGTCCTGGACGCGGCGACGGCCGTGTGCCTCGTGGTCGGCGCCCTGATGTCGCTGGCCGCGGCCGTGGGCCTCGTCCGCTTCCCCGACCTGCTGACCCGCATGCACGCCGGCACCAAGCCCCAGGTCTTCGGGCTGCTGCTGATGCTCACCGCGGTCGCCCTGGGCAGCCGCAACGCGTGGATGATCCCGCTGATCGTGCTCGGGTGGGTGTTCCAGCTGCTCACGGTGCCCGTCTCGGCGCACATGGTGGGGCGCTCGACCTACCGCACCAAGCACCTCAACCGCGACACCCTCACCCAGGACGACCTGCAGGAGGTGCTCAACCGCGTCGGCCCCGACGGACAGCACACTGACGGCCCCGGGCGGACGCGCTAGGCTGGGACGGATCCCAGGGGCCCCCGCCCCGGCCCGCGACCCAGAAGGAGCACCCGCCCATGAACACCCAGATCCTGCACCTGCTCGGCACCGGCGCCTCCCTCGGCGGCGTAGCCCTGACGAACAAGGTCCTGGCCGCCGGCTGGAAGAAGGTCACGGGCCAGGAGCCCCCGGCCAAGAACCCGGACCCGGAGGAGGCCTGGACGGGCATCATCATCTGGGCGCTGATGACCGGTCTCGTCGGCACGGTCATCAAGGTCGCCATCAGCCGCAAGGTCCACGAGCTGGAGAACCGGCCGAAGGCCACCAGCGGCTCCGAGGTCTGAGCCCGCGGCAGCGGTGCGCGAGGGCGGGGCTCCGCCCCGGGGAACCGGGGGCGGAGCCCCGCCCTCGCGCACGTCCGGGCGCGGACCCGCCCCGCGCATCCCGTCCGGAGCACCCCCGTCCCGGTCGCGACCGGCCCGGGTACCGGCCGCGGCTCCGGCGCAGTAGACTGGGTGGCACTTGAACGACAGGGGAGCGCACCCCGCCGGCGACGGCGGCACAGCGCTGAGAGTGCGGATCACCGCAGACCCTCGAACCTGCTCCGGTTAGCACCGGCGAAGGGAGTCGAGCACCTCGGGACGGTCGTGCGCGCCACGGCGCGCCGTGCCGTCCTCCCCTCCTGGCACCGATCGGCTCGCTGAGCCCAGGAGGCAACCGCCGTGAACACCACCGTCCACCGTCCCACGGACCGCACCCGCCCCGCGCGCCGGCTCTCGTGGCGGGTCGTCGACATCGTCGTCGCCGCCGTCCTCGCCGCCGTGTGCGCGGTCGTGTTCTGGGCCTGGTCCAACCTGCTCTACCCTTCCGTGGCCGCCGCCGCCACGGCCTACCCGCCCGCGACCGGGCTGATCACCGGCGGGTGGCTCGTGGCCGGCGTGCTCGGCGGGCTCGTGATCCGCAAGCCGGGCGCGGCGCTGTTCGTGGAGCTGCTCGCGGCCGTGCTGCAGGGCCTGCTCGGCACCCACTTCGGCTGGACCGTGATCCTCTCCGGCCTGATCCAGGGCCTGGGCGCGGAGCTCGTCCTCGCCGCGTGGCGCTACCGCCGCTTCGACGTGCTGGTGGCCGTCCTGGCCGGGGCCGTCAGCGGGCTGTTCCTGGGCGTGAGCGAGAACCTGATCTACAACTACGAGTGGGCCCTCTCCCACCAGGTCGTCTACGCCGTCCTCGCCGTGGTGTCCGGGGCCGTGCTCGCGGGGGCGCTGATGTGGGCCGCGGTCCGGGCGCTGGCGCGCACCGGCGTGCTCGACGGCCTCGCCTCCGGCCGGGCCGCGCGCCGGTGACGGCCACCGCGGCCGCGTCCGCCCGCGCCCGGCCCGCCGCCGGCGGCGCCCGGGTCGAGGCCCGGGACTTCGGCTGGCACCACCCCGGGCGGGAGGAGCCCTCCCTGCACGGGATCGACCTCGTCCTCGACCCGGGGGAGCGGGTCCTGCTCCTCGGTCCCTCGGGCGCGGGCAAGTCCACCCTCCTGCACGCCCTCGCGGGCGTGCTCCACGACGACGACGGGCAGGCCCGCCTCGGCGAGCTGCTCGTGGACGGCACGGACCCCGAGCGCGCACGGGGCCGGGCCGGGCTCGTGCAGCAGGACCCCGAGTCCGGGGTCGTGCTCCCGCGCGTGGGCGACGACACCGCGTTCGGCCTCGAGAACCTCGCCGTGCCCCGGGAGCAGATCTGGCCCCGGGTGCGGGAGGCCCTCGACCGGGTGGGGCTGGACCTGCCCCTGGAGCACCCCACCGCGGCCCTGTCCGGCGGGCAGAAGCAGCGGCTCGCGCTCGCCGGCGCCGTCGCCACGGACCCGGGCCTGCTGCTGCTCGACGAGCCGACCGCCAACCTCGACCCCGACGGCGTGCGGCAGGTCCGCGAGGCCGTCCTGGCGTGCCTCGAGCGCAGCGGCGCGACCCTCGTGGTCGTCGAGCACCGCACCGCCGTGTGGGCCGACGCCGTGGACCGCGTCGTCGTCCTGGGCCGCGACGGCGGGATCAGCCACGACGGCCCGCCCGCGGAGGTCTTCGGCGCCGCCGGCGACGAACTGCGCGCGGCCGGCGTGTGGGTGCCCGGCTGGGTGCCGCCCGCCCGCCCGGCCCCGCGGCCGGTGCCCGGGGCGCCGGAGCCCGAGCCGCTGCTCACGGGGGAGGACCTGGCCGTCTCCCGCACCCGCCCGACCCGGCGGCAGCTGCGGGCCCGCCGCCGGGCCGCGCGCACCGGCCGCCCGGTGGACGACGCGGCCGCCGGGCGGGACCTGCCCACGGCCGTCGCCGGGGTGGACGCCGTGCTCCGCCGGGGGCGGGTGCTCGCGCTGACCGGCCCCAACGGCGCGGGCAAGTCCACGACCGCCCTGACCCTCGCGGGACTGCTGCCCCCGGTCCGGGGGCGCGTCGAGGCCGCCCCCGCCCTGGCCCGCGGCGCCGGGCCGGACCCGTTCGCGTGGCCCGGGCGCGAGCTCGTGGCCCGGATCGGGACGGTCTTCCAGGAGCCCGAGCACCAGTTCCTGCGCCCCACCGTGCGCGAGGAGCTCGAGCACGGGCCCCGCCTCGCCGGCGCGGACCCGCAGGAGCGCCGCCGCCTGGCCGACGGGCTGCTGGCGCGGCTGCGGCTAGCCCACGTGGCGGAGGCGAACCCGTTCACCCTCTCCGGCGGGGAGCAGCGCCGGCTGTCGGTGGCCACCGTGCTGGCCACCGCCCCCGACGTGCTCGTGCTCGACGAGCCCACCTTCGGCCAGGACGCCATGACCTGGGCCGAGCTCGTGGAGCTGCTCCTCGAGCTGGTCGAGGCGGGCACGTCCGTGCTCGCGGTGACCCACGACGCCGAATTCGTGCGCGCGATCGGCGCCGAGGTCCTGGACCTGGCCCGCCCGGCGGCAGGAGCACGGCGATGAGCGCCCTCGCCCTCGCCCCGGCGGCCCGGCGCTCCCTGCTGGGCCGCACGGACGCGCTCGTGAAGCTGGGCGGGGCCCTGCTGCTGACGGCGGTGCTCGTGGTCAGCGCCGACCCCGTGACCTCCGGCGTCGTCCTGGCGGGGGAGCTCGTGCTCCTGGGACTGGCGGGCCAGCGGCCGCTGGCCCTGCTGGTGCGCGCCTGGCCCCTGGTGCTCGCCGCGCTGGTCAGCGGCTGGGGGACCGTGCTGCTCGCGGAGGACTCCGGGCCGGTGCTGCTGGACCTCGGCCTCACGCAGCTGTCCGCCGGGGCCGTGGCCGCCGGCGCCGCGATCGCCCTGCGCGGGCTGGCGCTGGCCCTGCCGGGGCTGCTGGTGCTGCTCACCACGGACCCCGCGGACCTCGCCGACGGCCTCGCCCAGACCCTGCGCCTGCCGGCCCGCTTCGTGCTCGCCTCGCTCGCGGCGCTGCGGCTCGTGGGCGTGCTGGCCGCCGAGTGGGACACGCTCGCGATGGCCCGGCGGGCCCGCGGCGCCGGCGGCGGCCGCGGCCCGCTCGCGGCGCTGCGCGAGTTCGGCGGGCAGGTCTTCACGCTGCTCGTGCAGTCGCTGCGCCGGGCCACCCGGCTGGCCGTGACCATGGAGGCCCGCGGCTTCGGGGCCGGACCGCGCACGTGGGCCCGGGTGCCCCGGCGGTCTTGGCGGGACGCGGCCGTGCTCGCGGCGTGCGCCGCGCTCGCGGCGGCCGGGCCGGCCGTGGCGGTGCTGGCGGGCCAGCACCGGTTCATCTGGTCCTGACCGGCGGCCCCGCTCGCCTCCGGACGGGCCGGTCCGGGGCGGCTGCGCGCCTGCGGCGCCCGGGGCCGGACCGTCCGGCCCCGGCGCCGTCGGGTGCCGCCCGGACGGGCCTCCTCCTGCCGGCCGGAGCGCCTCCCGGTCGCCGGGCCGCGGCTCAGGCGCCGGCGACCCAGCCGGTGACGAGGCGCGTGAGCTGCGGGTCGACCGGCAGCGGCTGGGCGTCGAGCCGCCGCACCGGGACGGCCAGCCGCACGCTGGAGACCAGCCACACGCCGTCGGCGGCGAGCAGGTCGGCCGGGTAGAGGGGGCCGTAGCCCAGCTCCCAGCCGTCCGCGCGGGCGGCGGTGAAGATCGCCGCCTGGGTGGTGCCCGGCAGGACCCCGCGCGAGGGCTCGGGGGTCACCAGCTCGCGCCGGTTCCCGCGGACCCGGGCGCAGACCACGGAGGAGGTCGCGCCCTCGAGCACGCGGCGGTCCTCGGCGGTGAAGACGGCGTCGTCGGCGCCGAGGGTCCGGGCGTGGCGCTGGGCGGCCATGTTCACGGCGTAGGACAGCGTCTTGGCCCCGGGCAGCAGCCACGGGTAGCCCGCGTCCAGGGCGGGGTCGTGCCCGCGCGGCAGGAGCACGGCGTCGACGCCCTCGCGGCGCTGGCGGAACGTGGACTCCGGGACGGGGTTCACGGTGACCCACGACCAGGGCCCGCCCTCGGGGGTGCCGCGGCTGATCGTGATCCGCACGCTGTGCTCGGTCCCCAGCTCCCCCCGACCGCCCGGTCCGGCGTGGGCGAGGGCGAGCTCGACGGCGCGCAGGCACCGCTCCGCGTCCGGGGCGGGCAGCTGGGCCAGGCGGGCGGAGGAGGTGAGCCGGCGGTGGTGGGCGGGGAACTTCCGCACCCGCCCGTCGACGGCGCGCAGGGTCTCGAACACCCCGTCGCCGCGGGTCAGGCCCTGGTCGTCGATGTGCACGAGCGGGACGGCGGGGTCGACGAGCGCGCCCTCGGGACGCTCGGCGTCGAGGACGACGACGGTGCTGGTCACGGGGTCCTCCTGGCGGCGCGGGTCAGCAGACGGGACCGGGGTGCAGGATGTCGACCCGGTCCCAGACGGGGTCGGCCTCCAGGTACGCGTCCTCCTGGGCGGCCCACCGGTCCCAGTGGCGGGCGTAGGCCTCGCCGTCGCGGGCGATCGCGCGGTCGAGGCGGAGGGCGGTGGGCAGCTCGACCCACACGGAGACGTCGAGCAGCTCGCGCGCGGCGGAGCTGCAGGCTCCGACGCCCTCGAGCACCACGACCTCGGCGACGCGGGTCAGCCGCGGGGTGCCGGGGGCCCCGGTGACCCAGTCCCAGGCGGTCCAGTGGGCGTCCCGGCCCTCGCGCAGCGGCACGAGCACGTCCGCCACGTACTCCTCGATCCCCGCCGCGAGGCCGTCCCAGCCCGGGTAGAGGTCCTCGAGGTGGAACACGGTCACGTCCCGCACGGGGCGCAGCACGGTGCGCAGCTGCTCGGCGAGGGTGGTCTTGCCGGCGCCCGAACGGCCGTCGATGCCCACCAGGAAGGGGCGGCGGACGGGCAGGGGGAGCAGCCGGGCGAGGCTCGTGCCGGAGGGGTTGGCCGCCGCGGTCGCGGGGTCCAGGTGGAGGTCGACGTCGATCACCCGAGGACGCGCCTCCGGGACCGGGGGGCGGAACGGTGGGGGGCGACCGGCGGGCGCGCCGCACGACGGCCCGCACCCGCGGTTGCGATCGGATACATGAGGGGCATTCTATGCGGGCCCGTGCGCCGCCGGGAAGTGCGGGTGCGACCCCGTCCGTGGGGTCGGCGGGGTGCGGCGGGTCCGCGGGGCCGCCCGGCGGAGGAGGGGGGAACTCCCCGTCCCGGGGGATGCGCGAGGGCCCGGCGGGAACCGTCCGGGTTCCTGCCGGGCCCTCGGGCCGGCGCGGGCCGCGGTCGCGGCGGGGACTCCGTCCCGGCCGCGACGGCGGATCAGCCGCGGGGAGCGCCGCCGCCCGGCCGCTGCCGGCCCTCGGCGTCGCCGGAGCCGGGACCGGTACCGGCACCGGCTCCGGAGGCGTCGTCGTCGGCGGGGTGGACGGACCCGGCGCCGTCGCGGCGGTGGGTGCCGTCCGGGCGCTGGCCGCCGAGGGACTCGATCCCCTCGGTGCCGCGGTACCACTCGGTGATGGCCGGGGCGTGGGAGTCGAACTCGTCGCCGGCGGCGCGGTTGCCGGGGGCGTGCTCGACGCGCAGGGCGAAGTCGTCGCCGTGCTGGTGGATGCCGTGGATGACGGCCTTGCGCACGGCCGAGCGGGCGAACCGGTCGCGGATCAGGGCCGGGTCGTTGAGCAGGTCGCGGTAGAACGCGACCATGAGGAAGGACACCACGATCGCGAAGGGCAGGGCCGAGACGGTCACGAGGTTCTGCATGCCGGCCAGGGCGTCGTCCCCGCCCGCGAGCATCATGACCACGGCGATCGCGCCCAGGCACAGGCCCCAGAAGGTGACGACGCCGCGGTGCGGCTCCGGGTCACCGCGCTGGGAGAGGGTGCCCATGACGATCGAGGCGGAGTCGGCGCTGGTGACGAAGAAGATGCCGATGATCACCATGGCCAGCACGGAGGTGAGGGCCCCCCAGGGGAGGGCGTCGAGCATGCCGAACAGGGCCGCCTCCTGCCCGCCCGCGCCGAGGAGGTCGGTGCCGGTGCGCTGGACGTGCAGGGCGGTGCCGCCCATGACCACGAACCACAGCACGCACATCGAGGAGGGGACCACGAGCACGACGGTCACGAACTGGCGCAGGGTGCGCCCGCGGGAGATCTTCGCGATGAACATGCCCACGAACGGCGACCAGGACAGCCACCAGGCCCAGTAGAAGACCGTCCACGCGCCGGTGAAGTCGGCGGTCGCCGCGCCCCAGGCGCCGGTGTGCCCGGTCATCCGCAGGTAGTCCTGCAGGTAGGTGCCGAAGACGGCGGGGACGAGGTCGAGGATCAGCACGGTCGGGCCGGCCACGAAGACGAACAGCGCCAGCACGAGGGCGAGCACGAGGTTGGTGTTGGACAGGTAGCGGATGCCTCGGGCCACGCCGGAGACCGCCGAGACCACGAAGGCGGCGGTGAGGACGGCGATGATGCCCACGAGCGCGGCGTTGCCGGTCGCGCTCCACCCGGTGACGATCTCGAGGCCGCGGGAGATCTGCAGCGCCCCGATGCCGAGCGAGGCGGCGGTGCCGAAGAGGGTCGCGAAGATCGCGAAGACGTCGATGAGCCGGCCGAGCCCGCCCTCGGCGCGCTTGCGGCCGAGCAGGGGGACGAAGATGCGGCTGATCAGCGGGGCGCGGCCGCGCCGGAAGGTGCCGTAGGCGATGGCGGCGCCCACCACGGCGTACATGGCCCAGGGGTTCAGGCCCCAGTGGAAGGCCGTCTGCACGAGGGCGCGCACGGTCATCTCCTCGGTGCCGGCCTCGGCGGCGAAGCCGGGGACGCCGGCACCGAAGTGGCTCAGCGGCTCGGAGGCACCGTAGAACATCAGGCCGATGCCCATGCCCGCGGCGAAGAGCATCGCCAGCCAGGAGAAGAAGGCGAACTCGGGCTGCTCGTCGTCGAGCCCGAGCGGGATCCGGCCGGTGCGGCCGAAGCCGACGACCAGCATGAAGATCACGGCGGCGGTCGACAGGAGCGTGAAGAACCAGCCGGTGTTGGTCGTGACCCAGGTCAGGGCGGTGGAGGAGACCGCGGTGAGGGACTCGGTGGAGAGCAGGCCCCACGCCACGAAGCCGGCGATCAGGGCGCCGGTGACGACCAGCACGACGCGGTCGGTGCCGTAGCGCAGGTTGCGGTCCTCGACGGCGACCCCGGGCACCAGTGCCGGGTGGACACCGCCCGGGTAGCCGGAGCGGCGGCGGTGCTGGCGCTGTGCGGTCGCGCCGCGCTCGCCCTGGCCGGGCGGACTGGAGGGGGTGGGGGTCGTGCTCACGGGGGCTCCTCGGATCGGGGGTGTGCGGTGCTGGTTCGGCATTCCTGCGGGTCGGGCCGGGCGACGGGGCCCCGGCGTGCGGACACGGTGCTCCACCTTACCGAGGGGTCGGCCGGCCGTCAGGCCCGTGGGGGCGATCTCACAGGGGAGGACGCTACGGTGCCCCACAGTTGAGCGGATGCGACTCAACTTCACTTGACACCCACGGCTCATGTGGCAGACTTGAGCCAGGACAACTCAAGACCAGAGACCTCCGGCGGGATCCCCGCGGTCCGCCGGTCCCGCTCGACACGAAGGAGAACACGCGCATGTCCCGTGCAGTAGGAATCGACCTCGGCACCACCAACTCCTGCGTGGCGGTGCTCGAGGGCGGCGAGCCCACCGTCATCGCCAACGCCGAGGGCAACCGGACCACCCCGTCCGTCGTCGCCTTCTCCAAGGACGGCGAGACCCTGGTGGGCGACATCGCCAAGCGCCAGGCCGTGACCAACGTGGAGCGCACGATCGCCTCGGTCAAGCGCCACATGGGCACCGGCTGGACCAAGGAGATCGACGAGAAGAAGTACACCCCGCAGGAGATCTCCGCCCGCATCCTCATGAAGCTCAAGACGGACGCCGAGTCCTACCTGGGCGACAAGGTCACCGACGCCGTGATCACGGTCCCGGCGTACTTCAACGACGCCGAGCGCCAGGCCACCAAGGAGGCCGGCGAGATCGCGGGCATGAACGTGCTGCGCATCGTCAACGAGCCCACCGCCGCGGCGCTGGCCTACGGCCTGGAGAAGGGCAAGGAGGACGAGCTCATCCTGGTCTTCGACCTCGGTGGCGGCACCTTCGACGTCTCCCTGCTCGAGGTCGGCAAGGACGAGGACGACTTCTCCACCATCCAGGTCCGCGCGACCGCCGGCGACAACCGCCTCGGCGGCGACGACTGGGACCAGCGGATCGTCGACTGGCTGCTGCAGCAGGTGAAGTCCAAGACCGGCGCGGACCTGTCCAAGGACAAGATCGCCCTGCAGCGCCTGAAGGAGACCGCCGAGCAGGCCAAGAAGGAGCTGTCCTCCGCGACCAGCACCAACATCTCCCTGCAGTACCTCTCCGTCACCGCCGAGGGCCCCGTGCACCTGGACGAGCGCCTCACCCGCGCGAAGTTCGAGGAGCTCACCCGCGACCTGCTCGAGCGCACCGAGAAGCCGTTCAAGGACGTCATCGCCGAGGCCGGGATCTCCGTGTCCGACATCGACCACGTGGTCCTCGTCGGCGGCTCGACCCGCATGCCCGCCGTCGCCGAGACCGTCCAGCGCCTGGCCGGCAAGGAGCCGAACAAGGGCGTGAACCCGGACGAGGTCGTGGCCGTGGGCGCCGCGATCCAGGCCGGCGTGCTCAAGGGCGACCGCAAGGACGTGCTACTGATCGACGTGACCCCGCTGTCGCTGGGCATCGAGACCAAGGGCGGGGTGATGACCAAGCTCATCGAGCGCAACACGGCCATCCCGACCAAGCGGTCCGAGACCTTCACCACGGCGGAGGACAACCAGCCGTCCGTGTCCATCCAGGTCTTCCAGGGCGAGCGCCAGTTCACCCGGGACAACAAGAACCTGGGCACCTTCGAGCTGACCGGCATCGCCCCCGCCCCGCGCGGGATGCCGCAGATCGAGGTGACCTTCGACATCGACGCCAACGGCATCGTGCACGTCTCCGCCAAGGACAAGGGCACCGGCAAGGAGCAGTCGATGACCATCACCGGCGGCACGTCGCTGTCGAAGGAGGACATCGACCGCATGGTCAAGGACGCCGAGGCCAACGCCGAGGCGGACCGGGTGCGCCGCGAGGCCGCCGACCTGCGCAACAACGCCGAGCAGAGCGCCTACTCCATCGAGAAGCTGCTCAAGGACAACGACGACAAGCTGCCCGAGGACGTCAAGTCCGAGGTGCAGGGCGACGTCGACGCCCTGAAGCAGGCGCTCGAGGGCCAGGACGACGACGCCGTCAAGAGCGCCTACGAGAAGCTCCAGCAGTCCCAGACGAAGCTGGGCGAGGCGCTCTACGCCCAGGCCGGTGCCGAGGGCGCCGAGGGCGCCCCGGGTGCCGCCGGTGAGTCCGGCGCGGCCACCGGCGACGAGGACATCGTCGACGCCGAGGTCGTCGACGACGAGAACGAGAAGAAGTGAGCATGGCCGACCCCACCCCTGATCCCGACCGGAACCCGGCGGAGCAGCCCGGCGACGCGGGCGTCCCCGAGCAGGAGGCGGCCCGCCCGGCCGCCGGCGGGACCGAGCCCGGCACGGCGCAGGAGCCCGGCGCCGGCACCGACCCGCAGGGCGGTGCCGGCCCGGAGGGCCTGACCGTCGACGACATCCTGGGCACCCCCCAGTCCACCGACGCAGGTTCGGCGGACACCGGGGAGCCCGGGGCCGGGCAGGGCCCGTCCGAGGCGGAGGCGCTGGCCGCGGAGCGGCTCGAGGAGCTGCGCCGGCTGCAGGCCGAGTTCGTGAACTTCAAGCACCGCACGGCGCGGGAGAAGGAGCAGCTGCGCACCTACGTGACCGGCGACCTGCTCCAGGCGCTGCTGCCGGTGTTCGACGACATCGACGCGGCCCGCGGGGCCGGGGACCTCACCGAGGGCCCGTTCGCGTCCATCGCGAACAAGCTCGAGGAGATCCTGGTGCGCCAGGGCCTGTCCCGCATCGGCGCGGTCGGGGAGACGTTCGACCCCGCCGTCCACGAGGCCGTGCTGCAGCAGCCCACGAGCGAGGTCGAGCCCGACCGGATCTCGATGGTGCTGCGCTCCGGCTTCCGCATCGGTGAGCGCGTCGTGCGGCCCGCCCAGGTCGCCGTCGCGGTCGCCGAGTGAGGCCGCCCGCGGCCTGACACGGGGGACGGCGAGGGGAGGTCCGTCCGACGGGCCTCCCCTCGCCGTCCCCGCGCACCCCGTCCCCGGGGCGCACCCCGTTTGCCCGCACGGGCCGCCCCGGACCCCGACCGGCCCCGCAGAGAGGAGGCGTCATGGCCAGCCAGGACTGGATCGACAAGGACTTCTACAGCATTCTCGGCGTCTCCAAGGACGCGTCCGAGGCCGACGTCAAGAAGGCCTACCGCAAGCTCGCCCGCCAGTACCACCCGGACCAGAACCCGGGGGACGCGGCCGCCGAGCAGCGGTTCAAGGACATCACCGAGGCCCACTCCGTGCTCTCGGACCCGGAGGAGCGCAAGCAGTACGACGCCATCCGCGCGATGGGCTCCGGTGCCCGCTTCACGGCGGGCGGGCCCGGCGGCGCGGGCGGATCGGCGAACTTCGAGGACATCTTCGGCGACATCTTCGGCGGTGGCGGCGGTCGCCGGCGCACGACGTTCACCACGGGCGGGTCCGGCGGCGGCTTCGGCGGCGGGGGCGGGTTCGAGGACCTGTTCACGCAGTTCGGCGGCGCAGGCGGCTACGGCGGCCACCAGGCCCCGCCGGCGCGCGGCGAGGACATCCGCACGGAGACCACCATCCCGTTCCGCTCGGCCGTGCAGGGCACGACCGTGCGGCTGCGCCGCGGCAACGGCCAGGAGACCACGGTGCGCGTGCCCAAGGGGGTGCGGGACGGGCAGAAGCTCAAGCTCGCCGGCAAGGGCCACTCGGGTCCCGGGGGGGCGGGGGACCTGTACGTGACCGTGCACGTGCGCCCGCACCCGTTCTTCACCCGGGTGGAGGGCACGGACGACGTCGAGGTCACGGTGCCGATCACGTTCCCCGAGGCCGCCCTGGGTGCCACGGTCGAGGTGCCGACCCTCGACGGGGCCACGGTGCGGCTGAAGGTCCCGGCGGGCACGTCCTCGGGGCGGCGCTTCCGCGTGAAGGGCCGCGGGATCGAGACCGCCCGCGGGACCGGCAACCTCATCGTGACCGTGGAGGTGCACGTCCCGGCCGACCTGGACGAGCCGGCGCAGGCGGCCGTGCGCGCCTACGCCGAGGCCACCGCCGGCCAGGACCCGCGCGCCGCCCTGATGGAGAAGGCGAGGCTCTGACGATGGCCCTCGACGCCGACCAGCCCCTGTTCGTGATCTCCGTGGCGGCGGAGATCGCCGAGATGCACCCGCAGACGCTGCGCCAGTACGACCGGCTCGGCCTGGTGAAGCCCTCACGGGCCCCGGGCCGGGCCCGGCGCTACTCGCAGCGGGACATCGAGAAGCTCCAGCAGATCCAGGTGCTCTCCCAGCAGGGCGTCTCCCTCGAGGGCATCCGCCGGATCCTCCAGCTCGAGAACCAGGTCGCGGCGCTGCAGGCGCGGATCGCGGAGCTCAGCGGCGAGCTGGAGGAGGCCCGCGAGCGCGCCGAGGAGTCCTCCCGCATCTTCGCGGCGGGAGCCGGCGGCGACGTCGTGCGGATGGCCCGCGGCTCCCGTCCCCGGCGGCGGCAGGTCTCCCAGGCCGTGGTGCTCTACCGGCCCCCGTTCCGCCAGGAGGGCTGAACGGGCCCGGGCCGGCGGGGACGCTCCATGGTCCCGCCGGCGCTCAGCCCAGGTGCTTCTCGAAGGCCACGTCGTGGACGCCGCCGGGGTAGGCCTTCGCCACGCCGGGCAGGCGCTCGTAGCCGGCGGCGAGGTACAGGGCCTCCGCCTCCGGCTGGCGGTTGCCGGTGGTCAGGCGGATCCGCCGGTACCCCGCGGCGGCGGCGCGCTGCTCCAGCTCGGCGAGCACCCGCCGGGACAGGCCCCGGCGGCGGTGCGAGGGGGCCGTCCACACGCGCTTGAGCTCGGCGGTGGCGTCGTCGTGGCGCCGGAACGCGCCGCCCGCCACCGTGCACCCCTCCGCCACGAGCAGCACGATCCCGCCGGAGGGTGCCGTGAAGTCCGCGACCGGGTGCTCCGCCATCTCGTCCGCGCCGATCGCCGGTCCGTAGCGCTCGGCGTACTCGCGGTGCAGGCCCTCCAACAGCGGTGCGAGCAGCGGGTCCCCGGGGGACACCGCGACGAAGCCGTACCGGCCGGCGCGGTCGTCGCCCGCACCGGGCGTGCCCGGGGTCGTGCTCACGGCAGCCGGCGGTAGGTGAGGTCGCGCGGGGTGCGGCCGGCCTCCTGCGCCTTGCGCTCGAAGCTCGTCAGGACGCGCCCCTCCCAGCGCGGGGCCCAGCCCGTGCCGGGGTGCTCGTCGTCGGCGAGGGGGCCGGGGTGGACGTTCTCGAACCCGGGGGCGGCGTCCAGCACCTCGCGCATCGCGAGGGCGTACTCCTGCCAGTCGGTGGCCAGGCGCCACAGCCCGCCCGGACGCAGGACGCGGGCGGCGAGCCCGGCGAACCCGGGGGAGACCAGCCGGCGCTTGTGGTGGCGCTTCTTGTGCCAGGGGTCCGGGAAGAACACCCACAGCTCGTCCACCGAGGCGGGGGCGAGCATGTGCTCGAGCACCTCCGGGGCGTTGGCCTGGACCACGCGGACGTTGTCGACGCCGGCCTGGCCCGCCTTCAGCAGCAGGTCGGCGATGCCGGGCTTGTACACCTCGACCGCCAGGTAGTCCTGCTCCGGGTGCGCGGCGGCCGCCGCGACGACGGCCTCCCCGAGCCCGGAGCCGATCTCCACGACCAGCGGGGCCTCGCGGCCGAAGGCGGCCACGGCGTCGAAGTCGTGGTCGGGGTGCACGGAGGTGTCGGCGTGGGTGCGCGGGACCTCGAGGACGCGGGTGGGCGCCCACTCGTCCCACGCCTTCTGCCGGCGGGCGGTCAGGCGGTCGCCGCGCCGCACGAACGAGTACGGGCGCCGGTGGAACGCCTCGGGCGCGCCGGGGTCCTGCGGGGGCTCTGCGGGGGAGGTCTGCTCGCTCATCGCCACCATCCTAGGCGGCCCGCCGTCGGCTCCCCGACCGGGCCGGGAGCGGCAGCGCCCGCGGGACCGAGGGGCGGGCGGTGGCGGCGGGGCCCGTGCGGGCGGATCGGGCGAGCGGTGCCGTCGGCGGGCCCGCACCGGGAGCGGCAGCGCCACCAGTGCCGTGTGCGGGGTCGTGGCGGCGGGGCCCGTGCGGGCGGACCGGCGCGAGCGGTGCCGTCGGCGGGCCCGCCGTCGTGCCCGGTGCGGCCCGGGGCGCGGGGCCCCTCAGCCGCGCCCGCGGGTGCTCAGGTCCGCTGCCCGGCGGGATCCCAGCGGCGCCGCGGCGGCTGCCACGCGGCGAAGCGGGCGAGCAGCTCCCCGGCGTCCTCGGCGACGACGGCGGCGTCGCGGTACTGCGGGCGCACCAGACCGGCCGCCGACATCGAGGCGACGGCGTCCAGCAGCGGCCGCCAGTAGCCGGCGACGTCGAGGAAGCCGACCGGTTTCGCGTGCACGCCCACCTGGATCCAGGTCCACGCCTCGAAGATCTCCTCGAGCGTGCCCAGCCCGCCCGGCAGGGCGACGAAGCCGTCGGCGAGCTCGGCCATCTGCGCCTTGCGCTGGTGCATGCTGCCCACCACCCGCAGCTCGGTCAGGCCGGTGTGGGCGGTCTCGTCGTCGACCAGGGAGCGGGGCATCACCCCGATCACCTCCCCGCCGGCCGCGAGCGCGGCGTCGGCGACGACGCCCATCAGGCCCACGTGCCCGCCGCCGTAGACGATCCCGACGCCCTGCCGGGCCAGTTCGCCGGCGAAGTCGTGGGCGGCCCGGGCGAAGCGGGGATCGGCGCCGAGGGAGGCCCCGGTGTACACGGCAAGTCTCATGCCGTCATTGTGCGCCACCGGCGACGACGGCGTGCCCGTCGCGCTCGTCCCCGGGGAGGCGTGGGCCCGCGCGGATGCACGCCCGGGACGGCAACCTGTGATTCAATGCCTCCGGCCGAGACGGCGGTCACACCCGCCGGCCCGTGTCCGCTTCCTCATCGGCCCGACATCCCCGGGAGACCACATGCTCCAGTCCATCGAATCCGCCCTCGGCACGCTGGGCGGCATCATCTGGGGGCCCTACGTCCTCATCCCCCTGCTGCTGCTGACCGGCCTGTACCTGACCGTCCGGCTCGGCGGGCTGCAGTTCCGCAAGCTCGGCTCCGCCCTGCGCCTGGCCCTGTTCGAGCGCAAGGACGCCGAGGCCTCCGGCGGTGACGTCTCGCAGTTCCAGGCCCTCACGACGGCGCTCGCGGCCACCGTGGGCACCGGCAACATCGTGGGCGTGGCCACCGCCATCTCGATCGGCGGCCCCGGCGCGCTGTTCTGGATGTGGGTGACCGGCCTGCTCGGCATGGCCTCCAAGTACGCCGAGGCGTTCCTGGCCGTGCGCTACCGCACCACCGACGCCAAGGGCGAGATCTCGGGCGGCCCGCAGTACTACCTCGAGCGCGGCATCCGCAGCGGCTTCGGGAAGTTCCTGGCGCTCTTCTTCGCCGTCGCGGCGGCCCTGGCCGCCTTCGGCATCGGCAACATGACCCAGGGCAACTCCATCGCCTCCAACGTGGAGAGCTCCTTCGGCCTGCCCACCTGGATCACCGGCATCGTCCTGACGGCGTTCACCTTCGCCGTGCTCGTGGGCGGCATCAAGTCCATCGGCCGGGTGACGGCGGCGTTCGTGCCGATCATGATCATCTTCTACGTGCTCGGCGCGCTGTTCATCCTCGTGGTCAACGTGGCGGAGCTGCCGGCCGCGATCGCCCTCATCTTCACCGACGCCTTCACCGGCACGGCCGCCGTCGGCGGCTTCGCCGGGTCGGCGATCATGCTGGCCGTGCAGATGGGCGTGGCCCGCGGTCTGTTCTCCAACGAGTCGGGCATGGGCTCGGCTGCCATCGCGGCCGCCGCCGCCCAGACCACCCACCCCGTCCGCCAGGGCCTGGTCTCCATGACGCAGACCTTCATCGACACCCTCGTCGTGGTCAGCTTCACGGGACTGGTGCTCATCACCACCGGCGTCTGGGAGAAGGGCGCCGACTTCGCCGCCACGATGACCGGCGACGCCTTCAGCTCCGGGCTGCCCGGGCAGTGGGGGCACTACGTCGTGACCATCGGCCTCGTGATGTTCGCCTACTCGACCATCCTCGGGTGGGCCTACTACGGCGAGCGCTGCATGGAGCGCCTGTTCGGGCGCCCGGCCGTGATGCCCTACCGGGTCGTGTTCTCCCTCGTGGTGTTCGTGGGCTGCACCGTCCCGCTGGCCGTGGTGTGGAACTTCGCCGACGTGATGAACGGTCTCATGGCGATCCCGAACCTCATCGGGCTGCTCCTCCTGTCCGGGCTGATCGCCCGCGAGACCAAGCACTACCTCGACAACGACCCGAAGCTGCACGCCGACCGCAAACAGGTCGAGGCGTTCATGGAGGGCCACCCCGGGGCGATCGACTCCTACGAGCGCACCGGCCGCTGACCCCGTTGCCCTCCGGCCCCGTGCCGGACCGAGGGCCCGGTTCCCCGCGGGGACCGGGCCCTCGGTCTAGCCTGGGGCCATGAGCGAACTTCCCGCACCCCGCCGCTTCTCCTGCAGGCACGCGACCGGCCTGGTCCACGACCAGGGGGCGCAGGTCGTCGACTGGATCCCCACAGGGCACGCGCCGGTGCTGTGGCTCTCGCCCAGCACGGCGCTCGAACGCGGGCGGGCGGTGCGCGGGGGCGTGCCGATCTGCTTCCCGTGGTTCGCCGAGGGCCCCTCCGGCGACCTCGAGCCCAAGCACGGCTTCGTGCGCACGCTCCCGTGGGAGATGCAGAGCTTCGAGTCCTCCGACCACGAGGCCGTGGCAGTGTACCGCTTCACCGAGGAGGACGTGCCCGACCCCGCCCTGCGCGCGCTCTTCCCGCACCGGTTCGAGGCGGAGTACGTGGTGCGCTTCGGCCCGGAGCTGGAGCTGGAGCTGAGCGTGACCAACACCGACGAGCACGGGTTCGACTTCGAGGAGGCGCTGCACGCGTACCTCGTCGTCGGCGACGTGCGGAGGATCCGGATCGAGGGCCTCGACGGCGCACGCTACCGGGACAAGGTCACGGACCGGGACGGCTGCCTGCAGGAGGGGCCGCTCGAGCCGGCGGCGGAGACCGACCGCGTGTACGAGTCCTCGGCCGAGGTCAGGGTCGTGGACCCGGTGCTGGGGCGGGCGCTGCGCATCCGCAAGCGCGGCTCGGCGACGACGGTCGTGTGGAACCCCTGGGCCGAGAAGGCCGCCGGCCTGCCCGACGTCGGTGCGGACGGGTGGAGCGGCTTCGTGTGCGTCGAGGGCGCCAACGTCCAGGGGAACGCGGTGCACCTCGAGCCGGAGGAGACCCACACGATGGGCTACCGTGTGGCCGTCGAGACGCTCCCCGGGGATCCGGGCGCGTCCCCGGCCTGAGGCCCGGACGAGGTCGGGAGGTCGGGCGGACGCCGAACGACCCGGCCGAGAGCGGGCGGGCTCGAGCTCGAACGGGGACGTCCGGACCCGGACGTGCCCGGCCGAGAAGGTGGGACCCCGGACGGGACGGAGAATCCCGGCCAAGGGAGCGATGCCGCGGACGAGGACGAGGGCCCGGACGAGGACGAGGACCCGGGCTCAGAACGGTGGCGGGTCCTCCGCCGCACTGGCCGCAGGTGCCCAACCCACCGCACCCGCCGCAGGGGTCGGATGGGTCGGTGAACGGTCCCGCCCGCCGGTGGCCCGGCCGCGCGAACCGGGCCGTGCCACGGTGCCCGGGGCACACGTGACGGCGGAGTACATCCCCTCGGGCGCCGGAGGCGGGACGGACGAAAGGGCACAGGGGTCCCCGGCCTCCACCGGTGACCCGGTTCCCTCGGGGACCGTGCGGTGGATCCGGCCGGCAGGCGAGGTCCACTCCAGCACGCCGCCGCCGGGAGAGGGGCCGAGCTGCCGCACGGTCCAGCGGCCCAGCGGACCGTCCCGGTGCTTGACGAGGTGGTGGTGCCGGCACAGGTGCGCGAGGTTGCCGGCGGCGGTGGGCCCGCCGTCCTGCCACGCCACCGTGTGGTCCAGGTCGCAGCGCTCGGCCCGGCGCCGGCAGCCGGGGAAGCGGCAGGTCACGTCGCGATGGACCAGCCTGCGGCGCAGGTCCGCCGGGACCGCGTAGGTCGTGCGGTCGTGGTCCAGGACCACTCCGGTGACCGGGTGCACCAGGATCCGGTGCCAGGACGGGGCGCCGGCCGCGAGCCGGGCGGCGACGTCGGCGTCGATCGGGCCGTGGCCCGCGAGGACGGCAGCAACCGGTCCCCGCAGGACTGCCGGCAGGTCGCCGGGTCCTCCGGCCGCCGGCGGACTGCCGGGAGCGCGGGCAGGCGGGATCCTGCCCGACGTCCCGACGCCCGGACGACCGCCGGGAGCGTGGGCGGTCGGGGAGCCACCGGGTCCCCGGGCGGCCTCCAGCAGGGTCAGCACCGGGACCGTCACCGTCACCTGTCCTCGCACGTCCCGCGGGAACGAGGGGTCGTCCGGCACCTCGCCGGCCAGCAGGAGGTCGGCGAGGACGTCGGCCCGCAGCTGCGCCGGGGTGCGCGCCGGCAACTCGGTGTCCTCCTGGGTGGGACGGCCGCCCGTCCCGTCCGCCCGCCCGCGGCCCGGTCCGCAGGGCCCCGTCACGACGGCCCGGGATCCGGGCACGGTGCGGCTCCCCGGACGCCCGGGGACGGTGGCGCGGCGCCCGACGGCGGGATCCGGCGGGCCGGCCGGGACCACGGCCCGGGGCACGCCGGCACGTCCTGACGGACCCGGCGGGGAGAGCCGCTCCACGAGCGCGTCGAGCCGGTCCGCGGCCGCGAGAGCGGTCGGAGCGTCCAGCAGCGCGTGCAGCCACGCCATGCCGTCCTCGTCCGGTTCGACCCACACGCGCCGCTGCTCCCGCGCCCTGCGGTGGCGCACGGCCACGGTCTCCGCCAGCAGTGCGGCCCGGCGCCGGCGCGCGCACGCCCGCAGCTGCGCCGGCGTGCTGTCCGGGGCGCGCTCCGCGAGCTCCGCCACGAGCCGGCGGACGATCTCGGCGGGCGCCCGTTCCGCCTCCGGGGCGTCCTCGACGAGCTCGCGCCACTGCTCCGCCAGCACCGCGGCGTGCCGGGGGCCGAAACGGCCCGCCTCGAGCCCGTCGAGCACCTCCGGCAGGTGCCCGCCGAGCACCACGGCCTCGCGCACCCGCGCCACGGCCGCGCCGGCCGAGAGGCGCAGGGCCGGGCCGATCTCGTCGGCGACGTCGAGCACGGCCTCGCGCTCGGCCGCGCGCGTGCCGGCGGCACCGCGGGCTCGCTGCTCCGTCCGCGCCAGCACCCAGAGACGGTGCAGCACGCGCAGCTGGTGCCCGGCCTCCCGCGCCTCACGGGCCGCGGAGTCGACGAGGTCCTGCACCAGGTCGGCCGCCCGGGCGGCGGGACCGTGCTCCGGCGCCCTTCCCCCGGCGGGGGAGGGGACGTCAGGACCCGGAGCGGGACGGGAGCGGCGGTGCGCCGTCGTCGTCATGGGCACATTCTCCCGGCCGCCGCGGACACCGTAAGCGGGCCGGCGCAGGGGTGAGCGGGCCGCGGCACGACCGGTGCCGTCCCGCCCCCGGCGGCCGCCGAAGCCGAGGCGCGGTCCCGGAGCCGCGCGGGCCGGGCACGGGGTGCCGGGCCCGCTGCAGCACTCGGGATGGGCAGCGGAATCCCGGCCGTGTGCGGCACCCGCGGGACCGGAGCACCGCACGCACGCGCGTCCCGGAACGCGAGGTGCCGCCCCTCCCGGAGGAGGGGCGGCACCCGGCGGCGGAGCGCAGGCAGGACCTAGCGGGAGGTCACCAGGGCGCCGGCGATCGCGGCGAGGAAGAGGTCCTTGGACAGGCCGGTGCCGGCCTCGGACGGGCGGACGCCGTCCTCCTGGGTCATCTCCGGGTTGCGGAAGTACATCGCCAGCAGACCGGCGGAGAAGGCGCCCAGCGCCAGCCCGGCCACGCGCTTGTTGACGAACGGGGTGAGCAGGGCCGCGCCGATGCCCATCTCCGACCAGGCCACGAACTTGCCGAAGGTCGCGGAGTCCCACTCCTGGAACTGCGGCACGCCGGTGGCGGCGAACTGCTTCAGGCCCTCGGCGGCCTCGACGGGCAGGTCCTTCTTGCCGTAGCCGGACTGGAGCAGGTAGGCGCCGGAGACGCCGCGGAGGATCGCGTTGGAGAGGCTCATGGTCGGTCCTTTCGGGGAGGAGGGGATGGTTGAGTCGTCAATCACCCTATCAGCGGGCCGGGTGCCGGGCCCGGTCGCGAGCGGCACCCCGGCCCACCGCCGACCGGGCGTCCGGCCGACCCGCCCCGGCGGCGCGTGCTCTCCCCAACGCGGCCGCGGCGGGCCAGACTGGGGGCAGCGGACCGTCCGCGGATCACCGCCGGGGACCTGCGGGACCCCGGGGAAGGAGCACACGATGACCGATCTCACCGGTAAGGTCGCCCTCGTCACCGGCGCCGCCTCCGGCATCGGCGAGGCCTGCGCCAAGGACCTCGCGGCCCGGGGCGCCAAGGTCGTGGTCACCGACATCGACACGAACAGGATCGACGACGTCGTCCAGGCGATCATGGCCGCCGGCGGGGACGCCGCCGGGTTCCGCCTCGACGTCGCGAACGCCGAGGAGAACCGGGCGGCCGTCGAGTTCGCCCAGCAGACCTACGGCGGCCTCCACCTGGCGGTCAACAACGCCGGGATCGGCGGGCAGACCGACGCGGTCGGGGAGACGGACCTCGACGCCTGGCGGCGCACCGTGGAGATCGACCTGCACTCGGTGATGTACGGCATGCGCCACCAGCTCCCGGCGATCGAGCAGGCCGGCGGCGGGGCCGTCGTCAACATGGCCTCCATCCACGGCACCGTGGCCACCGCGCTGGGCAACAGTGCCTACACCGCGGCCAAGCACGGGGTCGTCGGGCTGACGAAGCAGGCGGCCGTGGACTACGGCCAGCGCGGGGTCCGGATCAACTCCGTGGGTCCCGCCTACATCGACACCCCGCTGCTGAGCAGCATCGAGCCCGCCGTGCGCGAGGCCCTGGTCGCACGGCACCCGATGGGCCGTCTCGGCCGGTCCGAGGAGGTTGCCGCGCTCGTGACCTTCCTGCTCTCCGACGAGGCGTCCTTCCTCACCGGCGGCTACTACCTCGTCGACGGCGGGTACACCGCGCTGTAGCCTGATGGCCCCGGAGTCCAGGAGGATCCCATGGTGAGGTTCGGCATCCGCAGGCCCCGCCCGCTGAGCTCGCTGCGGGCCCGCACGACCGGGCGGGTCAAGCGCAGCATCAAGCGGGCGGTCGTCCCCGGCTACGGCCGCCCCGGCACCGGCCGGGTGCGCGACCCGCGGCGGGCCGCCCGCAGCACGGTCCACCGGCGGACGACGATCGGGGTGGGGGACCTGCTCCGCCGGCTGCTCAAGTAGCCCGGGCCCGCGCCGCCCCGTCTCCGGGGCGGCGCGGGCCCGTGCGGCTCGGGAGCGCGCTGACCGCCCCGCTGCGGTGTGCTCCGCCACACCACGGCCGTCCTGCGCACCCCGTGCTGTAGGGTGGGGTCATTGCACATGGCACTGCTCCCCGACGACGGGGACGCAGGCAGGCGTCGAGCACCCCCCGTTTCTTTGTCCAGCGCGGCACCGTCCCAGACGGTCTCAGCCCGCTCGCAGGGGCTCCAGGAGTTCTTCGGCGCACCCGGCGTCGACACACTTCCCGCCGGGACGACGATCGAAAGACGTATCCCCCGTTTTGACTACCTTCATCGACCTCGGCGTGCCCGAGGCCCTCTCCGCCGTCCTCGCCCAGCAGGGCATCGACCAGGCGTTCCCCATCCAGGAGAAGACCCTCCCCGACTCGCTGGCCGGCCGCGACGTGCTCGGCCGCGGCAGGACGGGCTCGGGCAAGACCGTGGCGTTCGCGCTGCCGCTGGTCTCCCGGCTCGCCGGGATGACCGGCAACGGCGCCCGCGCCGCCCGCCGGGCCAGCCGGCCCACCGGCCTGGTGCTCGCACCGACCCGTGAGCTCGCGACCCAGATCGACCGCACCGTGGCCCCCATCGCCGAGGCCGCCGGGCTGAGCACGACCGTGATCTTCGGCGGCGTGTCGCAGAAGAACCAGGAGAAGGCCCTGGCCCGCGGCGCGGACATCGTCATCGCCTGCCCCGGCCGGCTCGAGGACCTGCTCAAGCAGGGCGTCCTCACCCTCGACGACGTCCGCGTGACCGTCATCGACGAGGCCGACCACATGGCCGACATGGGCTTCCTGCCCGTGGTCACCCGCATCCTCAAGCGCACCCCGCAGGGCGGTCAGCGGCTGCTGTTCTCCGCGACCCTCGACGGCGGCGTGGACAAGCTGGTCAAGCAGTTCCTGTCCAACCCGGTCAAGCACTCCGTCGACGCCCCGCAGGCGGCCGTGTCCACCATGGAGCACCACGTGCTCGTCGTGGACGCGGACGAGAAGCAGGATCTCGTCGAGGCCCTGGCCTCCGGCACGGGCCGCCGCGTGATGTTCACGCGCACCAAGCACCGCGCCAAGAAGATGGCCCGCAAGCTCACGCAGTCGGGGATCCCCGCGGTGGACCTGCACGGGAACCTCTCGCAGAACGCCCGCGACCGCAACCTCGCCCAGTTCTCCTCCGGGGACGTGCGGGTGCTCGTGGCCACCGACGTCGCCGCCCGCGGCGTGCACGTCGACGAGGTGGAGCTGGTCGTCCACGTCGACCCGCCCACCGAGCACAAGTCCTACCTGCACCGCTCCGGGCGCACCGCCCGCGCCGGCGCCTCCGGCTCCGTGGTCACGGTGGCCACCCGCGAGGAGCGCCGCGAGGTCACCCAGCTCATGAAGGCGGCGGGCGTGACGGCCGAGTTCGAGACCGTGACCGTCACCTCCCCGGCCGTGGCCGAGCTGGTGGGCGAGCGCGCCGAGAAGGTCGCCTGGACGGCCCCGCCGGTCCAGCAGCAGGGCGGCGGCACCGGCGGCCGCGGCGGCCGCGGCGGTCAGGGCCGTGCCGGCCGGTCCGGCCCCGGCCGCACCCGTGACGGCCAGGGCCGCGGCGGGCCGTCCCGCGACGGCCAGGGCCGCTCCGGGCAGTCCGGTCCGGGCCGCTCCCGCGAGGACCAGCCCCGCGGCGGGCGCGAGCAGCGTCCCGCGGCCTCGGGCCGCGGCGGCGCCCGCGCCGGCTCCGCGCCCCGGGCCACGGCCCGCCCCACGGCCTCCGCGCCGGCCTACACGACGCAGTCCGCCCCGGACCGCGCCACCCAGGCCGCCGCCGCGCGCCGCCGCAGCCGCGGCCCGCGCCGGGCCACGGCCCCCCAGGGCGCGGCCACCCGCTGACCCGCGTCCCGCTCCGGGACCCACGAGGGCGCGGCCCGTCCGTTCCTGCCTCCGGGCAGCACGGACGGGCCGCGCCCTCGTCGCGTCGACGGGAGGGATCCGGAAGGGCCGGTGTCAGACGGGCGGCAGCAGCGAGCGCAGCAGGTCGAGGGTGACGTCCGTGTGCGCGTCCACCAGGTGCAGGCCGGGCGCGGGGGCCACGGGCACGTCGCCGGGGACCACGACCACGGGCATGCCCGCGGCGGCCGCGCTGGCGGCGCCGGTCGGGGAGTCCTCGACGGCCACGCACCGGGCCGGGTCCACGCCCAGCCGGCGGGCGGCCAGCAGGTAGGGCTCGGGGTGCGGTTTCGGGTGCTCGACGTCCTCCTGCGAGACCACCTCGCGCAGCACCTCGGGCGCCCCCGCGGCGGTGCCCCGGGCGACGACGGTGAGCGCGTTCGTCACGACCGCCCCCGGGACGCCCGCGGCGGCCAGCTCGTCGAGCAGCGCCCGCACGCCCGGGAGGAACGGCACCTCCCCGGTCAGCGCGGCGGCGACCTCGCGGCCCAGCTCGGCCGTGAGGCCCTCGACGGTCCCGTCGGCGCCGCGCTCGAGCATCAGCCGGGCCGACTCGGGCACGGTGCGGCCGAGGGTGGCGAGGTCGTCGGCCTCGTGCCACGTGGTGCCGTGGCGGGCGGCCACGGCCCGCTTGGCCACGGCCCACAGGGGCTCGGTGTCCACGAGCGTGCCGTCGTGGTCGAACAGGACGGCGGCCGGCAGGGCGCGGTCCCCGGGGTGCCCGGCCACGGCTCAGGCCTCCCGCGCCGGGACGCACACCGCGGCCGGCGCCCCGGCCGGTTCCGGGGACGACGACGGCTGCCGCGCCGCGAGCGAGCGCAGCAGCTCGAGGGTCAGGTCCCGGTGGCGGGCCACGTGGGTGATGCCCGGGCCCGGGGCCACGCGCTGCGCGCCGGGGACCACGACCACGGGGATGCCCGCGGCCACCCCGGCCGCGGCGCCGGCGGGGGAGTCCTCCACCACGACGCACCGGGCCGGGTCCACGCCCAGGCGCCGGGCCGCGGTGAGGTAGGCGTCGGGGTCGGGCTTCGGGCGGACCCCCTCGGCGTACTCGTCGGTGCCGACGACCACCCGGAAGAGGTCCTCGGGGGCGGCGGAGGCGGTGTGCCGGGCCATCGCCGAGCTCGCGTTCGTGACGATCGCCGCGGGGATCCCGGCGGCGGCCAGCTCGTCGAGCAGCGCGCCGATCCCGTCGATGAACTCCAGCCGCTCGCCCCCGAGGACCCGGACGCTGTGCTCGAAGACCGCGGCGAACAGCTCGTCCTCGCCCAGCCGCACCCCGATCCGCCGCAGCCGCTCCAGCGTCGCGGCGACGGGCCGGCCCAGGGTCGCGTCCGTGTCCTCGGCCGTCCACACGGCGCCGTGCTCGGCGGCCAGGTTCTGCTTGGCCCGCTCCCACAGGGGCTCGGTGTCGACGAGGGTCCCGTCGTGGTCGAACAGGACGGCGCTGGGGAATCCGGGGGACGACATGGGCACCAGCCTATCGGCCGGGGCCCCGCGGCCCCGGCCGCTGCGGGCCGCCGTAGACTGGCGGCCGTGCCCGACGCCCTCGCTCCCGTCCCGGGCCGCAGCACCCCCGTGCAGCGGCTCGTGCCCGCCCTCGCCCCGCTCGCCGCCGTGCTGCTCGCCCTGTGGGTCGCCGCCGGCCGCGGCCTCGCCGGTGCCGCCGGGGAGCTCGTGCCCGTGCACGCCACGGCCCTGGCCCTGCCGCTGGGGGGTCTGCTCGGCGCCGGAGCCGTGGTGCTGCGCCGCGACGCGCGCGCCCACGTGCCCGCCGGCGCGTCCCTGCGGGCGTGCCTGACGACCGCCGGGGCGTGGGCGGTGGTGCTGGCATTCGGGGCGGTGCTGCCCGACCGGGTCGACGGCCGCGGGGCCTCCCTGCTGACCGAGCTCGCCGGACCCGGGCTGCTGGGGCTCTCGGCGGGCTTCGCCAACACCCTCGGGATCCTCTCGGTCGTCACCGCCACCGCAGCGCTGGTCCTGGCCGCCGCCGACCTGCGGCGCACCCGGCGGATCCAGCGGGGGGAGCCGCTGAGCGAGGACGAGATCCTCGACCGGCAGGGCCTGTGACCACGCCCGGGCCGGGAGCCCGCCGGGTCGCACCGGGGCCGGAGCGGTAGCATCGGCGGCATGAGCGACGCCACCCCGGACATCTCGCCCGTGCCGCCCGAGACCAAGGACTGGACGGCCGTCCTCGACGGCGGCTGCGCCGAGTGCGGCTTCGACCCCGACTACGACGTGCGCACCACGGGCGACCGGGCCCGGGAGACCGTCGAGGCCTGGAACGCGGCGCTGGACCGCCGCGGGCTGACCGAGCGGCCGCGGCCGGGCACGTGGTCGCCCCTGGAGTACGGCTGCCACGTGCGGGACCTGTGCCGGGTGTTCCGCGAGCGGCTGCGGCTGATGCTCGAGGAGGACGACCCGGTCTTCCCCGACTGGGACCAGGACGCCGCCGCGGTGCAGGACCGCTACAACCTGCAGGACCCCTACGAGGTCTCCGGGCAGCTGGCGCAGGAGCTGCGCGCGACCGCCGACGCGTTCGACGCGGTGGAGGAGGACCGGTGGGAGCGCCCCGGCCGCCGCGGCGACGGCAAGGCCTTCACGGTCGCGAGCTTCGCGAAGTACTTCCTGCACGACGTCGAGCACCACCTGCGCGCCGACGTCCGCGGCTGAGCCGCCCCTCCCGTCCCGGGCCGGCCCGGCGGGCCGGGCTCAGCCCAGGTGCACGGTCCCGTCGTCGTCGACGCGCCAGCCGGGGTTGTGCGCGATCTCCCACACGATCCCGCCGGGGTCGGCCACGAGCGCGTGGAAGACCCCGCCGAAGGCCCCGTCCTGCGGCGGGGTCAGGACCGTCCCGCCCGCGGCCGCCATCTCCGCGGTCAGGCGGCGCACCCCGTCGGGGTCCGCCACGTTGTGCGCCAGGGTCACGCCCGCCGGCGCGACCGGGGCGGGCAGGCCGAGGTCGGCCGCGAACTTCGCCGCCTCGAAGAGGCCCAGCACCGTCCCGGACGCGATCCGGAAGAACAGGATCTCACCGGGGACGTCGAGCAGCGGCTCCCAGCCGAGGCCCCCGGCGTAGAAGGCGCGGGCCGCGTCGAGGTCCGGGGTGGCGAGGGTGACGACGTGCACGTGCTGGTCCATGGCGGCCTCCGGGGCGTGGTACTGCGGGCCCGCGCCGGGCCCGGGGCCACCGATGCTACGGGACCTGCCCCGCCCCGCCCCGTCACCAGCCCAGGGCCGCGCGCAGGCGATGCTCGACGTCCGGGGTGAGGGTCGCCGCGTACGTGGACGTGAGGTGGTCGAGGTCGCGGTAGACGACGACGTTGCCGACCACCGCCGGGCAGACGTCCTCGGTGCACAGCCGGTCGGTGAGGTCCACGACCCGCACGTCCTCGTGCCGTGCGGCGACCTCGAGCAGCGGGTCGGTCTCCTGCAGGGCCTGATCGCGCGGGACGGTGCAGCGGGGGTGGTCCGCGCCGTAGGTCTCGACGCACTCGAACATGTCGAAGGGGAAGCGCGGGTTGTCCCGGAACGCCACCACCGGCACCCCGGCGTCCAGGAACGGGGAGGCGCCCTCCTCCCAGCCCTCCACGAGCTCCTCGTGCGGGGCCGCGGGCAGGCTGCGGGTGCCGACCGTGACCACGGCGTCCGGGTCGCGGGCCAGCGCCGCGTCCCGGGCGGCCGCGTTGAACGCGGCGCAGTCCTCCTCGACCGGTGCCGCCGGTCCCGTGTAGCGGCAGCCCATCCGCAGGTAGCTGACCACGGACCAGCCCTGCCGCTCGGCGGCCCGGGTGATGGGGGTGAGCAGCTGCATCGCGTGGGAGTCGCCGATGACCACCAGCGTGCGGGTGGGCGCCGAGCCGTCCGTGGGTCCGACGGACCAGCAGTCGCCGAGCCCGGCGAGCGCCTCGGCGCCCTCCTCCGGGGAGCACGGCAGCCCGGTCTCGCCCCACTCCGACTCCCGCTCGGCCCCGGTGGGGATCAGCGGCACCCCCGCCGGGGCCTCGGCCTCCCCGCGGAGCACGGCCGCCCCCGGGTAGTTCTGCGGAACCCGCTCCACGGCCTGCTGCTGGGCGACGCGCACCGTGTTGCCGGCCTGGGCGGTGCCCACCGGCACCGCCACGAGGGCGAGCGCCGTCACCAGCCGGGCGAGCTCACCGGTCACCGGCCGGCGCAGCCGCGCCCGCAGCAGCGGCGCGAGCAGGCCGGGAAGCCGCACGAGCGGGCCGGTGAGGCGGGTCAGCAGCAGGGACGCCGCGAGGATCCCCACCCCGTGCAGCACAGGCACGTCCGCACGGAAGAGGACCAGCGCGTAGGTGACCAGCAGCGGCCAGTGCCAGAGGTAGATGCCGTAGGCCCGGTCCCCGAACCAGGTCAGCACCGGGGCGGCCAGCAGCCGGTCCGCACCCCAGCCGGTGCGCGGGGCGAGGGCGGCGGCCAGCAGCACCGCGGCCGCACCCGCGGTCGGGGCGAGGGCTGCGGTGCCGGGGAAGCGCGTGTGCGCGTCGACCAGGAACGGGGTGGCCACGACCGTGCCGAGACCGGCCCAGCCCAGGGCCGCCGCACCGTGGCGGCGCAGCGGGCCCGCTCCCTCCGCGGACCGGGGGAGCGCGGCCACCGCGAGCGCGGCCAGGGACCCGAGGGCGAACTCCCACACCCGCGCGAACGCGTCGAAGTAGGCACCCTGCGGCTCGGCCGCGGTCGAGGCGGCCGACCAGGCGAGGGAGGCGGCGAACAGGACCCCGAACAGGGCGGCGGCCAGCCGGCGGAAGCGCAGACCGGTGCGGCGGGAGGCCCAGGCGGTCCCGGCGAGCAGCAGCGGCCACACGAGGAACACCTGTCCCTGCAGGGACAGCGACCAGGTGTGCTGCAGCGGCGTGGAGGCCGCACCGCCGCCGGCGTAGTAGTCGACCGCCTCGGCGGCCAGCACCCAGTTCTGCACGTGCAGCAGGCTGCCCCACGCGTGGCCGATCAGCTCGTCCCACCGGCTGGGCGGGAACAGGGCGAGCACCGCCGCGAGCACGGCCAGCAGCACCACCGCGAGCGGGCCGAGCAGGCGGGAGAACGTCCGCAGCCAGTACGCGCGCAGCTCGAGCGGCCGGCCGGCCTCGGCCCGGCGCACGAACGTGCCGGTGAGCAGGAACGCGGAGAGGACGAAGAAGACGTCCACCCCGCCCGAGACCCGGTCGGTGAACACGTGGAAGGCCACCACGAGCAGCACCGCGACCCCGCGCAGCCCCTGGAGGGACGGGCTGCGCGGCGGAGCGGTCCCCGTGCGGGCGGCGTGCGGGCGGGCGGCGGTCAGCAGTGCCACGGGGAGCGGTCCTCGGGGGTCAGTGGTCCTGGTTCAGCAGGCCGCCCAGCCGCACGCGCATCCGGCGGCTGGCCTGGTTGAGCCCGGTGATCCGGACGTCCGTGCCGTAGTGGGCGTACTTGTCGGTGACCGAGTCCAGCGCCGCCACCGTCGAGGCGTCCCACAGGTGGGAGTCCTCGAAGTCGATCACGACCCGCTGGGGATCCCCTGCGTAGTCGAACATCGTGTAGAGGTCGTTGGAGGAGGCGAAGAACAGCTCCCCGTGCACGGTGTACCGGGCGACCGGCTCGCCGTCCTGCACCACGACCTCGCGGTCCACGCGGACGAAGTGGGCCACGCGGCGGGCGAAGGCGATCATCGCCACGAGCACGCCCACGACCACGCCCAGGGCGAGGTTGTGGGTCCAGACCGTGACCACGACCGTCGAGACCATCACCAGGGTCTCGGGCAGCGGCATCCGGCGCAGGGTCGAGGGGCGCACGGAGTGCCAGTCGAAGGTGGCCCAGGAGACGAAGATCATGATCGCCACCAGCGCCGCCATGGGGATCACGGCGACGACCTCGCCGAGGCTGACCACCAGGACCAGCAGGAACACGCCGGCCAGGAACGTCGAGATCCGGGTGCGGGCCCCGGAGGCCTTGACGTTGATCATGGTCTGGCCGATCATCGCGCACCCGCCCATGCCGCCGAACAGGCCGGTGACGGTGTTGGCCACGCCCTGGGCCCAGGACTCGCGGGTCTTGTCCGAGCGGGTGTCGGTGATGTCGTCGACCAGCTTGGCGGTCATCAGCGACTCCATCAGGCCCACGAGCGCCATGGTGAGGGAGAACGGGGCGATGATCCGGAAGGTCTCCAGGGTCAGGGGCACGTCGGGCAGCAGCAGCACCGGCAGCGACTCGGGCAGCTCGCCCTTGTCGCCCACCGTGGGCACGTCCGTGCCCAGGGCCACCACGAGCGCGGTGATCACGACGATCGCGACCAGCGGGGCCGGGACCACGGTGGTGAGCCGCGGCAGCAGGAAGACGACGAGCAGCCCCAGGGCCGTCAGCGGGTACACGGCCCACGGCACGCCCAGCAGCTCGGGGACCTGCGAGCTGAAGATGAGGATCGCCAGCGCGTTGACGAAGCCCACCATCACCGAGCGGGGGACGAAGCGCATCAGCCGCGCGGCCCCCACGAGGGCCAGGACCACCTGGAAGACCCCGGCGAGGATCACGGCGGCGAGGAAGTGGTCGATGCCGTGGGAGGCGACCAGCGGGGCGATGACGAGGGCGACGGCCCCCGTGGCCGCGGAGATCATGGCGGGGCGCCCGCCCAGCACCGCGGTGGTCACCGCCATCGTGAAGGAGGCGAAGAGCCCGAGCCGCGGGTCCACCCCGGCGATGACCGAGAACGCGATGGCCTCGGGGATCAGGGCCAGGGCCACGACGAGCCCGGCCAGGACCTCCGTCTTGAGCCACCGCGGGTTGCGCAGGGCGAGCCGGACGGAGCCGCGCTCCTCGGGGGTGGCGGCGGTGCTGCGGCCCGCGGGGCGGCCCTCGGCGACGGTGGACATGCGTAAGCTCCTGGAGGAAGACGGTCCCGCGGGGACCGGGAAGAGGAAGAGGGCACGGGGCGCAGCGGCGCACCGGCCCCCGCAACCCTAACGCAGCGTCAGGGTTGGCGACAACGAGCACGGCGAGGCGACGGCGGACGGCATGGACGGCACCAGGACGAGCACGGGGCGGACGGCCCCGCGGCGGGGCGCGGGCACGGAGGGCTCCCGGCGCCCGGCCGACGACGACGGCACCCCGGGCGGCGGGCCCGGCCACGACGCGCCCGCGCCGCCGCGCGGCGGCCCGGCCCCGGAGGAGCTCCTGCAGATCGGCGCGATGGCCGAGCGCAGCGGGCTGTCCCTGCGCACACTGCGCCACTACGACGCGCTCGGGCTGCTGCCGCCCTCCGGGCGCACCGAGGGCGGCTACCGGGTCTACACCCCGGAGGACCTGCGCCGGCTGATGACGATCAAGCGGATGAAGGCCCTCGACTACTCGACCGCGCAGATGGGCGAGCTGCTGCGGCTGCTGGACGTGGCCGAGGGGACCGGCCCCGAGCAGGCCCGGCGCGAGGCCCGGGGGCAGCTCGAGGCGCTCCTGGCGGACGCCCGCGCCCGCCGCGAGCGCCTCGCGGAGCAGGTCCGCCGCGCGGACGAGTTCCTGCGCGTCCTCGAGTCCCGCCTGGGCTGAGCCCGGCCCGGACGGGGCCCGGCCGGGCGCGGCCGATGGCATAGGCTCGTGGACGGGCGGCGCGGACGGGCTCCGGCCGCCGCCCCGGACGCGAGGAGGGCGAGGGACGCACCATGCAGGACCAGCACACGGCCGAGCCGGCCCCGCCGTACTACCACCGCTGGCTCACGGTCCCGAACGTGGTCTCGGTGCTGCGCTTCAGCCTGATCGTCCCGGCCGTGCTGGCGGTGCTGCGCATCCACGAGCACCCGGTGGCCGCCCTCGTGCTCGTGGCCTCCTTCTCCCTCACCGACTGGGTCGACGGGGTCCTCGCCCGGGCCCTCGACCAGCGCAGCCGGGTCGGGGAGGTCATGGACCCGATCGCCGACCGGCTCGGCACCGTGGCGATCGCGGTCGCCGCGAGCGTCGTGGGGCTCTTCCCGTGGTGGGTGCTCGTCGTCGTCGTGGGCGTGGACCTCGTCGTCGGCGCGGTCGCGCTGCGGCACCGGTCGCTGGGCGTGCTGCGGGTGACGAGGGCCGGGAAGGTCAAGACGGCCACGCTCATGGTCGGCTCCGTGCTGATCCTCGCCGGGCCGGCGTGGGGGAGCACGGCCGTCACCGAGGCCGGCCGGGTGCTCGTGCAGGTCGCCGCCGTGCTGCACCTGGTCGCGGGCGTCCAGTACGTCCGCCAGGCCGCGGGCCGGCAGGACCCGCCCGCGCCCCGGGACGGGCGGGGCCGGGTCAGGCGGCCGGGGAGCTCCTGAGCCACTCGAGGCAGCGCACCCGCAGGTCCTCCAGCTGCGCCACCGCCTCCGGCAGGGTCAGCCCCAGCGGCCCGTGCTCGTGGGTCTCCGCGTGGACGAACGCGCACAGCGTCACCTGCCCGGACCCCTCCGGCTGCCAGTCCTCCACGATCCCCGACAGCGCCCCGCCCCAGTGCGGCACCTCGGCGGGGTCGCGGCCGTCCAGGAGGGCGGCGTCCACCCGGAACTCGCCGTAGAGGACGACCTCGTGGTCCGTCACCGTGGCCACGACCCGGTGCAGCCCGCCCAGGTCGTACTGCTCGGGGGTGAGGCTCTGGCCGTCGGCCACCGTCGCGGCGCCGAGCACCGTCGCGGGGTCGCGCGGGAGGGTTCCGGGTCTCATGGCTGTCCTGCTCCTCCGGACGGGGCCGGTCGCCCGTGCCGGCCGCACGGGGTCCGCCGCTCGGGCGGTGGGGGGCCCGGTCCCCACGCTAGCGAGACGGCGGGCGCCCGCGCCCGGACCGTGACGCACCGGGAACATATGACGCCCCGGTGACGGGCGGCGGGGTGCCGGGCCGGCCCTGGGCCCGCGGGCCGGGCCCGGGGCCGGCCGGCGGGCTCAGGAGGCGCCGAGGAGCAGGCCCGTCGTCGTCGGCCGGGACCCCCGCGGCGCCGCGGGCTCGGGGGCCAGGGCCTCGGGCAGCAGCACCACGAGCGAGCCGAGGGCGCGGGAGGTCCAGCCGGCCGGGGTGCGCACGGGCGCGGGGGTCGCGTCGGTGCCCTCGCGCTGGCGGCGCACGGCGTGGCCCAGGACGAGCAGCCCGGCGAGGGCGAGGCCCACGCCCACCCACGCCGGGGCACGGTAGCCCCAGCCGGCGGTGATGACGGCCCCGCCGAGGAACGCGCCCACGGCGTTGGCGAAGTTGAACGCCGCGTGGTTCATGGCGGCGGTCAGGGACGGGGCGTCCTTGGCCTCGCGCAGCAGGCGCATCTGCAGCGCGGTGGAGAACAGCGCGCCCAGCGCGCCGATCGCGAAGACGCCCAGCACGGCCGCGACCGGCAGGTGGGCGAAGAGCCCGAAGAAGGCCAGGGTCGCGGCGGAGACCACGCCCGCGCCGACGGCCGTGCGGTCGACCGAGCGGTCCAGCAGCGGTCCGGCCAGCAGCGAGCCCAGGGTCATGCCCACGCCGTAGATCGCCAGCACCCACGGCACGACCGAGAGGTCGAGGCCGCTGAGCTCGGTGAGGGTGGGGGAGACGAAGGTGTAGACGGCGAACATCCCGCCGAAGCCCACGGCCCCGGCCGTCAGGGTCAGGGCGACCTGCGGGCGGCCCAGGGCGCGGACCTCCCGCGCCACGGAGACCCCGCCCTCGCTGCGGGTGCGGGGCACCCACACGGCCAGCGCGGCCACGGTCAGCACGCCGATGACGACGACGAGCCCGTAGCCGGCCCGCCAGCCGAGGGCCCCGCCCAGGGCGGCGGCCAGGGGCACGCCCACGATGTTGGCGACCGTCAGCCCGAGGGCGACCCGGGCCACGGCCGTGCCGCGGCGCTCGCGGGGCACGAGGGAGGAGGCGACCACGGCGGCGACGCCGAAGTAGGCGCCGTGGGGCAGCCCGGAGAGGAACCGGGCGGCGTAGAGCAGGTCGAGGGAGGGGGCGGCCGCCGAGAAGGCGTTGCCGGCGGTGAAGGCGCCCATGAGCCCGAGCAGCAGCGTCTTGCGCTCGAGGCGGGCGGCCAGGGCGGTGATCAGCGGGGCGCCGACCACGACGCCCAGCGCGTAGAGCGAGATGGCGTGGCCGAGGGACGGGATCGAGGCGCCGAGGTCCTCGGCGATGAAGGGGATCAGACCCATCGAGGCGAACTCGGTGGTGCCCACGCCGAAGCCGCCCAGGGCGAGGGCGAACAGGGCCAGACGGGTGCCGGCGCGGCCGGGCGGGTTGATCACCTCGAGCACGGCGGTGCGGGGTGCGGACATGGTGGTTCCTTCCGGGGACGGACGGGGTGCGGTGGAACAGCGCGTCGTCGGGCCGAACCGGATGAACGCACGACGTTACGGGCCGTGACGCGCGCAGCCAAGCCCCGGGCGATGTGATCTTGGACAGACCGGAAGGGCTGTGATACGGGTCGCGCCCCGCCGGACGGCGGGGCGCGGCTCCCGCCGGACGGGGGAGGAGGGCATGAAAAGAGCGGCAGACGGGAGTCGAACCCGCGACCTCCACCATGGCAAGGTGGCGCTCTACCAGCTGAGCTACTGCCGCATGCGCACCTCTGGTCGAGGAGCACGCGGGAAAACACTACCCCATCCCGGGGGCGCCGCGTGCCGGCTCCGCCCGCAGGGGTGCCGCCCGTTCGCCGGAACAACCCCTGGCCCCCTCGGGTTGAGTGGGATAGACTCAGGTTAGCTGACGTGCCGGTGCGCATTGACGACGCGCCGGCCGGGTCCGACCTGTTCCACCCGCTTCGTCCCGAACCACAAGGAGCTCCCGTGGAGACCAAGTTCACCACCAAGTCGCAGGAGGCGCTCGCCGCGGCCTCGACCAACGCCTCGACCGCCGGCAACCCCCAGGTCGAGCCCGCCCACATCCTCAAGGCCCTCATGGACCAGCGCGAGGGCGTCGCCGTCGCCGTGCTGAAGGCCACCGGCGCCGACGTCGACGCCGTCTCGGCCCAGGCCTCCGCCGCCATCAAGGCCCTGCCCTCGGCCTCGGGGGCCTCCACCGCCCAGGCGCAGTTCGACCGCGGCTCCCTGCAGGTCATCCAGGCCGCCGAGCAGTTCGCGACGTCCCTGGGCGACGAGTACATCTCCACCGAGCACCTGCTCTACGGCCTCGCCCAGCTCGACGGCAGGACCGGCGAGATCCTGCGCTCCGCCGGCGCGGGGCCCGAGCAGCTGAAGACCACCGTCCCGTCCGTGAGAGGAGACCGCAGGGTGACCACCCCCGACCCCGAGGGCACCTTCCAGGCGCTCGAGAAGTACGGCACCGACCTCACCGCCCGCGCCCGTGAGGGCAAGCTCGACCCGGTCATCGGCCGCGACTCCGAGATCCGGCGCGTGGTCCAGGTGCTGTCCCGGCGCACCAAGAACAACCCCGTGCTCATCGGCGAGCCCGGTGTCGGCAAGACCGCCGTCGTCGAGGGCCTCGCCCAGCGCATGGTCGCCGGGGACGTCCCCGAGTCCCTGCGGGACAAGACCCTGATCTCCCTCGACCTCGGCTCCATGGTGGCGGGGGCGAAGTACCGCGGCGAGTTCGAGGAGCGGCTCAAGGCCGTGCTCGAGGAGATCCGCTCCTCCGAGGGCCGGGTCGTGACCTTCATCGACGAGCTCCACACGGTCGTGGGCGCCGGCGCCGCCGAGGGCTCCATGGACGCGGGCAACATGCTCAAGCCCATGCTCGCCCGCGGGGAGCTGCGCCTGATCGGCGCGACCACCCTCGACGAGTACCGCGAGAACATCGAGAAGGACGCCGCCCTCGAGCGCCGCTTCCAGCAGGTCTACGTCGGCGAGCCCTCCGTGGAGGACACCGTCGCGATCCTGCGCGGGCTCAAGGAGCGCTACGAGGCCCACCACAAGGTCCAGATCGCCGACGCCGCCCTCGTCGCGGCCGCGACCCTGTCCCACCGCTACATCCCGGGCCGGCAGCTGCCGGACAAGGCCATCGACCTCGTCGACGAGGCGGCGTCCCGGCTGCGCATGGAGATCGACTCCGCCCCGGAGGAGATCGACCGGCTGCGCCGCGTCGTCGACCGCCTGACCATGGAGGAGCTCGCCCTGCAGGGCGAGAGCGACCCCGCGTCGGTCGAGCGGCTCGAGGCCCTGCGCGCCGAGCTGGCCGACCGCAGGGCCGAGCTCGACGCCCTCAACGCCCGGTGGGAGGCCGAGAAGGCCGGCCTGAACCGGGTCGGCGACCTCAAGGCCCGCATCGACGACCTGCGCTCGCAGGCGGAGATGGCCCAGCGCCAGGGCGACCTCGGCGAGGCCTCCCGGCTGCTCTACGGCGAGATCCCGGCGCTGCAGAAGGAGCTGGACGCCGCCCAGGAGCAGGAGGACGCCTCCGAGGTGCACGAGACCATGGTCTCCGAGGAGGTCACGGCCGACGACGTCGCCGAGGTGGTCTCCGCCTGGACGGGCATCCCGGCCGGGCGCATGCTCCAGGGCGAGACCGAGAAGCTGCTGCACATGGAGGAGGTGCTCGGCCGGCGCCTGATCGGCCAGCACCGGGCCGTGCAGGCGGTCGCGGACGCCGTGCGCCGCTCCCGGGCCGGGATCTCCGACCCCGACCGGCCGATCGGCTCCTTCCTGTTCCTCGGCCCCACCGGCGTGGGCAAGACCGAGCTCGCGAAGTCGCTCGCCGAGTTCCAGTTCGACGACGAGCGCGCCCTGGTGCGCCTCGACATGTCGGAGTACGGGGAGAAGCACACCGTCTCCCGCCTCGTCGGCGCCCCTCCGGGCTACGTCGGCTACGAGGAGGGCGGCCAGCTCACCGAGGCGGTCCGGCGCCGGCCCTACTCGGTGGTCCTGCTCGACGAGATCGAGAAGGCCCACCCGGACGTCTTCGACATCCTCCTGCAGGTGCTCGACGACGGCCGGCTCACCGACGGGCAGGGCCGCACCGTGGACTTCCGCAACGTGATCCTGATCCTCACCTCGAACCTGGGCAGCCAGTTCCTCGTGGACCAGACGATCGACCAGGAGGCCAAGCGGGAGGCCGTCATGAACGTGGTCAACGCCTCGTTCAAGCCGGAGTTCCTCAACCGGCTCGACGACGTCATCCTCTTCGACCCGCTGTCCACGGCCGACCTCGCGCGGATCGTGGACATCCAGGTCGCGCACCTGGCCGAGCGGCTGGGTCAGCGCAGGCTGAGCCTGGAGGTCACCCCGGCGGCGACCGAGTGGCTGGGCATCACCGGCTACGACCCCGCCTTCGGCGCCCGCCCGCTGCGCCGGCTCGTCCAGCGCGAGATCGGGGACAAGCTGGCCAGGGCGATCCTCTCCGGGGCGGTCGTGGACGGGGACGCCGTGCGGGTGGACGTCAACGCCGACGTCGTGGCCGACGGGCTGACCGTCACCGCGGTGCGCGAGCCCCAGCCCGCGGCCGGCTGACCGGCCGCACAGCGGCGGGCGGGCGGGTCCGGGGGCACCGGGCCCGCCCGCCGGGCGTGGCGCCGGGCGGCGGGTGCGCCGCCGGGCAGGGCGCGGGTGATGCCCCATCATCCGGGGCACTGCCCGGGCGCTTCCCGGGTGCCGGCCGTGAGATCGGCGACAGGCGCCTGTGCAGAGCGTCCGCGGAGCGCGCCGCCCGGGCAAAGCATGTACCCTGGACCCACGAACCATTTCCATGACATTCCGGGGCCGTACTGTGTGCCTACGTACCGCCGCCCGGACCAAGAGACAGAGGGGGTCACGCCATGGGGCGCGGCCGTCAGAAGGCTAAGGCGACACGGCAGGCGCGGGAGATGAAGTACTTCAGCCCGCAGACGGACCTGACCGCACTGCAGAAGGAGCTCCGGGGCGGCGAGCGCAGCCCGGCCCTGGAGGAACCCGCCGAGGAGCGCTTCGCGGCGGACGAGGACGACTACTCCGTCTACCTCGACAAGTACGCCGACGACTACGGCGACGACCGCCGCTGACGCGGCCGGTCCCCCCGCCCGTCTCCACCGGCTCCAGCCGCACGGGGTGCCCACGCAGGTCGGGCACCTTCTTCGTGGGAGCGCGCGAACGCCCCGCCGACCACCGGTCGGCGGGGCGTTCGCCGTGCCCGTACCGCGCGCCGGACCCGGAGGCCCGGGTCCGGCGCGCGGGACCGGGGGAGCGGGTCCTCAGCCGGCGTAGGCGCCGGTCATGCGCACCGCGCCGCCGTCCACGCCCTTGGCGCCCTGGACCCGGTCGGGGTCCGCGGGGTCGGCGTCGCGATCGAGCGCCCCGATCTCGCCCATGACCCACGAGCTCACGCCGCGGGCGGTGAGGCGGGCGACGGCGTCGTCGGCCACGGCGGGGTCCACGACCGCGACCATGCCCACGCCGAGGTTGAGCGTGCGCTCGAGGTCGGGCAGCGGGACGTTGCCCAGCTGCGCCACGAGCTGGAAGACCGCCGGCAGCTCCCAGGTGGAGCGGTCGACCGTGGCCTCGAGCCCGGCCGGCAGCACGCGGGCGAGGTTCGCGGCGAGCCCGCCGCCGGTGACGTGGCTGAACCCGCGCACCCCGTGGCCGGTCGTGCCGTCGGGGCCGTTGACGGGGAAGGCGGCGGCGAGGTCGAGGACGTCGGCGGCGTAGACGCGGGTCGGCTCGAGCAGCTCCTCGCCCAGGGTCCGGCCCAGCTCGGAGACCTGGCGGTCCAGGGACCAGCCGGCCACGTTGACGACCTTGCGCACCAGGGAGTAGCCGTTGGAGTGCAGCCCCGAGGAGGCCATGCCGATCACGACGTCTCCGGCGCGCACCCGGTCGGGGCCCAGCAGCTCGTCGGCCTCCACGACGCCGGTGGCCGCGCCCGCGACGTCGTACTCGTCGGGGCGCAGCAGCCCCGGGTGCTCGGCGGTCTCCCCGCCCACGAGCGCGGTGCCCGCCTGCTCGCAGGCGCCCGCGATGCCGCGCACGATGTCGGCGATGCGCTCGGGCACGACCTTGCCGGTGGCGATGTAGTCGGTCATGAACAGCGGGCGGGCCCCGACGACCACGATGTCGTCGACGACCATGCCCACGAGGTCGTAGCCGATGGTGTCGTGGACGTCGAGGGTCTGGGCGATGGCGACCTTCGTGCCGACCCCGTCGGTGGAGGTCGCCAGGTAGGGCCGGCGGTAGGACAGCAGCTCCGAGACGTCGTAGAGGCCGGCGAACCCGCCCACCCCGCCGATCACGTGCTCGGAGTGGGTGGCGCGCACGGCGCTCTTCATGAGCTCGACGGCGCGGTCGCCCGCCTCGACGTCCACGCCCGCGCTGGCGTAGGTGACGGTGCGGTTCTCGGGGGCGGGCTGCTGGGCCATGGGTCAGGCGTCCTTCGGGGTCTCGACGGCGGGATCGGTGGCGGGGGCGCGGGTGCCCGCGGCGGAGGGGTCCGTCGCGGCGCGGGCCGGCTCGCGGTCCTCGGGCAGCAGGACGTCCTCGAGGTCGGCGTCCGGGCCGGGGTCGCACCCGGTCGAGCCCTGGTGCACGCCCGGGTCGGCGTCGGAGATGCACGCGTCCTCGTGCACGCCGGGGGCCAGGCCCTCCGCGGCGGAGGGGTGGGTGTCGATCGACACGGCCGAGGCGTGCTCGGGCCGCCGCGGCGGGCGGGCCGGCCCGCCGGAGGCGCGGCGGCGGGACTCGACCACGTCCTTGCCGAGCTTGTCGGCGTCGGGCAGGCGGGTGGGGTAGGAGCCCGAGAAGCACGCGGTGCACAGCTCGCCGCGCTCCTGGCGGGTCGCGGCGACCATGCCCTCCTCGGAGATGTAGCCGAGGCTGTCGGCCCCCAGGGACGCCCGGATCTCCTCGACGCCCAGGCCGTTGGCGATCAGCTCCGCCCGGGACGCGAAGTCGATGCCGTAGAAGCACGGCCACTTGATGGGCGGGGACGAGATCCGCACGTGGATCTCCGCGGCCCCGGCCTCCCGGAGCATGCGGATCAGGGCCCGCTGGGTGTTGCCGCGCACGATCGAGTCGTCGATGACGACCAGCCGCTTGCCGGCCACGACCGAGCGCAGCGGGTTGAGCTTGAGCCGGATGCCGAGCTGGCGGATCGTGTCCGAGGGCTGGATGAAGGTCCGGCCCACGTAGGCGTTCTTCACGAGGCCGTTGCCGAAGGGGATCCCGGACTCCTCGGCGTAGCCGATCGCCGCGGGGGTGCCGGACTCGGGGGTCGGCATCACGAGGTCGGCCTCGACCACGTGCTCGCGGGCGAGCCGGCGGCCCATCTCGACCCGGGACTCGTAGACCGAGCGGCCGTTGATGGTCGTGTCCGGGCGGGCCAGGTAGACGTACTCGAACACGCACGCGGCCCGGCGGGTCTCGGCGAAGCGCTGGGTGCGCAGGCCGTTCTCGTCGATGGCCACGAACTCCCCGGGCTCGATCTCCCGCACCAGCGACGCCCCGACGATGTCCAGGGCGGCGGTCTCCGAGGCCACGACCCAGCCGCGGTCGAGCCGGCCCAGCACCAGCGGGCGGATGCCCTGCGGGTCGCGGGCGGCGTAGAGGGTGTGCTCGTCCATGAACGCCAGGCAGAAGGAGCCGACCAGCTGCGGCAGCAGGTGCATGGCCGCCTCCTCGAGGGAGCCGTGCGGGTGCTCGGCCAGCAGCGCGGTGACCAGCGCGGTGTCGGTCGTGTTGCCCTGGGCCATCTCGCCGCTGGAGGGGAAGCCGGACTTGTCCACGAGCTGGTCGAAGAGCTCCGCGGAGTTGGTCAGGTTGCCGTTGTGCGCGAGCGCCACGGTCCCGTGCGGGGTCGCCCCCAGGGTCGGCTGCGCGTTGGCCCACGAGGAGCCCCCGGTCGTGGAGTACCGGCAGTGGCCCACGGCCAGGTGGCCGGTGAGGGTGGTGAGCGTCGTCTCGTCGAAGACCTGGGAGACGAGGCCCATGTCCTTGTACACGGCGATGCGCTCGCCGTTGGAGGCGGCGATGCCGGCGGACTCCTGCCCGCGGTGCTGGAGGGCGTAGAGGCCGTAGTAGGCCAGCTTCGCGACGTCCTCGCCGGGGGCCCAGACGCCGAAGACGCCGCACGCGTCCTGGGGGCCCTTCTCGCCGGGGAGCAGGTCGTGGCTGAGGGTGCCGTCGGGTCGGACCACTCGGATCAGCCTTCTCTCGTGCTCGGGGGTCCGGCGGGGTTCTCCCCGGCCACGACCTCGGTGGTGACGGCCCGGGCGCGGGCCACGGAGATCCGGTCGAGGACCAGGGCCACGACCGCTCCGAGGGCCAGGCCGACGACGACGCCGACCGAGACCATGAACAGGACGACGGCGCCCTGCGTGTACTGCGCGCTGCCGGCGCCCAGCAGGCCCGCGGCCAGCCCGGCCGCCGCGCCCAGCAGGCCGCCGAGGACCACGAAGGCCCACACGTTGGGCGCCCGGCGCAGCAGCATGGGCTGGGTGCCGGACCCGGCGAGGGCGGGGGACGCGGCCTCCTGCCGGCGCCGGGACGTCCGCCGGGGCGGGCGCGGGGAGGAGGGCGAGGGGGCGGAGCTCATGGCGTCCAGGTTACCGGGGAAAGAGGGGCAGCACCTGCGCGAGGTCGGTGCGTGTGCCCGAGGCCACAACCCGCCCCGCGGCGACCGCCTCCGGCCAGGCCACGGTGCCGGTGACCAGGCCCAGCCAGGTGGCGGGGTCGGTCTCGACGACGTTGGGCGGGGTGCCGCGGGTGTGCCGGGGCCCGGCCACGCACTGGGCGACGCCGAAGGGCGGGACGCGCACCTCCACGCTGTTGCCCGGGGCGCGCTCGGCGAGCTCCTCGAGGGCGTGGCGCACGGCGGTGGCGAGCACCGGCCGGGGGGTCTCCTGCGGGGCGGCGCGCCAGGCGTCCAGGGCGCGGGCACCCTCGGCGGGGTCGATGCGGCGGCGGGCCACGGCCTCAGGCCTGCCCGAGGGCGGCGGCGCGCTCGGGGCCCAGCAGCTCCACCACGGGCTCGGCCAGCCGCAGCCGGCCCACGGGCTCGGACCCGCCCATGACCGGGCGCACGACCCGGTCGAGCACGGCCGCGGCGGCCGCGTCCGGGACGGCCCCGGCGTGGGCGAGCAGGCTCAGCCCGATCAGCGCGTTGGCGCGGGAGCCGCCGTCGAGGACCTTCAGGGCCACGGCCCACCCGTCCCGGGTGCCGAGCGCGAGCACGCCCTCGGCGCCGAGCTTGGCGACCACGTCCAGCTCCTCCATCACCACGGTGTTGTACTTCCCGCGGCCCTGGACGTACTCGGGGTAGTCGAGCATGCACTGGGCCACGGTCGCGGCGCGGGCGTCGGCGTCGAGGTTCCCGGCGGCCCGGCCCAGGGTCGAGTAGGCCCGGGCGAGGCCGGTCAGGGAGATCGCCGCCAGCGGCGCCCCGCACCCGTCCACGCCCACGTGGGCGACCGGCTCGCCGGCGAACTCGGCGACCGTCTCCAGGACGGTGCGCTGCAGCGGGTGCTCCGGGTCGAGGTAGTCGGCGGTGGGCCAGCCGTTCTCGGTGCACGCCCACAGGAACGCCGCGTGCTTGCCCGAGCAGTTCATGCAGATCCGCTGCCGGCCCCGCCCCTCGCGCACCAGCTCCGTGCGGGTGTCCTCGTCCTCGGGCCAGTCCGGCGGGCAGCGCAGCGCGTCCTCGTCCAGCCCGGCTGCGGCCAGGATCGAGCGCACCGCGGCGAGGTGCTCCGCGGCGCCGGTGTGGGAGGCCGCGGCGATGGCGACCTGCGCCCCGCGCAGCGGGACCCCGGCCTTCATGGCCGCGATCGCCTGGAACGGCTTGAGGGTGGAGCGCGGGAAGATCGGCGCCACGACGTCCCCGAGGGCCGCGACCGTGCGCCCGTCCGGGTCGAGGACGACGGCGGAGCCGCAGTGGCGGGACTCGACGAAGCCGCTGCGCTCGACCACGGCGAGGTCCACGGCGCGCTCGGAGGTGAAGGTCTGCATGGGCCCCAGTATGTCAGCCGGCCACCCCCGGACCGGGCCCGCCGCGGCCCGCCCGCGCGGGTGCGCGCGGGCGCTGATGTGCCAATCCCGCCCGCCGAGAACTAGCCTGGGGCACGTGAAGGTTCTCGTACTGGGCCCCGGCGGCCGCGAACACGCCATCATCCGCGCTCTGCTGGCCGACCCGGAGGTGGAGCAGGTGCACAGCGCGCCGGGCAACGCCGGGATCGCCGAGCTCGTCCCGGTCCACGCCGTGGACGCGAACGACCCGGCGGCGGCCACCGGGCTGGCGCGCGAGCTCGCGGTCGACCTCGTCGTCGTCGGCCCCGAGGCCCCGCTCGTGGCCGGGGTGGCCGACGCCCTGCGCGAGGCCGGCTTCGCCGTGTTCGGGCCCTCCCGCGAGGCCGCCCGCCTCGAGGGCTCCAAGGCCTTCGCCAAGGAGGTGATGGCCGCCGCGGGCGTGCCCACCGCGATGGCCCGCGTGGCCACCGACGCGGCCCAGGCCGCCGACGCCCTCGACGCCTTCGGCGCCCCCTACGTGGTCAAGGACGACGGGCTGGCCGCCGGCAAGGGCGTCGTGGTCACCGCGGACCGCGCCGCCGCCCTCGCCCACGCCGAGGCCTGCTTCGCCGCCGGCGGGTCCGTGGTGGTCGAGGAGTACCTCGACGGCCCCGAGGTCTCCCTGTTCGTGCTCACCGACGGCACCCGCGTGGTGCCGCTGAGCCCCGCCCAGGACTTCAAGCGCATCTTCGACGGCGACGAGGGCCCCAACACCGGCGGCATGGGCGCCTACACGCCGCTGCCCTGGCTGCCCGCGGGCTTCGTCGACGAGGTCCTCGAGCGCGTGGCCCGCCCCACCGTCGACGAGCTGCGCCGGCGCGGCACCCCGTTCGTGGGCGTGCTCTACTGCGGGCTCGCCATGACCTCCCGCGGGCTGCGCGTGATCGAGTTCAACGCCCGCTTCGGCGACCCCGAGACCCAGGCCGTCCTGGCCCGGCTGACCACCCCGCTGGGGCGGCTGCTGCTGGACGCCGCCACCGGCCGGCTCGACGAGGCCGAGCGGCTGCGCTGGCGCCCGGAGTCGGCGGTGACCGTCGTCGTCGCCGCGCAGGGCTACCCCGACGCCCCCCGCACGGGCGACCCCCTCGAGGGGCTCGCCGAGGCCGAGGCCCTCGAGGGCGTGCACGTGGTCCACGCCGGCACCGCCGTGGCCCCGGAGGGCGCCGAGCACGCCGGGGCGACCGTCTCGGCCGGCGGTCGGGTGCTCGCCGTCGTCGGCCTCGGCGCGGACCTCGACGCCGCCCGCGAGCGCGCCTACCGCGGGGTCGGGCTCGTGCGCCTGGCCGGCTCCCAGCACCGCACCGACATCGCGCTGCGGGCCGCCCGCGGCGAGGTCGCCGTCCCCACCGTCCCCGCGTCCCCCCAGGAGCAGGCATGACCGAGCAGAGCACCCGACGCCCGCCCGAGATCCCCGGGTGGACCCACGTCTACTCCGGCAAGGTCCGGGAGCTCTACGTGCCCGACGAGTCGAGCCTGCGCGCGACCGGGGTCGCGATCACCGACAACGCCGAGTACCGCGCCGGGTCCGTGCTCGTGCTCGCCACCGACCGGATCAGCGCCTTCGACGAGATCCTGCCGACCGAGATCCCCGACAAGGGCACGATCCTCACTCAGCTGTCCCTGTGGTGGTTCGAGCAGCTCGCCGCGGTGCCCAACCACGTGCTCAGCACGGACGTCCACGAGTCCGTGCGCGGGCGGGCCGTGATCTGCAAGAACCTCTCGATGTTCCCCGTCGAGTGCATCGCCCGCGGCTACCTCACCGGCTCCGGGCTGAAGGACTACCGGGAGTCCGGGGAGGTCTCCGGGCTGCGGCTGCCGCCGGGGCTCGTGGACGGCTCCCGGCTCGAGCCGCCGATCTTCACCCCCACCGGCAAGGCCGACGTCGGCGAGCACGACCTGCCGATCACCTTCCAGGAGATGGCGAACGTGGTCGGCCACGCCGTGGCGGACCGGTTGCGCGAGCTCACCCTGCAGATCTACACCGCGGCCGAGGAGATCGCCCGCGACCGCGGGATCATCGTGGCCGACACCAAGGTCGAGTTCGGCCTCGACTCCTACCGCGGGGCCATCACCCTCGGCGACGAGGTCCTCACCCCCGACTCCTCCCGGTTCTGGGACGCCGGGACCTGGGAGCCGGGACGGCCCCAGCCCTCCTTCGACAAGCAGTACGTGCGCGACTGGCTGCGCTCCGAGGCCTCCGGCTGGGACGGCACCGGCCCCGTGCCGCAGCTGCCCGAGGACGTGGTCGAGAGGACCCGCGCCCGCTACGTCGAGGCCTTCGAGCGGCTCACCGGCCGCACGTTCGACCCCGCGGGCGGGTTCTTCGAGGTCTCCGGGCCCGCGGAGTTCTGACCCGCACGGCGCCGCCGGCGGCTGCCGGGGCTCAGGTGTCGTCCGGGGCGTCGCGGTCCGGCCGGCCGGCGCCCGGGCCGTCGGCACCGGGGTCCCGCCCGGGCTCGGGCACTCCGTGCTCCAGCCCGGGCGCACCGTCCTCCGGGGTCCAGCGGGCGCGGGCCAGGTCCGCGCGCACGTCCTCGTCCCCGGAGCCCCGCACGGGCGTGCCCTCGTCCCGCCAGCGCTCGCGCGCCTCGGGGCGCAGGTGGGGCGGCAGGGTGCCCTGTGCGGTGACCACCCGCCACCAGGGCAGCTCGGCGCCGGTGGGGTTGCGGGCCATCAGCGTGCCCACGAGGCGGGCGGAACGGCACTCCGCGAGCTCGGCGACGTCCCCGTAGGTCAGCACGTGCCCGGCGGGGATCGCCGCGACGATCCGTGCGACCCGGAGGGCGAGCCCGCCCGGTGCCGTCACAGCGCGTCCTGCTCGTCCCCGGGCAGGACCACGTCCACGACCCACCGGCCGTCCTCCGGGCCGGCCTCGGCCCGGCCGCCGAGCAGCGAGACGCGCTCGGTGATCCCGCGCAGGCCCAGGCCCGAGGACAGCTCGCCGCCGCCCCGGGCCTTGGTGCCCGTGCGGGGGAGCGGGTTGGTGACGCGCAGGTGCAGCTCGTTGGCGGCGGCCGTGACCTCGATCCGGCAGTCGGCCCCGCGCGGGGCGTACTTGATGATGTTGGTGACCGCCTCCTGCAGGATCCGCGCCGCGGTGCCGCGGGCCGTGGTCGGCATCGCCTCGAGATCGCCCGTGATGACCACCTGCGGCGCGAAGCGCAGGTCCGTCAGGCTCGCCGCGAGCGAGGTGACCACGTGCTCGAGGCTGCCGATGGCCAGACCCGCGCCCGTGACGTCGCGGGGGTGCTCGCCGTCGTTCTCGTTGCGCAGCAGCCGCAGCAGCACCCGCAGCTCGTAGAGCGCCGAGCGCGCCGCGCCCTCGACCGTCTCGAGCACGCCGTGCAGCTCCTGGAGGTCCTCCGAGCGGCGCCGGCTCATCGTCTGCATCGTGATGAGGGTCAGCTCGTGGGCGACGACGTCGTGCAGGTCCCGGGCCAGTGCCTGGCGCTCGTCCTCCCGCAGCCGCTCGTTGAGGATCTCGAGGTCCCGGACCCGCTCCTCGCTGCGCTGGCGCTGCAGCCGGAAGTACCGCACGGCCCCGCCGACGAGGGAGGAGATGACGAGCACGTTGAGGATCGACCAGAACAGCGAGTCGTTGAACGGACCCTGGACGTTGCTCGCGACCAGCGCCCAGACCAGATAGGCCACCAGATGGACGACGACGAAGCGCTGGGTGGCCGTGGCCACGACGGCGATCGTCACGATGGCCACGGTGATGATGACGGTCCCGTAGTAGTCGACGAGAGCTGAGGTCACCAAGCAGGTCACCGAGGCGACCGACGCCCAGGTCGACCGCCACGCGACCAGCCCGATGACGGCATAGGACAGCACGGCGTCCAGAGCCCTCATGAGGTCGACCGTGATGTCGCCCGTGAAGTGGGTGATGACATACCGGAGCTGCTCGAGCAGGACGATGAGCGCGTAAACGACAAGCACCACGGCCAGCCACCGAGCGACGGGCTCGGCGTGGAAGAACGAGCTCTTCCGGGCTGTCCGTGGTGCTTGCACCGTGGGGGCGAGGAGGGAGGTCACCTCAACAGGTCTACCTCAGGTCCGCTGCGGATCAGCAGAAGACGGGCCACCACTTGCAGATGACGTAGCCGGGGGCCTTGGGAGCGCTGATGATCGGGCCGGCGTTCGCGGGGGCGACCGGCGCCACGATGAAGGACGCGGCCAGAGCGGCGGAGGCGAGAGCGGTGGTCAGCTTCTTCTTGTTCATGGGGGGCTCCTGTGGATCGGCAGTGCAGCACCGGATCGGGGGGAGCGGCGGGAACCGTCGGGGGAGAGTCGTTCCTGCCGCCAGGGGGGTGTGCTGCCCTGATGTCCACTACTTTGCCAACGCGAACTACCTTCATCCAGCCACCATTGTCCAGTGGTGGCGTGACTATTGTCGAAAGTTACCCCTTGCGCATGACCCTGCATGGAAAAGACACTGGACGGTGTGAGTGATTGCAGAGTCCTGGTCGTGGACGACCAACCCCTGATGCTGGAGGCCCTCAAGTCCTTCTTCTCCGCCGAGCCCGGGTTCGAGGTGATCGGCACGGCCTCGAACGGCAAGGAGGGGGTCGACCGCTGCGCGGCCCTGGATCCCGACGTGGTGCTGATGGACATGAAGATGCCCGTGATGGACGGCATCGAGGCCACGAGCCTCATCACCCGGCACAGCCCGCGCTCGAAGGTGCTGGCGCTGACCACCTTCTCCACCCTGGAGTTCGTGGTCCCCGCACTGCGCGCCGGCGCCGCCGGCTACCTGGTGAAGGACGCCCGGCCGGAGGAGATCATCACCGCTGTCCACCAGGTCATGGACAACGAGATCGCGCTCTCGCCGGCGATCGCCCGGGCGCTGGCCGACAACGTCATCTCGGTCCCGGACACCCAGTCGCGTCCCGCCGACGACAACCTGCGGTCCCTGCTGACCGACCGGGAGATGGAGACGGTCACCCTCCTGGCCCAGGGGCTGAGCAACCGGGAGATCGCCGCGCAGATGCACGTCTCCGAGGGGAGCGTGAAGGCCTACCTCGGGCGGGTCTGTGAGAAGTTCGGGGTCCGCGACCGGGTCCAGGCGCTGATCAAGGCCTACCAGAGCGGTCTCGTGGAGCCGCAGCTGCGCGACGTCTGAGGCGTTCCCGCCGGTCGCCGCCCCTGGACCTGCGTCCAGCGGAGGTGTAGACGAAAGTGCATTCAAACACATCGTGCACTGGGGCAGACTCGTCAGTGCGAGCAGAGAAAGAACGTCGGTGGATGGGTGAGAGACATCCGCCCGGCGCACGGCCCGAGTCCCCCCACGAACGGCCGTGCGCAGGACCGGATGGTCCACCGACCTGCTCACGGTAGGGGGCCGCCCCGGACCCGTCCCCCCGGTCCCGGAACGGCCGCGCAAGGCCTGGATCACCTTGCACCCCCTCGGCCCAGGGCCCCCTACCGTGCATCTGCCCGGCACGACCCCCCGCGTGCACCTCGTGGCGAGAACGGCGGCCCCACCGGATTCCGGTGGGGCCGCCGTCGTGCTGCCCGCGGCCGGGGCGCGGGGTCAGGAACCGCCGGAGGCGGAGCGCGTGCCGGCGCCCGGCCGAGCCCGCGCCCCGGGTGCGTCGTGCCCCAGCCGCTGCTGCTCCTCCTGCTCCACGCGCAGGCCGAAGAACCACGTGATGTGCTCCCGCAGGGCGGCCGCGGCGTCCTCGCCCCGGCGCTCCCGGAACGCCGCGAGGATGGCCTTGTGGTGCTCCTGGAGGGTGCGGCGCACGGCCGGCCAGTCGTCGAGGCCGGCGACCGTCTCCTGCACGTAGCCGATCATCGCCTGGCGCAGCGAGGCCATGATCGTGCCGACGACGACGTTGCCGGCGAGGGAGGCGAGCACCACGTGGAACTCGGCGTCGCGGGCGTGGAAGTCCTCGTCGGGCAGCCCGGGGTCGTCCATGGCCGCCACCAGCTCCGCGGCCCGCCCGAGCGCGGCGTCGCGCTCGGGCCCGTCGGGCACGGCGGTGGCCTCGTGGGCGGACTGGGTCTCGAGCAGCAGGCGGGTCTGCACCAGGTCGCGCACGGGCAGGGACCGGGTCGCCACGTGCATCCGCAGCGCCCAGGCGAGCGCGGCGGAGGGCTCGGAGATCACGATCGCCCCGGCGTTCGGGCCGGAGCCCGTCGAGGAGCGGACCAGGCCCATGGCGTCGAGGACGCGGATGGCCTCGCGGACCGAGGCCCGCGAGATGCCGAACTCCTCGGCGAGGGCCCGCTCGCCCGGCAGCTTGTCGCCCACGGCGATCTCCCCGGAGCGCAGGCGGTCCTCGAGCCAGTCGAGGACGACGGTGTAGGTGCGCGATGGCGCGGGCACGGGCTGCTCCTGGGGTCGGGGGTCAACGGTCCATTCTAGGAACCCCGCGGCCGCCCGTCCGCGAGGCGTCCGCGGGGTCTCCGCGGGATCCCGCGGTGGCGACGAGCCCCCACGCCGGATGCGCCGGGGACGTGGGGGCTCGTGCGGCCGAGGGGATCCCGCGGGGTGTGCGGGGGCGAGGGGGGCGGCGGGTCAGGAGGTCGGGAGCATCCAGGCCAGCACGTTGGACTGCAGGAACACCAGGGTGCACAGCAGCACGAGCAGGCCCACCGACCACCAGATCACCGAGCGGAAGATGGCGGACTCCTTGCCCTCCATGCCCACGGCCGTCGCGGCGATGGCCAGGGACTGCGGGGAGATCATCTTGCCGACCACGCCGCCGGAGGTGTTGGCGGCGGTCATCAGGTGCGGGTCCAGGCCCGTGCCCTCGGCGGCGGTCTTCTGCAGGTTGGAGAACAGCGCGTTGGCCGAGGTGTCCGAGCCGGTCACGGCGGTGCCGAGCCAGCCGAGAACGGGGGAGAAGAAGGCGAAGGCCGCGCCGAGGCCGGCGACCCAGGTGCCGATCGCGATGGTCTGGCCGGAGAAGTTCATGACGTAGGCCAGGGCGAGCACGCTCATGATGGTCAGCGCCGAGAAGCGCATCTTCCAGAAGGACCGCCCGATCTCCGCCACCGCGTTGCCGAGCGAGAGCTTGAAGCGGCCGTTGGCGGTGAACACGGAGTAGATCACGGCCACGAGCAGGCCGGTGATCAGCAGCAGCGTGCCGGGGCTGGAGAGCCACTGGAACTTGTAGACCGTGCTGGTGATCGGCTCGCCGGCGTCGTCGACGAGGCGCCCGTCGAGCCCGGGCCAGGGCACGGCGACGTCGGTGGCGGCCAGCGCGGCGGGGACGTCGGCGCCGAGGGTCCACAGCTTGGCGATGCCGAACACGGCCACGACGAGCACGTAGGGCAGCACGGCCATCCACACGCGCGCCGGGGTCAGCCCCTCGGGTGCGGGCGGCTTCTCGACGCCGAGGCGGGTGCGCACGCCCTCGGCGCCCTTGGGCCGCCAGAAGCGCAGCAGCACCACGGCCGAGGCCAGGCCCACGAGGGAGGCGACGACGTCGGTGAGCTCGTAGGAGAAGTACGTGGCGCACCACCACTGGGCGATCGCGAAGGAGCCGCCGATCACGAGGGCGGCCGGCCAGGCCTCCTTGAGCCCGCGGGCGCCGTCGATGATCAGCAGCAGGATGAAGGGCACCAGCAGCGCGAAGAACGGCGCCTGGTGGCCCACGACCGCGCCGATGCGGGCGGGGTCGAGGCCGGTGAGCACGCCGGCGGTGGTGATCGGGATGGCCACCGCGCCGAAGGCCACGGGGGCGGTGTTGGCGATGAGCACCACGGTCGCGGTCTTCAGGGGCTTCAGCCCCAGGGCCAGGATCATGGTCGCGGTGATCGCCACGGGGGCGCCGAAGCCGGCGAGGGCCTCGAGCAGGCCGCCGAAGCAGAAGGCGATGAGGATCGCCTGGATCCGCAGGTCCCCGCCGCCGATGGTGTCGAAGATCGTGCGCATGTCCTCGAAGCGGCCGCTGAGCACGGTCACCTGATAGAACCACAGCGCCATGACCACGATCCACACGATGGGGAAGAAGCCGAAGACCGCGCCCTGGGTCGCGGAGAGCACCGCCAGGCCCAGCGGCATGCCGAAGGCCAGGACGGCGACGACGACGGCCACCACGAGCGCGGTCGCGCCGGAGAGGTAGGCGCGGGCCTTCACGCCGAGGAGCATGACGAAGAAGGTGAGCAGGGGGACGGTGCCGACGAGGGCGGAGAGCGCGACGCTCCCGCCGACGGCGTCCGTCGTCGAGGTGAAGGTGGTCACTCGGACTCCCGGGGTTCGGGGTGGACAGGAGGGCGCGGTCCGTTATGGTCGGACCACAGTGGTCTGACCACGAAGAATACATGACCTGCATCACAGGGCAACTCCGTGCCGGTCCGTTGCGCCGCCTCCCGGAGGGGCGATTGTGGGGTGGATCTCACTGGTCTACTATGGTCAGACCACAGGGGCCGGTGCGCCCCGTCGTCGTCGTCCCGGACCCGGAGGTCGCATGAGAATCGCCCTGTTCGCCACGTGCATCGTGGACGCGATGTACCCCCGCGTGGCCCTGGCCACCGTGCGGGTGCTCGAGCGCCTGGGCCACGAGGTCGTCTTCCCGCCCGGCCAGGGGTGCTGCTCGCAGATGCACGTCAACAGCGGGTACCTGGCCGATGCCCTGCCCGTGGTGCGCAACCACGTGAAGGCCTTCACGGCCGCCGACTACGACGTCGCCGTGGCCCCCTCCGGGTCCTGCGTGGCCTCGCTGGGTCACCAGCAGCCGATGGTCGCCCGCGCCGGCGGGGACGAGGAGCTCGCGGCCGCCGCCGAGGCCGTCGCGGGGAACACCTACGAGCTCTCCCAGCTGCTCACCGACGTCCTGGGCGTCACCGACGCCGCGGCCCAGCTGGGCTCGTGGTTCCCGCACACGGTGACCTACCACCCCTCCTGCCACGGGATGCGCCTGCTGCGCCTGGGCGACCGGCAGAAGGACCTGGTGGCCTCGGTGGCCGGGGTCGAGCTCGTCGAGCTGCCCGACGCCGAGGAGTGCTGCGGGTTCGGCGGGACCTTCTCCTTCAAGAACCCGGACGTCTCCGCGGCGATGGCCGAGGAGAAGATCGGCAACATCGAGGCCACCGGCGCCGAGCTGTGCACCGGCGGGGACGCCTCCTGCCTGATGCATCTGGGCGGGGCCATGGCCCGGCGGGGCACCGGGGTGGGCACCGTCCACTTCGCCGAGATCCTCGCCTCCACCCGCCGCAACCCGCTGGAGGTCTCCGGGCCGGTGGAGCTGTCCATCCCGCGGCGGCCGGCGCGCCCGTCGTCGTTCGTCCCGACCCAGACCGCAGGAGGTCCCCGATGAGCCGCACCGCCCTGGGCATGCCCGCCGTGAGGCCCGTGCACGGGCACGGCCGGCTGCACACCGCCGTCCCGTTCCCCGAGGCCGCCGAGGCCGAGCTGGGCAACACGCAGATGCGGGCGAACATCCGCCACGCCACCCACACCATCCGCGGCAAGCGTGCCCGGGTCGTGGAGGAGCTGCCCGACTGGCAGGAGCTGCGCAGCGCCGGCTCGGCCATCAAGGAGCAGGTGATGGCGCACCTGCCCGAGCTGCTCGAGCAGTTCGAGGCCAACGTCACCGCCCGCGGCGGCACCGTGCACTGGGCCCGCGACGCCGAGGAGGCCAACCGGATCATCACCGGGCTCGTCCAGGCCACCGGCTCCACGGACGTCATCAAGATCAAGTCCATGGCCACCCAGGAGATCGCCCTCGACGACCACCTCGAGGCCCACGGGATCACCGCGACCGAGACCGATCTGGCGGAGCTGATCGTCCAGCTGGGCCACGACCGGCCCTCGCACATCCTCGTGCCGGCGATCCACAAGAACCGCCACGAGATCCGCGACATCTTCCTCGAGCAGATGCCCGAGACCGACGAGAGCCTCACGGCCGAGCCGCGCGACCTCGCCGAGGCGGCCCGCAAGCACCTGCGGGAGAAGTTCCTCTCGACCTCCGTGGCGATCTCCGGGGCGAACTTCGGGGTGGCCTCCACGGGGACGCTGACCGTGGTCGAGTCCGAGGGCAACGGGCGGATGTGCCTGACCCTGCCCGAGACCCTGATCACCGTGATGGGCATCGAGAAGATCGTGCCCACCTTCGAGGACCTCGAGGTGTTCCTGCAGCTGCTGCCGCGCTCCTCCACGGGGGAGCGGATGAACCCCTACACCTCGATGTGGACCGGGGTCACCCCCGGGGACGGGCCGCAGGACGTGCACGTGGTCCTGCTCGACAACGGCCGCTCCGCGGTGCTCTCCGACCCGAAGGGACGCTCGGCGCTGCACTGCATCCGCTGCTCGGCGTGCCTGAACGTCTGCCCGGTCTACGAGCAGACCGGCGGCCACGCCTACGGCTCGACCTACCCGGGACCCATCGGGGCGATCCTGTCCCCGCAGCTGACCGGCATCACCTCGGAGCAGAACGCCTCCCTGCCGTACGCGTCCTCGCTGTGCGGGGCCTGCTACGACGTGTGCCCGGTGAAGATCAACATCCCCGAGATCCTCGTCCACCTGCGCGACGAGGACGTGCGCACCCAGCGCGGGGAGCGCTCCGACGACGGCGCCGCCGCCGCGCCGGCCCGGACCCGGCGCACCCCCAAGGCGCCGTCCCAGATGGACCTCATGATGAAGGGCGCCTCCTTCGTCATGTCCTCGGGCCGGCGGATGGCGCTCGCCGAGAAGGGCCTGCCGCTGGGGCGGGTCGTCGCCGGGAAGGACCGGGCGATCTCCTGGCTGCCCGGGGTGGTGGGCGGCTGGACCGACGAGCGGGACATCCCCGCCCCGCCCAGGGAGTCCTTCCGCAACTGGTGGGCCGGCCACGCCGGCGAGACCGACCAGCGCCTGGCCGCCGACGGGGCGGCAGGCCCCGCGGACGTCCCGCACGACCGCCCCGGGGATGCCCAGCCCGTGGACGCCCCGCACGACCGCCCGGAGGAGGACCGATGAGCACCGCGCACACCGAGGCCAAGGCCGAGATCCTGGCCCGCATCCGCGGGGCCCTGCACGACGCCCCGGCGCCCGCCCCGGCGGCCCGCACCTACCGGAGGGCCTCCGAGCGGGCGGGTACGGAGGTCGTCGAGATGCTCGAGGACCGGCTGGTCGACTACAAGGCCGGGGTCCACCGCGAGACGCCCGAGTCCCTGCCCGGGCGGATCGCGGAGCTGCTCGGCGCCTCGGCCCGCTACGTGGTCCCCGCCGGGATCGACACGGCCTGGCTGCCCGAGGAGACCGCCGCCCGCCGGGCGATCGCCGACCCCAACGACGCCCGCAAGCCCTCCGCCCTGGGGGTGCGCGAGCTCAACGCGGTCGACGCCGTGGTCACCTCCTCCACCGTCTCGTGCGCCGAGACCGGCACGATCTTCCTCACCGGCCGCCCCGACGAGGGGCGGCGGGCGATCAGCCTCGTGCCCGACCACCACATCTGCGTCGTCCCGCTGGAGACGGTCGTCGAGCTGATCCCCGAGGCCCTGACCCGGATCGAGCCGACCGCGCCGGTCACGATGATCTCCGGTCCCTCGGCGACCTCGGACATCGAGCTCGAGCGCGTCGAGGGCGTCCACGGGCCGCGCCGGCTGGACGTGATCCTGCTCGGCTGAGCCCGGCCGGAGCCGCCCGTCCGCCGGTGCCGCCGGCGGACGGGCGACTCCACCCCGATGTCCATCACTTTGCATCGGCACGTGCCTACGCTGGCCGGGTGAAGGAATCCACGCTCGTCACGGTCGTGCTCGTCGGCGCCCTCGCCTTCGGCGGTGCGACCATCGCCGGTCAGCTCTCCACGCGCGCCGAGGAGCAGTCCCGTCCGGAGCCGCCGCCGGTGTGCACGGCGGCCGACCGCTCCGAATTGGTCCCGGAGACCGGAGCCCTGTACGGGGTGAACCTGGACTGGGAGGACCGCTCGCTGGGCGCCTACGCCGAGCGGCTGGGGCACAAGCCGACCGTGTCCGTCTCCTTCACCGGTTTCCCCTACGACGAGCAGGGCGCCGGCTACCTGCGCATGGCGGCCGACCAGGTCCGCGCCGACGGCCGGATCCTCCTGCTGACCCTCGAGCCCGAGGGCGGGCTGGCCGAGGTGACGGAGGAGGTCGCGCAGGAGCTGGCGGCCGACCTGGCGGAGGTCAACGCCTCCGGGGTGCCGGTCATCGTGCGCTTCGCCCACGAGATGAACGGCTCCTGGTACGCCTGGGGCCAGCAGCCCACCGCCTACGTGGAGGCCTACCGGAGGGTCGCGGACGCGGTCCACGAGCAGGCGCGGGGCTCGGCCATGATGTGGGCGCCCAACTACGGCGGCGGCTACCCCTTCTCCGGTGGGCAGTACGAGGCCGAGCCCGGCACGGCCGACTTCGCGGCCCTCGACACCGACGGCAACGGGGTGCTGACCATGGCCGACGACGCCTACGCCCCGTACTACCCGGGCGACGACGCCGTGGATTGGGTCGGGATGTCCCTGTACCACTGGGGCTCCGCCCACCCGTGGGGCGAGAACGAGCTGCCGGAGGACGGCAAGTTCCTGCAGCAGCTCACCGGCACCTACGCCGGGGCGGGCGGCGACGACCGCGCCGTGGCCGACTTCTACGCCGAGTACGGGCAGCGGCGGGGCAAGCCCGTGGCCGTCCCGGAGACCGCGGCCCTGTACAACCCGGCCGAGGGCGGCGCCGACGAGCTCGCGATCAAGCAGGCGTGGTGGCGGCAGGTCTTCGACCCGTCCATCCCGCAGGAGTACCCGCAGCTGAAGCTGATCAGCTGGTTCGAGTGGGACAAGCACGAGGTCGAGATCGACGGCCCCGTGGACTGGACCGTCACCACCGACCCCGCCGTGCGCAAGGCCTTCACCGCCGAGCTGCCCGACTGGCTGCGCTGGGGTCCCGAGGAGGCCTGCACCGCGCCCGGTTCCTGAGCCGGGCGCGGTGCAGGCCGGGATCTCACATCTCCTCCGACGGCGTCATGAGCACGAAGACCTCGCCGTCGGGACCGGTGGCCACCGCCATCCGCCCGTACTCGAAGTCCGAGGGCTCCGAGCTGACCGTGCCGCCGGCGGTGCGCACCCGCTCCGCGGCGGCGTCGACGTCCTCGACCTGGAAGGCCACGCCCCACCCGGGCTGGGTGTCCCCGGCGTTGGGATCCGGCCCGCCGATCCCGCCGGCCGGCCGGTCCCCGCCCGGGACGGTGAACAGGGCGTAGGGCATCGACTCGTCCCCGATGTCCTGGTAGGCGTAGCCGAAGAGCCGGCCGTAGAAGTCCCGGGCCGCCGCCGGGTCGGCGGTCATCAGGTCGCACCAGGCCACCGCGCCCGGCTCCTCGACCCGGGTGAAGCCGACGTGCTCGTCGGCCTGCCACAGCCCGAAGGCGGCCCCTGTGGGATCGGTGAGCATCGCCATGGACCCGAAGGGTCCGACCTCCATGGGCTCGTAGACCTGGGTCGCGCCGGCCTCGACGGCCTGCGCCGCGCGGGCGGCGATGTCGTTGGTCGCGAGGTAGACCGACCACACGTGCGGGGCGGACTCCATGCCCTCCATCGTGGGGGAGAGGCCCGCGACCATCTCCCCGCCGACCTGGGCGTTGCAGTAGCCGCCGTACTCGGGCTGGGACTCGGTGTAGTCCCAGCCGAGGACGTCGCGGTAGAAGGCCTGGGTCCGGCCCAGGTCGGAGGCCATCAGGTCCACCCAGCAGGGCGTGCCGGCGGGCCAGGGGTTCGAGTGCGTGGTCATGACGATCGTCCTCCGCAGTGCTGCTCACGTGTGGGATGGAAGTGCCGGGAGGCCGCGCCGGCCGGTGTGACCCCCGACACTCCTCATGCTAGGAAGCGCCCCGGACGCGCTAACGGCGGCGCCGTCACATCCCGGTACGGACGGTCCGGGCCGCGGCGGCGGGGGAGGAGCACACTGGGACCGTGCGACTGCTGCTGCTGACCTCGGGCACCCGCGGGGACGTCGAGCCCTTCGCGGCGCTGGCCCGCCGCGCGACCGCCGCCGGCCACGAGGTGCGCCTCGGCGTCCCCGAGAACCCGGGGGCGGACCTGTCCGGGCTCGACGCGGTCGGACTCGACGTCGACTTCCACCACCTGGTCGCCGAGCACGGCATCTCCCCGTGGACGGCCGTGCGGCACTTCCGCCGCGAGGTGCGCCCGGGCATGCGGCGGATGCTGGCCGCCGCGGTGCGCGAGACCCTCGCCTTCCGGCCCGACGCGGTGGTCCACCACGCCAAGGTCCTCACCGCCCCCGCCGCGGCCCGGGCCCTCGGGGTGCCGCACGTGCTCGTCGAGGCGGTGCCGGTGCTCACCCCGACCCGCGAGTTCCCCGCGCCCGGCGTGGTGCACCGGGACCTCGGGCCCCTCAACCGGTCCACCTACGCCGTGGGCCGTGGCGCCACCCGGATGTTCCGCCGTGATCTCCTCCGCGCGTGCGCCCCGCTGCCGGGCGGGAACGCCGACGCCGTGACTGCGGCCCTGGCACCCCCGACCGCCACGCTCGTGGCCGCGAGCCCCCAACTGCTGGACCGGCCCGCCGACTGGCCGGCGAGCGTCCACCTCACCGGCGCCTGGCACCACTCCTCGCCCGGCGCCGTGCTGGAGCCCGCCGTCGAGGACTTCGCCCGGGGCGGGCCCTTCCTGCTGGCGACCTTCGGCTCGATGGCCGCCGGGGACCCGCTCGCCCGGGGACGCGCGGTGGTCGGGGCCGCCCGGGCCCACGGGCTGCGCACGCTGCTGCTCACCGGCTGGGGCGGGCTCGCCCTGCCCGAGGACTGCGCCGGCCCGGACGTGCTCGTGCGGGCCGGGGCGCCGCTGGACCTGGTGGCCCCGCACGCCGCGGCGGCCGTCCACCACGGCGGCGCCGGCACCGTGCACGCGGTGGCCCGGGCGGGCGTGCCCGCCGTCGTCGTCCCCTTCCTGGCCGACCAGCCGTTCTGGGGGCGGCGGGTCCACGCCCGGGGCCTCGGCCCCGCGCCGCTGCCGCGGCGCAGGCTGACGACGGCGGCGCTCACCGCCGCCGTCGGCGAGGCGCTCGGCTGCCGCCGCAGGGCCCAGGAGGTGGGGGAGCGGATCCGTCAGGAGGACGGGCTCGCCGCGGCGCTCGCGGTGCTGGAGGACCTGCCCGCGCACCCGTGACGGCCCGCCCGCTCCTCTGGGACACTGACCCACAGCAGGACCGGAGCGGAGCGCGGGAGGCGTGGGCATGCGGGTGCTGGTGCTGGGCGGGACGACCTTCATCGGCCGCCGGGTGGTCGAGCGGCTGCACGCGCGCGGGGACCGCGTGCTCGTCGTGCACCGCGGCGGGCACGAACCGCGCCCCTGGGCGCCGGTGGGCCACCTGCACACCGACCGGCGCGACCTCGCCCGCCACGCCGACCGGATCCGCGAGTTCGCGCCCACGGCCGTCGTGGACGCCTACGCCCTGACCCGCGCCGACGTGACCGCGGTGCTCGGCGCGCTCCCCGAGGTGCCCACCGTGGTGCTCTCCAGCCACGACGTCTACGAGGCCTACACCGGGCTGCGCACCGGCCGCTGCACCGCGGCGGTGCCGCTCGACGAGCAGGCCCCGCTGCGCGCCGAGCGCTACCCGTACCGCGGTGCCGGCCTGCCGGGGATCCCGGAGGACTACGAGAAGCTCGACGTCGAGGAGGCCTGGGCCGGGCGCGGAGCCGTGGTCCTGCGCCTGCCCATGGTCTACGGCCCGCAGGACGCGCAGCGCCGCGAGGACGTCGTGCTGCGGCGGATCCGCGCCGGGCGCACCCGCATGCCGATCGGCGCCGGGAACCTGCTGTGGTCGCGCGCCCACGTCGACGACGTCGCCACCGGCGTGCTCGCCGCCCTGGACACCCCCGCGGCGACCGGGACGACGCTCAACCTCGCCGAGCCGGCCGTCCGGCCGATCCGGGCGTGGTTCGAGCAGATCGTCGAGGCCGCCGGCGCATCCCTCGAGCTGGTCCGGGTGCCCGACGCGGCGCTGCCGCCCGAGCTCGCGCTCACCGGCGCCCCCGCCCAGCACCTGCTGTCCTCCGCGCACCGCGCGCAGGAGGTCCTCGGCTGGGTGCCCGGCGACCCGGCGGTCCGGGTGGCCGAGTCCGTCCGCTGGCACCTGGCGCATCCGCCGGAGACCGGCTGGACCGAGCAGGACACCGCCCTCGACGACGCCGCGCTCGCCGCTGCCTGAACCGCCGGCCAGAGCTTCCCCAGCCGGCCAGGGTCGGTGCGGCGTGGTCAGCCGCACCTCTCCGGCATGTCCGGAAAATGACCATGCTGCTGATTGCGCCGCTTTCCACCGTGGAATGACGGCATTCGGTATTTCGCAATTCATAATGGTGGTGAGTGATTCCCCGGTTTTTTCGGCAGGCATTCTCAGGACCTTTCCGAAATGCCGTCCGACGTGCCGGAATGCTTTCGGCCCCACTCTTTCGGCTAGTGTCGGTGCCGTTCGTCCCCCAGAAGTGGGGACGGCTCCGACCCCGGGCGCCCCCCGATGCGCCCCCGTCCCGCAGGAGCTGATGCGTGGAGACCGTCGTGGGCGCCGCCCCTCTCTGGCTGCTGCTGGTCGCCGGTCTGGCCGGGGCGATTGTGGGGGCCTTCCTGCCCCGGATGATCCGCCGGTACAGCCCCGCTCCGGTGCTGCCCGACGGTTCCGCATCGGACGCGGAGCCTCTCGCGTCCGATGCCCGTATCACCCGGCTGCTCGCCGTGGTCACCGCGGTACTCTTCACGGCCTCCGCCTTTGTCTTCGGCCTGTCCTGGCAGCTGCCGGCGCACCTGTTCCTCGCCGCGATCGCGGTCGTGCTCACCGTGATCGACCTGCGCCACCACCTTCTGCCCAACGCTGTCGTCCTGCCCGCCCTGGGCTTCGGGTTCGTGCTGCTGGCCTGTGCTGCCGCGGTGGACGGCACCTGGGGAGCGCTGGTCCGGGCCGTGCTGGGTGCCGTGATGCTCTTCGCGCTCTACCTCGTGCTGGCCCTCATCTCACCGGCCGGCCTCGGCATGGGCGACGTCAAGCTCGCTGCCGTGCTGGGCCTGTTCCTCGGCTACCAGGGCTGGGGTGCGCTGTTCGTGGGGGCGGTGCTCGCGTCGGTGGTCGGGGCGCTCGTGGGGCTGGCGGTGCTGGCGAGCCGGCGGGGCGGGCTGCGCAGCGACGTGCCGTTCGGGCCGTCGATGCTCGCCGGCGCCCTCGTGGCCGTGGTGTGGGGCGAGCCGATCGCGCGGAACTACCTTCTGCCGGGCCTGTACTGACCCCGTTCGGGGGACAGGAACGTCCTCGGAACCCTCGATGCAGGTGCATGGAGTCTCCGACCAGGCATTACGTCGGACTTTGACGTCCCCCAAAGAGCATGCATACGAATGGTTGTGTCTTTGCTGGAGCAAAGTCTAATCTTCTTACAGGTCAGTAGCCCGGTACGGGGAGAGCCGCGAGGCACATACCGACAGAGCTGACGGACCCATTTTCCTTACCCCCTTCTCTCAAAGGATCCTGCCATGCTGCCTCTGCTCATCACCATCCAGAACGTCTTCTTCGCCGCCGGCGAGCGCCTCAAGAAGGACGAGAAGGGCGCTACCGCCGTGGAGTACGGCCTGATCGTTGGCCTGATCGCCGTGGCGATCATTGTCGCGGTGACCCTGCTCGGCGGCAACATCAGCAGCCTCTTCAGCCGCATTGCCGGCGACCTGACGAACGTCGCGCCGTAACCATTTCCTCAAGCGGAAGACAAGCGCCGCGGCGTCCCGCACCGGGGCATCGCGGCGCTTGTTGTCACGGACAAGCGCAGTCGTCCTGACCCTCCAGGCTTCTTGCACGTTTTGGAAAGGCGCGACCATGAATTGCCTGCGTTCCGAACGCGGAGCCGCTGCCGTGGAATTCGCCCTCGTCGTGCCGGTTCTTCTTGCGCTGCTGCTCGGCATCATGGAATTCGGTCGAGCGTACAACGTTCAGATCAGCTTGACCCATGCAGCACGAGAGACTGCGCGCACCATGGCGATCGGCAATGTATGGGGCGACGCCGTGAGCCGCGGGAAGTCAGCGGCTCCGTCCGTGGCGCTCACAGACGGCGACTTCACAGCCGTTCCGGCCAGCTGCAATCCAGGCCAGCAAGTCTCGGTCACTGTGACGCATGAGATGGAGACACTCACCGGCATCGCGGATGGTTTAACCCTGACAGGAGAGGCGGCCATGCGATGCGGCGGCTGATCGACCACCTTCTCGACGCCCGGACGGTGCATCGCGAGAATGGCGAGCGCGGAGCCGTATCCATCATGACGGCCGTCTCTCTCGTCGTGCTTCTCGGCTTCGCAGCACTCGCGATCGACGTCGGCATGCTCTATGAGGAACGCGCCGAGCTGCAGTCTGGCGCCGATGCCGCCGCGCTGGCCATCGCGCAGGACTGTGCAGTGAATCGTGCCGACTGCGCGACTCCGACCGATACCGCCCAAGCGCTTGCCAACGCCAACGCGAAGGACGACGCGGCGGCCGTCGCGGAGGCCTCCGTCGACATGGCGGCGCAGAGCGTCGACGTCCGACTCGCGACCGGAGACGAGAGCGGTGTGGGTTCGCTGTCGCTCGCCTTCGCCCGTGTTTTCGGGCAGGACACCGCGACCGTGGGCGCCTCTTCGGGGGCGCAGTGGGGTGCGGTGCAGAAGGGGCCGGCTCAGCTGTCCATCGCCTTTGCTCAGTGCGAGGTCGACGCGAAGTTCGACGACGGACCGGTGGTCATCGGCATGCAGGACAACTCGAACTCGGCGGGATGCCCCTCTGGGACGGCCGGCTCTGCCGGCGGTTTCGGCTGGTACAAGCTCGCCAAGAACGACAGCGATCCTGCCTGCGGTGCCGACGTCTCGGTCTCGGTGGTCGTGGCCGCCGACACGGGCTCGAACCTGCCCAGCGTCTGCGACGAGATTCTCGCCCAGATCAAGAGCGGCGCGCTCGACAACATTCTGCTCTTCCCCGTCTATGAGGACGTCGACGGTACAGGAGCCAACGCCGAGTACACCATCACGGCGTGGGTGGCCTTCGAGGTCCTGGGCTGGAAGTTCACCTCGAACGAGGAGTACAACTACCCGGCCTGCACGGGGTCCTCCAACTACTGCAACAAGGGCATCTACGGCCGCTTCGTCGAGTACGTGACCCTCGACGACTACGAGCTCTCGACGCAGCCGCCGTCCAACGGTCTGGCCGTCGTCGAGCTCACCGAATGATCCATTCTTCTCACCACCGATCCTGCTCTGCTCACCCCGTGAGGATGACACTCCCGTGAAGACCCGAATTCTCGCCGGCTTCGTGATGGCGGTTCTTGCCATCGCCGGCCTGGTCCTCGTCACCACCTACGTCGGCACCGCCGACGCCCGCGCCCTGGACGATCAGCAGCCCCGCGAGGTGTACCTCGTCACCGCGCCGATCGCCGAAGGGACGCCCGTCAAGGAGTTCGGCGAATCCGTGACCCTGCACACGGTGCCGGCAGCCGTCGTCCCCGAGGGGGCAATCTCCACGCTGGATGGCCAGAGCGGCAAGGTCGCCGGCGTCGACCTGCAGCCGGGGGAGCAGCTGCTCGGTTCCCGCCTGGTCGACCCGGAAGCCCTCGAGGCGCCCGGTACTGTGCCCGTGCCGGACGGTCTCCAGGAAGTGACCATCCAGCTCGAGGCGCCCCGCGTCGTCGGGGGTCAGCTGGCCGCCGGGGACCGGGTCGGGTTCTTCGTCTCCTTCGAGGGCGACGAAGGTCGCGCCTCCCGGACCGCCAAGGACCTGGACAAGGTCCTCGTCACCTCGGTGCAGGGTGCACCCTCCACCGCGGCGCCCGCTGAGGGCGAGGGCGGAGCCGAGACCACGGGCTCCGAGGCCCCTGCCGTGCCGGAGGGCACCATGCTCGTCACCTTCGCGGTGAACGCCGACACCGCCGAGAAGATCGTCTACGCCTCAGAGTTCGGCCGGATCTGGCTCTCGCTCGAGCCCGAGGACGCCGAGGAGAACGCCAACGGCGCCACCAGGGAGGACTTCTCATGAGCCGCCTGCTGCTCGTCACCGGCGATCCCGCCTACGACGCCCGTTTCCGCCAGGCCGTCCAGGGCCGGCTGCCCGGCGAGGTGCAGACCGTCCTCGGCACCGCGCTGCCCGCCACCCCGGACGAGTTGCTCGGCCGCTCGGTGGGCGAGCTGCCCACCGTGGTGGTGCTCGGACCGGGCCTCGACCTCCACGATGCCCTCCGTCTGGGCGGGGTCTTCGACATCCAGCGCCCCGAGGTTGCTCTTGTCCTGGTCGTGCCGCCGGACATGTCGCTCGCCGTGGCCGCGATGCGCGCCGGGTTCCGCGACGTGCTCGACCTCGACGCCGACGCCGACGGCATCCTCGCCACGCTGTCCCGCGTCCTCGACGCCGCCGAGTCCCGGCGCCGTGTGCTGCCGCAGGGCGGCCCCGCGACCGGGGTCCTGCACGCCGTGCCGACCGCCCCGCGCGACGACTCCCGCACCATCGTGGTGACCTCGCCCAAGGGCGGCGTCGGCAAGACCACGGTGGCCACCAACCTCGCCGTGGGGCTTGGACGGATCGCGCCCATGAACACGGTCATCGTGGACCTGGACGTCCAGTTCGGCGACGTCGCCGCCGCGCTGCGGCTGGCTCCCGAGCACTCGCTGACCGAGGCCGTGACCGGCCCGGCCGTCGACGACGCCCTGGTGCTCAAGACCTTCCTCACCGTGCACCCCGCTTCGATCTACGCCCTGTGCACGCCGGCCAACCCGGCCGAGGGCGAGCTCGTGGGCGGCGCCCAGGTCGCCCACCTGCTCAAGCAGCTCTCGGGGCAGTTCCAGTACGTCGTCGTCGACACGGCCCCGGGCATGGGCGAGCACGCGCTCTCCGCGCTCGAGGCGGCCACCGACGTCGTCTTCCTCACCGGCATGGACGTTCCTGGGGTGCGGGGACTGCGCAAGCAGATGGATCTGCTCGGGGAGATCGACCTCGTCCCGCCCAGTGCACAGGTCGTGGTCAACGCCGCCGACCGGAACTCCGGGCTGTCGGTGCAGGACATCGAGGCCACGATCCGCGCCTCGGTCGACCTCGTGGTGCCCCGGTCCCGTCTGGCCCCGTACGCCACCAACCGCGGGGAGCCCCTGCTGCTGCACGCGCCCAAGGACAAGGCGGCGCGGCAGCTGCAGGTCCTCGTCGACTCCTTCGCCCCCGACCGCCCCGCCCCCCGGCGGGGCCTGCACCGGAAGGCTCTGGTCCGTTCATGAAGCTCGCCGAACGTCTCGCCGCCGCTCGGGGTGAGGCCCTCCCCGCTACCTCCGCCGCTCCGGCCGCTTCCGCCCCCGTGGCAGAGGTTCCGGTCGGCCCTGAACTGCCGCCCGAGACGGATTCCGAAACGCCGACGGCTGCAAAGCTCCCAGCCGAGGGCGACGACTCGCTGGCATCGAGCTCGCTCCTTCTGCCCACCCCGATGCAGGAGGCTCCGGCCGAGCCTGCCCCGAGGGTGCAGGTCGGGAAGTTCGACGCTCTCGCCGGACTCAAGCATCGCGTCAAGCAGGAACTGCTCGACCGCATCGGCTCCCGCCAGTCCGACTCGAGCCTCACCGACGTCCAGCTCAAGGACTTCGCCACCAAGGAGCTCACGCGAATCGTCGCCGAGGAGCAGGTGCCGATGTCCTCCGAAGAGCGGATCCGGCTGATCCGCTCGGTCAGCGACGACGTGCTCGGCTACGGCCCGCTCCAGGAGCTGCTCGACGACGACTCCGTCACCGAGATCATGGTCAACGGGCCTAACCAGATCTTCGTGGAGCAGAAGGGCAAGGTGTTCCTCTCCGAGGCGACCTTCGCCACCGAGCAGGACCTGCGCCACGTCATCGAGAAGATCGTCACCCAGGTGGGCCGGCGCATCGACGAGTCCTCACCGCTGGTCGACGCGCGCCTTCCCGACGGCTCGCGTGTGAACGCCGTCATCCCGCCGCTCGCGGTCAAGGGCTCGTCCCTGACGATCCGCAAGTTCGCCAAGGACCCGCTGACCATCGAGGACCTCATCCGCTTCGGCTCGGTCTCCCCGCAGATGGCCGACCTGCTGCGGGCCTGCGTCGAGGCGCACCTGAACATCCTCGTGGCCGGCGGCACGGGCACCGGCAAGACGACGATGCTCAACGTCATCTCCTCCTTCATCCCGCACGGCGAGCGCATCGTGACCATCGAGGACGCCGTGGAGCTGCAGCTGCAGCAGGAGCACGTGGTCCAGCTCGAGTCCCGGCCGGCCAACATCGAGGGCAAGGGCGAGATCTCCATCCGGGACCTGCTCAAGAACTCCCTGCGCATGCGACCCGACCGAATCGTGGTGGGGGAGTGCCGCGGCGGCGAGGCCCTGGACATGCTCCAGGCCATGAACACCGGTCACGACGGGTCGCTCTCGACCATCCACGCCAACTCCCCGCGCGACACCATCTCGCGCCTCGAGACCCTCGTGATGATGGCCGGCATGGACCTGCCCCAGCGGGCGATCCGCGAGCAGATCGCTTCGGCCATCCATGTGGTCGTCCAGCTCTCGCGTCTGCGCGACGGCACCCGCCGGGTCACCCACATCACCGAGATCCAGGGCATGGAGGGCGAGACCGTGACGTTGCAGGACGCGTTCCTCTTCGACTGGGACGCCGGCGTGGACCCGCGCACCGGCCGGTTCCGCGGCACGACCCGCTCCACCGGGGTGCGCCCGCGCTTCGTGGACAAATTCGAGGACTACGGCATCAAGCTCCACCCCTCCGTCTTCGACCCGGGACGGCACTGATGGCGCCGCTGCTGACCGGGTTCGGGCTGCTCGTTCTCGCGGGGCTGCTCGGGCTCTTCGTGGTCTTCCGCTCCCGCACCCCGCGGCTGCCCATGGACCGCCGCCGGCCCCCGCGAGGGCCCCGGGAACAGGAGGCCTCGCAGCTGTCCCGGCTCACCGGGGTGACTACCGAGGCGGTCTCCGAGTTCCTCGAGGAGCGAGGGTGGACGCGGCGCATCGCTGCCGCCCTGGAGAACGCCGGCATCAAGGCCTCACCGGCGGACTTCCTCGTCCTGGTCGCCGCAGGGGCGGCCGCGGCCACGGCGATCGGCACGATCATGGGTGGATTCCTCCTGGGCCTCCTGTTCCTGCTGGCCGCGCCGATCGGGGCGAAAGCCGTGGTCGGATTCCTCACGAACCGGCGCAAGCGGATCTTCGCCGATCAGCTCGACAACACACTGCAGCTGTTCTCCGGATCGCTCCGCGCCGGCCACTCGCTGCTGCGCGCCGTTGATGCAGTAGCCAGGGAGTCCGAGGCACCGACCTCGGAGGAGCTGACACGGATCGTCAACGAGACGCGTCTCGGCATGGACCTCGATGACTCCATGAGCCAGGTCGCCAAGCGTATGGAGTCCGAGGACTTCTCCTGGGTCGCTCAGGCCATCGGCATCCATCGCGAGGTCGGCGGTGACCTGGCCGAGGTCCTCGACCGCGTGGCCGGCACGATCCGGGAGCGCAACCAGATCCGCCGCCAGGTCAAGACCCTCTCGGCCGAGGGGAAGATGTCCGCATACATCCTGATGGCGCTCCCTGTCTTGATCGCAGCAGTCCTCTCTTTCACCGCACCCAGTTACATCGCTCTTTTCATTTCGAGTGGTTTTCTCGGATTCGCAATGATTGGCCTGGCACTACTGATGTTCGCGATCGGCGGCTTCTGGATGTCGCGCATTATCAAGATCACCTTCTAGCAACCCTCCTGTTTCGAAGGACGCCAAATGACCCCCCTCCTCCTCGGCCCGCTGCTCCTCGCCGCCGCTGCCGCCATGGCCATCTGGCTCGCCGTGGGCGTGCGCTGGGGCGGGGACCGGCTGGTGCGCGAGAACCTGCGCGTCGGCCTCACCGGTCCGGAGACCACGGCCGTCAACGAGGCTCCAGACTTCGGCTGGGCCCAGCGCCTCACCACCGGCAAGGGCCGGGAGCGGCTCGAGACCCTGTACTCCAAGGCGGGCCGGCCCGCCGGCTGGCCCGTTCCCCGGCTCCTGGCCTACAAGGCCTACGCCTTCGGCGCGGCGCTGCTCGTGGGGTTGCTGCTGCTGAGCCTGACCGGCGGCAACGGCATGATCCTGCTGATGACCGTGGTCATGGTGCCGGGGGGCTACTTCCTGCCGGAGCTGCTGCTGTACTCCCGCGGCATCGAGCGGCAGAAGGCGATCGGGCTCGAGCTCGCCGACACCCTCGACCAGATGATGATCGCGGTGGAGGCCGGCCTCGGTTTCGAGTCCGCCATGGCGCGTGCCGGGCACAACGGCAAGGGCCCGCTCGCGGAGGAGCTCGTGCGCACGCTCCAGGAGATGCGCGTGGGCATCCCGCGCCGCGACGCCTACCTGGCGCTCGAGCAGCGCACCGACGTGCCCGATCTGCGGCAATTCACCCGCGCCGTCATCCAGGCCGACGCCTACGGCATCTCCATCTCCTCGGTGCTGCGCACCCAGGCCGACGAGATGCGGGTCAAGCGCCGCCAGCGGGCCGAGGAAGCGGCACAGAAGATCCCGACGAAGATCCTCATCCCGCTCATGCTGTTCATCCTGCCGGTGCTCTTCCTGACCGTGCTGGGGCCCACCGTGCTCAACGTCCTGAAGATGTGACCGCGATGCTGAAGACCGTCACCACTCCGAGGAAGAACGCTCGTTCTCTGCTCTCAACCCTCCTCGCCCTCGTCTCCCTCGCCGCGGCCGGCCTGCTCGTGCAGCAGCAGCTGGGCGGGTCCGTCGTCGTCGGCGGGGACGTCCAGCACGCAGACCCCGCCGCGGTGAGTGCGCCCGGCCCGCTGGCCACCGCGTCGCTGTCGCAGGAAGACGCCCGGGCGGCCGGCGACCCTGGCCCACACACCGGCATCACGGGTCCGGAGACCTGCGGCGACCTGACCACCCGGGCCCGGGTGTGCTCCCCGTCGATCGGGGTGGACGCAGTCCTCGAGCCCGTCGGCACCGACGGCGCCGGCGCCATGGTCGTGCCCACGCACTCGGACCGGGCGGCGATCGGCTGGTACGAGGAGTCGGCCCCGGTCGGCGCCGCGCAGGGCAACACCGTGCTGGCCGGCCACGTCGACCACCCCGCCGAGGCCCCCGCGCTGGGCACCCTGCACACCGCGCGACCGGGCCAGAAGCTGTGGGTCTCCGACGGCGCCGGGGCCGTGCACTCCTACACGGTGGTCGCCGTGCGGGAGCCGACCCCGCGCACGGCGCTGCCGCAGGACGTCTTCGAGCTCACCGGCGAGCCCGGGCTGTCCCTGATCACGTGCTCGGGCGACTACGTCCGTCCCGACGGCTCGCCCACGTGGTCCTACACGAACAACCTCGTGGTCGACCTCGCCCTCGACCCCGAGACGGCCCCGGTCCCGTGACGGCCCGCGACGCGGGACTGTCCGCTCTTGCGGGTACACCGCCCGTCGCACGGCGTCCCGCACGGGACACCGCGACCCCATGCAATTACATTGGTAAACGACGGTGGAGCGCCCGGCGCACCACCCCTCCCGCCCCTCCCCAGGAGACCCCCATGCCCTCCACCCTGCCCGCCCGCCGCCCCCGGCTGCTCGCCGCCGCGGTGCTCGCCGGCACCACCGCGGTCGCCGGCCCGCTGCTGACCGCGGCCCCGGCCGCCGCGCTGCCCGTGGCGATCGACGGCACCGCGGTGGACGTCCCCGAGGGCGCTCCGGCCACCGGGCCGGAGCACTACTTCACCCCCGTCTCCCTGAGCAACGGGGACACCGGCTACGGCCTCGACGAGGACCAGCCCCTGGCGCCGCTGGGCGAGGACGTGCTCGACGACGAGCACTACGCCGTGGCCCAGCCCGTCGACGACCCCGACGGCGGCTGGACGCAGGTCGTCGGCGAGAGGGCCGGCAACACCCCCGTCTACTGGGAGCGGGACAGTGCCGCGCTGGCGGGCTATCTGCTCTCCGTCTTCGGTGCGACCTCGGACGCGCACGAGGCGCTGGCCGTCCACTGGGCCGTGCGCTCGCTGGCGACGGCCGAGACCCCGGACCCGGAGCTGTCCGGGCTCGAGGACTCCCACCTCGAGCGCGCCGCCGCGATGCTCGAGGACGCCCGCCGCACCGTGCCCGTGCTCCAAGCCCAGGAGGACGGGGCGATCTCGGTGGACACCGCCCCCGACGGGTCCCCCGAGCGCCTGCTCGTCGAGCTGCCGGAGGTCTCCTACGCCACGACCGTGGCCCTCGACGGGCCGGCCACCTTCGCCGACGGGATCCGCGAACGGTCGTTCGGTGCGGAGAGCGGCCGGCAGGTGCTCGACCTCGCCGTGCCCGCGGGCACCACCGAGGGCGAGCTCACCGTGACCGTGACCGCCACGACGCCCACGACCGAGCTCACCGTCCTCGCCCACGACGACTACCGCGACCTGTTCATCGCCGGCCAGGACCGCGAGCTGAGCTGGTCCGCCAGTACGGCCTTCGAGATCGCGGCAGCCCCCGTCGTGCCCGCCGGGGACGAGGCCGACGACGGCGCGGCGGAGCCGACCCCCGGCGCCGACCCGACCGCAGGCGAGGGTGCCGCTGCCGAGAACCCGGACACCACCGACGGCACCGATGCACCCCGGGACGAGTCGTCCGGGGACGGCGCGGTGCGGCCGAGCCCCCTCGACGACGGGAACGCCGCGCTCGAGCGGTCCGTGCCGGTCGTGGTCGTCGCCCCCGAGGCCGCGCAGCGCGTGGAGGCGAGCCTGGAGGCCTTCGTGCTCTTCGAGGAGTCGACGAGCACGCACACCGAGACCGTCACCGAGACGACCACGACCGTCGCCGGCAGCGTCGGCTCCAGCTACGGCGCGGGCTACGGCACCGCCTACGCCGAGGCCGTCACGGCGGACACCGGCACCGGGGGCGTCCAGCCGGCCGCCGCCCCGCAGCAGCTGACCACCGGGCTCCTGGCGCTGCTCGCCGTGGGCGCCGGCCTCGGGTCCTGGGCGCTGCGCCGCCGGCCCGCCGATCCCGACCCGGCCTCCTGACCGCGTCCCGACCCTCTCGCTCCTGGAGAACCCGATGACCCAGCGAACCCGCATCCTCGCCCTGGCCGCGCTCTCGCTCGCGGCGCTCACCGGCTGCGGCGGCGCCGCCGCCGAGGCCCGGTCCGCGCACACCTACGAGCCGCTCCCGCCCCTGACCACGGCGACCCCGTCCCCGGAGCCCGAGCCGCAGCCCACCTCGCGGCCCGCCCCGGACACGGAGGCCCCGGCGTCCGGCTCCGGGGGCGGCGGTGGAGCGGCCGCCGGAGGCTCCGGCGGTGCGCCCGCCGCGTCCGGCGGCGGCTCGTCCCAGGGGGCGAGCGCCGTGGCGGCCCCGGCTCCGGCTCCCGTGGCGGCCCCCGTCCAGGTCCCGGCGCAGGCGCGCGTGCAGGCCCCGGCGGCACCGGCCGCGGGGCAGCTCTCCGGGCAGCTGACGGAGCGGACCACGACGTCGACCACCACGACCACCTCCACCCGGCTCGAGGCCGGGCTGATGATCGAGCTCTCCTGCGAGGGGCTGTGCGTGCTCGAGGACCTGGCGGACCCGGAGCTGGCCGGACCGGACGGGCCCTTCTCCGAGGAGGCGCTCACCCGCGCCCTCGAGGAGGAGCTGGGCCGCGCCGGCGCGGACACGGTGCTCACCGAGGACCTCGCCGAGCAGCTCCTGCGCTCCGGGTGGACCCTCGCCGACCGGGAGGTCGAGGGCGGGGACGAGACGCTGTCCTTGGTGTCTCGGCGCTGACGCGCTTAAATCAGGGGTTATTGCATCATGTCAACTGCAATACACGGTGAGGGAGTGCTCGGTGCATGCGGTGAATGCTGAGAGGCGGCAATGGCCCACGTCTTCCGGGGCTGCCTTTGCCAAGCAGTTTCCCGTCTTCATGCGGACGGCTTTGATGGCCGCATGGATTCTTGCAGGGCTGGTCGTGGGTAAGATCGTGCAAACTGTGGTTGAGGATCCGCGAGTCTACGGGCAAGACTCGCACGCCTACTGGCTGGCTGCGCAGGGAGAACTGTCCTACAGCAGGGCCGCCGGGACCCTGGATGCTTATCTGTACTCACCGGCATTTCTGTGGATGCTGAAGCCCTTGTCCTGGTTGCCGTGGTCGTTCTTCCTCGCAGCATGGACGGTTTTGCTCCTGGTGATTGCGGTGTGGCTGGTTCGGCCATTGCGCTGGCCGTGGGCGGTGCCATTGTTCATTTACTGTCTGCCGGAAGTCCTGGTGAACAACATCTTTCTACTGTTGGCCATGGTAGCCGTATTGGGTATGCGCTGGCCTGCAATGTGGGCATTTCCTGTTCTTACCAAAGTGACCATGGGACTCGGCCTCCTCTGGTTTGCCAGGCGTGGTCAGTGGAAGAAGTTCATGGTCGGAGCGGTGGTTACTGCGCTCGTCGTGTTGGTCGGATGTGTGCTGCAACCCCAAGCTTGGCTTGAATGGTTCGAGTTCCTAGTTTCCAACCGAGACGGCACCAAGGACGGGGTGGCGCTTTTCGCGCTTCGGTGCGTCATCGCCATTGCGTTAGTTCTCACAGCATCCCGATTCAACATGCCATGGCTACTGGCGCCGGCGATGCTCATGGCTTCACCGGTCCTGGTGTCCATCGTTCCGGCTGCCCTGCTGGTTGCCGTTCCCAGACTGGCAATGGCTGGTGATGTGGGCCGTGTCGATGTGGGAGATCCTGAACGTCATGGACTTTTCGGCGCGGCGGTGCGCTCCGGTTAGGAGCCGCTATAGGTATGGAGCGGACAAGGCCTGCTGCGTAGCGGCCGGGCCCCGCCGCACCAGGTGCGGCGGGGCCCGGCCCTCGTCGTGTGCGCGGCTCAGGCGGAGCCGGTCGCCCAGTGCACGGCGAAGCAGGCGGTGGCAGCCATCGAGTACAGCCACACGGAGGCCTCGCGGGTCCACGGGACCTTCTTCGTCAGCGCGGAGCTGACCACGGCCGCCACGATCAGGGCGACGCCCAGCCACAGGGACCAGTCCGTGAACAGCTGCAGTGCGGCGCCCAGCACGCCGTCGCCCGTCGCGTCGAGGACGCGGTCGATGTCGGTATCCATGAAGTTCTCCCCCGGAGCGATCGGTTCCCGGACGCCCCCCGGCGCCCGTGCCACGGGCTCGGCGACCGCGGGGCAGGGGAGCGGTGGATCGCCCGGATCCCCCTGCTGCCGGGCGGTCGGACCCGTTGCTGCGAGCCTAATTCATGCATTTGCGACTTTGTGGGCGGGAGCTGTCGCTTCTTGCGGGGACAGTCCGCCGCGGCGCGCACCCGTCGTCGGACGTGCGGGTGCGGGCACGCGAAAGGCCCCGGACCGAAACGGTCCGGGGCCTTCCGCAGTTGGTCGGGATGACAGGATTTGAACCTGCGACCTCGTCGTCCCGAACGACGCGCGCTACCAAGCTGCGCCACATCCCGTGGTCCCCGGCCGCGGCCGGAAACAACTGCTCCATCATAGCCACGGCCGCCCGCCGTCGCGAAATCCGGGCGGCACGGACGGGGCGTGTCGCTGCCCTGTGAGCCAGATCACGAACTCTGGACAAAAGTCGTTGACCCCTCAGTAACCGGACTGTGAGCATGTGCAAATCCGCGTCATCCGCGCGGAGCTGTGAATCGGGCCGCGCAGGGGCATCCCTCCGTCCGGCCCCTGCCCAGGAGGTTCCATGTCCCCCCGCATGCCCCGTCGCTGGATCACCTCGGCCGCCCTCGCCGGCGCCCTCACCCTCACGGCGACCTCCGCCGTGGCCGCGCCCACGCGCGAGAACAGCAACAACAACACCACGGCCAAGCTCACCCAGGCCGTCTCGCAGGAGAAGCTCAGCACCCACCTCGAGGCGTTCCAGCGGATCGCCGACGCCCACGGCGGCAACCGCGCCTCCGGGCAGCCCGGCTACCAGGCCAGCGTCGACTACGTCGTCGAGCGGCTGCGCGCGGCCGGCTACGAGCCCCGGGTCCAGGAGTTCCGGTTCCCGTACTTCGAGGAGCTCAGCCCCGCGACCGTCACCGCCGACGGCACCGCGCTCGCCGCCGAGGACGTCGCCGTGATGTCCTACTCCGGCTCCGGGACCGTCACCGGGACGGTCCAGGCCGTGGACACCGACGGCACCGCGGGCACGTCCTCCAGCGGCTGCGAGATGAGCGACTTCGCCGGGTTCGTGCCCGGGAACATCGCCCTGATCCAGCGCGGCACCTGCGCCTTCGGGGACAAGGCCGCCAACGCCGAGGCCGCCGGCGCCACCGCCGTGCTGATCTTCAACGGCGGCGCCCCCGGCAACGAGGGCGTCGTCAACGGCACCCTCGGCTCCCCGGAGGCCACGACCCTGCCGACGGTCGGGCTGAGCCACGCGGCCGGCGTCGGGCTGCTCGACGCCGGCACGGTCACCGTGCGCACCGAGACCGTCTCCGAGCTGCGCACCACCGCCAACGTGCTCGCCGAGACCCGCACCGGCGACCCGGAGAACACGGTCGTGGTCGGCGCCCACCTCGACGGCGTGACGGAGGGTGCGGGCATCAGCGACAACGGCACCGGCTCCGCCGGCATCCTGGCGATCGCCGAGGCCATGGCCAAGACGCGGACGGAGAACCAGGTCCGCTTCGCCTGGTGGGGCGCCGAGGAGCTGGGCCTGCTGGGCGCCGAGCACTACGTGGGCGACCTCCAGGCCAACGACCCCGAGGGCCTCGAGGACATCGCGCTGTACCTGAACTTCGACATGATCGGCTCGCCCAACTACGGCCGCTTCGTCTACGACGGCGACGCCTCCGCCTTCGACCCGGGCGAGACGAACGTCCCCGAGGGGTCCGGGGCGATCGAGGCCGCCTTCCACGAGCACTTCGCCCAGGTGGGCCTGACCTCCGGGGAGACGGAGTTCAGCGGCCGCAGCGACTACGGGCCGTTCATCGCCGCGGACGTCCCCTCCGGCGGGCTGTTCACCGGCGCCGAGGGCGTGAAGACCGAGGAGCAGGCCGCGCTGTTCGGCGGGCAGGCCGGGGTCGCCTACGACGAGTGCTACCACACCGCGTGCGACGACCTCTCCAACGTGGACCTCGAGGGCATGGAGCAGATGGCGGACGCGGCCGCCGCGGTCGTCCTGCGCTACGCGACCACGACCCACGACGTCAACGGCGTGGGCGAGCCCTACAAGCAGAAGGGCCAGGGTGCGATGGGCCACCCGCAGGGCAAGGACCGCGGCCACGGCCCGCACTCCGAGCACGGCCGCGGCCACGGGCACGACCGGGCGACCGCCTGAGCGGCTGACCCGGTCCCATACCGCACGGCCCCGCCCGGACGCGCCGCGTCCGGGCGGGGCCGTTCCGCCGTTCCCGGCAGGATCGGGTGAATGTCCCCGGACCGGGGACGACGACGGCGCGGCGGTGGACAATGGTCTGCCATGGACACCGTCCGCACCACCCTGCTCCTCGGCGCCGCCCTGGCGCTCGGCCCGCTCCCGGCCGCGGTCGCCGCGCCGGCCGGCCGGGCCGCCGTCGAGGACCCGCAGGAGTGGACGCAGTACCGCCTGACCCCCGAGAAGAACCCGGTGCTCACCACGGACGGGTCGGTCGAGCCGTTCCCCGGCGGCTTCGCGCTGCCGGACGAGGTGCGCTCCACCCCGGTGGTCGTGGGCGACCGGCTCTACGTGGGCACCCACGGCAGCGGCACCCTGCACGCGTTCGACCTCGCCACGGGCGAGCAGCTGTGGCAGGCGCAGGCGCCCAACTGGATCCACTCCGAGATGATCGTCGCGGACGGCACCGTGTGGGTCGGCTACGGCGACCGCGGCGAGGAGCGCACGGACGGCATCCGCGGCGACGGCCCCGGCGGGGTCCTGGCCCTCGACGCCGCCACGGGCGAGCGGAGATGGCAGCACGCCGTGGACGGCCACGTCATGCCCACCCCCGTCCTGCACGGGGGCAGGATCCACGCCGCGGCCGGCGACCGGCACCTGCACGTGCTCGACGCCGCGACGGGCGAGCTGCTCGAGCGCGTCGGGATCGGGGCCGTGGTCAGCATGGCCGCCCCGGCGGCCGGGGACGGGATCCTCTACACCGCGGGCCTCTACGACCACCCCCGCGTGGTCGCCTACGACATGGCCGCCCGCACCACGGTGTGGCAGACCCCGGTGCCGCAGGCCGACTCCGGGCTCGACGACGTGCCGCCGGCCGTGTCCGAGGGGATCGTGGTCACGACCTCCCACCGCGACCTCGTCCCGCTCGAGCACCTCGAGCACTGGGCGCACGGCTTCGACGCGGCGACGGGGGAGCTGCTGTGGGAGACCCGGCTCGGGGACGGGCCCTTCGTGGTGAACAACAAGTCCGGGGCGCCGGTGGTCGCCGACGGCACCGTCTACGTCGGCAGCCCCACGACCGAGCGGCTGCATGCCCTCGACCTGCGCACGGGCCGGCAGCGCTGGGCCCACGCTTCCGGACCCGTCAAGGCCGCACCGGCGGTGGCCGACGGCGCGGTCGTCTACTCGACGACCACGGGCGCGGTGGGCGCCCTCGACGCCGCGACCGGGCTGCCCCGGGGACGGCAGCAGGTCTCGGACCAGCCCCTGGCCCCGGCCGGGCCCGTCGTCGTCGACGACGCCGTGCTCGCCGGCGGCCACGACGGGCGCGTGCACGTCCTCGACCTCGACGCGCTCACCGGCCGCACCGCCGGTGCCGTGCTGGCGCCGCTCGGCACCGGGCTCCTGGCCGTCGGGGCGATCGCCGCGCTCACCCTCCTCGTCCTGCGCCGGGGGCGCCGCACCGGCCGCTGAGCCGTCCGCGGTGGCATGCTGGGGACCATGAGCACCCCCGGATCCCCGCGCGGCGTCCTCTTCGACGTCGACGGCACCCTCATCGACTCCAGCTACCTGCACACGGTCGCGTGGTGGCACGCCTTCAACCAGAAGGGCTGGGACGTGCCGATGTCCCGCATCCACCGGCTGATCGGCATGGGCTCCGAGCAGCTGATCGACGAGCTGCTGCCCGCCGACCGCGACCGGGACCAGGACGCCTCCATCGGGGACGCCCACGGCAGCCTGTTCTCCGTGCACTGGCCCGGGCTCAAGCCCACCCGCGGCGCGGTCGAGCTGCTGCGCCGCTGCGCCGAGGAGGGCCTCGCCGTCGTGCTCGCGTCGTCGTCGAACGCCGCCGAGGTCGCCGCGATGCGCACGGCCCTCGACGTCGACGACGTCCTCACCGCCGTCACCACGGCCACCGACGCCGAGCACAGCAAGCCCGAGCCGGACATCTTCGCCGCCGCGCTCGAGGCCGGCGGGCTGCGCGCCGAGGAGGCGGTCGTGGTCGGTGACGCCCGCTGGGACGTCGTGGCCGCCCGCCGGCTCGGGATGGACACGGTCGGGCTGGGCAGCGGCGGGATCAGCGAGGCCGAGCTGCGCGAGGCCGGCGCCGTGGAGTACTACGCCGACCCGCAGGCCCTGCTCGAGGCCTTCGACGGCAGCCCGCTCGCCCGCCGCGCCGGCTGAGCCGCCCGGGCCTGCCTCAGGCAGTGCCCGGCCACAGGGCGACCGCCCGCACCGGGGAGGCGTCCAGGCCGGTGAGCGGCAGCGGCAGCGCCACGAACAGCGCCCCCGGCCGGTCCACCGCCGCGAGGCCCGTGAGGTTCTCCACGATCACCCCGCCCGCGCCGAGGACGACCTCGTGCACGGGCAGGGCCCCCGGTCCGGCGGCGTCCGGGACGGGGTCCGGGCTGAGGGTGTCGGTGCCGAGCACGCGCACCCCGGCGGCGACCAGCCGCCGGGTGAGCCCGGGGTCGAGGACGGGCGGGTCCAGGTAGCGGTCGGTGCCGAAGCACGCGTCCCACCCGGTGCGCACGAGCACGACCTCCCCGGCGGCGAGGTCCGCCAGCTGCTCCGCGACCTCGTCCCAGCCGATCACGGCCCCCGGGGCGCGGCCGGTCGCGTCCACGACCCGTGCGGGGCCGACCAGGGCGGCGGGGTCGAGCTCGTCCACCGCGGCCCCGCCCTCGAACAGGTGCGCGGGGGCGTCCACGTGCGTGCCCGTGTGCGTGCCCAGGTGCAGGGCCGTGACGCGGAAGCCGTCGGCGGCCACGGTCGCCGCGGGGCGGGTCTCCACCGGCGGATCGCCGGGGAGGACCGGCATCCCCGCGGTCACCGGGCGGCTGAGGTCGACGACGCGCACGGGGGGCCTCAGAGCGCGACGACCATCTTGCCGGTGTTGGCGCCCGCGAGCAGGTCGATGAACGCCTGCGGGGCGTTCTCGAGGCCCTCGCGCACCGTCTGGTCCCAGCGGATCTCGCCCGCGGCCAGCCAGCCGGTCATCCGCTCCCGGAACTCCGGGGCCATCTCCTGCCAGCCGCCGACCAGGAAGCCCTGCAGGGTCAGCATCTTGCCGATCGCCAGCGCCAGGTTGCGCGGTGCCTCCGGCGGCTCGGTCGCGTTGTACTGGGCGATCGCCCCGCACAGGCACACCCGGCCGCGGGTGTTCAGCACGGAGATCGCGGCCTCGAGGTGCTCGCCGCCCACGTTGTCGAAGTAGACGTCGATGCCCTCGGGGGCGGCCGCCCTCAGCTGCTCGACCACCGGGCCGTCGTGGTAGTCGAAGGCGGCGTCGAAGCCGAGCTCGAGCAGGCGGGCGACCTTCTCCGGGGAGCCGGCGCTGCCGATCACCCGGGCGGCGCCGGAGAGCCGGGCGATCTGCCCGACGAGCGAGCCCACGGCCCCGGCGGCCCCGGAGACGAAGACCGTGTCCCCGGGGGTGAAGCGGGCCGCACCCAGCAGCCCCGCGTAGGCGGTGAGCCCGGGCATCCCGAGCACCCCCAGGTAGGCGGAGGCCGGTGCGGCGTCCGGGTCCACCGGGGTCACCGCGGAGGCCTCGAGCAGGGCGTGCTCGCGCCAGCCCGACCCGTGCAGCACCGTGGTGCCCACCGGCACCTCCGGGGCGGCCGAGGCGATGACCTCGCCCACGGCGCCGCCGTCGAGCGGGTGGTCCACCTGGAACGGCGGGACGTAGGACTTCGCGTCGTTCATCCGGCCCCGCATGTACGGGTCCACGGACATCCAGCGGTTGGCGACCAGGACCTGCCCGGGCCCCGGGGCCGACAGCTCGGCCTCCTCGAGGCGGAAGTTCCCGGGCGCGGGGGCGCCCTGCGGGCGGGAGGCCAGGACGATGCGGCGGGTGGTGGTGCTCTGCGTCATGCGGTGCTCCGATCGGGTCGGGAGGGCGGGGGAGAGGGCGGGGTCAGTCCTGGACGACCTCGACGGCGACGTCGATGTTGCCGCGCGTGGCGTTGGAGTACGGGCAGACCTCGTGGGCCTTGTCGGCGAGCATCCGGGCGGTCGCCGGGTCGAGGTCGGGGACGACGACCTCGAGGGTGACCTCGAGGCCGAAGCCGCCGCTGCCGTTGCCGCCGATGCCCACGCGGGCCCCGACGCTGGAGTCGCCGAGGGCGACCTTCTCCTGGCGGGCGACCAGCTGCAGGGCGGAGTGGAAGCAGGCGGCGTAGCCGGCGGCGAAGAGCTGCTCGGGGTTGGCGCCCTCGCCCGAGCCGCCCATCTCGCGGGGCACGGCCATGCCGAGGTCGATCCGGCCGTCGGTGGTGCGGGTGCGGCCGTCGCGCCCGGCGCCGGTGGCGAGGGCCTCTGCGGTGTAGACGGTGTTCACGGTCGTGCTCCTTCGGGTCGGGGGTGCCGGGTCGGGCCGGCGGGGATCGAACGGTGCCGGGATCGATCGGCGGGATCTCGGGGAGAGGGGTGGAGGCGGGCCCCGGCGCGGCTCGGCCGGGGCGCGCCGGGGGCAGCCGCGGTTCATCCGGTGCCGGCCGCCGGGCCGGCGGCGACCTTCCGGGCGAGCCGGTGCAGCTCGGCCATCTCCTGCGGGTCCAGCCCGGAGGCCTCGAGCACCCGGCGCTGGACCTCCGGGGCGCGCTCGTGCAGGCGGGCGCCGGTCGCCGTGAGGTGGACGGTGACCCGGCGCTCGTCGGCGTGGCCGCGGCGGCGCTCGAGCAGCCCGGCGGACTCCATCCGCTTGAGCAGCGGGGAGAGGGTGCCGCTGTCCAGGCGCAGGCGGGTCCCGAGGGCGGAGACGCTCTGGCCGTCCTCCTCCCACAGGGCCAGCAGCACGAGGTACTGCGGGTAGGTCAGGCCGAGCCCGGCCAGCGGGGCGCGGTAGGCCGCCGTCGTGGCGCGCGAGGCCGCGTGCAGGGCGAAGCACAGCTGGGCGTCGAGGCGGAGGTCTGCGGGCATGCCATTATGGTGGCACGCAATCCGGTTGTGCACAACCCAAAGCGGTGGGGCGCTGCCCGGACCCGGGCCGGTGCGGCGGAACGCCCCGCACCGGCCCGGGGCGCTCAGCGGGTCGCCTCCTCGAGGTGCTCCAGGACGTGGCGGTAGGGGTGGCCGGTGGCCTCCGTCAGGCCCTGCTCGCACGTGCGGTTCAGGGAGGCGTAGGCGTCGAAGCGGCGGGAGGTCACCTCCCGGGCCTCGGCGGCGGTGGCCGAGGCGGTGAACTCCGGGTGGAGCATCCCGCGGTCCCCGGCGTAGGCGCAGCAGCCCCAGTCCACGGGCACGACGACGTCGTCGCTGATCGCCCGCGCGATGGTCTCGAGGGCGCCGGTGATCCCGAGGTGGGTGCTCGAGCACGTGGGGTGCAGGGCCATCGACCCGACCGGCCGGGTCACGGACAGGCGCCCGAGCAGGCGCTCGGCGGTGAACTCGACCGCGTCCACGAACCGCAGCCCGCGGTGGGCCGGCGAGGCCGCGGCCAGCTCCCGCATGGTCTCGAGGCCCTCCGTGCAGGAGGCGGCGTCGCAGACGACCGGCAGCCGCCCGTGCCGGGAGGCCTCCCACAGGGCCGCCAGCGTCCGCTCGGACATCGTGGCGTAGCCGGTCCGCAGCCCCTTGGACTTCCACGGAGTGCCGCAGCACAGGCTGCCGATGTCCTCGGGCACGGTGACGTGCACACCGGCCCGGTCGCACAGGGCGAGGAACGCCTGGGAGGCGGTGCGCCCGCCGGGCTCGGCGGGGCCGAACATCGTGTTGATGCACGCCGGGAAGAACACCGCCTCGGCCTGCTCGTCGTGGCGCCGCGGACGCGCGGGGCCGCCGGCCGGCAGCGCGTCCTTGTACTGCGGCACGTGCTCGGCGCCCAGCACGGCCCGCGCCGCGGTCGTGGCGGCCCGCGGCAGCGCCGGGGGCAGCGCCTTCGCGGCGGTCAGCCCGAGCCCGGCCCCCGTCGTCGTCGCCCCCCACGCCCGGGCCGCGAGGCCCCAGCCCGCGTCCGCGACCGGGTGCGGGTCCTCGGCGCGCAGCCGGCGCACGAGGTCGCCCGTGTTGATCAGCACGGGGCAGGCGGTCACGCACATCCCGTCCACGGCGCAGGTCTGCAGGCCCTCGTAGTCGTACTCGGCCCGCAGGCGCGCGGCGAGCGCCCCGTCCCCGCGAGCCTCGGCCGCGGCGATCTCGCGGCGGCCCACGATGCGCTGGCGCGGGGTGAGGGTCAGGTCCTTCGAGGGGCAGACCGGCTCGCAGTAGCCGCACTCCACGCACCGGTCGACCTCCTCCTCGACGGCCGGGGCGGTCTTGAGGTCGCGCACGTGGACGGTGGGGTCCTCGTTGAGCAGCACCCCGGGGTTGAGCACGCCCCGGGGGTCGGCCAGGCGCTTGAGGGCCACCATCACGTCGTAGAGCTCGTCGCCGTACTGGCGGCGCACGAAGGGCGCCATGTTCCGGCCCGTGCCGTGCTCGGCCTTCAGGGATCCGCGGTGGCCGAGGACGAGGGCGACCATCTCCTCGGTGAAGCGCTCGTAGCGGGCCAGCTGCGCGGGATCCCCGAACTGCTCGCTGAGCATGAAGTGGACGTTGCCGTCCTTGGCGTGGCCGAAGATCACCGAGTCGCGGTAGCCGTGGGCGGTGAACAGCTCCGTGAGCTGCTCGCAGGTCTCGCCCAGGGCGGGCACGGGGACGACGACGTCCTCGAGCAGCGCGTTGGACCCGGAGGGGCGGTTGCCGGCCACGGCGGTGTAGAGGCCCTTGCGCACGGTCCACAGCGCGGCCCGCTCCGCCGGGTCGTCGGTGAGCTCGGCGGGGGCGGCGAGCTCGAGCCCGCGGAAGACCCCGGCGGCGGCCGCGGAGCGCTCCTGCTCCTCCTCGCGGGTGCGGCCCTGGTACTCCACGAGCAGCGCCGCGTGCTCGGCCACGGCGAGGTCCCGGATCCGGGCGGGCGCGGTGCCGGTGCGCTGGGAGACCCGCAGGGACGTCGCGTCCAGCAGCTCGACCGTGGCCGAGCCGGCCGCCACGAGCTGCGGCACCGACCGGGTCGCGGCGGAGAGGTCAGGGAAGACCAGCAGGCCGGTCGAGACGTGGGGGAGGATCTCCACGGTGCGGAAGGTCGCCTCCGCCACGAAGCCCAGGGTGCCCTCGCTGCCGATCACCAGGTGCTCGAGGATGCGCACCGGCTCGTCGTGGTCCAGGAAGGAGTTCAGGCCGTAGCCCATCGTGTTCTTCATGGCGAACTGCTGCTCGATCGTGCGCACCGAGGCGGGGTCCGCCCGCACCCGGTCGCGCAGCCGCAGCAGCCCCTCGTGCAGCTCCGGCTCCAGGGCGCGCAGCCGCCGGTCGGCGTCGGCGGCGCCGGTGTCCACCGTGGTGCCCGAGGCCAGCACGAGGACCATCGACTCGAGGGTGCGGTAGGTGTTGGCCTCGGTGCCGCAGGCCATGCCGGAGGAGTTGTTGGCCACGACCCCACCGATCGTGCATGCGCTCTCGCTCGCGGGGTCGGGGCCCAGCCGGCGCCCGTGCGGGGCGAGGCGGGCGTTGACCTGGCGCACGGTCGCCCCCGGCTGCACGCGCACCCGCCGGCCGCCGTCGAGGACCTCGACCGCCCGGAAGCCCCGGCGCACGTCGACGAGGACCTGGTCGGTGACCGCCTGCCCGGACAGCGACGTCCCGCCGGAGCGGAAGGTCAGCCCGGCCCCGTGCCGGGCGACCGTGCGCAGCACCGCGGCGACGTCCTCGGCCGTGCCCGGGCGGACCACCGCGGCCGGCTGGAGCAGGTAGTGGGAGGCGTCGTGGGCCAGGGCCCGGTGCTCGAGCTCGGAGTCGACCACCACCGTGCGCCCGCAGCGGGTGCGCAGGTCCTCGAGCAGCGCCTCGTGCGGGCGCGGCGCGGCGGGAGCGGTCATGGGTCCTCCTCGGGTGGGCGGGTCCGGCCGGAGCGGCGCAGGTCACATCCTATGGTATGACCACACGGTCGCGGGATGGGTTCCGGCGGGGATGGTGACGGGCGCGGATCTGCGGGATGCTGGCCGGAGGGCACCGGGGCACCGGGGCCCGCGCCGAAGCGAGGAGGATGACCATGGACCCCATCTGCCCGTCCTGCGGCGGCACGCTGCGCCGGCTGCCGGAGGACCAGTGGCCCGAGGGCGGGCCCGTGCCCGAGGGCACCGTGGAGATGTACCTGTGCGAGCGCACCAACCACCGGATCATCGTGGCGGTGCCCGAGATCAGCGCGTGAGCGGGTCCGCGGAGCCGGAGGTGCGGCGGGTCGTCGTCGTGCACGGCTACGACGCCGCCCCCGGCAGCCACTGGTTCCCCTGGCTGTGCGAGCGGCTGGAGGCCGACGGCGTCCGCGCGGTCCCGGCCGAGCTGCCGGAGCCCTCGTACCCCGAGGCGGGGGCGTGGCAGGAAGCGGTGGGCCGGGCCGTCGGCGCGGTCGACGCGCACACGCACGTGGTGGCCCACAGCCTCGGGTGCGTCACCGTGCTGCGCCACCTCGCCCGGCTGCCGCGGCCCTGGGAGCTGGGCGGGCTCGTGCTCGTGGCGGGGTTCACGGGCCGGCTCGCGGCCGTGCCGCTGCTGGACGGCTTCCTCGCCGGGGACACCGACCTCACGGCCGTGCGCGCGAGCACCCGCCGCCGCCTCGTCCTGCGCTCCGACGACGACCCCACCGTCCCGGCGGCGGCCACCGAGGAGCTCGCCGCGCGGCTGGGCGCCCGGCTGCAGGTGGTCCCGGGGGCGGGGCACTTCTGCGCCGAGGACGGGGTGCTCCGGCTGCCCGCCGTGCTCGAGGCCCTGGTCCCGCGTCCGCGCGGCGGGGCGGGCGCCTGACCCGACCCGGTGCGCGGGGGCGCACGGCGCCCGCGGGACTCAGTCGGTGAGCGTGAGCAGGACGGCCTCCGGCGGGCAGAACAGCCGGATCGGGGCGAAGCGGGAGGTGCCCAGGCCGGCCGAGACGTTGACCGGGACCCCGCCCTGGGTGATCAGGCCCTTGCAGCGGCGGGGCTCGAGGTCGCAGTTGCTCACGAGCGCCCGCCCGCCCGGCAGGCAGACCTGCCCGCCGTGGGTGTGGCCGGCGAGCACGAGGTCGGCGCCGTCGGCCGCGAACCGGTCGAGGGTGCGCAGGTACGGGGCGTGGGCGACGCCCAGGCGCAGCGCGGCCCCGGGGGTGTCCAGGAAGCCGGGGTGGCGGTCGTAGCCCAGGTGCGGGTCGTCCACCCCGGAGAGGTCCAGCACGTGCCCGGCGACCTCCAGGCGCGCGGCCCGGTTGATCAGCGGGGTCCACCCCGCGGCGTCGAAGGCCGCGTGCATGGCCCCGGTGGGCAGCCGCGGGGCCTCGTCGCGGCCCTCCCCGGAGGTGTCCCGCCACAGGTAGCGGAAGGGGTTCTTCGGCCGCGGACCGAAGTAGCAGTTCGACCCGGGCACGTAGGCGCCCCGGAACGCCAGCAGCGGCTCGAGGATCTCCAGCAGCGCCGGCAGCGCCTCCGGGTGGGAGAGGTTGTCGCCGGTGTCCACCACGAGGTCCGGGCGCAGCGCGGCCAGCGAGTGCACGAACTCGCGCACCGCGCGCTGGCCGGGCCACACGTGCAGGTCGGACAGGTGCAGGATCCGCAGCGGGGCGCTGCCCGGCGGCAGCAGCCGCAGGTGCTCGGTGCGCAGCTGGAAGCGGCGGCGCTCGACGACGACGCCCCATGCGCCCAGTCCCGCGCCCGCGGCGAGCCCGGCCCCGGCCAGGGCCGCGGCCGCGCGCAGCGGTCCGGGCACCCGGCCGGGGGTGCCGGGCCGGTCCGCGGCTGCCACCTAGCCGATCTCCTTCGAGCCGTTCTCGCCCTCGAGCACGTCCTCCGAGGGCTTCGCGAAGTCGTCGGTGTCGTAGTCCGGGGCGATCTCCCGCATGAAGCGCTGCCACTGCTCACCGGCGTAGGTCGAGCCGTCGACCCAGTCCGTGTCCGAGCCGCCGGTGCGCCCGCCGATGTTCAGGTCGTTGAGGGAGCGGGAGCCGAGCTCGTAGTTGCCCACCCACGAGGCGGTGGCCAGGCCGCGGGTGTAGCCGAGCATCCACGTCTGGGTGGAGTTGTCGGTCGTGCCCGTCTTGGCCGCCGAGGCCCCGGGCAGATCGATGCCGCGCTTGTAGCCGGAGCCGCGCACCAGCACCTGCTCGAGCACGTAGTTCACGCCGTCGGCCACGTCCTCGCTGATCACCCGCTCGCACGAGGTCTCGGGGATGTCGTAGACCTTGCCGGTGTAGTCGGTGACCTTCTCCAGGGCGCGCGGCTCGCACATCACGCCGCGGTTGGCGAAGGCCGAGTAGGCCCGGGCCATGGTCATGGGGGAGATGTCCACGGAGCCGCCCAGCAGCGAGGACAGGACCGTGGTGTCCACCGGCTCGCCGGTCTTGCCGCTGACGATGCCCAGGGCCTCGGAGATCTCCCCGATGTCGCACAGGTCCATCTCCTCGGCCATCGCGTAGATCGCGGTGTTGATGGAGTTGTACAGCCCGTAGTCCACGGGCATCCTCCGCTCGTAGCCGGGGGAGGCGTTCTGGATCTCGAAGCCCCCGCCGTTGTCGCCGGGCTCGATCTTGTACCCGTTCTCCAGGCAGGAGGCGCGCCAGCGGTGGTCGGCCGGCCACTTCGTCTGCGAGGCGTCGATCTCGTCCTCGACGCCGTTGCCGGCGTCGATCCACGCGGCCAGGGTCAGGGGCTTGTAGGTCGAGCCGACCTGGAAGCCGCCGGCCCCGCCCATCCACGAGTCCACGTTGAAGTTGTAGGTCGTGTTCGACTCGCCCTCGGCCGTGGAGTAGTAGGTGTTCTGGGCCATCGCCACGATGTCGCCGTCGGAGGGCTCGAGGGAGACCAGCGCGGTCGAGACCCCGTCGGGGTTGTCGTCGCGCGGCTGCGTGCGGTTGACCTCCTCCTCGGCCTTGCGCTGGGCCTCGAGGTCCAGGGTGGTGGTGATCTCGAGCCCGCCCAGCTGCAGGGTCTTGAGCCGCTCCTCGGGCGTGTCGCCGAAGGCGGAGCTCTGCAGCACGGTGTTCTGCACGTAGTCGCAGAAGTAGGGGGCGACCTCCGCGGCGGTGCAGCCGGAGTTCGTGGGGTGCAGGTCCAGCCGGATCGGCTCGGCGACCGCCGCCGTGTGCTCCTCCTCCGTGATCGCCCCGGTCAGCAGCATCGTGTCGAGCACGACGTTGCGCCGCTCCTCGGCGGCCTCCGGGTTCACGGCGGGGTCGTAGTAGTTGGGGGACTGCACCATGCCCGCGAGGACCGCGGACTGGGAGATGCTCAGGTCGGAGGCGGGGATGCCCCAGAAGTACTGTGCGGCGGCCTCGACGCCGTAGTTCTGCCCGCCGAAGAGCACCATGTTCAGGTAGCCCTCGAGGATCTCGTCCTTGGACAGCTCCTGCTCCATGGACAGGGCGAGCTTGATCTCCTTGATCTTGTCGGCGTAGCCCTTGTCCCCGCCGATCGTCGTGGCCTCCTCGCCGGCGCGCACCTGCGAGTCGATGATCAGGTTGTTGACGTACTGCTGGGTGATCGTCGAGGCGCCCTGGCGGGCCGAGGGGTTGACGATGTTGTTGCCCAGGGCGCGCACGATGCCGCCGAGGTCCACGCCGCCGTGCTCGTAGAAGTCGCGGTCCTCGATGGCCAGCAGCGCGTCCTTCATGTGCGGGGAGATCTGCTCCAGCTCCACGGGCGTGCGGTTCTGCGCGTAGAAGGTCGCGATCTCGGTGCCGTCACGGGTCAGCACCGTCGAGGCACGGGACATCGGCCCCGCCTCCATCTGGGCGGGGAGGTCCTTGAACCACCCGATGGAGGCGTTGGCGGCGAGACCCGTGGCGGCTGCGGGGGGCACGAGGAGTCCGGCGGCCACGATGCCGGCAACGATGCTCGTGGCGATGAACGCCACGACGTTGCCCAGGGCCGACGGTGCCTGCGTGGCAGGGTTCTTGCGGGAGGCCATTGGGCCAGTCTACAAGCGGGACCCCCGCCTCCCGGGCCGTGCGCTCCGTCACCCGTGCCGCGTCCGGGCCCGCGGGTGGCTACGCTGGGGCCATGACCACCTGGGAATACGCCACCGTGCCGCTGATGATCCACGCCACCAAGCAGATCCTCGACAACTGGGGGGAGGACGGCTGGGAGCTCGTGACCGTGCTGCCCGGCTCGACCCCCGCCGACGTCCCCGCGGGCAACGTCACCGCCCCCGTGCAGACCAACCCGATCGCCTACTTCAAGCGCCCCAAGAACTGACGGCGCCCCCCGACCCGGAGGAGACCATGAGCAACGACCCCCGCACCGGCGCCGTCGAGGCCCGCCTCGCCGAGCTCGGCCTCGAGCTGCCCCCCGTCGCCGCCCCCGTGGCCGCCTACGTGCCGGCCGTGGTGGCCGGGACCTGGGTCTGGACCTCGGGGCAGCTGCCGTTCGTGGACGGGGCCCTGCCGGCCACCGGCAAGGTGAGCGCCTCGGGCGCGCCGGGCACCGTGTCCCCCGAGCAGGCCCAGGAGCTGGCCGGGCGCGCCGCCCTCAACGCGGTCGCCGCCCTGCGCGAGGCCGTCGGGGACCTGGACCGGGTCCGGCGCATCGTCAAGGTCGTGGGCTTCGTGGCCTCCGAGCCCTCCTTCACCGGCCAGCCCGGGGTCGTCAACGGCGCCTCCGAGCTGCTGGGCCGGATCTTCGGCGACGCCGGCGTGCACGCCCGCTCCGCCGTGGGCGTGGCCGTGCTGCCGCTGGACGCGCCGGTCGAGGTGGAGCTGGTTGCCGAGCTCGCCTGAGCGCGCCCCGCGCACCGGGCGGCTGCCCGCCGTCCGCTTCTTCGAGGTCCCCGAACGTCACCGCGAGGCGGCCCGGGCCTGGCTCGAGCGGGGCGCCGGCATCCCCGGCAGCACCCCCGTGCCGGCGGCCGCGGTGGTGTTCGTGCGCGACGGCGAGCACGGGGTCGAGACCCTGCTCACCCACCGCACCGGCAGCTCCTCGCTGGGCCCCGTCGGGTTCCCCGGCGGGCCCGTCGAGGCCCACGACGACGACCCTCTCGACTGGGCCGGGCCCATGCCCCTGGAGTGGACGCGGCGGCTGGGCACCGACGACGTCGGCCGCGCCCGCCGGGCCGTCGTCGCCGCCGCCCGCAAGGCCTTCGAGGAGGTCGGGGTGCTGCTGGCCGGCCCTGACCCCATGAGCACCGTCGAGTCCGTCGAGGGCGCCGAGTGGGTGCGCTCCCGGGAGGCCCTCGCCCTGGGGGACGTGTCCCTCGCGGACGTCCTCGGCCGGCGCCGGCTCGTGCTGCGCTCGGACCTGCTGCGGCCGCTGGCCCACTGGGTCAGCTCGGACTTCGTGCACCGCCGCCACGACGTGCACTACTTCACCGCCGTGGTCCCCGACGGCCAGACGGCGTACCTGCTCGGCTCCCGCGGGACGTGGTGCGGGTGGGTGGACGCGGCCCGCGCCGTGGAGGACCCGCACGGCACCTGGCTGGGCGACCTCGTCGGCCGGCCGGACACCCTCGGGCGGCCCCCGGCCGAGCTGCTGGCCCCCGGCAGCCTGGTCGCGCTCGAGTCGCTGGCCGAGTGCTCCTCCGCGATCGCGTTCCTGGCGAAGAAGCGGCGGATCGCCACCCTCAACCCCGTGCTCGAGGAGCAGGGGGGACGGCCGGTCCTGCGCCTGGACCTCGGCTGAGCCCTGCCCGGCCACGCCCTCCGGGCACGGGAGACGGCCCGTGCACGAGAACGGCCCGGCCGTCCCTCGCGGGACGGCCGGGCCGTTCTCGTGCGCTCGGTCAGCGGCTGCGCTGCTTGAGCCGCTGGAGGTCGAGGATCACCACGGCCCGGGCCTCGAGGCGGATCCAGCCGCGCTGGACGAACTCGGCGAGGGCCTTGTTGACGGTCTCGCGGGAGGCGCCGACCAGCTGGGCCAGCTCCTCCTGGGTCAGCTCGTGGGCGACCAGGATGCCGTCGGTGGCCGGGCGCCCGAAGCGGTCCGCGAGGTCGAGCAGGGCCTTGGCCACGCGCCCCGGGACGTCGGAGAAGACGAGGTCGGCCAGGGACTCGTTGGTCCGGCGCAGGCGGCGGGCCAGGGCCTGGAGCAGCTGGGCCGAGACGTCGGGGGAGCGCTCGATGACCTTCTTGAGGTTCGCGTGCTTGAGCCCCATCAGGCGGGTCTCCGAGACGGCGGTCGCGGAGGTGGAGCGGGGGCTGGGGTCGAACAGCGCCATCTCGCCGAACAGCTCGCCCGGGCCCATGATCGCCACGAGGCTCTCGCGGCCGTCGGCGGCGGTGCGCCCGAGCTTGATCTTGCCCGAGACGATGAAGTAGAGCTGGTCGCCCGGGTCGCCCTCGTGGAACAGGGTCGAGCCGCGGGTGAGCTCGACCTCGGTGAGCTCCTCGGTCAGCGCGGAAAAGGCCTGGTCGTCCAGGGACGCGAAGAGCGGGGCGCGGCGGAGGACGTCGATGTCCATGGTTCTCCTCAAGATCTCGCCCGCCCCGGGCGGTGCCGGCGGGCAGGTGTGCGGCGGGGCCGGCCCGCACGGGAGTGTGAGCGGCCTGACTGTCCTGCGGTTCACTGTAGTGTCTCCGGCGCGCGATTCCCAAGGACCGGGCCCGCGGGCCGCCGCGGCACCCGGGCCGGGCAGCTCCCGGAACGGGGGCGCAGGGACGGTCCACGGTTCTCCCAGAGGCGCTCCCTATGCTGGGGTCCCGTCCCGTCCGTCCCCTCCCGCGGAGGAAGCCGATGTCCCCGACCCTCAACCTGCTCGACGTCCTGCTGGCCGTCGTGCTCCTGGGCTACCTTGGCTTCGGGTTCCGCCGGGGCTTCTTCAACTCCCTCGGCTCCCTGGCCGGCTTCGTGGTCGGGGCCGTGGCGGCCTTCACCACGGCCCCGTGGGTCAGCGCCCAGGTCGACCCGCAGTACCGGGTGGGCGCGGTGCTGGCCGCGGTGCTCGTGCTGCTGGTGCTCGGGCAGGTGCTGGGCGGGCTCGTGGGACGGGCGCTGTCGGCCGTGACCGAGCGGATGCGGCTGGGCCCGCTCAACCGGGTGGCCGGGGCGCTGCTCGACGTCTCGGTGGCCGCCCTCGTGCTGTCCCTGCTGGCCTCGTTCGTGGCCCAGCTCGGGATCCCGTCCGTGTCCCAGCAGATCGCCTCCTCCGCCGTGCTGCGGGCCATCGACGAGCACACCCCCGGCCCCGTGCGCTCGGCGGTGACCGAGGCCCGGGAGGCCGTGGACGGGGCCACCGGCATCCGGGAGCTCGACGCCCTGCTCTTCCCTGCCCAGGAGGCCCCCGAGCAGAGCGCGGACAGCCCCGCCCTCCAGGAGGCGGGCCGCTCCGTGGTGCAGGTCTACGGCACCGCCGTGCAGTGCCGGCAGAACCAGACGGGCTCCGGGTTCCCCACCGCGCCGGGCCAGGTGGTCACCAACGCCCACGTGGTCGCCGGGGTGCAGGAGCCGGTCGTGCAGACCCGCGACGGCGCCGTGCACACCGCCTCGGTCGTCCACTACGACCCCGCCGCGGACCTCGCGGTGCTCTCCGTCCCGACCCTGGACGTGCGCCCGCTGCCGCTGGGCCGGGACCCCGCCCCGGGCGACCTCGTCGCGTTCATGGGCTATCCCCTGGGCGGGCCGTTCAGCGCCGGCTCGGCCACGGTGCAGGGCACCGCCCTCGCCCCGTCGCAGGGCGGGGCCGGCGGCGGGACCATGGAGATCATCCAGGTCGCCGGGCGCGTCCAGCAGGGCAACTCCGGCGGGCCGCTCGTCGCCCAGGACGGCACCGTGGCCGGGGTCGTCTTCGCCAAGGCCCTCGAGGGGCAGGTCGGCTACGCCCTGACCCTCGGGGAGCTGCGCGCCGCCCTCGACGCCGCCGCCGGGCGGACCCAGGCCGTGGTCCCCGGCACCTGCGCCGCCTGATCCCGCGGCCCGCTCCGGCCCGCCCGGGGCGCTCCGCGGAGGGGCGGACACCAGCGGGTCAGGTCCCGGCGGGCTCCCCGAGGGTGCGCAGCAGCCAGTCCAGGGCCAGCTCGTAGCCCTGCGCCCCGGCCCCGGCGATGACGGCGTCCGCCTGCAGCGACACGTAGGAGGTGTGCCGGAACGCCTCCCGCCGGTGCACGTTGGACAGGTGCACCTCCACGACCGGCAGCTCGGCGGCCTCGAGGGCGTCGTGGACGGCGATCGAGTAGTGGGTGAGGGCCGCCGGGTTGATCACGATCGCGGCCCCCGCCGTGCGGGCCTCCTGGATCAGGTCCACGAGCACCCCCTCGTGGTTGGTCTGGTGGAAGGCGACCTCCCACCCGGCGGCGCCCGCCCGGGCGCGCACGGCGGCCTCGATGTCGGCCAGCGTCGTCGTCCCGTAGACCTCCGGGCGGCGGGTGCCGAGCAGGTTCAGGTTGGGGCCGTTGAGCACGTAGATGGGTCTGCGCATGCCCCCGATCCTGCCAGAGCCCCGCCCCGGACGCGCCGGAGGGCGGGGAACCGGCCGGTTCCCCGCCCTCCGGGCGGTCCTGCGGGGCCTACTCGGCCAGCGAGTCCACGATCTGCTGCATCACCGTCTGGTCGGCGAGGGTCGAGACGTCGCCGACCTCGCGCTCCTCGGCCACGTCCTTGAGCAGGCGGCGCATGATCTTGCCCGAGCGGGTCTTGGGCAGCTCGGGGACGATGAGCACCTTCTTGGGCTTGGCGATCGGGGAGATCTCCTTGCCCACGTGCGCGCGCATCTCCTCGGCGAGCTCGGCCTTGTCCCGGCCCTCGGCCTCGGCCTGGTCGGAGAGGATGACGAACGCGATGACCGCCTGGCCGGTGGTCTCGTCGGTCGCGCCCACGACCGCGGCCTCGGCGACCGACGGGTGGGAGACCAGCGCCGACTCGATCTCCGGGGTGGAGAGGCGGTGGCCCGAGACGTTCATGACGTCGTCCACGCGGCCCAGGATCCAGACGTCGCCGTCGGTGTCGCGCTTGGCGCCGTCCCCGGCGAAGTACATGTCGCCGAAGCGGGACCAGTAGGTGTCCACGTAGCGGTCGTCGTCGCCCCAGATGGTGCGCAGCATCGCCGGCCACGGCTCCCGGACCACCAGCAGGCCCGACTGCTCGTTGCCCAGCGGCTTGCCCTCGTCGTCGACCACGTCGACCTTGATCCCCGGCATCGGCACCTGCGCGGAGCCCGGCTTGGCCACGGTGACGCCGGGCAGCTGGGAGATCATGATCGCGCCGGTCTCGGTCTGCCACCAGGTGTCCACGATCGGGCAGCGGCCGCCGCCGATGACGCGGTGGAACCAGGTCCAGGCCTCCGGGTTGATGGCCTCGCCCACGGTGCCCAGCACGCGCAGCGACGAGAGGTCGTACTCGGCCGGGATCTCCTCGCCCCACTTCATCATGGTGCGGATCGCGGTGGGGGAGGTGTACATGATGCTCACCCCGTACTTCTGCACGATCTCCCAGAACCGGCCGCGGTGCGGGGAGTCGGGGGTGCCCTCGTAGATCACCTGCGTCGAGCCGTTGACCAGCGGCGCGTAGGCGACGTAGGAGTGGCCGGTGACCCAGCCGACGTCCGCGGTGCACCAGTAGACGTCCGTCTCCGGCTTGAGGTCGAAGACGTACTTGTGGGTGAAGGCGCCCTGGGTGAGGTAGCCGCCCGTGGTGTGCATGATGCCCTTGGGCTTGCCGGTGGTGCCGGAGGTGTAGAGGACGAACAGCGGGTCCTCGGCGCCCTGCTCGGACGGGGTGTGCTCGGTCGAGGCGGCGTCGACGACGTCGTGCCACCACACGTCGCGGCCCTCGGTCATCCCGACCTCCGCCTCGTTGCGGCGCACCACGAGCACGTGCTCCACCGAGGAGCCGCCCCGGGAGAGGGCGTCGTCGACGGCGGGCTTGAGCATCGAGGGCTTGCCCCGGCGGAAGGAGCCGTCGGCGGTGACGACCAGCTTCGCCTGCCCGTCCTCCACCCGCGAGCGCAGCGCGTCGGCGGAGAAGCCGCCGAAGACCACGGAGTGGATCGCGCCGATCCGGGCGCAGGCCAGCATCGCGATGACGGCCTCGGGGATCATCGGCAGGTACAGGGCCACGCGGTCGCCCTTGACCACGCCGAGGTCCGCCATCGCGTTGGCGGCCTTCGAGACCTCGTCCTTGAGCTCGGCGTAGGTGTAGCTGCGGCTGTCGCCGGGCTCGCCCTCGAAGTGGATGGCGACCCGGTCGCCGTTGCCGGCCTCGACGTGGCGGTCCACGGCGTTGTAGCAGGCGTTGAGGGTGCCGTCCTGGAACCACTTCGCGAACGGGGGGTTCGACCAGTCGAGGACCTCGGTGAAGTCCTTGGACCAGGTCAGCAGCTCGCGGGCCTGGCGGGCCCAGAAGTCGGTGCCCTCCGCCTCGGCCTGCTCGTAGAGCTCCGCGCCGGCGTTGGCCTGCGCGGCGAACTCGCGGCTGGGGGCAAAGGTCGTGGTCTCGACAGGAGCGGTCTCCGATGCCATCTGGCGTCCCTTCGTCGTGGCGCGCCGCGCACGGGCCGGAGCGGTCCCCGGCTCCGTGTCGCAGCTCACAGAATGTCGCTTTTCACCCTAGACGATGGACCGGGGCGCTTCCACAGCGGCCACGCCGCACGGGGTCACGGAAGCCGCCCGGCGGGCCCCGCCTAGAATCGGGGGCATGGCCGCCGCGACCCCCGTCCCCCCGCCCGCCCACCTGCGCGCCGTGGACCCCGCCCGGGCCCGGGCCGGGGCCGCGCGGCGGCGGCGGACCGGCGCCGCGGAGACCCCGCTGGCGCGCAAGCGCCGGGCCCGCCGGATCAACGCGGTGCTCGCCGAGGCCTACCCCTACGCGGTCGCCGAGCTCGACTTCGAGAACCCCTACCAGCTGCTCGTGGCCACGGTGCTCTCCGCCCAGACCACCGACGTGCGCGTCAACGCCACCACGCCCCGGCTGTTCGCGGCCTGCCCCACCCCCCGCGCGCTCGCCGAGGCCGACGAGGCGCAGGTGGAGCAGATCGTGCGCCCCCTGGGGTTCTACCGGGCCAAGACCCGGGCGATCCGCGCCCTCGCCCAGCGCATCGTCGACGACTTCGACGGCGAGGTCCCCGGCCGGCTCGAGGACCTGGTGACCCTGCCCGGGGTCGGGCGCAAGACCGCCAACGTGGTGCTCGGCAACGCCTTCGGGGTGCCGGGCCTCACGGTCGACACCCACTTCGGCCGGCTCGCCCGCCGCTTCGGCTGGACCGGGGAGGAGGACCCGGTGAAGGTCGAGCGCGACGTCGCGGAGCTGTTCGAGCCCCGCGACTGGACGGACCTCTCGCAGCGGCTCGTCTACCACGGGCGCCGGGTCTGCCACGCCCGCCGCCCGGCCTGCGGGGTCTGCCCGGTCGCCGACCTGTGCCCCTCCTACGGGGAGGGTCCCACGGGCACGGCCGAGGCGGCCGCGCTGCTGAAGTACGAGTTCGCCCCCGGCCGCGAGGCGCTGCTCGAGGGCTACCTCGCCGGGCGCACCCGGGCGCAGCTGCGGGCCGAGGGCTGGGAGCTCGCCCCGTGAGCCCCGCCCACGACGCCTACCAGGACCTGCTGCGCGTGGCCCGCGACGGCCACCTGCTGACCATGGAGGACCGGGAGCCCTGGCGGATCGGGCGGATCGAGCCGGACTACCGCCGCTCGGCCGTGCTCATCCTCTTCGGCGCCCTCGACGAGCTGCCCTCCCGGGCCCGGGGCGGGACCGAGGGCGTGGGCCGCGACCTCGACGTGCTGCTCGTGCAGCGGGCCGCGACGCTGCGCTCCCACCCCGGCCAGGTGGCCTTCCCGGGCGGACGCCTGGACCCGGAGGACGGCGACCCCGAGGAGCGCCTGGACCTGCCCGGCGGGACGGTCAGCGCCGCCCACGTGCGCGCCGCCCTGCGCGAGGCCGAGGAGGAGACCGGTCTGGACCCGCGGGGCGTGGAGGTGCTCGGCGCCCTGGCCCCCGTCCCGCTGCCGGTCTCCAACCACCTCGTGACCCCGGTGCTCGCGTGGTGGCACGAGAGCTCCCCGGTGGACGTGGTCGACCACGCCGAGAGCTCGCTGGTCTTCCGGGTGCCGGTCCTGGACCTGCTCGACCCCGCCAACCGCCACTACGCCGGGGTGACCCGCGGGTCGCAGACCTACCGCTCGCCGGCGTTCACCGTCCCGGTGCCGGGCACCTCCGGCACGGTCACCGTCTGGGGCTTCACCGGCGTGCTCCTGGACCGGGTGCTCACCGCCCTGGGCTGGGCGGTGCCGTGGGACACCCGGCGGGTGCTGCCGGCCCCGCTGTGACCAGGGCCGCCGTCGCCACCACCGGCCGGGCGGCGCGCCGGGCCCCGGCGCGTCCGGGGGGCCCGCGGCCACTACCGTGGGAGCTCCCCCGACCCATCCGAGGAGGTGCCCGGTGAGCCCGTCCGACCCCGGCCGGCCCCCGCTGGCCGAGCAGCTCAGCGCGGCCCGCCGCCGCCGCGGCCTGTCGGTGCGCGCCCTGGCCGCCGCCTCGGGGCTGCCGGCCAGCACCATCCAGGGCTGGCTCAGCGGCGCGCACCTGCCCGGCCCGGGCCTGCGCCGCGAGTTCACCGCCCTGCTCGAGGCCCTGGGGCTGACCGAGGAGCGCCCCGCCGGGCAGTGGTGGGCGGACGTGGCCCGCGCCCGCACCCCGGCCCAGCCGGCGACGACCCCCTACGTGGGCCTGCGCGCCTACCGCCCCGAGGACGAGGCCCACTTCTTCGGCCGCACCGCCGAGGTCGCCGAGCTCGGCGAGCGCGTGCTGGCCCTGGCCGGCGCCCCGGGGCCGCGGCTGCTCGCCGTGGTGGGCGCCTCCGGGGCGGGGAAGTCCTCGCTGCTGGGGGCCGGGCTGCTCGGCCGGCTGCGCGCCCCGGGCGGGCCCCTGCACGGGTGGACCGCGGCGGCGACCACCCCGGGCCGGGACCCGGAGGGGCGCCTGGACCGGGCGCTCGACCAGGACCCGCGGCTGCTGGTCGTGGACCAGCTCGAGGAGCTGTGGACGGACTCGCAGGACCCGCAGCGGCCCGGGCGGGTCCTGGACCGGCTGGCCGGGGCGGCTCGCGACCGGGTGGTCGTGGTGGGCCTGCGCGCCGACTTCTACGGCCGGGCGAGCCGCCACGCCGGGCTGCGCGCCGCCCTGGAGCGGCCCGTGCTGCTCGGGGCGCTGGACCGGGAGCAGCTGCGCCGGATCGTCGTCGGCCCCGCCGAGGCCGTGGGCGCGCGCGTGTCCCCGGACCTCGTCGAGGTGATCCTGCGCGACGTCGCCCCGCGCGGGACCGGCCCCGACGTGGGGCTGCTGCCGATGCTCTCCCAGGCGCTGCTGAGCACGTGGGAGCACGCCCGCAGCCGGGAGCTGACGGTCGCCGACTACCACGCGGCCGGCGGGATCACCGAGGCCGTGGACCGGCGCGCCGAGGAGGTGCTCGCGGGGCTGGGCCCCGACGGGCAGGAGGCGGCCCGGGCCGTGTTCCTGGGGCTCGTGCGGATCGTGGGCGAGGGCTCCGCGCGCAGCACGGTGGTGCGCACCCCGGTGCCGCGCGACCAGCTGCCCGAGGGCGGGGAGGCCGTGGTCGAGCACTTCGCCCGGGCCCGGCTGCTGACCCTGGACCGGGACGAGATCCAGCTCGCCCACGAGGCGCTGCTCGAGCACTGGGCGCGGCTGCGGCGTTGGATCGAGGACAGCCGCCGCGACCTCTACGTCCGCCAGCAGCTCCAGCGCGCGACCCGCATGTGGCTGGCCAACGACCGCGACCCCCTGGCCCTGATCCCCCTCGGGCAGCTCGCGTCCTTCCGCGACTGGACCGGGGACCCGCGCCAGCAGGCGCTGCTGAGCCCGGCCGAGCGCGAGTACCTCGAGGAGAGCGAGCGCCACTACGACGACGCCCTCGAGCGGGAGCGGCGCAGCGCCCGCCAGATCGAGCGCAGCGGCCGGATCGGGCTGGTCCTGCTGGCCCTGGCCATGTGCGCGGCCGTGGTCGCCGGGGCCCTGTTCCTGCGCGCCGAGAACTTCCAGCACCTGGCCGAGACCGCCCGCGACGAGGCGCTCTCGCGCCAGACCGCCCTGGAGGCCTCCCGGATCCGGGCCGAGTCGCCGAACCTCGCCGCACAGCTCGGGCTGCTGGCCTCCCGGCTGGCCCCCACCCGGGAGGGGGCCTCCGCGCTGCTGGACTCGACCGCCGTGGCCGTCCCCGAGCGGCTGCTGGGCCCGGAGGGCGCCTCCCGCCTGGCCGCGCTCGACGACGGGTCCGTGCTGGCCCGCGCCGCCGAGGACGGGACGCTGTCCGTGTGGCGGGGCGCCGGGCGGCTCGCGGAGGACCGGGAGGAGCTCTCCGTGGTGGAGGGACGGCCCGGACTGCGGGACGTGGACCTGGTCCGGCAGGGGGAGCGGGTGCTCGCCGCCGTCGGCGGGGAGGGCCACCTGAGCCTCTGGGACGTCACGCAGGCCCCGGCCCGGCGCCTGGCCGCGCTCGAGGTCGGCGCCGGCACTCCCGTGGAGGCGGTCGTGCTCTCCCCGGACGGGGAGCAGCTGCTGGCCGGCGGCGCGGGGCAGGTGCTGCGCTTCGCCGTCGAGGACCCCCGCGCCCCCGTCCGGCTGCCGCCCCTCGAGCTCGCCGGCGACGGGGCCGTCCCCGCCCTGGCCGCGGGGGCCGACGGCACCGTCTACGCGGCCGGGCCGGGCGAGGCCGTCGAGCGCTTCGCGACCGGCGGCGACGGGGTGCGGCGGCTGGAGCCCCTGCCCACCGGGCGCCCCGTGCTCTCCCTCGACGTCGACGCCGACCGGCTCGCCGCGGGCCTGGCCGCCCGCGAGGTGCGGCTGTTCACGCTGGAGGAGGACGGCCGGGCGGAGCCGGCCGGCTCCCTCGACGGCTTCGACAGCTGGGTCAGCGACGTCGACCTCGTGCCCGGCGGCGAGCGCATCGTCTCCGCCAGCTACGACCAGCGCGCCTACGTCCACCGCCTCCCGGACCGGACCCGGGTGGAGGTCTACCCGACCCCGGCGCGCGTCACCAGCGCGGTGGGCCGCGGCGACACCGTGGTCACCGCCTCCCAGGACGGGGCGACGCGCGCCTGGGACCGGCACGGCCCCGTGGTCCACCGCCGTGACGAGCCGGTCTACCAGCTCTCCGCCGACGAGGACGACACGCTGCTGAGCGTGGTCGGGATCGGGGAGGACGTCATCACGCTGCTGGACCTCACCGGGCACCGGCCCCGCGAGCTGCCCGCCCCGCGGGCCCCCGAGGGGGAGCGGCTGTGGTTCGCCGGCGCGCTCGCCCCCGACGCCTCCTTCCTGGTCGGCGGCACGGAGGACGGCGACGCGCTCGTGTGGCCGCTGCGGGAGGGCCGGCCCGGGGAGCCGGTGCGCGTCCCGGCCGTGGACGCCGGGGTCACCGGCGCCCGCACCACCCAGGACGGCACCACGATCGTGGTCTGGTCCGAGGTCGGCACCCGCATCGCGCTGCTCGAGCGCGAGTCCTCCGGGGCCGTGCGCCGCACCGCGGAGCTGCCCGTGGCCGGGACCGAGGCCGCCGGCTTCTCCGCCTCGGGCCGGGTGCTGGCCACCGCCGACGGCACCGGCGACGTCGTGCTGTGGGACCTGACCGGGCCGGAGCCCCGGCGGGCGGCGACGCTCGAGCTGGACTCCATCGTCACGGCCCTGGCCTTCGCCCCCTCCGGGGAGCGCGTGGCCGTGGGCACCGAGAGCGGCAGCGTCGAGCTGTGGGACCTCGCCGACCCCGACGCGCCGCGGCGGGAGTCCTCGTCCGCGGACGCGCTGTCCTCCGTGAAGGGGCTGCGCTTCTCGCCCGACGGCGAGGTGCTGGCCGGGGCGGCCGCGGACCGCTACGTGTGGCTGTGGCGCCCGGGGCAGGACGGCGGCCTCGAGGTCGTGGGCGCCCTCTCGGCCTCCGGGGACCGGATGAACGACGTCGAGTTCCTCGGCGACCGGCTGCTGGCCACCGGCGACGACGGCGCGGTGCGCGGCTGGATCTTCGGCGTGCAGCGGGCCGCCGAGCACATCTGCGCCACGCGCGGGGACCCGATCACCGACGAGGAGTGGCGCCGCCACGTCCCCGGCGCCGACCCGCGGGCGCTGTGCTGAGGCGCCGGGCTCACTTCGCCTCGGCGTAGGAGCCCACGACCGCGACCGTCACCGGGAACTCCACCGGGATCCGGCCGAAGACGATCCGGCCGGCCTGCGCGGCGGCCTCCCGCACGAGCCGCGCGGCCCGGTCGGCGTCGGCCTGCGCGCAGTGCAGCACGATCTCGTCGTGCAGGAAGAACACGAGCCGCGCGTCCAGGCCCCCCCGCACCAGGGCCGTGCGCAGGCTCCCCAGCCAGCACAGCGCCCACTCCGCGGCCGTGCCCTGGACCACGAAGTTGCGGGTGAACCGGCCCTGCGCGCGCGCCAGCGCCCCGGCGCGGCGCTCGCCCTCGGCGGTGCCCGTCTCCCGCTGGGCGGCGTCCCACTCCGGGCCCGGGGGCGGGGACCACCGGCCCAGGTGGGTGCGGACCTGCCCGCCGGTCTCCCCGACCCGGGCGGCGCGCTCCACGTAGTCCACGGCGCGCGGGAACATCCGGGCCAGGTGCGGCATCAGCCGCCCGGACTGCCCGGTGGTGGCCCCGTACATCGCCCCGAGCATCGCGAGCTTGGCCTGCGGGCGCTCGGTGAGCTCCGAGCCGCGCTCCTCGCCGAGGTCGGCGATCGCCTGGTAGAGGTCGCGCCCGCGGGAGGCCGCCGCGAGGGCGTCGTCCCGGGCGAGGGCCGCCAGCACCCGGGGCTCGAGCTGGGCGGCGTCGGCGACGACGAGCACCCGGCCGGGATCGGCGCGCACGGCGTCGCGCACCACGTGGGGGATCTGCAGGGCGCCGCCTCCGCGGGCGGCCCAGCGGCCGGTGACGACCCCGCCGACGACGTACTCGGGGTGGAACCGGCCCCCGTGCACCCAGGTCTCCAGCCAGTGCCAGCCGTTGGCCCCGAGCAGCCGGGCCTGCTTCTTGTGCTCGAGGACGGGCTCGACCAGCGCCTGCCGCCGGGCCGCCAGCGACGGGACCGACCGGGCCCACTCGACCAGCTCCCACTGACGGGTGCTCGCGACGTCGACCCCGGCCGCGCGCAGGGCCCGCAGCAGCTCCTGCGGGGAGTCCGGGTTGAGACCGGGCGCGTGCAGGACCTCGCGCACCCGCTCGACGGTGCGCTCCATCCGCTCGGGCCGCCGCCCCGGGGCCGGCTCGGGGCCGAGGGCCTCGGCGAGGATCCGCCGGTGCACGTCCTCCCGCCACGGGAGGCCCTCGTGCTGCATCTCCGCGGCGACCAGCGCCCCCTGCGACTCGGCGGCCAGCAGCACGGTCAGCCCGCGGGGGTCGGCGGCCCCGGCCACGGCCGCGAGCTGGGCCCGCAGCTCCGCGGCCAGCACCGCGGTCCCGGGCCCGGCGGCCCGGGGCAGGTCGAAGAGCCCCGCCTGCTCGGGGCCCGGGCGCGGGGGCGGCAGCAGCCCCGGCGCCTCGTCCGCGGGCAGCGGCTCGAGGACGGGGCGGTAGGGCAGCGGCCCGCCGGTCCCGGAGCCGTGGGCCGTGGCCGCGGTGGCGAGGACGGCCTGGACCAGGCGCAGGTCGTGGCAGCGCTCCACGCGCACCCCGGCGGCCAGCAGCCCCGGGTAGACGGCCGCGGTGCGCTCCCAGGTCCAGCGCGGCGGGGTCGTGCCCGCCTGCTGGGCGGCCGCCTCGTGCTGCGCGACGACGCCCGGCAGCCCGCCGGCGGGCACGGTGAGCTCGGCGCCGTCCGGCTCGCCCGAGCCGGTCAGCACCTGGAGCCGGTGCCCGCCGGCGGCCTCGTCCGCCGCCACCACGATGTGCATCCGCCCATTGTCCGGCACGGGTCCGTCATCACAGGCGCGCGCCCCGCCCCCGGGGGCCGGACTGCACACGGCTCCCGGGCCCGGGGTGCTCCCGGCGCCCGTCCACAGCCGGGTCCGGGCCCGCACCGGCCCCGGGCCCGCGGCCGGACAGTGGCCCCATGAGCACGAGCGCCGCCACCGCCTCCCCGTCCCGTCCCGCGGGCCCCGACCGGGCGCGCACCGTCCGGCTGACCAGCGACGACGAGGCCCTGCGCGGCGTCGTCGAGCACGTCTGCGCCGCCGCCGGGGCCCGGCTGCTGCCGGCCCCCGGGACCGGGGGCGCCCCGCCGGAGGGGGGCCCGGCCGCGGACCTCGAGCTGCTGGACGTCCGCGCCGCCGCGGGCCCGGCCCGGCCCGGCACCGTGCTGGTGGGCCGGTCCGAGGACCCCGGGCTGTGGGACCGGGCGGCCGAGCTCGGCGGGTGCCCCGTGGCCGTGCTGCCCGAGGCCGCGGGGTGGCTCGCCGAGCGCGTGGCCGGGGCCGACCCCGGGGCGGGCGGCGGTCCCGGCGGCGGGCGCGTCCTGGGCGTGCTGGGCGCGGTCGGCGGGGCGGGGGCCTCCACCCTGGCCTGCTGGCTGGCCGACGGCGCCGCCGGGGAGGCCCGCCCGGCCGTGCTCGTCGACGCCGACCGCGAGGGCTGCGGGATCGACGTGCTGCTGGGCACGGAGGAGCAGGACGGCCTGCGCTGGCCGGACCTGCTGCGCGTGGCCGGGCCCGTGCACGCCGAGCAGCTGTGGCCGGCCCTGGCCCGGACCGGGCCGCTGCGCTGGCTCTCGTGGGACCGCTCCCTCCCCGGGGACGGCCCCGCCCCCTACCCGGGGGTCCTCGAGGCGCTGCGCCGGACGGCGGGCCTCGTCGTCGTCGACCTGGGCCGGTGCGCCCCGGAGGCCGCGGCCACCGCGGCGCTGTGCGACGAGGTGCTCGTCGTCGCGCCCCGCACCGTGCGCGGGGTCCTCGCCGCCCGGCGCGCCGCGGCCCTGCTGGGCCCCGTCCCCGCCCGGCTCGTGCCCGCCGGGCTCGACGTCGCCGACGTCGACGACGCCTTCGCCGCCGCGACGACCGGGCTGGCCGTCGCCGGGCCGCTGCGCTTCGCCGGCTCCGTGCCCGGGGCCGCCGAGACGGGACGGCTGCTCGAGGCCGGCCGCGCCCGGCGCACCGCCCGGGACGTCGCACGCCTGCTGCGCGCGACGGGGGTGCTCGCGTGAGCGCCGGGGACGACGCGCTCCTGGCCGACGTCCGCGACCGCCTGCTCGCCCGGCCCGGACCGGTCACGGACGCCGACATCGCCGCGGCCGTGCGCGCCGGCGGGCGGGTGCTCGGCGCCGCCGGCACGCTGCGGGCCGTCCGCGCGGTGCGGGCGGAGCTCACGGGCCTCGGACCCCTCGAGCCGCTGCTGCCCGCCCGCGGCCTCACCGACGTCTACGTCAACGGCCCCGACCGGGTCTGGGTCGAGACCGCCGAGGGCACCCGGCAGGTGCCCTCGCCCTTCGCCGACGACGCCGAGGTCCGGGCCCTGGCCGTGCGCCTCGTGACCGCCGCGGGGCGCCGGCTCGACGCCGCCCACCCCTGCGCCGACGTCCAGTCCGCCGCCGGGTACCGGGTCCACGCCGTGCTCCCGCCCGTCTCCACCGGCGGCACCCTGCTCTCCGTGCGCTTCCGCAGCCCCGCAAAGCTGGGCCTCGAGGACCTCGTGGCCGCCGGGACGGTCCACCCCCGCACCGCCGAGCTGCTGCTCGGGGCCCTGCGCTGCCGGGCCGGCTTCCTGGTCAGCGGCGCGACCGGGGCGGGCAAGACCACCGTGCTCGACGCCCTGCTCTCGGCCTGCCCCGCCCACGAGCGGATCGTGCTCATCGAGGACGCCGCCGAGCTGCGCCCGTCCCACCCCCACGTGGTGGGGCTGCAGGCCCGGCACGCCAACGCGGAGGGGGCCGGGCGGATCGACCTCGCCGACCTCGTGCGCGAGGCGCTGCGCATGCGCCCCGACCGGCTGGTCGTCGGCGAGTGCCGCGGGGCCGAGGTCCGGGAGCTGCTCACGGCGCTGAACACCGGCCACGCGGGGGCGGGGACCGTCCACGCCAACTCCGCCGCCGCGGTCCCCGCCCGCCTCGCGGCCCTGGGCGCGCTGGCCGGGATGAGCCGGGAGGGCGTGGCCCTGCAGGCCGCCAGCGCCCTCGACCTCGTCGTGCACGTCGAGCGCTCCGGCGGGCGGCGCGAGGTGCGCTCCCTGGAGCTGCTGCGGGAGCGCGACGGCGTGCTGACCACGGTGCCCGCGGCCGTGCAGACCGGGGCCCGGCTGGAGCCGGGCCCCGGGTGGGACGCCCTGTGCCGGCTGCTGGACCGGCCCCTCCGGGACGCCGCCGAGCCCGCCCCGCCGGACCGGGGGCCGCGGGCGTGAGCGCCGTGCTGCTGGGCTGCGCCGTGCTGGGCTGCTGCCTGGGCGCCGCCGTGCTCGCCGGTCCGTCCCGGCGCAGGCTCCGTCCCGTCCCGGCCGCGGCGGGGGAGCCCGGGCCCGCCCGCCGGCTGCGGGACCGGCTGCTGCGGGACCCCGCCGCCGAGGCCGCCGAGTGGCCCGCGCTGCTGCGCCGGCTCGCGGCCCTGCTCGAGGCCGGGCGCTCCCCGGCCGCCGCGTTCGAGGCCGCGGGACCCCCCGCCGCGGCCACGGCCACCGCCCGGCACGTCGGCGGCCTGTGCACGGCCGTCGCCGCCGCCGCCCGGCTGGGCCTGACCGTCTCGGCGGCCCTGGCCGCCGCTCCCGCCCCGGCACTGGGCCGCCGCGACCTCGACCGGCGGGCGGTCGCGGCCACCGCCGAGCTCGCCCTGTGCTGGGACGTCGCCGAGCGCACCGGCGCCCCGCTCACGCAGCTGCTCGGCGGGCTGGCCGGCGCCCTCGAGGCGGAGATCGACGCCGAGGCCGCCCGCACCAGCGCCCTGGCCGGGCCGCGCTCGACCGTGCGGATCCTGGCCTGGCTGCCCGTGCTGGGCCTCGGCCTCGGCGCGCTGATGGGCGCCGACCCCCTCACGACGCTGCTGACCACCCCGTGGGGGCTGGCCGCGCTCGCCGCCGGTGCCGCGCTGACCGCCGCCGGGCGGGTCTGGACCCGGGCCCTGGTCGTCCGCGCCGAGGCGGTGGAGGCCCGGTGAGCGCCCTCGCCGCCCCCGCCGCCGGAGCGCTGCTGCTCGCCGCCGCGGCCGTGGCCCTGCTGCCGCCCCGCCCGCGCCTGCGCGGCCCGGGCCGCGGCACGGGCGGGCCGGGCCGCGGCCCGCAGCCCCACGTGTCCGCGGGCGTGCTCGTCGAGCTGACCGCCGCGATGCTCGACGCCGGGCTGCCGCTGGCCGAGGCCGTGGACGTGCTCGCCGGCGGGCGGGCGGACCGGGCCGCGCTGCGCGCCGTCGGCGCCGGGCTGCGCCTGGGCCTGCCCTGGGAGACGGCGTGGGCCGCCGCGGGGGAGCTGCCGCCGCACCTCGAGGACTACCGCCGGGCCCTCGCCTTCGCCGCGACCTCGGGGGCGCCCTCGGCCCGCGGGCTGCGGGCCCAGGGCGCCCAGGTGCGCCGGGCCGCCTACCGCCGCGCCGAGCGGGCCGCCGAGACCCTGGCGGTGCGCCTCGTGCTCCCGCTCGGGCTGTGCTCCCTGCCGGCGTTCGTCTGCTGGGGCGTGCTGCCCGTCCTGCTCGGGCTGCTCCCGGAGGTGCTCCGGTGAGCCCGCCCCGTCCCGCGCCCCGCAGCCGGGGGCCGCCGTCCCGGTCCGGAGCGCACCGACCGACCTGCCCGCCGACCCGCACGACCGGTGCCCGCACCGACCGCGGCCACCGCCGACCTCCTCCCGGAAGGACCCGTCATGTCCCGCACCACGTCCCTCAGCCCCCGCACCTCCCGCCCTCCGGCCCCTCCGGCGGTCCCGGCCGGCCGGGGCGGGCCCGGCCCGCGCCGGCCGCACGGACGCGCCCTGCGCGCGGCCGATCCCGACCTCGGGGCCAGCACCGTGGAGTACGCCATGGTCGTCCTGGCCGCGGCGGCCTTCGGCGGCGTCATGGCCGCCGTGCTCGCCTCGGGCCAGGTCCGCGAGCTGCTGACCGCCCTGATCACCAAGGCGCTGGGCGTCTGAGCCCGTCCGGACGGGGACCCGCCCACGGGCGCGGTCCCCGTCCGGGCGCCCCGCCGCACCGACCCCGAGGAGCTTCCCCGTGGCCCGTCCCCGTCCCGCCGCCGGTCCCGCCCGGCCGGCCCCCCGCCGCGCGCGGTCGCGCCGCGCGCCGTCCCGGGGCGCGCCCCTCCGCCGCGCCCCGTCCCGCTGCGCCCCGTCCCACCGGACACCGACCGGCCGTGCGCTTCTGCGCCGCGCCCGGTCCGGCCGCGCGCGGTCCGAGGCCGGCGCCGTCACGGCCGAGACCGCCGTGCTGCTGCCCGCGCTCGTGCTGCTGCTGGCCGTCCTCCTGGCGGCGGCCGCCGCCGGGGTGGATCTGATCCGCTACGAGGAGGCCGCCCGGGCCTCCGCCCGCGCCGCCGCGCGCGGGGAGCCGCCCGCGGTGGTCCGCACCACCGCCCTGCGCCTGGCGGGGGACGGCGCGGCCGTGACCGTCGCCCGGGACGCCCGCACCACCACCGTCACCGTCTCCGGGCCGGCCCCCGGCGTGCTCGGGCAGTGGGGCGGGTGGCGGCTCGGCGCCGAGGCCTCCGCCGCGACCGAGGCCGCACCCCCGGCGGGGAGCCCCGGTGGCTGACCCGCGCCCGGACCGCCGCGGCGGGCGCGGCGGCGACCGGCCCGACCGCGGCAGCGGCACCGTGCACGTCCTGAGCCTGACCGCCGTGCTCGCCGTGCTGCTGCTCGCGGTGCTCCTGCTGGCCCAGGCCGGCGCCGCCGCCCACCGCGCCGGACGGGCGGCGGACCTCGCCGCGCTCGCGGCCGCCGACACCGCCCGCGGGCTCGCCCCGGGCGACCCCTGCGGCGCCGCGCAGCGGGTGGCCCGGCAGAACGGGGCGGAGCTCGTGCTGTGCCGGCTGGCCGAGCCGGAGCGCGTCGTCGTCGACGTCCGCACGACCGTCGCCCTGCGCGGCCCCGCCGCGGCCCTCGGCCCGGCCACCGGCCTGGCCCGCGCCGGCCCGCCGGAGCACCTCCCGTGACCGCCGGCGGCGGCGCGCGGCGGTCAGGCCGGGGCGTCCGCCAGCAGGGCGTCGATCAGGCGCACCGCGCCCTGCTTGTCGAGCGGGCTGTTGCGGTTGCCGCACTTGGGCGACTGCACGCAGGAGGGGCATCCGTGCTCGCACTCGCACGAGGAGATCGCGTCCCGGGTGGCCCGCAGCCAGGTGGCGGCCGTGTCGTAGCCGCGCTCGGCGAAGCCCGCGCCCCCGGGGTGGCCGTCGTAGACGAAGACCGTGGGCAGCTCCGTGTCCGCGTGCAGGGCGGTCGAGAGCCCGCCCACGTCCCACCGGTCGCACGAGGCCAGGAGCGGCAGCAGTCCGATCGCGGCGTGCTCGGCGGCGTGCAGGGACCCGGGGACGTCGGGCTCCTCGACGCCCGCGCCCGCGAGCACCGCCGGCGGCACCGTGAACCACACCGAGCGGGTGAACAGGTCGCGGGCCTCGAGGTCGAGGGGCTCCTCGCCGAGCACCTCGTTGGAGACGACGGCCTTGCGCTGGAAGGAGACGACCTTCGTGGTCACCTGCACCCGGCCGAGGTGGACGGTGACGGCGCCCCACCGCTGCGCCTGCTCCTCGGCGACCACGGTGACCTGGGTGATGTCCCGGGCCGTCGTGTAGTAGTCCGGGTGCGCCCGGGTGACGGCCGCGACGGCCCCCTCCTCGTCGAGGTCGTCGACGACGTAGGTGCGGCCCTGGTGCACGTACACCGCCCCCGGGTGGGCCTGGTAGTGGGCCTGGCCCGCGTCGACCGTGCCGAGGACCGTGCCCGTGCCCGTCTCGACGATCCGGACCGGGCCGCCGGCCCCCGAGCGCAGCGAGACCAGCCCCGCGGCCGACTCCGCGGCCGTCCAGAACCACCCCGTCGGGCGGCGGCGCAGGTGGCCGCTGCGCTCGAGGGAGGACAGGACCTCCGGGGCCGTCGGCCCGAAGGCGGCGACCTCCTCGGCGCGCAGCGGCTGCTCCGCGGCGGCCGCGCACAGGTGGGGGGCCAGCACGTAGGGGTTCGTCGGGTCCAGGACGGTGGCCTCGACGTCGGTGTCGAAGATCGCCTCCGGGTGGTTGACCAGGTAGGTGTCGAGCGGGTCGTCCCCGGCCACGAACGCCGCCAGCGCCTCCTGGCCGGCCCGGCCGGCCCGCCCGATCTGCTGGAAGAAGGACGCCCGCGTGCCCGGCCAGCCCGCGACGACGACGGCGTCCAGCCCCGCCACGTCGATGCCCAGCTCGAGCGCGGAGGTGCTGGCGATCCCCAGCAGCCGCCCGTCGCGCAGCGCCTGCTCGAGGGCCCGGCGCTCCTCGGGCAGGAACCCGGAGCGGTAGGCGGCGACCCGGTGGGCGAGCGAGGGGTCCACCTCCTCGAGCTGGCGGTGGGCGATCTGGGCGATCGTCTCCGCCCCGCGCCGGGACGTGATGAACGCGATCGTGCGCACCCGGTGCAGCACGAGGTCGGTGAGCATGTCGGCGGCCTCGGCCACGGCCGTGCGCCGGACGGGGGCGTCGTTCTCCCCGACCCCGCCGGTGTGCTCGGGCTCCCACAGCACCACGGTCACCGGCCCGTGCGGGGAGAAGTCATCGGTCACCGGCGTCACCTCGGCCTCCGGAACGCCGATCAGCCGGGCGAAGGACGCGTGCGGTGCCGCGGAGGTCGCGGAGGCGCCGACGAACACGGGATCCGCGCCGTAGCGGCGGCAGACCCGGCGCAGCCGGCGCATCAGCAGCGCCACGTGCGAGCCGAAGACCCCGCGGTAGGAGTGGGCCTCGTCGACGACCACGTAGCGCAGCCGCCGGAAGAACCGGGACCAGCGGGCGTGGTTGGGCAGCACCCCGTGGTGGAGCATGTCCGGGTTGCACAGCACGACGTCCGCGTGCTCCCGCACCCACCGGCGCTCGGCGGGGTCGGTGTCGCCGTCGTAGGTCGCCGCGCGCAGCCCCGGCAGACCGAGGGCGCGCAGCCCGCCGAGCTGGTCGGCGGCCAGCGCCTTGGTGGGGGACAGGTACAGGGCGGTCGCCTCGTCGGGGTGGTGGACGACCCCGGGGTGGGCGAGGGCGGCGAGGCGCCCGCGGTGCACCGCGTCGGCGACCGGGGCCTGGTAGGCCAGGGACTTGCCCGAGGCGGTGCCGGTGGCGACGACGACGTGGCGGGGCGCCAGCATCGCCCGGACCTGGTGCAGGTAGGGCCGGTGCACGCCGAGCCGCTCCCAGGCCGCGACCACGTCCGGGTGCAGGTGCTGCGGCCAGGGCGCCGTCACGGCCTCGCGCTCCGGCAGCTCCCGGACGTGGCGCACCTGCTCGGGCGCGTCGCCGCGGCCGAGCAGGGGGATCAGGGAGGCGTGGTCGGAGGACGGCACCGGATCATTGTGCCACCGCGGCCCCTCCCGGGGCGGGGCCGCGGTGGCGGCTCAGCATCCGTCCGGGCCGCCCAGGACCCGCCGGTGCACGCGGGCCTCCCACGACTGCAGCCGCCCCTCGTCGCCGGGGGCGACGACGCCGGCGCGGTTGCCGAGCACCATCTCGGTGCCGGCCCAGCCGTCGGCGCCGGGCAGGTCGAGACGGACCTCCTGCCCGGAGACGTTGCACAGGACCAGCAGCTCCACGTCGCCGAGGCGGCGGGTGAAGGCGTAGACCTGCTCGTGGCCGGGCACGAGCATCGTGAAGTCGCCCAGGGCGACGACGGGCTCGGTGTGGCGCAGCGCGATCAGGCGCCGGTAGTGGTGCAGCACCGAGGAGGGATCGGCGCGCTGGGCCTCGGCGTTGACCGTGACGTGGTCCGGGTTGACCCCGATCCAGGGGGTGCCCGTGGTGAACCCGGCGTGCTCGCCGCCGGTCCACTGGACCGGGGTGCGGGCGTTGTCCCGGCCGGCCCGGCGCAGCCCGTCCAGCACCGTGTCCGGGTCGGCGCCGGCGGCCACGGCGTGGCGGAAGTGGTTGACCGACTCGATGTCGCGGAAGTCCTCGATCGACCCGAAGGGGGCATTGGCCATGCCCAGCTCCTCGCCCTGGTACACGTAGGGCGTGCCGCGGTGCAGGTGCAGCAGCGTGGCCAGGCACGTGGCCGAGGCGACCCGGTGCTCGGGGGAGTCGTCGCCGAAGCGGGAGACCGCGCGGGGCTGGTCGTGGTTGTTCCAGTACAGGGAGTTCCAGCCCACGTCCTCCAGCCCCTCCTGCCACCGGCCCAGGGAGGCCTTCAGGTCCGTCAGGCGCAGCGGGCGCGGGTCGAACTTCCCGCCGGGGCCGTGGTCGAGGCCGACGTGCTCGAACTGGAAGACCATGTCCACCTCCGCCCGGGCCGGGTCGGTGAACAGCCGGGCCTGCTCGACGGTGACCCCGGGCATCTCGCCCACCGTGATCAGCTCGGCGTCCCGCCCGGCGAAGACCTCCCGGTGCATCTCCTGGAGGAACTCGTGGATGCGGGGGCCGCAGAGGTAGGACCCGGACCCGTCGCCGTACGGGGTGCCCTCCACCGGCGGTCCGTCGTGCAGGGCCCCGTCGTCGTCGACGGCCTTGCTGATCATGTTGATCACGTCCATGCGGAAGCCGTCCACCCCGCGGTCCAGCCACCAGCGCATCATGGCGTGCACGGCCGCCCGCACCTCGGGGTTCTCCCAGTTGAGGTCCGGCTGCTTGCGGGAGAACAGATGCAGGTAGTACTCGCCGGAGGCCGGATCGAGCTCCCAGGCGGGGCCGGAGAAGAAGCTGACCCAGTTCGTCGGCTCCGCTCCCGGTGCGCCGGCCGCCATGCCCCGGCGCGGGGGCCGCCACCAGTACCAGTCCCGCTTCGGGGAGTCGGGGGAGGAGCGGGCCTCCACGAACCAGGGGTGCTCGTCGGAGGTGTGGTTGACCACCAGGTCCATCACCAGCTTCATGCCGCGGGCGTGCACGGCGTCGAGCAGCTCGTCGAACTGCTCGAGGGTGCCGAAGGCGGGGTCGATGTCCTGGTAGTCGCTGATGTCGTAGCCGTTGTCGTCCTGGGGGGACCGGTAGACGGGGGAGAGCCAGAGGACGTCCACCCCCAGCTCCTGCAGGTGGTCCAGGTGGGCGGTGACGCCGCCGAGGTCGCCGATCCCGTCGCCGTCCGAGTCGGCGAAGGAGCGGGGGTAGATCTGGTAGACGACCGCGTCCGTCCACCAGGCGGGGGCCGTGCGGGCGTCCGCCCGCGGGTGCTGGTCCGTGCTGCTCATGGGGCTGCTCCTCGGGCAGGGCGCGGGTCGGGGGCGGCGGCCCCCGGGCCCATCCTGCCGCACCCGGGGCGCCGCCGTGCCACCGGCGCGGACAGTGGCATGCAACCGCCGTCCGGGCGCATCGTGGGTTCCGTGGCCCGACGGTGCCGCCGGGCTGGACCCCGCGGCGGCGGAGCTGCTGAGCCACCACGTCCCCGACCTGCGACTGGAGCCCGTCCGATGACCCCGTCCCTGCCCGCCGAGCGCGCGACCGCCCGCCCGATCCTGCACCGGACCCACCACCTGGCCGACGGGCGCGAGGCCGTGTTCTTCAGCGACCGCGGCGCCCCGCCGGTCGAGCAGGTGAGCGATCCCCGCCCCCTCGATCCTCGCTCGGGGCACGGCGAGGTGCGCTTCGACCGCCTCACGGGGGAGTGGGTGGCCGTGGCCGCCCACCGCCAGACCCGCACCTACCTGCCCCCGGCCGACCAGTGCCCGCTGTGCCCGAGCACCGGGGACCGGGAGTCGGAGATCCCGGCCGAGGACTTCGACGTCGTGGTCTTCGAGAACCGCTTCCCCTCCCTCGGGCCCGACCTCGGCGTGCTGCCGGGCACGGAGCCGCCGGCCCAGCGCAGCCTGTGGGGGCGGCCGTCCCCGGCGGTGGGCCGCTGCGAGGTCGTCGTGTTCACCCCCGAGCACCGGGGCTCCTTCGCGTCCCTGCCCTTCGAACGGGCCCGCACGGTCGTGGAGGCCTGGGCCCGGCGCACCGAGGCGCTCTCGGCCATGACGGGGGTCCGCCACGTCTTCCCCTTCGAGAACCGCGGGGAGCAGATCGGGGTGACGCTGCACCACCCGCACGGGCAGATCTACGCCTACCCCTACCCGGCCCCGCACGCCGCCCGGCTCGCCGCCCGGTCGCGGGCCCACCTCGAGGCCACGGGCCGGCCGCTCATGGGCGAGCTGCTCGCCGACGAGACCGCCGCCGGGGACCGCATGGTGGTCGCGGGGGAGCACTTCTCCGCCTACGTCCCCTACGCCGCGCGCTGGCCCCTGGAGGTCCACCTCGTCCCGCACCGGCAGGTCCCCGACCTCGCCGCCCTCGACGGCGAGGAGCGCGACGAGCTCGCCGTGCTCTACCGCGACCTGGTCCGGCGGGTGGACCGGCTCTGGGCGACGCCCACCCCCTACATCGCCGCCTGGCACCAGACCCCGGTCACGGCCGCCGACCGGGAGGCGGGCTGGCTGCACCTGCAGCTGACCAGTCCGCGCCGGTCGGAGGACAAGCTGAAGTTCCTCGCCGGGTCCGAGGCCGCCATGGGCGCGTTCATCAACGACGTGCCCGCCGAACAGACCGCCGCACGCCTGAGGGAGGCCGCACGATGAGCACGCAGGACCAGCGGGAGCACGACCGCGCCGAGGCGCTCGCGGCCCGCTTCGCGGAGGTCTTCGGGCACGCCCCGGACGGCGTGTGGCGGGCCCCGGGCCGGGTGAACCTCATCGGGGAGCACACCGACTACAACGACGGCCTCGTGCTGCCCTTCGCGATCGACCGGTCGGCCCTCGTGGCCGTCCGGCTGCGCCGCGGCGGCGGCCCGGAGGGCGACGTCGTCGACCTGGCCTCGACCTGGGCGCCCGCGGAGGACGAGCTCTCCCGGGTCCGCTTCCGCACCGGCGGCCTCGTCCCCGGCGCCGTGCCGGGCTGGGGGGCGTACCCGGCCGGGGTCGTGCACGTGCTCGCCGGTCCCGACGGTGTCGAGGTCCCCGGCTTCGAGCTGCTGCTCGACTCGACCGTGCCGGTCGGGGCGGGCCTGTCCTCCTCCCACGCGGTGGAGGTCGCCACGGTCGTGGCCCTGGACGAGCTGCTGGGCCGGGGCCTGGACCGGCCCGCCATGGCCCGGCTGACCCAGCGGGCCGAGAACGAGTTCGTGGGCGCGCCCACGGGCATCATGGACCAGTCCGCCTCCCTGCTGGGCCGGGCCGGGGCCGCACTGTTCCTCGACTGCCGCGACCTCGCCGCCGAGTCCGTGCCGCTGCCCCTGGCCGAGCAGGGCCTGGCCGTGGTCGTGGTCGACACGAAGGTCGCCCACTCCCACGCCGACGGCGGCTACGCCGCCCGCCGCGCAGCCTGCGAGCGCGGGGCCGCCGCCCTCGGGGCGGGTTCCCTGCGGGAGGTCCCCGACGACGCCGACCTGGGGGTCCTCGACCCGGAGACCGCCCGGCGGGTGCGCCACGTGCGCACCGAGAACCGCCGCGTGCTCGCGGCGGTCGCCCGGCTGCGCGCCGGGGACGTGCGGTCCGTGGGCGAGCTGCTCACCGCCTCCCACGCCTCCCTGCGCGACGACTACGAAGTCTCCTGCCCCGAGCTCGACCTCGCCGTGGACACCGCCCTGGCGGCCGGGGCCCTGGGGGCGCGGATGACCGGCGGCGGCTTCGGCGGCTCGGCGATCGCCCTGGTCCCGGCGGAGCGGGCCGGGGCGGTCGCCGCCGCGGTGGAGCGCGCCTTCGCGGCGGCCGGCCTGCGCCGCCCGGCCGCGTTCACCGTGGTCCCCGGGGACGGCGCCGGCCGGGTGCGCTGACCGGGTGCGCATCGGCACGGGGCGGACGGGGCGCGCCCGGGCAGCGGGCCGGCCGGTCGGGGAGAGGAGCGCCCGGCCGGTCGCGCCGGGCGGGACCGGGGTGCGCGGGGGGTGCGGTGCGCCGCCGCGCGGGCGGCGGTCACGAAACCCCGCGCACCCGGGCCCGCCCGGGCCCCCGTGCCAGAATGACGCCATGAGCAACCCCATGAACATCTCCGGGCACAACCCCGAGAAGGCGCAGCGGGCCGGACGCCCGCCCGTCACGGAGCTGACCCAGGAGCAGTGCTGGGACCACCTCGCGAGCGCGCGCTTCGGGCGGATCGCCACGATGGACGGGGACGAGATCGAGATCACCCCGATCAACCTCGTGGCCGACGACGGGCGGATCTACTTCCGCACCGCCCCCGGCACCAAGCTGCTCCACCTGCTGCTGCACGACCGCGTGGCCGTGCAGGTCGACCACGCCCAGGGCGGGGAGGCGTGGTCGGTGATCGTGCGCGGCACCGCCCGGCTGCTCACCGACCCGGAGGAGACCCGCCGCGTGGACGAGCTGCCGCTGCGGCCGTGGCTGGACACCGTGAAGCTCGAGTACGTCGAGGTCGTGCCCACGAAGGTCACCGGCCGGCTCTTTCGCCTCGGCCACTGACCGTGCCGGCCTTCGCCCGCGTCCCCGGCGTCCCCGCCTCCGACGACGCCGCCCTGCTCGCCCGGCTGGCCGCCGCCCTGCGGCGCAGCGGCTTCACCCACGACGGGGTGGCCGGGCTGCTCGGCCCCGGCGCCACGTCCGCCCTCGAGCGCGACCAGGCCGTGCCCGCGCTGCGCGTGCTCGAGCCCGTGCTCGCCGACGAGGCGGCGCCGGGGCGCGGCCTGGCCGCCGTCGTCGTCCTCTTCCTCCTCGGGCGCACCGCGCCCGCCGCCGCCCTGGCGCAGGCCCTGGCCCCGCTGGGCCCGGCCGAGCTCGTGGGGCTGGGGCTGGCCGAGACCGTGCCCGGCGGGCTGCGCGCCCTCGTGGACCTGCGCCCGCACGCCGCGGACGACGGCACGGAGCTGTGGGTCGCCAGCGACCTCGGCGCCTCCCAGCGCCCCGGCGTGCTGCGCCGCGACCACGTGCTCGGCATCGGCCAGGCCTCCCTGACCCTCGCCCAGACCACCGACCGGCGGGCCGTGGACCGCGCCCTGGACCTCGGCACCGGCTGCGGCATCCAGACCTTCCACCTGCTCGCCCACGCCCGCCACGTCACCGCCACGGACGTCTCCGACCGGGCCCTGGGCTTCACCCGCTTCAACCTCGTGCTCAACGCCGCGGCCCTGGACCTGGACCCGGAGCGGCTCGAGGACCGGGTGGACCTGCGCCGGGGCTCGCTGCTCGAGCCCGTGGCCGGGGAGCGCTTCGACCTGGTCGTCTCCAACCCCCCGTTCGTCATCACCCCTCGCCGGCCCGGCGAGACCGCGGAGCAGCGCTGGACCTACCGCGACGGCGGCCTGCCCGGGGACCGCCTCGTCGCCGACCTCGTGGGCGCGCTGCCGCAGGTGATGGCCCCCGGGGCCACCGCCCACCTGCTGGGCAACTGGGAGGTGTCCCGCTCCGGGGACGGCACGCCCGCCGCCGACCGGTGGGCCGAGCGGCCCGCGGCCTGGGTGGCCCCGGGCACGGACGCGTGGGTGATCCAGCGCGAGCTCGTCTCCCCCGAGGAGTACGCCGAGACCTGGCTGCGCGACGCCGCCGAGTCCCGCGACCCGGAGGGCTACGAGCGGGCCTACCGCGACTACCTCGACGACTTCGCCGCCCGCGGGGTCGAGGCCGTCGGCTTCGGCATGGTCCGGCTGCGCCGGCCCGGGCCGGAGCGTCCCGCGGGGGAGGGCCGGCGCCGCTTCGAGCACCTCCCGCACCCCGTCCAACAGCCCCTGGCCCCCGTGCTCGCCGCCGCCGAGCGGCGCGCCGACTGGCTCGAGGACCGCGCCGGGGACTGGACCGGCGCGCACCTCGTGGTCCCCGAGGACGTCACCGAGGAGCGCCACCAGCGCCCCGGCGCCGAGCACCCCGGGGTGATCCTCCTGCGGCAGGGGGCCGGGCTGCGCCGCACGGTCGTGCTCACGAGCGAGGCCGCCGGCCTCGTGGGCGCCTGCGACGGCGAGCTGAGCACCGCGCAGGTCCTCGCCGCGCTCGCGGGCCTGCTGGGCTGGACCGGCGACGAGGCGCAGCGGCTCACGGAGGAGGTCCGCGCCCTCGTGCGCGACGGCTTCCTGGTCCCGGCGCAGGACGGGACCGCCGGCTGAGCGCGGCCCGTGTGGGCGGATGAGCGCGCGCGCCGCAGGGCCCGCAGGTGGGAGAATGGGACCATGAGCACCGATGGAACCGTCCACCCCGTCAAGACCCTCGACAAGGCCGCCGTGTGGGAGCTGCTCGAGAAGCACCCCTACGGCCGGCTCGCGACCGAGGCGGCGGGCCTCGTCGACATCTTCCCCGTCAACTACGTGGCCCACCAGAACAAGCTCTACTTTCGCACAGCCCAGGGCTCGAAGCTCTCGAGCCTCGTGGTCAACGACCAGGTGGCCTTCGAGATCGACGAGGTCAGCCCGGAGAGCGTCGTGCGCTCGGTGGTCGTCCACGGCAGGGCCCGCCGGCTCGAGACCCGCGCCGAGATCGAGGCCGCCGAGGAGCTGCCGCTGAAGCCGTGGGCCCCCACGCTGAAGTACAACTTCGTGGTCATCGACGTCGAGTCCGCCACCGGCCGCGAGTTCACGATCGGGGAGGAGCCCGAGCGCTACCCGGTGTGACCGGGCGGCCCCCGGCCCGGGTCCCCGCCGCAGCGGGCCGGGCCGGGGCCGCCGCGGCGGTGCACGAGGGCGGTGCCCCGCCGCGGCGACGCGTTATGGTGGAGCGCAGCGGCGGGCGCCCGGCCCGCCGGACCGACGTCCAGCAGCGCCGCGGCCGCCAGCGGACCGCATCAAGGAGTACCGTGCCAACCAAGGCCCCCAAGAGCCCGGGAACGGGCAAGAGCCTGCTCATCGTGGAGTCCCCCTCCAAGGTCAAGACCATCGCGGGGTACCTCGGTGACGCCTACGAGGTGGAGTCCTCGATGGGGCACATCCGGGACCTGCCCCAGCCCTCCGAGCTGCCCGCCGAGCTGAAGAAGGGCCCCTACGGCAAGTTCGCCGTGGACGTCGAGCACGGCTTCGAGCCCTACTACGTGGTCAACCCGGACAAGAAGAAGAAGGTCACCGAGCTCAAGCGCAAGCTCAAGGACGCCGACGCCCTCTACCTCGCCACCGACGGCGACCGCGAGGGCGAGGCCATCGCGTGGCACCTGCTCGAGGTGCTCAAGCCGAAGGTCCCCGTCTACCGGCTGACCTTCCCGGAGATCACCCGCGAGGCCATCGAGCGCGCCTTCGGCGAGCTGCGCGAGCTGGACCAGGACCTGGTCGACGCGCAGGAGACCCGCCGCATCCTGGACCGGCTCTACGGCTACGAGATCTCCCCGGTGCTGTGGCGCAAGATCGCCTCCGGCCTGTCCGCGGGCCGCGTCCAGTCCGTGGCCACGCGCCTGGTCGTGGAGCGCGAGCGCCAGCGCATGGCCTTCGTGCCCGCCGACTACTGGGACCTCAGCGGGACCTTCGCCCGCACCGACGGCGAGGACGCCGGCACCGCCTTCGCCGCCCGGCTGTCCACCGTGGACGGCAAGCGGGTGGCCGGGGGCCGGGACTTCGGCGACGACGGCGTGCTCAAGGGCGCCGCCGGCAAGCTCGTGCACCTGGACGAGACGGCCGCCCGGGAGCTGGCCGCCGGGCTCGAGGACGCCGAGTTCGCGGTCCGGTCGCTGGAGACCAAGCCCTACACCCGCCGCCCGGCCGCGCCGTTCACCACGTCCACGCTGCAGCAGGAGGCCGCCCGCAAGCTGCGGTTCACCTCGCGCACCACCATGCAGGTGGCCCAGAAGCTCTACGAGAACGGCTACATCACCTATATGCGCACCGACTCCGTGGCGCTGTCCGACCAGGCGGTCTCGGCCGCCCGGCGGCAGGCCGCGGAGCTCTACGGCTCCGACTCCGTGCCGGGCTCCCCGCGCGTGTACAGCTCGAAGTCGAAGAACGCCCAGGAGGCCCACGAGGCCGTGCGCCCCGCCGGGGACTCCTTCCGGACGCCGAACCAGGTCCGCGGGGAGCTCTCCGCGGACGCCTACCGGCTCTACGAGCTGATCTGGAAGCGCACCGTCGCCTCCCAGATGGCCGACGCCAAGGGCTCCACGGCCACCGTGCGGCTCGGGGCGACCTCGTCCACCGGGCACGACGCCGAGTTCTCCGCGTCCGGCACCGTCATCACCTTCCGCGGCTTCCTCGCCGCCTACGAGGAGGGCCGCGACGAGGAGCCGGCCGAGAGCAAGGACGGGGACAAGCGGCTGCCGCGCATGGCGGAGGGCGACCGGCTCGAGGCCGACGGCGTCGCCGCGGACGGCCACCGGACCTCCCCGCCGCCGCGCTACACCGAGGCCTCGCTCGTGAAGACCCTCGACGAGCTGGGCATCGGCCGCCCCTCCACCTACGCCGCCGTGATCTCCACGATCATGGACCGCGGCTACGTGCGGGTGCGCGGGTCCGCGCTGATCCCGTCCTGGACCGCGTTCTCCGTGGTGCGCCTGCTCGAGGAGCACTTCTCCGACTACGTGGACTACGACTTCACCGCGGAGATGGAGGAGGGCCTGGACCGCATCGCCCGCGGCGAGGAGGACTCCACCGGCTGGCTGCAGGGCTTCTACTTCGGCGCCGGCGAGCAGGACCACGGCCTCAAGCCCATCGTCGACGACCTCGGGGAGATCGACGCCCGCGCGGTGAACTCGATCCCCGTCACCGAGGACATCACCCTGCGCGTGGGCAAGTTCGGCCCCTACCTCGAGCAGGCCGGGTCCGTGGACCCGGAGACCGGCGAGCTCACCGACCCGGTGCGCGCCAACGTCCCCGAGGACCTCGCCCCCGACGAGCTCACCCCCGAGAAGGCGCGGGAGCTCATCGAGGTGGGCAAGGCCGACGGGCGGGAGCTCGGCACCGATCCGGGCACCGGGCGCACGATCGTGGCCAAGGACGGCCGCTACGGCCCCTACGTCACCGAGGTGATCCCCGAGCCCACCGCCGAGGAGCTCGCCGCCCAGCCCGTCGAGTACTACAAGAACGGCAAGCCCAAGCCCCCGAAGAAGCCGGCCAAGCAGAAGCCGCGCACGGGCTCCCTGCTCTCCTCGATGACCCTCCAGGACGTCACCCTCGAGGACGCCCTGAAGATCCTCTCCCTGCCGCGCTCGCTGGGCACCGCCCCGGACGGCGAGGAGATCACCGTCCAGAACGGCCGCTTCGGCCCCTACCTCAAGAAGGGCTCGGACTCCCGGTCGCTGCAGTCCGAGGAGCAGCTGTTCACGGTCACGCTCGAGGAGGCCCTGGCGATCTACGCCCAGCCCAAGCAGCGCGGCCGCGGCGCGGCCAAGCCGCCGCTGGCCGACCTCGGGGCCGACCCCATCACGGAGCGGCCCATGGTGATCAAGGACGGCCGCTTCGGCCCCTACGTCACCGACGGGGAGACCAACGTGACGGTCCCGCGCGGGGAGACGGTCGAGCAGATCACCGCCGCCCGCGCCAGCCAGCTGCTCGCGGAGAAGCGGGCCAAGGGCCCGGCGCCCAAGAAGACGGCGGCGCGCTCGGCGGCGAAGGCCACGTCCTCCACCGCGAAGAAGTCCCCGGCCCGGAAGCCGGCCCGCGCCGGGAAGTGAGGACCGTCCGGCCGCGGGCCGGACGGCGCAACGCGAAGGAGCACCACAGCATGCGGCTCGGAGTCCTCGACGTCGGATCGAACACGGTCCACCTCCTCCTGCTCGACGTCTACCCGGGCTCGCGCCCGGAGCCCTACGCCTCCCACAAGATGCCGCTGCAGCTCGTCCAGCACCAGGACGAGCAGGGCCGGATCACCGACGCCGGGCGGGACGCCCTGACGGCGTTCGTGGTGGAGGCCCGGGACTTCGCCGTCGAGCACGGCGCCGAGGACCTGCTGGCCTTCGCGACCTCCGCGATCCGCGAGGCCGGCAACGGCGCGGCGGTCCTCGACCACGTCCAGTCCCGCTCCGGGGTCACCCTCACCGAGCTCGCGGGCGACCAGGAGGCGGCGATCACCTTCTTCGCCGTGCGCCGCTGGTTCGGCTGGGGCGCCGGCACGGTCCTCGACCTCGACATCGGCGGCGGGTCCTTCGAGATGGCCCTCGGGCCCAACGCCCTGCCCACGGCCGCGACCTCCGTGCCGCTGGGCGCCGGGCGGCTCACCCGTGCCTTCGTCGCCGGGGACGTCGCCACCCCGAAGGAGGTCAAGGCGATGCGCAAGCACGTGCGCACCACGCTGGGCCCCGCCGTCGAGCGGGTGCGCGCCGCCGGGACGCCGGACTTCGTGGCCGGGACCTCCAAGACCTTCCGCTCCCTGGCCCGGATCTGCGGGGCGGCCCCGTACGCGATGGGCCTGCACGTCCCGCGCACCCTGCACGTCGAGGACCTGCGGCTGTGGAGCCGGCGGATGGAGGCGATGACGGTCGCCGAGCGCGCGCAGCTGCCGGGGGTCTCGCCCGCCCGGGCCCGCCAGATCCTCGCCGGCTCGGTCGTCGCCGAGGCCGCGATGGACGCCTGGGGGGTGGAGAAGCTCTACATCTGCCCCTGGGCCCTGCGCGAGGGGCTGATCCTGCGCCGCCTCGACCGGCTCAGCACCGGGGCCGAGACCCGCACCGTGGACCCCAAGCAGCTGGTCGGTGCCGCGTGAGCGCCCCCCGCGACCCCGGGCGGCCCGGGGACACCGCCCCGCACGGGTCCGCGGCCCCGGACCCGTCCGCCGTGCCCTCCGCCCCGGCGGACGCCGCGGGGCCCTACCGGGCGCACGTGGCGCTGTCCACGAGCTCGCTGTACCCGCTGGGGGTGCCCGAGACCTTCGAGGCGGCCGTGGAGCTGGGCTACGACAGCATCGAGGTGCTCGTCACCCACGAGCGGATGAGCCAGCTGACCCACCAGCTGCAGGACCTCGTGCAGCGCCACCAGCTGCCGATCTCCACGATCCACGCCCCGACCCTGCTGCTGACCCAGCAGGTCTGGGGCAAGTCGTGGACGAAGATCCAGATGGCCGCGGCCCTCACGGAGCAGGTGGGCGCCGAGGTCGTCGTCGTCCACCCGCCGTTCCGGTGGCAGCGCAAGTACGCCGCGAACTTCGTGGAGGGCGTGCGTGTGGTCTCCCGGGCCACGGGGGTGAAGATCTCCGTCGAGAACATGTACCCCTGGCGGGTCCGCGGCCGCGACACGGTCGTCTACGCCCCCCACTACAGCCCGCTGGGCCAGGACTACGACTGGGTGACGTGGGACTTCTCCCACGCCGCGACCGCCCGCATGGACTCCCTGGCGGCGATCAGGGAGCTCGGCCCGCGGCTGGGGCACGTGCACCTGACCGACGGCTCGGGGGAGACCACCGCCGACGAGCACCTGCTGCCCGGCCACGGCGTGCAGCCGGTCGCCGAGTCCCTCCACCACCTCGCCGCCACCCGGTGGCGGGGCGTCATCGGCGTGGAGGTCTCCACCCGCCGGGCGAAGACCCCCGAGGAGCGCACGGCCTGGCTGGCCGAGTCCCTCGAGTTCGCCCGCCGCCACACCACCGCGCCGGAGGACCCCCGCCCGGGCACCGGCGCCCAGGACCCGATCCCCGATCCCGAGAGGACCCCATGACCCCCGTGCTCGCCTTCCTCGGCTGCGGCTCCATGAACGGCTCGATCCTGCGGGGGGTGCTGGCCTCCGGCGTGCCCGTCGAGCAGGTCCGCGCCACCGTCCGCTCCGCCGGGAGCGCCCGCCGGCTCCAGGAGGAGACCGGGGTGCGCGCCTACGTCACCGGGGAGGACCCCGAGGCCAACCGCCGCGCCGCCGTCGAGGCCGACGTCGTGCTGCTGGGCGTCAAGCCCGTCGGCATCGTCGAGCTCGCCCGCGAGATCGCCCCCGCGGTGCGCCCCGGCACGGTCGTGGCCTCGGTCGCCGCCGGCATCTCCGTGGGCGCCCTCGAGCGGGCCCTGCCCGAGGGGCAGCCGGTCGTGCGGACCATGCCCAACACGCCCTCGAGCGTGCGGCGCGGGGTCGTGTCCGTGACCCCCGGCTCCGCCACCACCCCCGAGCAGACGGCCGCGGTGCGCCGGGTGCTCGAGGCCGTCGGGACCGTCGTCGAGGTCCCCGAGGAGCAGGTCGACGCCGTCACGGGCGTCTCCGGCTCCGGGCCCGCCTACGTGTTCCTGCTCGCCGAGGCGCTCCAGCAGGCGGGGGAGCGGATGGGCCTGCCGGCGGAGACCGCCCGCGTGCTCGCCCGCGAGACCGTCTCCGGGGCCGGGGAGCTGCTGCGCCCGGCCGAGGCCGACCCCGCCGCGCTGCGCCGGGCCGTCACCAGCCCCAAGGGCACCACCGACCGCGCGATCCGCACCTTCCAGGACAACGGCTTCGAGGAGCTCGTCGCCCGCGCCGCCCGGGCCTCGGCCGAGCGCTCCGCGGAGCTGACCCGGGAGCTCAGCGGCGGGTGAGCGACGGCCCCGGCGCCGGGAGGCCGGCGCCGGGGCGGTGTCCGCACCGACCGCCGCGGGGGCCTCAGGGCCGGGCCGCGAAGCGCTCCAGCAGGTCCGTGTGGCCCGAGACGATCAGCAGGTCCCGCGAGGTGACCTTCGTCTCCGGGCGGGCGTAGGTGAAGTCCTCGCCCGGGGACTTCACGCCCACGATCGTCACCCCGTACTTCGAGCGCACGTGGGACTCCCCGAGGGTGAAGCCCTGCACCTCCCGCGGCGGGTGCATCTTGACGATCGCGAAGTCGTCGTCGAACTCGATGTAGTCCAGCAGCCGCCCCGAGACCAGGTGCGCGGTGCGCCGCCCGGCGTCGGCCTCCGGGAAGATCACGTGGTGGGCGCCGATCCGGGAGAGGATCTTGCCGTGGGCCGGGGTGATCGCCTTCGCCCAGATCCGGCTCACCCCCAGGTCCACCAGGTTCGCGGTGATCAGCACGCTCGACTCGATGGAGGTGCCCACCCCCACCACGGCGGCGCTGAACTCGGCGGCCCCCAGCTGGCGCAGGGCGTCGATGTCGGTGGCCTCGGCCTCGACCACGTGGGTGAGCTGGCCGGAGAGCTTCTGCACGAGCTGCGCATCGCGCTCCACGCCGAGCACCTCGCGGCCCTGCCGGGCCAGCTGCAGGGCCGTGGCGGTGCCGAAGCGGCCGAGCCCGATCACCATGACCGGGACGTTGTGGGCGGGACGGTCAGCCAATGATGGGCCTTTCCTCGGGGTAGTTGTACAGCCGGCGGCGGGAGCGCAGCGCGAGGGCCGCGGCGACCGTGGTGGTGCCGATGCGCCCGATGAGCATGGTCGCCACGAGCACGTACTTGCCCGCCGGCGGCAGCTCCCCGGACAGCCCCACGCTCAGCCCGCACGTGGCGTAGGCGGAGATCACCTCGAACAGCACCCGGTCCAGCGGGGCGTCGGTGAGCGAGAGCAGCAGCCCCGAGGCCACGAGCACCACGGTCGCCCCCATCATGATCACCGAGATCGCGATCCGCAGCGCGTCCTCGGGGATGGTGCGGTAGAACGCGATCACGGAGCGGTCGCCGCGGGCCTCGGCGAGGATCGCGAGGAACACCACGGCCAGCGTCGTCACCTTGATCCCGCCCGCCACGGACGCGGGGCCGCCGCCGGCGAACATCAGCGCGTCGGTCATCAGCAGCGTCACCGGCTCGAGCTCGTTCATGTCCACGAGGTTGAACCCGCCCGAGCGCACCATCACGGAGTGGAAGAAGCCCTCGAAGACCTTCTGGCTGCCGTCCATGTCCCGGATCGTGCGCGGGTTGGCCCACTCGAAGGCCAGGAACAGCGCCCAGCCCACGACCAGCAGCACCGTGGTCGTCACGAGCGTGAGCTTGGTGTTGAGGTTCCAGCGGGAGAAGCGCAGCCCCGCCTGGCGCAGCACGAGCACCACGGGGAAGCCCAGCGAGCCCAGGAACACGCCCAGGGCGATGGGGAACAGGATCAGCGGGGCGTCGTCGTAGGGGACGAGCCCGTCCGTGTGCGGGGTGAAGCCGCCGTTGTTGTACGCCGAGACGGCGTAGAAGACCCCGTGCCACAGGGCGGTCGGCAGCGGCTCCCCGGCCGCGAGGAAGCCCACGGTGAGCACCGCGGCCAGCACCGCCTCGATCGTCACGGACATCACCACGATGATCTGCAGCAGCGAGCCGACCTCGCCCAGGCGCCCGATGTTCAGCGCCTCCTGCGTGATCAGCCGCGACTTCAGGCCCAGCTTCCGCCCGATCGCCAGCGCCAGGATCGAGGTCATGGTCAGCGTGCCGAGACCGCCGATCTGCATCGCCACGACGATCACCACGTGGCCGAAGAAGGACCAGTTCGCGGCGGTGGACACCGAGGTCAGCCCCGTGACCGTCACCGCCGAGGTCGCGGTGAACGCCGCGTCCTCGAGCGTGGTCGAGACCCCCGGTGCCGAGGCCACCGGCAGCAGCAGGAGCAGGGTGAAGGCGGTGACGACCACGGCGAAGGAGAAGACCGCGAGACGGGCGGGGGAGCCGGCCGCGATCCGGTCGACGAGGTCGCGCAGCGCGGTCAGCGGCCAGAAGCGCCCGCGCTCGCCGGGCGGCATCCAGGGGCGGTGCTGCGAGAGGGTCAACGCCCCTGCCTCCTCCCTGGCCGGCGGGCCGTCCCGCGGCCGGGGACGGGGGCGGCGGGTGCCGCGACCGCTGACAGTATCCCACTGCCGCCCCGGGCCGCAGGGTGTCACACGGTCCCGGCGCGGCCGGCCCGGCCCGGGCTCCCGGGCCCGGAAGTGGTCTAATGGCCGTGTGACCTCTGCGACAACCGGTGGCTCCCGGCCCACCCGACTGTACTGGGACCCGGCCCTGCTCGAGTACAACTTCGGCGACCACCACCCCATGCACCCCTCGCGCCTGGACGTCACCTACCGCCTGGTCCAGCAGTTCGGGCTGGACCGGCGGGACAACGTCGTCGTCGAGGCCCCCGAGGTGGTCCCGGACGCGGTCCTCAACCTCGTCCACCCGCAGTCCTACGTCGACGCCGTGCGCGCCGTCAGCGCCGACCCCACCGCCGAGCGCCCCGGCAGCGGGCTCGGCACGGAGGACACCCCCGCCTACCCGCGCGCCCACGAGGCCAGCGCCCGGCTGGTCGGCGGCAGCTACCAGGGCGCCGCCGCGATCCTCTCCGGGGAGGCTGTGCGCGCGGTGAACTTCGGCGGCGGGATGCACCACGCCCACGCCGACCGGGCCAGCGGCTTCTGCATCTACAACGACTGCGCCGTCGCGGTCCGGCACCTGCTCGACCAGGGGGTGCGGCGGGTCGCCTACGTCGACGTCGACGGCCACCACGGGGACGGGACGCAGTCGATCTTCTACGACGACCCGCGGGTGATGACGATCTCCCTGCACGAGACGGGGATGACCCTCTTCCCCGGCACGGGCTTCGCCAACGAGACGGGACGGGGCGAGGCCGAGGGCACCGCGGTCAACGTGGCCCTGCCCTCCCGGGCCGACGACGCCATGTGGCTGCGCGCCTTCGACGCCGTGGTCCCCCCGCTGCTGCGGCAGTTCCGCCCCGAGGTGCTCGTCACCCAGCACGGCTGCGACTCCCACTTCGCCGACGAGCTGACCCACCTGCGGGTCAGCGTCGACGGGCAGCGGCAGGCGGCCCTGTCCCTGGCGGGCCTCGCCGACGAGCTGTGCGAGGGCCGCTGGCTGGCCACGGGCGGGGGCGGCTACAACTGCCACGACGTGGTCCCGCGCTCCTGGACCCACCTCGTGGGGATCGTCGCCGGGCACCCGGTGGCCGTCGGCGCCGCCGTGCCCCAGCCGTGGCGGGAGCACGTGCTCGCGACCTACGGGGTGGAGGCGCCCCGGACGATGGGCGACGACGTCGACCTGTGGTGGCGGTCCTGGGAGGTCGGTTTCGACCCCAACGACGAGACGGACCGGACCGTCATGGCCACCCGCAAGGAGGTCTTCCCGACCTGGGGCCTGGACCCCTGGTTCGACTGAGCCCCCGGGCCCCGGGCCCCGGGGGAGGGAGCCGCGCCGCTGCGGGGACCCGGCGCGCACCGCGTCTACAGTGATCGGATGGGCAGTGATCGTATGGGCAGCACCGACGTGTTCGCGGTGATCGCCGACAAGACCCGTCGGGCGATCCTCACCGCGCTCAAGGACGGCGAACGACCCGTGGGGGAGCTCGTCGCCGAGCTCGGGGTCGCCCAGCCGACCGTCTCCAAGCATCTGAAGATCCTCCGCGAGGCCGGTATGGTGTCCATGGAGGCGCAGGGCCAGCGGCGTCTCTACGCCGTGGAGCCCGGGCCGCTGACCGTGGTCACCGAGTGGGTCCAGGACGTCGTGGGGGGCCAGGCCGACCGGCCGCGGACCCCGGGGACCGACGGCGTGGAGCGCGCGGCCCGGCCGAGCCCGGAGACCACCGGGACCCCGGCGGGGACCGGGACGGCCCCCGGGGCCGGACCGGACCCGGGCACCGGGACCGTGCCGGCGCCCCCGGAGACCGTGCCCGCGGAGCCGGTGGCGCCCGTCGCCCCGGAGCCCGCGGCGCCCGCCGTGCCCGCGGCGGCCGGACCCGCGGCCGCCCCGGAGCCCGGCCCCGAGCTGCCGGCCGCGGCGGCACCCGCCCGCCCCGGCCGGGGCGCGGGGGGACTGCTCTCCACCCTGACCGGCCTGCGCCGCCGCGGCAAGCACGCGCGGAGGTGACCGGCCCGACCGACCACCCGAACGAGGAGCACCATGCACGAGGACCTGATCCCGATCCGCCAGGCGGTACTCGCCCGCAACCCCGGAGAAGACGAGTTCCACCAGGCGGTGGACGAGGTCTTCGAGTCCCTCGGCCCCGTCGTCGCCCGCCACCCCGAGCTGCTCGACGCCGCCGTGCTCGAGCGCATCTGCGAGCCCGAGCGCCAGATCATCTTCCGGGTGCCGTGGACCGACGACCAGGGCAACGTCCACATCAACCGCGGCTTCCGCGTCGAGTTCAACTCGGCCCTGGGCCCCTACAAGGGCGGGCTGCGCTTCCACCCCTCCGTCTACCTGGGGATCGTGAAGTTCCTGGGCTTCGAGCAGATCTTCAAGAACGCCCTGACCGGCATGCCCATCGGCGGCGGCAAGGGCGGGTCGGACTTCAACCCGAGCGGGCGCTCCGACGCCGAGATCATGCGCTTCTGCCAGTCCTTCATGACCGAGCTCTACCGCCACATCGGCGAGTACACGGACGTCCCCGCCGGTGACATCGGCGTGGGCGGGCGCGAGATCGGCTACCTCTTCGGGCAGTACAAGCGCATCACCAACCGCTACGAGTCCGGGGTCCTCACCGGCAAGGGCCTGACCTGGGGCGGGTCGCTGGTGCGCACCGAGGCCACGGGCTTCGGCACCGTGATGTTCGCCGAGGAGATGCTGCGCACCCGCGGGCAGTCCTTCGACGGCCAGACCGTGCTCGTCTCGGGCTCCGGCAACGTGGCCATCTACGCGATCGCCCGGGCCCAGGCCCTCGGCGCGACCGTGGTCACCGCCTCCGACTCCAGCGGCTACGTGGTCGATCCCGACGGCATCGAGCTGGACCTGCTGCGCGAGATCAAGGAGGTCGAGCGCGGCCGCATCGCCGACTACGCCGAGCGCCGCGGCGGCCGGGCCCGCTTCGTCGCCAAGGGCTCCGTGTGGGACGTCCCCGGCACGGTCGCGCTGCCGTGCGCCACCCAGAACGAGCTGGACGGCTCCCACGCCAAGAAGCTCGTGGGCCACGGCGTGCTGGCCGTGGCCGAGGGTGCGAACATGCCCTCCACCGGCGAGGCGATCCGGCTGTTCCGCGAGGCGGACGTGCTCTTCGGCCCGGGCAAGGCGGCCAACGCCGGCGGCGTGGCCACCTCCGCGCTCGAGATGCAGCAGAACGCGTCGCGCGACTCGTGGACCTTCGAGTACACCGAGGAGCGGCTCGAGCAGATCATGCGCTCGATCCACGACAGCTGCGCCGAGACCGCCGAGGACTACGGCATGCCGGGCAACTACGTGGCCGGCGCCAACATCGCCGGGTTCATGAAGGTCGCCGGGGCCATGGTGGCCCAGGGCCTGATCTGATCCCCGCGGGCCCCGTGCCCGCACCACCTCTGCCCCCGCCGCGGCGGGGGCAGAGGCGCACCCGCCACACGGACGGCGCGGCGGAGGTCCCCCGACCCGTCCCCGAGGTCCTACCCTGGAGACTATGGCAACGCATCGACAGGTCCTGCAGTGGCTGGAGAACGAGCTGTTCGACGGCAACCTCGTGCTGGGGCAGCAACTGCCGTCGGACCGCGACCTCGCCGCGATCCACCGCGTCTCCCGCGCGACCATGCGCGAGGCGCTGAAGACCCTGGAGGCGCAGGGCATCGTGCGGCTCTTCGACGGGCCGCGCAAGTCGATCCTGCCCATGCTCGTGCGCGAGCCCGCGGCCTCCGCCGGCCCGGCCCTGCAGCTGCACATGGCGACCTCCGACTACCCGCTGCGCGACATCGTCCAGACGCGGGTGCTGCTCGAGACCTGGGCGCTGGAGCGCGCCGACCCGCAGCACCCGGCGATGGCCGAGCTGCGCGGGCTGCTCGAGCAGATGGCCCGGGAGGACCTCTCCCTCAAGGAGTTCCACCACCTGGAGGTCAGCTTCCACATCGCCCTGTGCAAGACCGCCGGCAACTCGGTGGTCTCCGCGCTGATGTCCTCGCTGCGCGACTCCATCTACGAGTACACGATGGCGCTCGTGGGCCACGTCCCGCTGTGGAGCGCGACCTCCGAGCGGCTGCGCGCCGAGCACCGGGCGATCTACTCGGCCCTCGAGGCCGGGGACCGCACACTCGCCGCCCGGCTCGTCGCCGAGCACGTCGAGTACCAGTACCAGGAGGCCGGGGTGGACCCGGACCAGGAGCAGCGCACCCCGGGCCCGGCCCCGGACGCCCCGACCGAGCTGCCGACCGCCCTGTCCGAGGACGCCTTCGAGCCCGCCCCCGGGCAGGAGGACCCGGCCGGCGGGCCGGAGCGGCGCGACGTCCCGCGCATCGCCTGAGCCGCCCGGGCGGCGGGGCCCGCCCCGCCGCCCGGGCCGCCGGTTGCCGTCCGGCGGGCTCGAGACGGTAGGGTGTTCCCTGAACATCTGCCGTGCCCCCTCCCGGGGCCGGCACCGGCCCCGCTCGCCGCGCGTCAGCGGCCGGGCCACCACCGACACACCGAGATGCGAGGGATCCCTATGGGTTCAGTGATCAAGAAGCGCCGCAAGCGGATGTCCAAGAAGAAGCACCGCAAGCTGCTGCGCAAGACCCGCCACCAGCGCCGCAACAAGAAGTGACCGCGCGCTGAGCGCAGCACCGGGGCCGCCGTCCTCCTCCCCGAGGACGGCGGCCCCGGTGCGTGCCCGGCCGTAGCATGGGCCCATGAGCACGCTTCCCGCCGGCCCCGCCGTGACCCTGCTGACCCGCCCCGGCTGCCACCTGTGCGAGGCCGCCCGCGCGGCCGTGGCCCGCGTCACCGGGGACCTGGGCCTGGGGTGGACGGAGCTCGACGTCGACCAGGACCCCGAGCTCGCCCGCCGCCACGCCGAGGAGATCCCCGTGGTGCTCGTCGACGGCGTCCCCCGCGACTTCTGGCAGATCGACGAGCGGCGCCTGACCCGGCTGCTGCGCGAGCGCCTCGCGGGCTGAGCCGGCCCGCTTTTGGGCCCGCCCCGCCCGTCTGGGATCATGGGGGCCATGCCCTCCACGACCGTCCACCTGCTGCGCCACGGCCAGGTGCGCAACCCCGACCGCATCGTCTACGGGCGGATGTCCGGCTACGGCCTCACCGAGCTCGGCGCCCGCATGGCCGAGGCGGCGGCGGCCGAGCTCGCCGGGCGGGTGCGGGACGGCGCGCGGATCGTCCACCTCGTCTCCTCGCCGCTGCAGCGGGCCCGGGAGACCGCCGAGCCCGTCGCCCGGGAGCTCGGGCTGGCCGTGCACCCGGACGAGCGGATCATCGAGGCGCACAACCACTTCGAGGGCCTGCACGTGGACGCCGCGCAGCTGCTGCGCCCCCGGCACTGGCCGCACCTGCTCAACCCCCTGCGCCCCTCGTGGGGCGAGCCCTACCGGCGGCAGGTCGCGCGCATGGCCGAGGCCGTGCTCGACGCCGGGCGCGCGGCGGTGGCCGCCGGCGGGGACGGGGCCGAGGCCGTGCTCGTCTCCCACCAGCTGCCCATCTGGCTGACCCGCCTCGCCGCCGAGGGCCGGCCCCTGCCGCACGACCCGCGGCGGCGCCAGTGCAACCTCGCGTCCCTGACCTCCCTCGTCTTCGAGGACCTCGACGCCGGGCGCCCGCCCCGGGTGCGCTACAGCGAGCCCGCCGCCCGCTACTACCCAGGGGTCAACCAGCTTCCCGGTTCATAATGGCCGGGCCCCGCCGTCGTCCGTCCCCTTGACCTCCCAGGTGATCTCCTCGTGCCCTCCCCGTACTCCTCCGCCCGCCCGTCGCGCCGCAGCGTGCTGTCCCTGGCCGCCGTGGGCGTGCTCGGGCTCGCCCTCGCCGGTTGCGCCGAGGAGGACTCCCTGGCCGAGCAGGCCAACTCGGGGGACCAGAAGGGCTACATCGCCGGGGACGGCTCCGTGACCGAGTACCCGGCCGGCGAGCGCGGGGAGCCCGTGCAGTTCACCGGGGAGCTCTTCGACGGCACCGCGGTCGGCGCCGAGGACCTGCGCGGGAAGCCGGCGCTGCTGAACTTCTGGTACGCCGGGTGCGCTCCCTGCCGGGTCGAGGCCCCGGACCTCAAGGAGTTCGCCGAGCGCTACGAGGGCCGGGTCGCGTTCTACGGGGTGAACCTGCGCGACGAGCGGGCCACCGCCGAGGCCTTCGAGCGCACCTTCGAGATCCCCTACCCCTCGGTGCGGGACAAGGACGGGGGCGTGCTCCTGGCCCTGAGCGAGTACGTGCCCCCGCAGGCGGTGCCCACGACCCTCGTGCTCGACGCCGAGGGCCGGGTCGCCGCCCGCATCCTCGGCATCGCCGACCCCTCCGTGCTCGGGACGCTCCTCGAGGACACGGTGGCCGCGTCGGCATGAGCGGCGGCAACCCCTTCGCCGAGATCGTGCTCGACGGGTCCCTGCTCGCCGCGCTGCCCGTGGCGCTGCTGGCGGGGCTGGTCTCCTTCGCCTCCCCGTGTGTGCTCCCGCTCGTGCCCGGCTACCTCGGCTACGTCACCGGGCTCACCGGCGCGGACCTGCGCGAGCAGCGCCGCGGGCGGGTGCTCGCGGGGATCAGCCTGTTCGTGCTCGGCTTCTCGGCCGTGTTCCTGCTGATGTCGGTGCTGCTGGCCCAGCTGGGCGCCTACGCCTGGTTCCTGGGCCAGGGGTGGCTGACCGTGGTCCTCGGCGCCCTCGTGCTGCTGATGGGCGTCGTGTTCCTCGGCGGGATCCCCTTCTTCCAGCGCGACCGCAAGATCGAGCACCGTCCCCCGCCCGGGCTGTGGGGCGCCCCGCTGCTGGGGGTCACCTTCGGCCTCGGCTGGGCGCCCTGCATCGGCCCGACCTTCGCCGCGGTGCAGGCCCTCGTCTACGTGGACGGCGCCTCGACCGGCAAGGCCGCGGTGCTCACGGTCGCCTACTGCCTCGGCCTCGGCGTGCCGTTCCTGCTGCTGGCCCTCGCGCTGCGCCGCGGCATGGGCGCCACCGCCTTCTTCCGCCGGCACCGCCTGGCCCTGCAGCGCGCCGGCGGCGGGCTGCTCGTGGCCGTGGGCCTGCTCATGATGACCGGCGCCTGGACCGCCTTCGTCTCCTGGGTGCAGGCCGAGCTCGTCACCGACTGGGTGATGCCGATCTGAGCGCCAGCGCCCCCCGCACCGACAACCGAAAGGCCGGCATGAGCACCCCAGCGCCCCCGTCGTCGGGCTCCTCCACCGCCTCCCCGGGCCCCTCCGGGCGGGGGGACGCCGAGCTGCCCGCCCTCGGGCCCCTGGGCATGGCCCGCTGGGCGTGGACCCAGCTGACGAAGATGAACACCGCCCTGTTCCTGCTGCTGCTGCTCGCGGTCGCGGCGGTGCCGGGCTCGATCTTCCCCCAGCGCATCCAGGACCCGGCGGCCGTGCAGGACTACATCGACTCCCGCCCCGTCCTGGGGGAGTGGCTGGACCGGCTGCAGTTCTTCGACGTCTTCTCCTCGGCCTGGTTCTCGGCCGTCTACATCCTGCTGTTCGTCTCCCTGGTCGGGTGCGTGCTGCCGCGCGCCGCGAAGCACTGGCGGGCGTGGCGGGCTCAGCCCCCGCGCACCCCGCGCCGGCTCGAGCGGCTGCCCGAGCACGGGCGGCTGGCCCTCGGGGCCGCCGGCGGGGACGCACCGGCGCCCGACGAGGTCGTCGCCGACGCCGCCCGGCTGCTGCGCCGGCGCGGCTACCGCGTCGCCGTGCGCGACGCGGGCTCCGGCGCCCCGTCCGTGGCCGCCGAGCGCGGGATGTGGAAGGAGGTCGGCAACGTCGTCTTCCACCTGGCGCTGCTGGGCGTGCTCGTCTCCGTGGCCGTGGGCTCCCTGTTCGGCTACAAGGGCCAGCGCGTGGTCGTGGAGGGCGAGTCCTTCGTGAACACCCTCATCGGCTACGACTCCTTCACCCCCGGGACCAACTACGACGCCGACTGGCTCGAGCCGTTCTCGGTCCGCCTGGACAGCTTCGACGCGGAGTTCAACCGGGACACCGCCGTGCCGGAGAACTACGGGGCCCCGCTGGACTTCACCGCCGAGGTCACCGTCCGGGACGAGCCCGGCGCGGAGCCCCGCGAGGAGGTCCTGAAGGTCAACAAGCCGCTCGACGTGGGCGGGACGAAGGCCTACCTCGTGGGCAACGGCTACGCCCCGGTCGTGCGGGTCACCGACGGCGACGGCGAGGTCGCCTACGAGGGCCCCGTGGTCACCATCCCCAGCGACGGGGTCTACACCTCCTCGATGGTGCTCAAGGTCCCGGACGCCCGCCCCGACCAGCTCGGCTTCGTGGGCCTGCTGCTGCCCACGGCCGTCGGCGGGGAGGGGGAGATGCCCCGGTCCGTGGACCCCGGCCTCGCCAACCCGCGGCTGATCCTCTCCGCCTACCACGGGGACCTCGGCCTGGACACCGGCGAGCCGCAGAACGTGTTCGTCCTCGACGTCGAGGGCCTCACCGAGCTCAACGCCATGAACAACCCCAACGGGGCGATCGTGCTCGACGCCGCGAACCCGCGCCACGAGCTGCCCGACGGGAAGGGCGCCGTCGAGTTCCTCGACGTCAAGCGCTACGTGGGCCTGGACGTCCACTACGACCCGGGCAAGACCGCCGCGTTCGTCTCCTTCGTGGCCGCGTTCACCGGTCTGCTGATGTCGATGTTCATCGCGCGCCGCCGCGTGTGGGTGCGCGCCACGGCCGGGACCGACGACGACGGGCGCGCCGCGACCGTGCTCGAGTACGGGCTGCTGGCGCGCGGGGAGGACCCCCGCCTGCGCACCGAGGCCGAGCGCCTGCAGGAGCTGTGGACCGCGCACTGGGCCGGCGAGGACCCGCGGGCCGCCGCCCCGCAGCGCACGACCCGGGCCGGCGACCGGCCCGGCAACGAGTGAGAGGATAGGGCCCATGCCCGTCAACGACACCCTCGGCACCTGGAGCCAGCTGTTCATGCTCCTGGCCGCCATGACCTACCTGGTGAGCTTCGTGGCCTTCGCGTGGGACATGGCCGCCCACTCCCGGGTCCTCGGGGCCCGGCGGGCCCGGGACCGCGAGCAGGCCCTGGTGGGCGCCGGCGCGCCCCCCGCCGCCGGCCGCGGGACGGAGCGCGCCGCGCTGGCCGGCGAGGTCGCCGACGACGAGATGCGCTACACCGGCGGCCGCCGCCCCGCCGCCCGGGTGGCCGTGGCCGTGATGGCCCTCGCCTTCGTGGTGCACGCCGCCGCGGTCCTCGCCCGGGCCGTCGCGGCCGGGCGCGTGCCGTGGGGCAACATGTACGAGTTCTGCACCACCGGCGCCCTCGTGGTCGCCGGCGTGTACCTCGTGGCGCTGGTGCGCCGCGACCTGCGCTTCGTCGGCACCCTCGTCACCGGCCTCGTGATCATCATGCTGTGCGCGGCGACCATCGGCTTCCCGACCCCGGTCGGCCCGCTGCAGCCGGCCCTGCAGTCCTGGTGGCTCGTGATCCACGTGTCCATCGCCGTGGCCGCCTCCGGGGTGTTCACCCTCACCTTCGCGATGGCGGTGCTGCAGCTGCTGCAGACCCGGCGCGAGCGGGCCCTGCTGGCCGGGGAGCAGCCCGGCGCGGCGTTCCTGCGCATGGTGCCCTCGGCCCGGGCGCTCGAGGACCTGTCCTTCCGGCTCAACGCGGTCGGCTTCGCGTTCTGGACCTTCACCCTTGCCGCCGGCGCGATCTGGGCCGAGCAGGCCTGGGGCCGCTACTGGGGCTGGGACACCAAGGAGGTGTGGACGTTCGTGATCTGGGTCGTCTACGCGGCCTACATGCACGCGCGCGCCACCCGCGGCTGGACCGGCAGCCGCTCGGCGTGGCTGTCGATCGTCGGCTACCTGTGCGTGATCTTCAACTTCACGGTGGTCAACACGGTCTTCCCGGGCCTGCACTCCTACTCGGGCCTCTGACCCGCACGCGGGACGCACGACCCGCCCCTCCCGCGGGAGCCCCTCACGACGACGGGACCCCGTGCCGCACGCGCGTGCAGCACGGGGTCCCGTCGTCGCCGTGGGGTCTCACGAGAGCGGTGTCCCGCGGCGGGGACGGTCGTGGGGCGGCGACGGTCCCCGGGGTGGGGACGGTGTGCCGCTGCGGGGCGGGGTCAGTCGCGGCGCGGCGGGCGGCCCGGGCGGCCGTCGGCGTCCCGGTCCCCGCCGTGCCCGGCGCCGCCGGTCCCGTCCCCGGAGTCCCGGGGGTCCGCGGCCGAGGAGCCGCCCCCGTCCGCCGGCGCACCGGGGGCGGGGCTCCGCCCGCCCGGGGGAGGCGCGGAGCCGTCGCCGGCGGCCGGGCCGCCCTTGCGGCGCAGCTCCTCCTCCCAGCGGCGCAGCTTCTCCGCCTGCTGCTGCTGGCGGCGGCGCTCCTCGAGGTTGCGCAGGAACTGGGGGTCGTCGTCGGGCCCCTTGGCGCGCGCCGGGCCGCCGGTCTCCTGGGCCGCCCTGGGCCGGCCCAGGAACAGCCACAGCAGGGCGCCCACGAGCGGCAGCAGCAGGATCACGGCGATCCAGCCGCCCTTGCGCAGGCCCCGCATCGCGACGCTGTCGGTGCGCGCGCACTCGATGAGGGAGTAGACGATGACGCCGACCGCGAGGGCGGCGGCGCCGATGATGAGGATCGCTCGGCCCATGCCGACAATCCTAGGGGAGCAGCCTGGGCACCGGCTCCACGCGGGCTCCCAGGCGGGCTCGGTAGACTGGGCGGGTGCACTTCCTGACGTACTCCCTGCTCCGCCTCGCCGTGCTCGTGGCCGTGTTCCTGCTGAGCATGTGGCTGGGGGTGGGCCTGATCCTCTCCGGGATCGCCGCCGTGGCGATCTCCTTCGCGGTCTCCTACCTCTTCTTCCCCCGGTTGCACGCCGCGGCCGGCGACGAGTTCCGCGGCTGGATCTCCCGCACCCCGAGGCCGCGCAACCGCGTGGCGCTGGAGGACCAGGAGGTCGAGGACGCCTACGTGGATCGGCGGCTGCGCGAGGAGGGCCGCGAGTCCTGACCGGACCCGGTCACACCCACTGCCGCAGCAGCACCGCGAGCAGGAACAGCAGCGCCCACCCCACGTTGAGCACCCCGCACTGCTTGAGCACCGGCACGAGCAGGCGCCGGTCCCCGGCCCGCAGCACGGTGGCCACCGGCGGCACCGCCGCCGGGACGAGCAGCAGCACCAGCAGCATCCAGGGGTTGGCCGGCACCAGCAGCAGGACCAGGGCGAAGGCCACCGCGATCTCGGCGGCGAAGACCGCGCGGGCCCTGCGGTCGTCCAGCCGCACGGCGAGGGTGCGCTTGCCGGCCTCGCGGTCCGTGGGCAGGTCCCGGACGTTGTTGGCCATCAGCAGCGCGCACGCGATCAGTCCCGTGGCCGCCGCGGCGACCCACGCCTCGGCGTTGAGGGTCCCCGCCTGGGTGAGGGTCGTGCCGAGCACGGCGACGAGGCCGAAGTAGACGAGGACGAACAGGTCGCCCAGGCCCAGGTAGCCGTAGGGCATCCGCCCACCGGTGTAGCCCCAGGCGGCGAGCACGGCGGAGAGCCCGACCGGGACGAACCACCACTGCCGGCTGAGCACCACGAGCACGGCCCCGGCCACGGCGGCGAGGCCGAAGCACAGCAGCGCCGCGGCCTTCACGTGCTGGGGCCGCGCGGCGCCGGAGCCGGTGAGCCGCAGGGGGCCGACGCGCTCGTCGTCGGTGCCGCGGATCCCGTCGGAGTAGTCGTTGGCGTAGTTCACCCCGACCTGCAGCAGGAGGGCCACGAGCAGGGCCAGCAGGGCGCGGAGCAGGTCGAAGGAGTGCAGCGCCTGGGCGGCGGCCGAGCCGGCGAGCACCGGCGCGAGGGCCATGGGCAGGGTCCGCAGCCGGGCTCCCTCGATCCACTGGGCGGGCGTGGCCACGGAACTACCTCCGGTCGGGGCGGGACGCGCACGGGGCGCGGCCCGTCCGAGCGGCGGGCCGCCGGTCATTGTCTCACGCACCCGCCGGCGCGGCGGACGCGCCCCGGCGGAGGCAGGGACCGGTCAGCCGCGGCCCTCCAGCAGCCGGGCGGCGGCGGCCCGGTCGGGCTTGCCGGTCGCCAGCAGCGGCAGCTCCGCGGGCCACGCCCAGAGCCGGGGGACCGCCGCGGGCCCGTGGGCGGCGCGCACGGCGCCGGCGAGCTCGGCGCGCAGCAGGGCGGGGTCCGCCCCGGGGGCGGGCTCCACCACCGCGCCGACCGCCTGCCCCCACTCGGGGTCGGGCACGCCGAGCACGAGCGCCTGCCGCACGCCGGGGTGGGCTGTGAGGACCGCGGCGACCAGGCCCGCGGAGACCTTGACCCCGCCGGTGTTCACGACGTCGTCGACCCGGCCGTGGACCCGCAGCCCGCCCTCGGGGGTGAGCTGCCCGAGGTCGTCGGTGCGGTACCAGCGGACCCCGCCGGCGGTGCGGAAGTGCCGGGCCGTCAGAGCGGGGTCGCCCGCGTAGCCCTCGGCGACGACGTCGCCGCCCAGCCAGATCCGCCCCGGTCCCGTCCCGCCCGCCGGCCCCCCGCCGGGGACCTCGCCGGGGGCGCGCTCGAGGTGGACCCGCACCCCCTCCAGCGGCAGGCCGTCGTAGACGCACCCGCCGCAGGTCTCGGACATCCCGTAGGTGGTCACGACCCGCACGCCGGCCTCCCGCGCGGCGGCGAGCAGCCGGGGCGGGGCGGCCGAGCCGCCGAGCAGGACCGCCCGGAAGCTCCTCAGCGCGGCCACGGCGTCCCCGTCGCGCACCCCGGAGGCGGGCTCGAGGATCCGCTGCAGCTGCGTGGGCACCAGGGACGTGAAGCGCTCGGGGTCCTCCAGCTCCGCGGCCGCCGCCGCGAAGGCCGCCGGGGTGAAGCGGGCGGCCGGGTCCAGGACCACGGGGGTCGTGCTCGCGTAGAGGGAGCGCACGAGCACCTGCAGCCCGGCGACGTGGTGGGCCGGCAGCGCCAGCAGCCACTGGCCCACGGCACCGGTGCGCCGGGCGGTGGCCATGGCGGACGCGGCCAGCGCGTCCGTGGACAGCACGGTCGCCTTCGCCCGGCCGGTGGACCCGGAGGTGCGCACCACGACGGCGGGCCCCGGCCGCCCCAGCGCCCGGGTCAGGCCGGGCAGCAGCCGCAGCGGGTCCCCGGCCACGGGGCCGTCGAGGACCACGGCGTCGCCGGGCACGGCCGGTCCGTCCACGTCCGCTCCTAGAAGTGGTAGGGGAAGGCCGACCAGTCGGGCTCCCGCTTGCCGAGGAAGGCGTCGCGGCCCTCGACGGCCTCGTCGGTCATGTACGCCAGGCGGGTGGCCTCGCCGGCGAAGACCTGCTGGCCGACCATGCCGTCGTCGGGCAGGTTGAAGGCGAACTTCAGCATCCGGACCGCCTGCGGGGACTGGGCCGTGACGTCCCGGGCCCACTCGAGCGCCGTGGTCTCGAGCTCGGCGTGGGGGACGACCGCGTTGACGGCGCCCATCCGGTGCATCGCCTCGGCGTCGTGCTCGCGGGCGAGGAAGAAGATCTCGCGGGCGAACTTCTGCCCGACCTGGCGGGCCAGCAGCGCCGAGCCGTAGCCGGCGTCGAAGGAGCCCACGGTCGCGTCGGTCTGCTTGAACATCCCGTGCTCGCGCGAGGCGATCGTGAGGTCGCAGACCACGTGCAGGGAGTGCCCGCCGCCGGCGGCCCACCCGGGCACCGCCGCGATGACGACCTTGGGCATGGTGCGGATCAGCCGCTGCACCTCGAGGATGTGCAGCCGCCCGGCGCGGGCCGGGTCGATGCTCTCGGCCGTCTCCCCCTCGGCGTAGCGGTAGCCGTCGCGGCCCCGGATGCGCTGGTCGCCGCCGGAGCAGAAGGCCCAGCCGCCGTCCTTGGGGGAGGGGCCGTTGCCGGTGAGGACCACCGCGCCCACGTCGGAGCTGGTGCGGGCGTGGTCCAGGACGCGGTAGAGCTCGTCGACCGTGGAGGGGCGGAAGGCGTTGCGGACCTCGGGCCGGTCGAAGGCGACCCGCACCCACGGCAGGTCCCGCACGACGCCCCCGTCGGCGCCGCGGGCCACGCCGCGGTGGTAGGTGATGTCCTGGAGGTCCCCGAAGCCCTCGACGGCGCGCCACTGCGCCGGGTCGAAGATCTCCGAGACGCGCTCGGGCAGGTCGGTGGGGGTCGATGCAGTCACGCCCCCGAGTCTACGACGGCCCGGCCGTGCCCGGGCGGGCGCAGGGGGCCGGACCCCGATAGGCTCGGGGGATGGCTGAGCACCCGACGACCACCGTGCACACCACCCGCGTGGGCGACGACGGCGAGGGCGTCGTCTTCCTCCACGGCCTGTTCGGCCGGGGCAAGAACTTCACCCGGGCCGCCAAGGACCTGCAGCCGGAGCACCGGAGCCTGCTCGTGGACCTGCCCAACCACGGCCGCTCCGCGTGGACGGACCGGGTCGACTACGACCAGATGGCCGACTCCGTGGCCGAGGCCCTCCGGGCGGACTTCGCCGCGGAGGGCCCGGTCGCCGTCGTCGGGCACTCCCTCGGCGGGAAGGTCGCCATGGTGCTCGCCCTGCGCCACCCGGAGCTCGTCTCCCGGCTCGTGGTGGTCGACATCTCGCCCGTGCGCACCGGGGGCGGGGAGGGCGAGTTCGCCCACCTGCTGGACAGCCTCGCGGCCGTGGACCTCGGCTCCCTCGAGCGCCGCGCGGACGCGGACGCGGCGCTGAAGGAGCCCATCCCGTGGGACACCACCCGCAGCTTCCTGCTGCAGAACCTGCGCCACGGCCCGGAGGGCTTCTCCTGGGAGCCGAACCTCGAGCTGCTGCGCACGAGCCTGGAGGCCGTCGGCGGCTTCCCCGACACCGGCGAGGCCGTCTACGAGGGCCCGGTGCTGTGGGTCGCCGGCGGGCGCTCCGACTACGTCAAGGACGAGCACGCACCGCAGATGCGCCGGCTCTTCCCCCGCGCGCACCGCGTGACGATCCGCGAGGCCGGGCACTGGGTGCACTCCCAGGCGCCCGAGAAGTTCGCCGAGGTGCTGCGCGGGTTCCTCGAGCACACGGAGCCGTGAGCGCCGCGCCCTTCGACCTCGACCGGATCGGCGCCGGCCTGCCCGTCGCGGGGGCCGCGGGCGCCCTGCGCGCGGCCCTCGCCGGCGGTGCCGCGGTGGTCCAGGCCCCGCCCGGCTCCGGCAAGACCACCCTCGTGCCGCCGCTGGTCGCCGCGCTGCTGCACGAGCGCGGGGACGGGCCGGCCACGGTCGTCGTCACCCAGCCGCGCCGGGTCGCCGCCCGGGCCGCCGCCCGGCGCCTGGCGCACCTGAGCGGCACCAGGGTGGGGGAGCGCGTGGGGCACACCGTGCGCGGGGACCGCCGGGCCGGGCCCGGCACCCTCGTGGAGTTCGTGACCCCGGGGATCCTGCTGCGCCGCCTGCTGCACGACCCCGGGCTGCCCGGCACCGGCGCCGTGGTCCTGGACGAGGTGCACGAGCGCGGCCTCGAGACGGACCTGCTCACGGGCATGCTCGCCGAGCTGCGCCAGCTGCGGGAGGACCTCGTGCTCACGGCGATGTCCGCGACCGTCGACGCCGTCCGCTTCGCGGGCCTGCTCGGCGGCGGCGAGCCGGCGCCCGTGGTCGACAGCCCCGCGGTCCTGCACCCCCTGGGCCTCGAGTGGGCACCGGCCCCCGGCCGGCGCACCGACGGGCGCGGGGTCACCCCGGCCTTCCTCGACCACGTCGCCCGCACCGCGGCCGCCGCCCACGCCCGGGCCCTGGCGGCGGACCCCGGCACCGACGCCCTCGTCTTCCTCCCCGGGGCGTGGGAGGTCGCCCAGGTCGCCCGCCGCCTGCGCCAGCACGCCCCCGGCACCGAGGTCCTCGAGCTGCACGGGCGGACCGGGGCCGCCGAGCAGGACCGCGCCACGGCCGGGCGCGCCCCGGGCGGGCCCCCGCGCGCGGTCGTGAGCACCGCCCTGGCCGAGTCCTCCCTCACCGTCCCGGGGGTGCGCCTGGTCGTGGACTCCGGGCTCGCCCGGGAGCCCCGCCGGGACGCGGGCCGCGGGATGACCGGGCTCGTCACGGTCGCGGCCTCCCGCGCCTCCGCCGAGCAGCGGGCCGGGCGCGCGGCCCGGCTCGGTCCCGGCACCGCCGTGCGCTGCTACGACGAGCGCACGTGGGCGGGCATGCCCGCCCACGGCACCCCGGAGGTCGCCGCCGCCGACCTCACCGGCGCCGCCCTGCTGCTCGCCTGCTGGGGCTCCCCGGGCGGGCGCGGCCTGGCCCTGCCCGACCCGCTCCCGCCCGCCGCCCTCGCCGAGGCGGAGTCGGTGCTGCGCGGGCTCGGCGCGGTCGACGCCGGGGGCCGGGCCACCGCGGCCGGGCGCGCGCTCGCCCGGGTGCCGGCCGACCCCCGCCTCGCCCGCGGGCTGCTGGACGGGACCCGGCTCGTCGGGGAGCGGGCCGCCGCGGAGGTCGTCGCGGCGCTCGCCGACGACCACCGGGCCCCGGACGGGGACCTGGCCCGGCTGCTGGCCGGGCTGCGCTCGGGCCGCGACCCGGGCGCCCGGCGGTGGGCGGAGGAGACGGAGCGGCTCCGGCGCGCCGCCCGCGAGGCCCGCGCCGCGGCCGGCGGGAGCGCCCGCGAGCGGCCCGCCCCGGCGGGCGGGGACCCGGTGCCCGCCGAGCTGGTGCCCGGGGCCGTGCTCGCCCTCGCCTTCCCCGAGCGGATCGCCCGCCGCTCGGGCGGGACGTGGTAGCTCGCCTCCGGGACCCGGGCCGGGCTGCCCGAGGGCAGCCCCCTGGCCGGGGCCGAGTGGCTGGCCGTCGCCGAGGCGACCCGCGCCGCCGGCCGGGCCGCCGCCGGCACCGGGGCCGTGGTCCGCACCGCCGCCGCCCTCGACCGGGCCACCGCCGAGCGCTGCGCCGAGCACCTGCTCACCGACACGGTGCGCGCCTCCTTCGACGGCACCCGGGTCACCGCCCGCCGCACCCGCGCCCTCGGGGCGATCGAGCTCTCCGCGACCCCGGTGCCCCCGCCGCCCGGGCCGGCCCGCGAGGCCGTGCGCGCCGCCGTGGCCGCCCGCGGGCCCGGCCTGCTCGGCTGGTCGGAGGCCGCCGACCGGCTGCGCCGCCGCCTGGCCCTGCTGCACGACCGGCTCGGCCCGCCCTGGCCGGAGGTCTCCGACGCCGCCCTCACCGCCGCCCTCGAGCAGTGGCTGGCCCCGGAGCTCGACGCCCTCGCGGCCGGGGCGCGCGGGGCGGACCTCGCCGAGCCCCTGCGCCGGCTGCTGCCCTGGCCCGAGGCCTCCCGCCTCGAGGAGCTCGCCCCCGAGCGCCTGGCCGTGCCCAGCGGCTCCCGCGTGCGGATCGACTACCCGCCGGCCGACGACCCGGCCGGGCGCCCGGTGGTGGCCGTGAAGCTGCAGGAGTGCTTCGGCTGGGCCGCGACCCCGGCGGTGGCCGCCGGACGGGCCCCCGTGCTCTTCCACCTGCTCTCCCCGGCCGGGCGGCCACTGGCCGTCACCGGCGACCTCGCCTCCTTCTGGGCCGGGCCCTACGCGCAGGTCCGGGCCGAGATGCGCGGACGCTACCCCAAGCACCCCTGGCCCGAGGACCCGTGGACGGCCCCGGCGACCGCCCGCACCACCCGTCCCGCGCGCCGGGGCTGAGCCGCCGCGGTGGCGCCGCGCCTGTGAGCTGCGTTACGATCGGGTCACCGCACCTGCCGCGCCCTGATCCAGGGCGCACGGGCACCGGCCCGCCCACCTGGCGGCCCCCGGGCCCGACGGCACGGCACCGAGGAACGGGCCCGCGGTCCCGGCACCCACGCCGCACCGGGGCCCCGCAGGACCCCGTCCTCCCGTCCGGGCCCCTCCGCCCCGGCCCCCCCGATGCACCGCTGTTCGCAGCACGACACGGAACGAGTACGTCCTCATGACTGCCACCTCGCTCGAGAGCCCCTCGACGACCACGTCCACCCCGCCCGCCCCCGCCCCGGCGGTCGGCCCCGAGCTCGCCCGCTCCTGGCTGCTCGTCAACGGCGCCCAGACCGAGCGCTTCGCGGCGGCCCGGGCCAGCGCGGCCGACGTCGTCGTCCTGGACATCGAGGACTCCGTGGCGCCCAAGGACAAGGAGCGCGCCCGGCACAACGTGGTGCGCTGGCTCGAGGGCACGGCCGAGGACGGCACCCCGCAGCGGGCGTGGGTGCGCGTCAACGGCTTCGGCACCCAGTGGTGGGAGGACGACCTGCGCGCCCTCGCCGGCGTGCGCGGCCTGGAGGGCGTCATGCTCGCCATGGTCGAGTCCCCGGAGCACGTCACCCGCACCGCGGAGCTGCTGAAGGACACCCGGATCGTCGCGCTCGTCGAGACCGCCCGCGGGGTGCAGAACCTGCAGGCCATCGCCGGGGCGCGCTCCACCTACCGGCTCGGCTTCGGCCTCGGCGACTTCCGCCGCGACACCGGCTTCGGCGAGAACCCCATGACGCTGGCCCACACCCGCTCGCAGTTCACGATCGCCTCGCGGGCCGCGAACCTGCCCGGGCCCATCGACGGCCCGGCCGTGGGCGCCCTGGGCCCCAAGCTCGCCGAGGCCACGGCCGTGACCCTCGAGTTCGGCATGACCGGCAAGCTGTGCCTGATGCCCGAGCAGACCGCCACGGTCAACGAGGGGCTCAGCCCGTCGCTGTCCGAGCTGTCCTGGGCCACCGAGTTCCTCCAGGACTTCGACGCCGACGGCGGGGAGATCCGCAACGGCTCCGACCTGCCCCGCCTGGCCCGGGCCCGGAAGATCCTCGGCCTGGCCGGGGCCTTCGGCCTGAGCATCCCGGAGGGCTACGACGTCCACTTCGAGGCGCCCACCGACACCTACCACTGCTGAGCGGTCCGCCGGTCCCGGCCGCGCCCGGGACCCGCGCAACACGGCGTTGCAGGGGTCCCGGGCGCGGCCGCACCGGACTAGGGTCGGTCCCGATGCGCACCTCCTCCCGCTCCCGCGCCGCGGCCGCCGGCCTCGGCCTCACCGTCCTCCTGCTCCCGGCCGGCTGCGGCGCGCTGCCCGACGGCGCCCGCGACGCCGCCGAGGGCGTCGCCGCGGGCCTGGACGCCGGGGACCTCACCGGCACCGCGCTGCCCGCGCAGGCCCAGGAGGAGCTCGAGCGGATCACCGCCCACCTGGGCGGGGCCGACCCGGCCGTGGCGCTGGCCGGGGTCGAGGAGACGGGGGAGGACGGCCGCGAGGCGGTGCTCTCCTGGACCTGGGACCTGCCCGGCGAGCAGGACTGGTCCTACGACGCACGCCTGCCCCTCGAGCAGGACGCGGACGGGCAGTGGCGGGCCCGGTGGTCCCCGGCCGTCGTCGAGCCCTCCCTGGGCCCGGACGAGGGGCTGCGCCTGCGCACCCTGCCCGCCGACCGCGGGGACGTCACCGGCGCCGGGGGAGAGGTGCTCGTCACCGAGCGCCCCGTCCACCGGATCGGCATCGACCGCGGGCGGCTCGGGGAGGCCGACCCCGCCCGCGCCGCCCGGCAGCTCGTGGCCGCGCTCGAGGACGTCGTCGAGCTCGACCCCGCCGCCTACGCCGCATCGGTCGAGCAGGCCGGTCCGGAGGCCTTCGTGGCGGCGGTGACCCTGCGCGAGGACGACTTCCGCGCCCTGCCCGCCGGCCGGACCTCGGCCGTGCCGGGGCTGCGCGTGGTGGACGACGAGCAGCCGCTGGCCCCCTCCCGCGGCTTCGCCCCGGCCCTGCTCGGTGCGGTCGGACCGGCCACGGCCGAGGACCTCGAGCGCTCCGGCGGGGAGCTCGCCGCCGGGGACGTCGTCGGCCGCGGCGGCGTGCAGGAGGCCTTCGACGACCGGCTGCGCGGGCGCCCCGGCGCCGTCGTCGAGCGGATCGGCCTGCGCGCCGACGGCGGGCCGGCCCCCGGTGCCGCCGCGCCCCTGCACGAGGTCGCCCCCGTGGACGGGCAGCCCGTCGCGCTCACCCTCGACCGCGGCCTCCAGGAGGCCGCCCTCGAGCAGCTGGAGGGCGTGGGGTCCCCGTCCGCCGTCGTGGCGCTGCGCCCCTCGACGGGCGAGGTCCTCGCCGCCGCCGACGGCCCCGGCTCCGAGGGCTACCCCACGGCCCTGCAGGGCCGCTACGCGCCCGGGTCGACGTTCAAGGTCGCCACGGCCCTGGCCATGCTCCGCGAGGGCGACGACCCGTCCACCGAGCACCCGTGCCCGCCCTCGCTGACGGTCGAGGGCGCCGAGTTCCGCAACGCCCCCTCCTACGACCCCGCGGCCACGGGCTCCATCCCGCTCACCGAGGCCATGGCCCAGTCCTGCAACACGTTCTTCGCCGGCCAGCACGAGCGCGTCACCCAGGAGGAGCTCGCCGAGGCGGCCGCGGCCCTCGGCACGGGCATGGAGGTCCGGCTCGGCGTCGAGGCGTTCCTCGGCTCGATCCCCGACGAGGAGCCGCCCGTCCAGCACGCCGCGGCGCTGTTCGGCCAGGGCCGCACCCTCGTCTCCCCGCTGAGCATGGCCGTGCTGGCCGCCTCGGCCGCCGACGGCGGGCTCGTCACCCCCCGCCTCGTGGCCACCGACGGCCTGGTCGACGACGCCCCCGCCCGCCCGGCCACGGACGCCCCGCTCACCGCCGAGGAGGCCGCGCAGCTGCGCACCACGATGCGCGCGGTCGTCACCGAGGGCCACCTCGACGGCCTGCGGGCGCTGAGCCCGGACACGGCGATCGGCAAGACCGGCACCGCCGAGTACGGCACCGAGGACCCGCCCCGCACCCACTCCTGGGTGATCGCCGCCCACGAGGACCTCGCCGTCGCCGTGTTCGTCGAGGACGGCGACCTCGGCTCGGTCACCGGCGGGCCGATCGCCCTCGAGGTCCTGCGCGCCGCCCGCCCCTGACCCCCGTCCCCGCCGCTGCCGTCCCGAGGAGGACCCCGTGCCGCAGACCGCTCCCACCGCACGCACGAGGATCGGGGTGGTCGGCGCCGGCGCCGTCGGCACCTCCCTCGCCTACGCCGCCATGATCCGCGGGTCCGCCCGGGAGATCGCCCTGTACGACCTCGACGCCGACCGGGTCCGGGCGGAGGCCCTCGACCTGGCCCACGGCACCATGTTCACCGGCGGCGCCCGGGTCACGGGCTCCGACGACGTCGCCGTGCTCGCCGGCTCCGACGTCGTGGTGGTCACCGCCGGGGCCAGGCAGCGCCCGGGCCAGACCCGGATGGACCTCGCGGCCGCCAATGCCGCGATCCTCGGGTCCCTGCTGCCCCGCCTGCTCGAGCAGGCCCCCGACGCCGTGTACGTGCTCGTGACCAACCCCTGCGACGTCCTGACCGTCGTGGCCCGGCGGATCAGCGGGCTGCCCGCCGGGCGGGTGCTGGCCTCGGGCACCGTGCTCGACACCTCCCGGCTGCGCTGGCTGCTCGCCGAGGAGGCCGGCGTGGCCACCGGCAGCGTGCACGCCACGATCGTGGGCGAGCACGGGGACAGCGAGTTCCCCCTGTGGTCCTCCGCGACCATCGGCCAGGTGCCCCTGCGCGAGTGGACCGTGGACGGGCGGCGGCCCTTCGACGAGCAGCACCTGGCCGCGCTGGCCGAGCGCGTGGTCGGGGCCGCCGACGAGGTGATCGCCGGCAAGGGCGCCACCGACCACGCGATCGGCCTGGCCGGGGTGCGGGTGGTCGAGGCCGTCCTGCGCGACGAGCACGCCGTGCTGCCGGTCTCCACGGTCCTCGAGGACTACCACGGCATCAGCGGGGTGGCCCTGTCCGTGCCCTCGGTCGTGGCGCGCCCCGGCGTCGTCGGCCTCCCGCCCGTGCCCATGGACGACCGGGAGCTGACCCTGCTGCGCCGCTCGGCGCAGGCGATCCGCGCGACCCTGGCCTCGATCGGGCACTGAGGCCCGGCACGGCAGGAGGGGCCCGTTCCGGTGCGGAACGGGCCCCTCCTGCCGTGCCGGGGAGCGGGCGGCTCAGGCCTCGGCGGGCCGGGCCTTCTTCTCGGCCGCCATCTCGTCCTGGGCCGCGTGGGCCAGGCGGGCGGCGTCGTCGAACTCCTGGTCGACGACCGGGTCGTGACGGTGGGTGGCCAGGGAGACCGCCACCGCGGCGATCGTGCACACGACGAACCCGGGGATGATCTCGTAGAGGTCCGCCCACGGGGTGACCGTCCACGCGAAGACGGTCACCGCGCCCAGGACCATGCCGGTGATCGCCCCGGCGGCGGTGAGCCTGCGCCAGAACAGGGACAGGATCACGATCGGGCCGAAGGCCGCGCCGAAGCCGGCCCACGCGAAGGCCACGAGCCCGAGGATCGTGTTGTTCTGCTGCCAGGCGAGCAGCACCGCGACCAGGGCCACGGCGGCCACGCCGGCGCGCCCGAGCCAGACCTGCCGGCGGGGGGAGGGGGTCTCCTTGACGGTCAGCTTGTAGAGGTCCTCGACGAGGGCCGAGGAGGAGACGATCAGCTGGGAGGAGACGGTGGACATGATCGCCGCGAGCACGGCCGCGAGCACGAAGCCCGCGATCACGGGGTGGAACAGCACCTGGGAGAGGTCGAGGAAGACCGACTCCGGGTCGGTGGGGGACTCCTCGGGGCGGTTGCCGTAGTAGGCCATGCCCACGAGCGCCGTCGAGATCGCGCCGATCACGCTGAGGACCATCCAGCCGATGCCGATCCGGCGGCCGTACTTGGCGTCGGAGGGCGAGCGCATCGCCATGAAGCGCACGATGATGTGCGGCTGGCCGAAGTAGCCCAGGCCCCACGCGAGGGCCGAGACGATGCCGATCACCGAGCCGCCCGCCACGAGGGACAGGGCGTCGGGCTGGACCGCCCGGATGTTCTCGGCCATCGCGCCGAAGCCGCCGACGTTGATGATCCCCACGATCGGCACGAGCAGCAGCGCGGCGAACATCATCAGCCCCTGCACCACGTCCGTGTAGGTCGCCCCGAGGAAGCCGCCGAAGAGGGTGTAGCCGATGGTCACGGCCACGACCAGCAGCAGGCCGGTGTGGTAGGTCGAGCCGAAGGAGGACTGGAAGAACAGCCCGCCGGCGACCATGCCGGAGGAGACGTAGAACGTGAAGAACACGAGGATCACGACGCCGGAGACGATGCGCAGCGGGCGCCCGCCGCCCTTGAGCCGGTTGTCGAGGAAGGAGGGGATCGTGATGGAGTTGTGCGAGACCTCCGTGTACGAGCGCAGCCGCGGGGCGATGAACTTCCAGTTCAGCCAGGCGCCGACGGTCAGGCCGATCGCGATCCAGGCCTCCACGAGCCCCGAGAGGAACACGGCCCCGGGCAGGCCCATGAGCAGCCACCCGGACATGTCCGAGGCCCCCGCGCTGAGCGCGGCGGTGCCGGGCTTGAGGTTGCGCCCGCCGAGCATGTAGTCGTCGAGGTCGTTGGTCCGGCGGTTGGCGTACAGGCCGATGCCGATCATGGCCGCGAAGTAGATGACGATCGCGACCGTCTGGGCTATCTGCTGGGTCATGCTGTCCTTTCCGCCCGGCGCCGGCCCGGGACGAGCGAGGCTGCCGGGGGACGGGTGGAGAACAAAGGTCTGGGCAGACTTTACGCCCGCTCCCGGCGTGTTGCCAGCCGGGCCGGGCCCCGTGCGGGGCCTCAGCCGCGGTCGTGGGCGGCCAGGAACTCGTAGACCTCCCGCTCGTCCACGCCCGGGAACGCGCCCTCCGGCAGGGCCGCGAGCACGTGCGAGTGGGCCCGGGTGTTCGGCCACGCGTGCCCGGCCCACACGCGGCGCAGCTCCTCCGGGGGCCGGCGGCAGCACGCCGGGTCGGGGCAGGTCGAGACGGTCCGGTGCGGGGTGTCGCGGCCGCGGAACCACCGGGCGTCGGTGAACGCCACGCCCACCCCGATCGAGAACGTCCCCTGGCCCGAGAGCTCGGTGCGCGTCGAGCACCAGTAGGTGCCGGAGGGGGTGTCCGTGTACTGGGCGAAGGCGGTGAACTGGTTGGGCTGGTCGAAGACCGTGCGCCCGGACCACTTGCGGCAGGAGATCTGCCCCTCGATCGCCCCCGTGTGGTCCATCGGGAAGACCAGCCCGTTGTTCTCGTAGGCCTTGTGGATCACCCCCGAGGAGGAGACCTTGTGGAAGTGGGTGCGGATCCCCAGGTGGCGGGTGGCGAGGTTGGTGAAGCGGTGCCCGGCCGTCTCGTGGGAGACCGCGAAGCGGTCCTTGAGGTCCTCCAGGAACAGCGCCCGCTGCTTCTTCGCCTCGGTCAGGAACGGCACGGCCTTCTCCTCGGGCATCACCACGGCCGCGGCGAAGTAGTTGGCCTGGACCCGCTGGAAGAGGAACTCGGCGTAGTCCCTGGGCGGCTCGTGGCCGAGCACCTGGTGGCCCACCGCCTGCAGCAGCACCGCCCGCGGGTCGTGGTCGGCCCGCGGGCTCTGCACCAGGTAGATCCGCTTGTTGAGCAGGTCCGTGACCGAGCGGGTGGAGTGCGGCAGGTCCGTGACGTGGTGGATGCTGTAGCCGAGGCGGCCGACCATCTCGGCGATGACGGAGTTGGAGACCGGTCCCGAGGAGTAGCCACCCAGGGCCAGCAGCTCCTTGGCGGCCTGCTCGAGGTCGGGGAAGTAGTTGTCCTGCTCCCGCATCAGCCGCCGCAGCTGCACGTTCGCCCGCCGGGCCTCCTCCGGGGTCGCGGAGTTCTTCTCGAGCGCCTGCCCGAGCCGGTCCTGCAGGGCGACCAGCGCCTCGAGCACCTCCGTGGACAGCGCCGAGCTGACCCGCACCGTGGGCAGGCCCAGCTGCTCGTAGAGCGGGGAGCGCTGGGCCCGCTCGAGCTGGACCTCCAGCGCCTCGCGCCGGTCGGCGGGCTCGGCGCCCAGCAGCGCGTCGACGCTCGTCCCGAGGGCGTCGGCCAGCCGCTGGAGCAGGCTCAGCCGGGGCTCGCGGCGGCCGTTCTCGATCACCGACAGCTGGGAGGGGGCCGTCCCGGTCTGCTCCGCGAGCCCGGCGAGGGTCAGCCCGCGCCGCTTGCGCAGCGTGCGGATGCGCCGGCCCAGGCCGATCAGGTCGGTGCCGCCGGGCGGGTCCGCCGTCGTGGTCGTCGTCGGGGCGTCGTAGCCCCAGGCGCTGGTGGTCATTTCTTCACGGTACGTGAAGAACGGCAGAAATTCACGGAAAAATATGGGGTCAACGGAGTGGATTCGGGCGCACAGTGGTGTGTGTCACCAAGGAACCGCGAACAACGGCGGGCCGTGGTGGCCCCGAACGACAGCACGGCCCCGCACGGGCCGGGACTCCGGACACTCGACGAGGAGCAGATCATGTCCTACCCCAACGCCCCCAAGACCGCCGACGAGCTCCGCCAGGAGTGGGACGCCGACCCCCGCTGGGCGCAGATCACCCGCGAGTACTCCGCGGAGGACGTCGTGCGCCTGCGCGGCACGGTGCAGGAGGAGATGACCCTCGCCCGCCGCGGCGCGGAGCGGCTGTGGGAGAAGCTGCACTCCGAGGACTTCGTCAACGCCCTCGGCGCGCTCACCGGCAACCAGGCCGTCCAGCAGGTCAAGGCCGGGCTGAAGGCCATCTACCTCTCCGGGTGGCAGGTCGCCGGCGACGCCAACCTCGCCGGCCAGACCTACCCGGACCAGTCGATCTACCCCGCCAACTCCGTCCCGGCGGTCGTGCGGCGGATCAACAACGCGCTCATGCGCGCCGACCAGATCGAGCACGCCGAGGGCATCAGCACCGTCGAGGACTGGCTGGTCCCGATCGTCGCCGACGCCGAGGCGGGCTTCGGCGGCCCGCTCAACGCCTACGAGCTGATGAAGTCCATGATCGCCGCGGGCGCGGCGGGCGTGCACTGGGAGGACCAGCTGGCCTCCGAGAAGAAGTGCGGCCACCTCGGCGGCAAGGTGCTCATCCCCACCCAGCAGCACGTGCGCACGCTCAGCGCGGCCCGGCTCGCCGCCGACGTCGCCGACGTCCCGTCCCTGATCATCGCCCGCACCGACGCCGAGGCGGCCACGCTGATCACCTCGGACGTCGACGACCGGGACAAGCCGTTCATCAGCGGCGAGCGCACCGCCGAGGGCTACTACAAGGTCCGCAACGGCCTCGAGGCGTGCATCGCCCGCGGCAACGCCTACGCCCCGTACGCGGACCTGCTGTGGATGGAGACCGGCACCCCCGACCTCGAGCTCGCCAAGAAGTTCGCCGAGGGCATCCACGCCGAGCACCCGGACCAGATGCTGGCCTACAACTGCTCGCCGTCCTTCAACTGGAAGAAGCACCTGGACGACGCCACGATCGCGAAGTTCCAGCGCGAGCTCGGGGCGATGGGCTACAAGTTCCAGTTCATCACCCTCGCCGGCTTCCACGCCCTGAACTACTCGATGTTCGACCTCGCCCACGGCTACGCCCGCGAGCAGATGAAGGCCTACGTCGAGCTGCAGGAGCGCGAGTTCGCGGCCGAGGAGCGCGGCTACACCGCGACCCGCCACCAGCGCGAGGTCGGCACCGGCTACTTCGACCTCGTCTCCACGACGCTGAACCCGGACTCCTCGACCACGGCCCTGGCCGGCTCCACCGAGACCGCCCAGTTCCACTAGGCCGCTGCGCCCACCGCGGCCGGGGGCCCCGTCCCGGGCCCCGGCCGCGCCGCACCCGGGAACCGGGTGCGGCACGCCGGCCCCCGTCCTTCCCGCCGACCTCACCAGCCGAGGAACCAGCCATGATGACCATGACCAGCAACCCCGTGACGATCAACGGCGTGACCCTCACCGGCCACCACGTGCCCCGGCAGTCCAGCGTGCTCACCCCGGACGCCCTCGGGTTCCTGGCGGCCCTGCACCGGGAGTTCGAACCCCGCCGCCGCGAGCTGCTGGCGGCGCGCGAGGAGCGCCGGAAGGCGATCGCCCGCGGCACGGACCCCTCCTTCCTGCCGGAGACCCGCCGGATCCGCGAGGACGACTCCTGGCGGGTCCCGCCGCCCCCGCCCGGCCTCGAGGACCGGCGCGTGGAGATCACCGGCCCCACCGAGCGGAAGATGACGATCAACGCGCTCAACTCCGGGGCGAGGGTGTGGCTGGCGGACATGGAGGACGCCAACACCCCGCACTGGACGAACGTGGTGGCCAACCAGCTCAACCTGATCGACGCGCTCGAGGGCACCATCGAGTTCACCAGCCCGGACGGCAAGAAGTACGCGCTGAGGAACACGGACGCCCGCGCCAACCCGACGATCGTGGTCCGCCCCCGCGGCTGGCACCTCGAGGAGAAGCACCTCTCGGTCAAGGGCGAGCCGATCGCCGGGGCGCTGGTGGACTTCGGGCTGTACTTCTTCCACAACGCCCGCCGGCTGAAGAAGCTCGGCCTCGGTCCCTACTTCTACCTGCCCAAGCTCGAGTCCCACCGCGAGGCGCGGCTGTGGCACGACGTGTTCACGAAGGCCGAGTCGCTGCTGGGCACCGACCGCGGCACCATCCGGGCGACCGTGCTCATCGAGACGATCACCGCCGCGTTCGAGATGGAGGAGATCCTCTGGGAGCTCGGCGAGCACGCCGCGGGGCTCAACGCCGGGCGCTGGGACTACATCTTCTCGATCATCAAGAACTTCCGCACGCGCGGACCGCGCTTCCTGCTGCCGGACCGCAACGAGGTGACCATGACCCAGCCGTTCATGCGCGCCTACACCGAGCAGCTCGTGCGCGCCTGCCACCGGCGCGGGGCGATGGCCATCGGCGGGATGGCGGCGTTCATCCCGTCCCGCCGCGACGAGGAGGTCAACCGCACCGCGGTCGAGAAGGTGCGCGCGGACAAGACCCGCGAGGCCGAGGACGGCTTCGACGGCTCCTGGGTCGCCCACCCCGACCTCGTGCCGGTCTGCCAGGAGGTCTTCGACCGGGTGCTGGGGGAGAGGCCCAACCAGCTCGAGCGCCGGCGCGAGGACGTGGTGCCCGACGACAAGGCGCTGATCGACATCGCCTCGGCCGAGGGCAGGATCACCGAGGCCGGGATCCGCAACAACATCGACGTCGGGATCCGCTACATCGAGGCCTGGCTGCGCGGCTCCGGGGCGGTGGCCATCCACAATCTCATGGAGGACGCCGCGACCGCCGAGATCTCCCGCTCCCAGATCTGGCAGTGGGTCAACTCCCGGGCGATCACCGACGAGGGCGAGGAGATCACCCGCGAGTGGGTGGCCGAGCTCGTCGACGAGGAGTTCGCGCGGATCGAGCGCACCGAGGGCGACCGCTTCGACGACGCCCGCGCGGTGTTCGAGGAGGTGGCCCTGGGGCAGGACTACCCGGCCTTCCTGACCTCCGCGGCCTACGAGCGCTTCCTCGCCGAGCCCGAGGACCCGCACGAGCCGGAGCAGGCCCCGGCGCAGCGGGCTCAGCCCGTGCGCTGAGCCGTCCACTCCCGCGGGTCCAGGACCCACGGCACGCGCGGCAGGACGTCCTCGTCGAGCACGGCGAGGACGTCCTGCGCCGTCCGGGGCCGCCCGGGCAGCCCCAGGGAGGCCACGATCCGGGCGACCGCCTCCTCCGCGGGCACCCCCGCGGCCCCGAGGTCCGCCAGGGTCACGGCGCCGTCGCGCTTGGCCAGCCGCTGCCCCTGCGGGTTGAGCACCAGCGGCACGTGCACCCACTCGGGCCGGGGCAGCCCCAGCAGGTCGGCGAGGTGGGCCTGGCGCGGGGTCGAGGGCAGCAGGTCGTCCCCGCGCACCACCTGGTCCACGCCCTGGTGGGCGTCGTCGAGGACCACCGCCAGGTTGTAGGCGGGCCGCCCGTCGTTGCGCAGCAGCACGAGGTCGTCGACCGCACCCGTGTACGGGCCGGCCCACCGGTCCAGGACGGTCTCCTCGTGCACCTGCGCGCGCAGCCGCACCGCCGGGGCCCGCCCGGCCCGCCGCGCCGCCCGCTCGGCCGGGCCCAGGTCCCGGCACGTGCCGGGGTAGGCGCCCGGGGCCCCGTGCGGGGCGCTCGCCGCCGCCCGGATCTCGCGGCGGGTGCAGTAGCACTCGTAGGTCAGGCCCGCGGCCGTGAGCCGCTCGACGACCGCGCGGTGGGCCGCCTCCCGCGTCGACTGCAGCAGCGGCTCACCGTCCCAGTCCAGCCCCGTGCGGGCCAGGTCCGCCAGCTGGCGCTGCGCCGCGCCCGGGCGCACCCGGTCGAGGTCCTCGATCCGCAGCACGAAGGAGCGCCCGCTGCCGCGGGCGAGCGCCCAGGCCAGCAGCGCCGTGCGCAGGTTGCCCACGTGCAGGTCCCCCGAGGGGGACGGAGCGTAGCGGCCCGCGCCGCGCGGTGCATCCCCGGTCCCGTCGGAAGTCATGGGGACCAGGATAGGCGGGTGCGGTCGGTACCCTGGTCGGGTGACCCGCATCAACGAGCTCCGCGACGGCGTCTTCGCCGTGAGCACGGACAACTGGAGGCTGAACTCCGGTCTCGTGCTCGGGACCCGGCGCGCCCTCGTGGTCGACACCGGGGCCGGGCCGCGCCAGGGCGCGGAGATCCTGGCGGCCGTGCGCTCGGTGACCCCGCTGCCGCTGGTGGTCGTGAACACCCACGCCCACCACGTCCACTACATGGGCAACGCCGTGTTCCGCCGCGCGGGCGCCGAGGAGTTCTGGGGCCACCGCGGCTGCGCCGAGGCCATCCGCGCCCACGCCGACTACCACCGCTCCTACGTCGGCACCCACGAGCCGGAGATGGCCGCCGCGGAGGGCCCCGACACGGCCGTGGTCCCGCCCAACCGGCATCTGCCGGGCACGGGGCGCCGCCCCGCCCTGGCCCGGGTGGACCTCGGGGAGCGCAGCGCCGTGCTCTTCTCCCTGGGCCGGGCGCACACCGACAACGACGTGTGCGTGGGCACCGACGACGTCGTGTTCGTGGGCGACCTCGTGGAGCAGGGCACGGACCCGCAGTTCGAGGACTCCTTCCCGCGCGGCTGGGCCGAGGCCCTCGACCGGCTGGCGGACCTGGAGCGCTACCGGGTGTTCGTCCCCGGCCACGGCCGCCCCGTGGAGCGCGGCCACGTGCGGGAGCAGGCCCGGCTGATGCGCACCGCGATCGAGCGGGTGGACGCGAGCGAGGCCGCCGCGGCCGCCCCCGGCGGGATGCGCCCCGTGACCGCCTCGATGTTCCGGCTGCCCTACACCCCCGGCTCCGCCCGGGTGCTGCTGGACCGGCTCGAGCGGATCAGGTCCGAGGCCCCCGCCGACGCGGTGCCTGCAGCGCTGTCAGCGCCGCAGCCGTCAGCAGACTGACCCCCAGCACCGCCGCGCACCCGGCCGCCGCGGCCCAGCCCCCGCCGGGGCGCTCCAGGGCCACCCACGCCGGCAGCAGCCCCGTCAGCAGCGCCCCCGCCCCGGCCAGCCCGAGCAGCGCCGTGAGGCCCCCGCTGCGCACCGGCCCCTCGGCGGGGCCGGTCAGGCGCAGCACGAGCCCGCCCAGCGCCGCCCAGCCGCCGACCACGAGCAGGGACGCCACCACGTCCGAGGGCCGGTGCCAGCCGTTGACCAGGGTGGCGATGCCCGTGGCGGTCATCGCGCCCGCCCCGAGCAGGGCCACCGCGGGCCGCGCGGCGGCCGGGGCGGCGAGCAGCACGACCGCGACCGCCGCGGCCGTCGCGGCCGTGTGCCCGGAGGGGAAGGAGTTGGCCGCGGCCTCCTGGATGCCGAGGTCGGGCTTGTCCACGAACACCCGCTTGAGCAGCTGCACGGTGAGGTTGGACAGCACCACGACCGCCGCCCCCGTCAGCGCCGGGGCGAGCCGGCGCGCCCGCACGGCCAGCACCACCAGGGCCACCGCGCAGATCCCGCCCACGGCCCACGGCAGCAGGTCGAGCAGCTCCCGGCCGCGGTCGGTGAGGTCCGGGAAGGCGTTGTGCGCCTGCTTCAGGGCCCGCTCGTCGAGCCACTGCCCGGCCGCGGTGGTCAGGGCCACGACGCCCACGGCCACGGCCCCCGTCCAGGCCACGAGGGCGCCGAGGACGTGGGCCAGCACCTGGCCGGCGGTGGTCCGCGGACGGACGGCGGCGGTGGTCATGGGGCTCCTGGGATCGGCGGTCTCGGGCGGGCGGTCCGCGCCGGGGCGCGGCGGGGTCCTCGCCCGCGGGAGCACCATCCTGCCACGCGCGCCCCGGCCCCGGCTGGGAGCGCGCGCATAGGCTGATGGGCATGGACGCCCACCCGCCCCTGCCCCCCGTCGACGAGCTGCTCGCCGAGGTCCACGTCGTGGCCCTGCCGCTGCGCGTGCGCTTCCGCGGCATCGACGTGCGCGAGACCGCGCTGCTGCGCGGGCCGGCCGGCTGGGCCGAGTTCGGCCCGTTCCCCGAGTACGGGGACGCGGAGGCCCTCGCATGGCTGCGCGCGGCCGCCGACACCGCCTGGCGCGGCTTCCCGGCCCCGCGGCGCACCCGGATCCCCGTCAACGCCACCGTCCCCGCCGTGCCCGCGGACCGGGTGCCGGAGGTCCTCGCCGGCTACGCCGGCCGGGTGGGGGCCGTGAAGATCAAGGTCGCCGAGCGCGGCCAGGACCTCGACGACGACGACGCCCGCGTCGCCGCCGTGCGCGCGCTGCTGCCCGGGGCGGAGCTGCGCGTGGACGCCAACGGCGGGTGGGAGGTCCCCGCGGCCCTGCGGGCCCTGGAGCGGCTGGCCCGGCACGGGCTGGCCTACGCGGAGCAGCCGGCGGCCGGCATCGGGGAGCTCGCCGCCGTGCGCGAGGGCCTGGCCGACCGGGGCGTGCCCGTGCTCGTGGCCGCCGACGAGTCCGTGCGCAAGGAGGAGGACCCCCTCGCCGTGGCCCGGGCCGGGGCCGCGGACCTGCTCGTCGTCAAGGCCGCACCCCTGGGCGGGGTGCGCCGCGCCCTGGAGGTCGTCGCCGCGGCCGGGCTGCCCGCGGTCGTCAGCTCCGCCCTCGACTCCTCGGTGGGCATCCGGGCCGGGCTGGCCCTCGCCGCCGCCCTGCCGGAGCTGCCGTGGGCCTGCGGACTGGGAACGGTCTCGCTGCTGGAGGCCGACGTGCTCGCCGCGCCGCTGCGCCCGGTCGACGGCGAGCTCGAGCTGCGCGAGGCCGTCCCCGACCCGCAGCTGCTCGCCCGCCACGCCGTGCCCGCCCCCCGGCGGCAGTGGTGGCTCGAGCGGCTGCGGCGGGTGCACGCGCTCGCCACCCAGGGGTGACGCGGGTCACACCCCGTGCGGCGCGCCGCCCGTCCCGCCCGGCCACCGCTCGTTAACCCGGGCTTTCCCCCGCCGCCCCCGGGGCCTCATGCGGTGGTGGTGCAGTGGACCCGCATCCGAGACCTCCGGCCGCGGCCCGTGCCGCGCGCCCCGTCCCCAGGGGAGAGACCATGACCGAGACCGCCAAGCGCCCCCTCCTGCCGCTGCTGGGGCACACCCGCGGCAAGCGCAGCCCGGTGACCTGTCAGCTCAAGTGCGCGAGCGCCTGCGCCGGCCCGGAGTGCAACACCTCCGGCAACGGCTACTTCCGCGACATCGCGAACGCCGCCCTGAGCCGCCGCTCGGCCCTGGGCCTCGGGGCCGCGGCCGCCGTGACCGTCGGCGTCGTCGGCGCCGCCCCGGAGGCCGCCCAGGCCCACGGCCGCGGCCGGGGGCTGTCCTTCACCCCGATCGACCCCGTCCCGAACACCGTCGACGACCTCACCGTGCCGGAGGGCTACGACTGGTCGCCGATCATCCGCTGGGGCGACCCGCTCTTCGACGACTCCCCGGAGTTCGACCCCCGTGCCCAGACCCCCGAGGCCCAGGCCCGCCAGTTCGGCTACAACTGCGACTACCTCGACGTCATCCAGGACCGCGGCGGGCGCACCGGCGTGCTGGTGAGCAACCACGAGTACACCAACGAGAACCTCATGTTCCCGGCCGACCAGCAGGGCGACCTCGAGCGGGTGGCCCGGGTGGCCATGGCCGCCCACGGGATGTCCGTGGTCGAGATCGCCCGCACCGGCCCGGGCCGCCCCTGGTCCTACGTGCGCGGCGGGTCCCGCAACCGGCGGATCACCCTCGAGACCCCCTTCGCCGTCGACGGTCCCGCGGCCGGCTCCGACCTGCTGAGGACCCGGGACGACCCCACGGGCGCCCTGGTGCTCGGGACGCAGAACAACTGCGCCGGCGGCACCACCCCCTGGGGCACCGTCCTGTCCGGCGAGGAGAACTTCAACCAGTACTTCAAGGGCAACGGCTCCGCCGAGCAGAAGCGCTACGGGATCTCCACCGAGGCCCCGAGCCGGCGCTGGCACGAGGTCGAGCCGCGCTTCGACTCGACGCTGCCCGGCTACGAGAACGAGCCGCACCGCTTCGGCTGGGTCGTGGAGATCGACCCGCAGGACCCGTCCTCGACCCCGGTCAAGCACACGAGCCTGGGCCGGTTCAAGCACGAGGGCGCGAACGTGCGCGTGGCCGAGGACGGCACCGTGGTCGCCTACTCCGGCGACGACGAGCGCTTCGACTACCTCTACAAGTTCGTCTCCGCGAAGAAGTACCGCGAGGGCGACCGCGCCCACAACCTCACGCTGCTGTCCGAGGGCGACCTCTACGTGGCCAGGTTCACCGGGGACACCGAGGCCGAGATCGACGGCTCCGGACGGCTGCCCTCCGACGGGGCGTTCGACGGCTCGGGGCAGTGGCTGCCGCTGGTCGTGGACGGGGCCTCGGCCGTCGAGGGCATGACCGTCGAGGAGGTCCTCGTCTTCACCCGCCTGGCCGCGGACAGGGCGGGCGCCACGAAGATGGACCGCCCCGAGGACGTCGAGCCCTCCCCGCACACCGGCAGGCTCTACGTGGCGCTGACCAACAACAACCAGCGCGGCACCGAGGGCAAGGCCGGCCCCGACGAGGCCAACCCCCGCACCCAGAACCGCGACGGCCACGTCCTCGAGCTCACCGAGCGCGGCAACCGCGCGGACGCCGTGCGCTTCGACTGGAGCATCCTCATCGTCGCCGGGGACCCCGCGAAGAACGCCTCGGCCTACTTCGCCGGCTTCCCCGCCGAGAAGGTCTCGCCGATCTCCTGCCCCGACAACCTCGCCTTCGACTCGGTGGGCAACCTGTGGGTCTCCACCGACGGCGCCCCCGGCACGATCGGCTACAACGACGGGCTGTTCAGGGTCGGGCTCACCGGCGCCCAGCGCGGCAACGTCGAGCAGTTCCTCGCCGTGCCCCAGGACGCCGAGACCTGCGGGCCCGTGATCCACGACCGCGAGCGCATGGTCTACGTGGCCGTCCAGCACCCGGGCGAGGACGGGACCTTCGAGGAGCCCCGCTCCTACTTCCCCGACTACGTCGTCGAGACCCGGGAGGGGGTGGGCGAGTGGTCCCTGCCGCGCCCGTCCGTCGCCCAGGTCTTCGCCGTCGGCCGCGGCGAGGAGCCCGAGTTCCCCGGTGCGGTCCACGACGCCCCGGGCCGCGAGCGCAACCGGCACAAGCGGCGCAAGAACGGCAGCCGCGGCCCCCGCTACCGCGGCTACCGCGGCAAGGCGACGGTGCGGACGAAGACCGCGGCCCGGCGCGCCCGCCGATCCTACTGAGCCGGCCCCGTCCCGCGCCCCCGTCCCTGCCGCGGGACGGGGGCGCGCCCGTGCCGCGGCACTACGCTGGTGGCCCGTGAGCACCTCCTCCCTGGCCACCGCCCGCGCCGTCCTGACCGCGCTCGTCGCCGCCGGCACCCGTCACCTCGTCGTCGCCCCCGGCTCCCGCTCGGCGCCCCTGGCCTACGCGGCGGCGGCCGCGCACGCCGCCGGGGCGCTCGAGGTGCACGTGCGCGTCGACGAGCGCGGGGCCGCCTTCACCGCCCTGGGCATCGCGCGCGCCACCGGCCGGCCCGCCGCCGTGCTGACGACCTCCGGCACCGCGGTCGGGAACCTGCTGCCGGCCGCGCTCGAGGCCGACCACGCCGAGGTGCCCCTCGTGCTGCTCACCGCCGACCGCCCGCCCGAGCTGCGCGGGACGGGCGCCAACCAGACCACCCGCCAGCCGGGGATCTTCGGCGACCACGTCCGCGCCGGGCTCGACCTGCTGCCCGGGGGCGACGACGTGCCCGCCCGCCTCGCCCCGGTGCTGGCGGCCCTGGCCGGCGCCCCGGCGGGGCCGGTCCACCTCAACGTCGCCCTGCGCGACCCCCTGCACCCCGCACCGGAGGACGGCCCGGAGCTGGCCGGCTGGGCCCGGGACCTCGCCGTCCGCACCGGCCCCGCCGGCCCGGGCGCGCTCGCCCTGCCCGCCGTGGGAGCCGGGACCGTGCCCGGCCCCGACGCGGCCGGGGACCGGTCCCGGGCGGTCGTCGTCGCGGGCGACGGCGCCGGCCCGGACGCCGCGCGCTTCGCCGGGGCGCTCGGGCTGCCGCTGCTGGCCGAGCCCTCCTCCGGGGCCCGTCGCGGCCCGAACGCCGCCGGGGCCTACCGGCTGCTGCTCGGCACCGCGCTGGGCGCAGGCGTCGAGCGCGTCCTGCTCGTGGGCCGGCCCACTCTCTCCCGGCCCGTGGCGGCGCTGCTGCAGCGCCCGGACGTCGCGACCGCCGCCGTGCGCCCCGGCCCGGTGGCGTGGTGCGAGCCGGGCCGGCGCCGCGAGGAGGTCCTGCCGGACTGGGCGGCCGCGGCCGCCTTCACGGGCCGCGGCGCCCCGGGGTGGCTGCCCGCCTGGCAGCGGGCCGGGGCCGCCGCCGACGACGCCGTGGCGGCGCTGCTCGCCCGCGGCCCGGTGAGCGGCCCGGCGGTGGCCGCGGCCGTGTGGGCCGCCTGCGCCCGGGACGGGGCGCTGCTCGTGGCCGGCTCCTCCAACCCGGTGCGCGACCTCGACCTCGCGGCCCGCCCGGGCCCGGCCGCTCCGCCGGTCGTGGCCAACCGGGGACTGGCCGGCATCGACGGGACCGTGGCCACGGCCGCCGGGGCGGGCCTGGGCGCGGGACGGCCGGTGCGGGCGCTGCTGGGGGACCTGACGTTCCTGCACGACGCCTCGTCGCTGCTGCTGGGCACCGGGGAGCGGGAGCCCGACCTGCAGGTGGTGGTGCTCAACGACGGCGGCGGCGGGATCTTCGCGACCCTCGAGCACGGGGCGCTGGGGGAGCGGGACGAGCAGTACCGCGACGTCGTCGAGCGCTTCTTCGGCACCCCGCACACCGCGCGCCTGGACGCGCTGTGCGCCGGCTGGGGGGCCGCCCACGTGCGGGCCGGCACGGCCGCCGAGCTCGGGCGGGCCCTGGCGGCCCCGGTGCGCGGGCGCTCCGTGGTCGAGGTGCCCGCCGACCGGGCGCGGCTGCGCGCCCTGCACGCCCGGCTGCGGGAGGCCGTCGCGGCCGCCGCGCCGGGCGGCTGAGCGCGCGGACGGGCCGGCACGGGGCCGGGCGGCCGGTGCCGCAACGCGCGAGGGCCGGAACGGACCAGGGCCCCGTCCCCTCGGGGACGGGGCCCTGGCGGGCTGCCGGGGGGCCTCAGGCGCGGGGGCCCGTGCCGCCGGCCGGCGGGCCGGCGAGCGTCTCCGGGCGCGGCTGCGCGGCGGCGACCTGCTCGACGCGCTGCTCTGCCTGCTCCAGCAGGCGCTGGCGCGGGACCAGGACGGTGACGAGAGCACCGAACAGGGCCACGCCGCCGAAGATGTAGAACGCGGAGGCCCCGCCGATGCCGGCCGCGGCGAGCCAGCCGCCGATGAGCGGGCCCATCACGCCGCCGATGCGGCCGAAGCCGGCCACCCAGGACACGCCGGCGGCACGGGCGTTGGTCGTGTAGTAGTTCGAGCTGAACCCGTAGATCAGCACCTGCGTGCCCAGGGTGCCCACGCCGGCGACGGCGATGAACAGGAACAGCACCGGTGCCGGGAACCGGAAGGTCATCAGCACGAGGGTGATGGCCGCGAGCACGAACGTGGTCGCCACGATCCGCTGGGCCCCCAGCCTGTCGGCGACCCCGGAGGCGATGAGCCCGCCGATCACGGCGCCGGAGTTGAGGATGAGCAGGAAGGACAGGGAGTAGTTGGTGCCGAAGCCGTAGCCCTCCATGATGCGCGGCAGCCAGGTGTTGAGCCCGTAGGTCAGCAGCAGGCCGGAGAAGGACATGAAGCCCAGCAGCACGGTGGCGACGAGGAACTGGCGGGAGAAGGCGGCGGCGAAGCCCCGCTTGGCGGGGGCGGCGCCGGCCTGCTGGATCACGGCCTCCTCGACCAGGGGCACGCCGGTGCGCGCGGCGGCGGCCCGGGCCTCCTCCTCGCGGCCGCGGGAGAGCAGCCAGCGCGGGGACTCGGGGAGCTTGAACCAGGCCAGCGGCAGCAGGAACAGGATGGGCGTGGCGCCGAGCATGAACAGCCCGCGCCAGCCGAGGGGCTCGAGCAGGACGATGCCGAGCAGGGCCGCGGTCACGCCGCCGGCGGGGATGCCCGAGTAGACGATCGCGTTGTAGAAGTTGCGCCGTCCGGCCGGGGCGAACTCGGCGATCGTCGCGCCGGCGGTGGCGAGGATGACGCCGAGGCCGAGGCCGGTGAGGAAGCGCATCGTGCCGAAGGCCGCCACCGAGGTGGTCAGGGCCGTGATGAACATGCCGATGGAGAACCAGGCGATGCCGCCGAGGATCAGGCGGCGGCGGCCGAAGTGGTCGCCGAGGAAGCCGCAGGTCAGGGAGCCGACGAGCACGCCGATGAGCGCGTAGGAGCCGAGGGCCCCGGCCATGGCCGGGGTGACCTCCCCGATCTGGCTCGGGTCGTCGAGCAGGGTGGAGAGGACGGTGCCGTAGACGGTGAGGTCGTAGCCGTCGAAGAGCAGGGCCATGCAGACGACGGCCGCCACCCAGTTGGCGGTCCGCGCCTCCTTGCGCGGGTCCTCGGCGATGATGGTGTGCGGTTGGGTCATGGTCCCGGGCCTTCCTGGACGGGCCCCGCGGCCCGGCAGGGCGGCGGGGCGGGGGAGTGCGGGTCGGTGCGGGACGCCGACGTGGGGCGTTCCCGGCTCCCTCCCAGGGTGACAGGGATGTGACGGGCGCCATATGCGGCAAAACCCCGGGGATCCGCCAGGGGGCCGTTGAGCTGTTGAAGATATGGATCCAGGCGGGATCAGCTCTCCTGCATATGAGTGTGGGCCCGCCGTCCGGTGCGGACGGCGAGCCCACGGGGCAGGGGCGGAGCGGCTCAGTCCTCCGGGGCCTGCACCTGGGTGGGGTTGAGCACGCGGGAGAGGAAGGCGCGGGTGCGCGCCTCGCGGGGGCTGCCGATGACCTCGGCGGCCGGGCCCTCCTCGACGACGACCCCGCCGTCCATGAACACGACGCGGTCGGCGACGTCGCGGGCGAACTCCATCTCGTGGGTGACCACGAGCATCGTCATGCCCTCGGCGGCCAGGGAGCGCATGATCGCCAGGACGTCGCCCACGGTCTCGGGGTCCAGGGCGGAGGTGGGCTCGTCGAAGAGCATCAGGGACGGGTCCATCGACAGCGCGCGGGCGATCGCCACGCGCTGCTGCTGGCCGCCGGAGAGCTGGTCGGGGTAGCCCCCCGCCTTCTCGGCCAGGCCCACGCGCTCGAGGTTGGCGCGGGCGATCCGCTCCGCCTCGGCCTTCTCGCGCTTGAGCACCTTGACCTGGGCCACGGTGCAGTTCTCCAGCACGCTCAGGTGCGGGAAGAGGTTGAACTGCTGGAAGACCATGCCCACGTGCCGGCGCAGCCGGTCGACGTCCGCCTCGGGGTCGGTGACCTCGACGTCGCCGATGGTGATCCGCCCCTTCTGGGGAATCTCGAGCAGGTTCACGCAGCGCAGCAGCGTCGACTTCCCGGAGCCGGAGGGGCCGATCAGGCACACGACCTGCCCGGCCGCCACGGTCAGGGAGATGCCCTTGAGGACCTCGAGGGAGCCGTAGGACTTGTGCAGGTCCTCGACGGCGACGGAGGCGGCCCCGGCGAGGTCGCCGCCGGGCCGCGGGGCGGAGGGGGAGGGGTGGCTCATCGTGGACTCCTAGGACTTCTTCATGCGGTCGGTCTTGGACTCGAAGCGGCGGGTCAGCACGCCCAGGGGCACCGTGATGATCAGGTAGCACACACCGGCCACGACGAGCGGGGTCAGCCCCGCGCCCGACCCGGAGATCGCCTCGCGGCCGAACTTCGTGAGCTCGTACTGGCTCACGCCCATGCCCAGCAGGTAGACGAGCGAGGAGTCCTTGGTGAGCAGGATGACCTCGTTGGTCAGCGGGGGCAGCACGATCCGCAGCGCCTGGGGGATGACGATCGTGACCATCGCCCGGGCGTGGGACATGCCCAGGGAGCGGGCGGCCTCGTACTGGCCCTTGGGCACCGCCTGCAGGCCCGCGCGCAGCGACTCCGCGATGTACGCGGCGGCGACCAGGCCCAGGGCGATCATCACCGTCACGTAGTGGTTGAAGCGGAAGCCGAACGCGAGGGGGATGCCGTAGCCGAAGGCGAGGAAGACCAGCAGCGCGGGCACGCCGCGGAAGAACTCGATGTAGAGCGTCGCCAGCCACCGGTAGGGCGCCACCGAGGAGAGCTTCATCAGGGCCAGGACCACGCCGCCGGTGAGGCCGACGACGAAGCCGAGCACCGTGTAGATGATCGTGTTCTTCAGCGCGGTGGTGATGATCGCGGGGAACTGCTGGGCGGCGACGTCGGGGTTGAAGACCTTCTCGATCAGCAGCGGCCAGTCGGCGACCGCGATCAGCGCGACGACGACGACGGCGAGCACGGCGTACTGGACGCCGCGGGAGAGCCGGGCTCTCTGGTGCATGGTCATGGCCATGAGGTGGTCCGTTCTCGGTGGTGCGGGTGGGCGGGCTCCGGCGGCGCCGGTCAGTTCTCGCGGACGGGGATCCAGGTCTCGACGATGCGCTCGAGCGTGCCGTCCTGCTCGATCCGGTCCAGGGTGGCGTCGACCTGGGCCAGCATGGCCTCGTTGCCCCGGCGCACCGCCACGCCCAGCTGGTCGTCGACGTCGCGGGTCTCCCGCAGGACGAAGTCCTCGTTGTCCTTCGAGTGCTCGGAGATCGCGGTGACGTCGTCGAGGACGGCGTCGACGCCGCCGGTGCCCAGGTCGGTGAACATGGTGGTGGCGTCCTCGAACTGCACGGCCTCCAGGCCGAGCTCCGCGGCCTGGTCCTCCCCGAGGGTGCCCTGCATGACCCCGACCCGTGCCCCCTGCTCGCGGGCGGCGTCGATCGAGGCGGGCCCGTCCTCGCCGTCGGTCACCAGGCCCAGCTCGTTGTCGTAGTAGGGGTCCGAGAAGTCCATCACCGTCTGCCGCTCCTCGGTGATCGACAGCGCCGAGATCGCGACGTCGCACTGTTCGGTGTCCAGGGCCGCGCCGGACTGGATGGACTCGAAGGCGAGGGTGACGTTCTTCATCTCCACCCCGAGGTCGGCCGCGATCTCCCGGCCCAGGTCCATGTCGAGCCCCACCATCTCGCCGTCCTGCTCCATCTCGAAGGGCGGGTAGTTGGACTCCGAGCACACGGTCAGCACCCCCGGCTCGACGAGGGGCACGGCCGGCGAGCCGCTGGAGCCCTCCTGCGGGGCGGCCTGCTCGCCCCCTCCCGCGGAGCAGCCGGTGAGGACGAGGGCGGCGAGCGCGGCGGCGGCCGCGGTGCGGGCCGGGCGCGGGGGACGGGACATGGGGTTCTCCTGCGGGTCGTCGGGTGCGGGATCGGGGACGGCGGGGCTCACAGGCCCATCCACTCGGCACGCAGGCGCTCGAGCGTGCCGTCCTGGCGGATCCGCTCGAGCGTGGCGTTCACCTGCTCGAGCAGCTCGGTCTCGCCCCGGGCGACCGCCACGGCGATCTGCTCGCCGTTGTCGAGGGTCGCCGCCAGCTCGAGGTCGGGGGAGGCCCCCGCGCGCTCGCCCAGCGCGGAGACGTTGCCGACGACGGCGTCCACGCCGTCGGTCTCGAGGGACTGGAACATCAGCTCGACGTCCTCGAACTGCTGCACGTCCCAGCCCTGCTCGGTGGCGTGGTCCTCGCCGGAGGTGCCCTGCTGGACGCCCACGGCGGCGCCGGCGAGGTCCTCGAAGCCGTCGATGCCGGAGTCCGCGGTGGTGAGCAGGGCCAGCTCGTCGTTGAAGTACGGCTCGGAGAAGTCCATCGCGGCGCGGCGCTCGTCGGTGACGGTGATGCCGGCGATCGCGACGTCGCACTGGCCGGTGTCCAGCGCGGCCCCGGACTCGAGGGTCTCGAAGTTCGCCTGCACGACCTCCTTGGCCGTGCCCCGGTCCGCCGCGATCTCGTCCGCGATCGCCATGTCGAAGCCGACGATCTCGCCGTCGCGCTCGAGCTCGAACGGCGGGTAGGGGGAGTTCGTGCACACCGTCAGCGCCTGCGCGCCGCCCCCGCCCCCGTCCCCGGTGGTGGGGGTGCAGCCGGCGAGTGCCGCGGCGGCGGTGGTGGCGAGGGCGAGGGCGGTGAGGCGGCGGGCGGCGGGCATCGCGGGCGGAGTCTCCTTCGGCGCCGGTGGGCGCGGTGGGCGGGGGGACCGGCGCCGGCCGGTCCGCGGGGCGGTGGCCCCGGATGGTGCGGTTCGGTAGACCAGGATACGGTGCGCGCGCCGCCGGTGCGCTCCGGGCGGGCTCAGCGCCCGGGTCGGCGCGGTGCGGCCGCCCCGGCGCCGGGGGCGGCGCCGGCGGGGTCGGCCCCCAGCCCCAGGGCCTGCAGCATCGGGCGCAGCTTCGCCCAGGTCTCGGCGAGCTCCGCCTCGGGGTCGGAGGCGCCCACGATGCCGCAGCCGGCGAAGAGCCGCACGGTGTGCTCGTCCTGCTGCACGGCGCCGCGCAGGGCGATGCCCCAGTCGCCGTTGCCGGCGGCGTCGAGCCAGCCGACGGGGCCGGCGTAGAGGCCGCGGTCCATCCGCTCCAGCTCCGGGATCAGGGCGGCGGCCGCGGCGGTGGGCGTGCCGCACACCGCCGCGGTCGGGTGCACGGCCTCGGCCAGCTCGAGCGAGGACGGCGGGTCGCCGGCCGGGCCGGGGCGCAGCACCGCCGTGACGTCCGAGGCGAGGTGCCACACGTTGGGCAGCTCGAGGATGAACGGCTCCGGGGAGCTCGTGACGACCTCGGTGTAGGGCGCGAGGGAGGCCGTGAGGGAGTCGATGGCGAAGCCGTGCTCGTGCTGCTGCTTCTCGGACTCTCCCAGCACCCGGGCCGCGAAGCGCTGCGGGTCCTCGCCCGCGGGCACCGCGTCCCGGTCCAGGGTCCCGGCCAGCACGCGGGCGCGGGCGGTGCCGTCGAGCACCCGCACGAGCATCTCGGGGGTCGCCCCGAGCAGCCGCCCCGCCCCGGAGCCCAGGTCCACGCAGTAGGTCCAGCACCGCTCGTAGCGGTGGGCGAGGTCGCGCACCACCGCGACCGGGTCCAGCGGCCCGGCCGTGCGGGCGAGCACGTCGCGGGCCAGCACGAGCTTCTCCAGCCCGCCGGCGCGGATCAGCTCCACGCCCTCGCGCACGGCCTGCGTCCACGCGGCCTCGTCCAGCGCGCCGGGGGACAGGTGCACCGGTCCCGGCGCCGCGGCCGGGGCCGCCGCGACCGCCGCCCCGGGGGCGGCGCCGTGGTGGCGCACCCACGCGGCGGCGACGTCCTCGGCGGAGAGGGTGAAGGGCGCGCCGGGGGCCGCGGCCACGGCGAGGCTCGCCCAGGCGTCGTCGTCGCGCCGGCCCACGACCAGCTCGGGGACCACGAGCCCGGAGTCCGCCCCCGACTCCGCGGCGAAGCTGAAGGCGCCGAAGGCGGCCAGGCCGCTGCCGGGCACGCCCACCCGGTCCTCGACGACCGCCGCGGCGGCGAGGTCGTCCCACCACACCCGCGCGGCCGTGAAGCGGTCGGGCCCGCGCACGGCGTGCCCGGCGGCGCGGCCGTGGCCGACGAGGCCCTGGCCGTCGACCGTCCAGGCGAGCAGCCCGGACCCCGCGAGCAGCTCGCGCAGGTCGGGGGCGGTGGGCACGCCGAGCTCGGCCAGGGGCACCGTGAGCACGTGCAGCACGGGCACCGGCGGGACGGCGTCGTCGTTCGGGCGGGGAGCAGGCATCGCCCTCCAGTCTAAGCCGGGTGCCCCCGTGCCCCGGACCCCGCGTCCCGGCCGCGCCCGGGACGGGTGCGACAATGTGCGGGTGAACCGAGCAGACCTGTCCAAGCAGCCGCACGAAGTCTCCGCCATGTTCGACGCCGTGGCCCCCCGCTACGACCTCGTCAACGACCTCCTCTCCCTGGGCCGGACCCGCGGGTGGCGGCGGGTCGTCGCGGAGGCCGTGGGCGCGGTCCCGGGGGAGAAGGTGCTGGACCTGGCCGCCGGGACCGGGACCTCCGCGGAGCCCTACGCCGACGCCGGCGTCGACGTCGTGGCCGCGGACCTCTCCCTCGGGATGCTCGAGGTCGGCCGCGCCCGCCGCCCCGACATCGAGTTCGTCCAGGCCGACGCCACCCGGCTGCCGTTCGCGGACGCCTCCTTCGACGCCGTGACCATCTCCTTCGGGCTGCGCAACATCCAGGACTTCCGCCGGGCCCTGGCCGAGATGCTGCGCGTGACCCGCCCCGGGGGCCGGCTGGTGATCTGCGAGTTCTCGACCCCCACGGCGCGGCCCCTGCGCACCCTCTACAGCGAGTACCTGGTCAAGGCCCTGCCCGGGATCGCCGGGCGCACCGCCTCCAACCCCGAGGCCTACCGCTACCTCGCCGAGTCGATCGCCGCGTGGCCGGACCAGGAGGCGCTCGCCGCCGAGATCGCCGCCGCGGGCTGGGACGGGGTGCAGTACCGCAACCTCACCGGCGGGATCGTGGCCGTCCACCGGGCGCGGCGACCGGCCGCCGCCGCCCGATGAGGGCCCTCGTCCTCGGCGGCGGACCCGCCGGCGCCACCGCCGGGTACTGGCTGGCCGCCCACGGGATCGAGGTCACCGTCCTCGAGAAGACCGCCTACCCCCGGGAGAAGGTCTGCGGCGACGGGCTGACCCCGCGGGCCGTGCGGGAGCTGCAGCTCATGGGCCTGCCGCACGGGCCCGGGCACGGCTACGCCCGCAACCGCGGGCTGCGCCTGGTCGCCCGCGAGCGCACGGTCGAGGTGCCGTGGCCGCAGCTGAGCGACTTCCCCGACTACGGGCTCGTGCGCGCCCGCCGGGACTTCGACCAGCAGCTCGCCGGCCACGCCCGCGCCGCCGGGGCGCGGGTGCTCGAGCGCCGCAGCGTCACCGGGGTGCTGCGCGACGCCGGCGGCCGGATCACCGGGGCCCGGGCCGCCGTGCTCGACGAGCGGGGGCGGCGCACCGGCGAGGTCGAGGAGCACCGGGCCGACGTCGTGCTCGCCGCCGACGGCAACTCCGCCCGCGCCGCCGTCTCCGCCGGGCTGCACCGGCGCGAGGACCGGCCCATGGGCGTGGCCGTGCGCGCCTACTACGAGTCCCCGCGCGCGGACCTCGAGTGGATGGAGGGCTGGCTCGAGCTCGCCGACGGCAACGACCCCGCCGGGGCGCTGCTGCCCGGCTACGGGTGGGTCTTCGGCGTCGGCGACGGCACCGTCAACGTGGGCCTGGGCATCCTCGACACCTCCCCGGCCTTCGGCGCCCTGGACTACCGGAAGGTCCTGGCCGACTGGACCGCGTCCATGCCCGCCGAGTGGACCTTCGACGAGGACCACCGGCGCGGGCGCGTGCTGGGGGCCGCGCTGCCCATGGCCTTCAACCGCACCCCCCACCACGTGCCCGGGATGCTGCTGCTGGGCGACGCCGCCGGGCTGGTCTCCCCGTTCAACGGGGAGGGGATCTCCAACGCCATGGAGTCGGCCCGCTACGCCGCCGAGCACGTCGCCGCGGCCGCCGCCGCCAACGGCCCCGCCCAGCGGGAGCTCGCCCTGGCCCGCTACCCCGACCGGGTCCGCCAGGAGTGGGGCGCGCACTTCACCCAGGGCCGGGTCCTCGCCCAGCTGATCGGCAGCCCCGCCGTGATGAAGGCGGCCGTGCGCACCGGCATGGCCGTGCCCGCCCTGATGCGCTTCGTGGTGCGCGTGATGACCGAGCTCTCCGACCGCCCGCCGCACACCTGGGAGGACCGGGCCATCGGGCTGCTCGACGCCCTCACGCCCGCGACCGGCAACACCCGGGCCCCGAAAACCCGATCGAAAACTCGCTAGAGTGGTGGACCGTGACTGACTCCTCCGCCCCGCGCCCCGGTGCCCCGGGCACGGGCCTCGACGCCGACCAGGTGAGGCTGCCCGCCGGGTTCGACCTCATCGCGTCCGACGACCGGCTCGGGCCGGTCGTGCTCGAGGCGCTCGCGCGGATCGAGGACCGCCTCGACGAGGCGGTGCGCAGCACCGACCGGCTGGCCGACGTCACCGCCCGCCACCTCCTCCAGGCCGGCGGCAAGCGCGTGCGCCCCCTGCTCACGGTCCTGGCCGGGGAGATCGGCGGCGGGGTCAACGACGCCGTGCTCGAGGCCGCCGCCGTCGTGGAGCTGACCCACCTGGCGACCCTCTACCACGACGACGTCATGGACTCCGCCCCGCTGCGCCGCGGGGTCGCGACCGCCCAGACCGTGTGGGGCAACTCGGTGGCGATCCTCACCGGGGACCTCATCTTCGCCCGGGCCTCCTCGATGGTCTCCGACCTCGGGCAGCGGGCCCTGCGGATCCAGGCCGACACCTTCGAACGGCTCGTGCTCGGCCAGCTCCACGAGACGGTCGGCCCGCGCGAGGGCCAGGACCCCCTCGAGCACTACCTCGACGTCCTCGCCGGCAAGACCGGGTCCTTGATCGCCGCCTGCGGGCACTTCGGCACCGTGCTCGCCGGCGCGGACCAGGACGTCGTCGACGTCCTCGTCGAGTACGGCGAGAAGGTCGGGATCGCCTTCCAGCTCGCCGACGACGTGATCGACGTCGTCGGCGCCGACGAGGTCTCCGGCAAGTCCCCGGGCACCGACCTGCGCGAGGGCGTGCCCACCCTGCCGGTGCTGCTCGTGCGCCGGATGGCCCGGGAGGGCGACGCCGCGGCCGCGCGCGTCGTGGCGCTGCTCGAGGCCGACCTCGGCCCCGACGCGGCCCTCGAGGAGGCCGTGGCCGCCCTCGCCGCGCACCCGGCCACCGAGGAGGCGTGGCGGATCGCCCGCGCCTGGGCGGACGAGGCCATCGCCGCCCTCGAGCCCCTGGCCGACTCGGTGCCCAAGCGCGCCCTCGTGGCCTTCGCCCACGCGGTCGTCCACCGGGAGGCCTGAGCCCCTCCGCGCCGTTCCCGGCGGTCCCGGCCCGGGGCCGTCCCCGGGTCTCCCTCGCGTCGACGTGTGCGCCGGTGCCCGCACGGACTAGCCTGAAGCCGTCGCGAACCACCACCGGACCCGAGGACCACCCATGACCCAGCAGTCACCACCGGACCGTGCCAGGCCGCCCCGCGAGGCGTTCTCCAGCCGCACGGTCTTCATCCTGGCCGCGATCGGCTCCGCCGTCGGCCTGGGCAACATCTGGCGCTTCCCCTACATCGCCTACGAGAACGGCGGCGGCGCCTTCCTCATCCCCTACCTCGTCGCGCTGCTCACCGCCGGCCTGCCGCTGCTGATGCTCGAGTACGGCGTGGGCCACCGCTTCCGCGCCTCGGCGCCGCTGGCGTTCCGCCGGCTGCACCCGAAGACCGAGTGGATCGGCTGGTGGCAGATGGGCATCAGCTTCGTGATCGCCGTCTACTACGCCGTGATCCTGGGCTGGGCGATGCTCTACACCGGCTTCTCCGTCACCAAGGCGTGGGGCGAGGACCCGGCCACGTACTTCCTCTCGGACGTGCTGCGCTCCTCCGAGGACGTCACGGTCGGCTTCGACTTCGTGCCCTCTGTGCTCGTGGCCACCGCGGTCGCGTGGGTGGCGCTGCTCGTCGTGCTGCTGCTCGGGGTGGCCAACGGCATCGGGAAGGTCAACCTGGTCCTCATCCCGCTGCTCGTGCTGATGTTCCTGACCATCGTGGTCATCGCCCTGACCCTGCCCGGCGCGGTCGACGGCCTCAACGCGTTCTTCACCCCGGACTGGGCGGCCCTGGGCAACGCCTCGGTGTGGGTCGCCGCCTACGGCCAGATCTTCTTCTCCCTGTCCGTGGGCTTCGGCATCATGATCACCTACTCGTCCTACCTCAAGCCCAAGACCGACCTCACCAGCTCCGGGCTGGTCGTCGGCTTCGGCAACTCGAGCTTCGAGCTGCTGGCGGGCATCGGCGTGTTCGCCGCGCTGGGCTTCATGGCCGGCGTCGCGGGCACGGGCGTCGACGAGGTCGCGACCTCGGGCATCGGCCTGGCGTTCATCGCCTTCCCGACGATCATCTCCGAGGCGCCGTTCGGGACCCTGATCGGCGTGCTCTTCTTCGCGACGCTGACCTTCGCGGGCTTCACCTCGCTGGTCTCGATCGTCGAGGTCGTCGTCGCGGCCGCCCAGGACAAGCTGGGCCTGCGCCGGCGCAGCGCCGTGCTGGTCGTCGTCGTGCCCATGGCGCTGATCTCCCTGGCGCTGTTCACGACGACGACGGGGCTGAACCTGCTCGACGTCACGGACAACTTCGTCAACCAGTTCGGCATCGTGGCCGCGGCCCTGGTCTCGATCATGCTGCTCACCGCCGGCTTCTCGGCGCTGCCCACCCTGCGCGACCACCTCAACTCGGTGTCCTCGTTCAAGCTGGGCCGCACCTGGATGGTCGTGGTCGGCGGGCTGACCCCGATCGTGCTGGGCTACATCCTCATCGACACACTCACCACGACCCTCGCGGAGGGCTACGGCGGGATGCCCGCCTGGTTCGTCAACACCTTCGGGTGGGGCATGGCGATCGGCCTCGTGGTCATCGCCTACCTGCTCTCCAAGGTGCCGTGGCCGGCCGGCTCGGCCGCCTCGGACCTCAGCCCGTCCCCGGCGATCCTGGACGCCTTCACGGACCGCCACCGCATCCGCGGCGGGGAGCCCCTGGCCCGCTGGTCGGACACCGCCCTGCGCACCCCGGCCCTGGACCAGGACTTCTCCTACCGCCCGGGCACCGGGACCGCCGCGGCCGTCCCGGGCCGGCACGCCGCCGGCACCGCCCCCGCGGGGGAGGCCCCTGCGGCGCCGTGGAGCGACGGCGCGGACCGGACGTCTCCCGGTCCCGCGTCGCCCGGCGCGCCCGCCCCGTCCCGCACCGAGGAGGACCCCCGATGACCCCGATCGCGATCGTCATGCTGATCGTCGCCGCGCTGACCCTGTGGGGCGGCTTCACGGCCGCCGTGCTGCACCTGCGGCGCCAGCCCGAGATCCCCGACGTCGACCAGGGCTTCGGCGCGGACGACTACGTCCGCACCACCTGACCCCCGGCCCGCGCACGGCACAGGACCCCCGCACCGTCCCGGTGCGGGGGTCCTGCCGTCCGCGGCGCCGGTCTCCCCGTCCCCGGGGCCCCCGTCCGCCCCCGGGGGCCCCGGGCGGCGGGTCACTCGCGCAGGGCCCGGGGGGCGCGCACGGCGTCGAGGACGAGCAGCAGCACGGCGACCCACACGACCCCGAAGCCCACCCAGCGCTCGAGGGGCATCCGCTCGCCGAGCACGAGGACCGCCGCGAGGAACTGCATGACCGGGGCCACGTACTGGATCATCCCGACGGTGCTCAGGGGCAGCCGGGTGGCGGCCGCGCCGAAGAGGATCAGCGGCACGGCGGTGATCACCCCGGAGGAGAGCAGCAGCAGGAAGTGCCCCGGGCCCTCCGCGGCCAGGCTCAGCCGCCCGTCGGCGGCCAGGGACCCCACGACCCACGCGGCGGCCGGGGCCAGCGCGAGGGTCTCCGCGGTGAGGGTCACGATCGCCGGCCAGGACCCGCCCACCAGGGACTTGACGAGCCCGTAGAAGCCGAAGGAGAACGCCAGCCCGAGGGACAGCCACGGCACCTGGCCGTAGAAGACGGCCATCACCACGACCGCCACCAGGCCCACGGCCACGGCCGCCCACTGCAGCCGGCGCATCCGCTCCCGCAGCACCACGACCCCCAGCAGCACGGCCACGAGGGGGTTGATGAAGTAGCCCAGGGACGCCTCGAGGGTGCGGCCCGTGGTCGTGGCGACCGTGTACAGCAGCCAGTTCACCGCGATCAGCGCCCCCGCCAGGCCCAGGGCCGCCAGCGGGCGGGGCGAGCGCAGCAGCCGTCCCAGGGGCGCGAGCCCGCCGGTGAGGGCCAGCAGCAGCAGGCAGAAGACGAGGGAGAACAGCACCCGCAGCGCCACGATCTCCACCGGCCCGGCGGGGGCCAGCAGCACGAAGTACAGCGGCAGCAGGCCCCAGATGCCGTAGGCCCCGAACCCGGACAGCAGTCCGGCCCGGGTCCTCGCCTGTGCGTCGGGATCCGGGCCGGGTGCGGTGTTGTATGCGGTCACGCTCGAGGGTACCGCCGGGGGTCAGAGTCCGAAGAACCGGCTGAAGAAGCCCTTCTTCCGCTCGCCCTGCTCGGCGTGCTCCGCCTCGCGCTCCTCCTCCTCGGCGTCCTCGACCACCGGCTCGGCGGAGGGAGCGCCGGGCACGGCCGGCCCGGCGACGACCTCGCGCTCGGCCACCGGCTCGGGCTCCGGCGCGCGCTCCGCCTCGCCGACGGGCTCGCGCACCGGCTCGGCCGCGGGGGCGGGCTCGGCGGCCGGCTGCGGGGCGGGCTCGGCGGCGGGGGCGGGCTCGCGCACCGGCTCGGGCACCACCGTGGTGCTGACGCGCCCGGGCCGGACCGCGCGCTCCGAGGGCTCCTGGTCGAACGGGCGGTCGGCGTCGTCGTCGATCCCGGCGGCCGCCGGCTCCTCGCGGGGCTGCGCGGGGGCCGGCTCGGCGGGCTCCTCCGCCACGAACCCGGGCACCTCGAGGGGCTGCGGCTCGCCGGCGGGCTCCTCGGCGCGGGGGGCCCGCGGGGCGGTCTCCTCGCGGGCGGCGGCGGCCTCGGCCTCCCGCCGCTGGGCGCGCAGGGCCTCGGCGCGCCCGCGGGCGTCCGCGGCGAGGTCGGCGAGGACCTCGGGGCCCACGGCGGGCTCGGCGGGCTCGACCCCGGAGATCTGGTGGTCGTCGAACCAGAAGCGCTGCGCGCCGTCGCCGACCGTCACCACGCACGTGGCCTCGGTGTCCCACTCGACGTGGGCGCCGCGCAGCTTCGCGTAGGAGTCCACGGCGAGGTTGTGGTCCACGGCGGTGTCCGTGGTGAGGGCCTCGGCGATCACGCGCATCATCCGCTCGACCGTCAGTTCGGGCAGCTCGAGCTCGGGGCCCTCGAGCAGCAGCCAGGCGGTGACGCCGCCGCCGGCGCCGGCCGGGTAGTGGGCGTAGACCCCGGTCACGGCCTTGGCGGCGAGGGTCAGCCGCCGGGCGAGGCCCTCGGCCGCGGTCAGCTCGTCGGTGGTCAGCTCCGCCACCCCGAGCTGCTCGCCGGCCTCGCGGGCCTGGACGGCCGCGGAGACGACGACGGCGGGGAAGTGCCCCAGCTCCTGCCACGACCAGATCCACGACCCGCGGGAGGCCGAGTCGGTGCCCAGCAGGTACGGGGTCAGGCGCACGGGGGGCTCGGACTGCAGGGTGAACGCCGGCGCGGAGAAGTCGACGTCCCACTCGGCGCCCTGGGTCAGCTCGGCCAGCCTGGCCTGGTACTCGGTGGAGATGAAGATCGACTCGTCGATCAGGTCCTGCAGCGTTTTCGTCATGGGTCCCAGGCTAGCAACCATCCCGGGGCCCCGGCCGCCGCGGCGGGGCGGCCGGGGTCCGTTTCGATAGGGTGTTCCGCGAGGTCTCCGGGACCCGCCGCGGCGGGCTCCCGCCCCGTCCACCCGCACCGAGCAGGCCCCGTCGACGGGCCGGGAACGAGCCACCGCATGAGCGAGACCCCCGCCCCCACGGGCCCCGCACCGGATCCCCAGCCGCTGCTCGACACCATCGGCGCGTGGGTGCTCTCGGTCCTGCGCACCGAGCCCGGCTGGGACCGGGTGGTCGTGGACCTGAAGGTCCAGGGCGGGCGCGTGCACCTGCGGGTGCGCGAGCACCGCGGGGACGAGGTGGTGCCCGGCACCGCGGGCCCCGTCAAGGAGGGCAGCGCGGTGCTGCCGGCCGTGGAGCAGCTGCGCGAGCGCGTCCACCGGCCCGGGCGCGGGACGTGGTTCACCGCGACCGTCACGATCGCCGCCGAGGGCTGGCCCCAGCCCGTCCACCGGGTGGGCGGGACCTTCGACCTCGAGCACCGGCCCGAGCCGTGGGCCGAGGAGGGGCCCTACACCGCCCAGGACCTGGTGGCCCACCTCGAGCGCTTCCCCCGCACGCGCGAGCGCGTCCCGGTCTGGGCCGTCGAGCTGGCCCGGCAGGCCGGGGTCCGGCTGCCCGTCCTCGGCGAGGACGCCGGGGACGACGCGGCAGGGGACGGGACCGCCGCCCCGGCGGACGCAGGGACGGGTGCCGCCGCGGACCCGGAGGGCACGGTCCATCCCGGGGTGCGGGCCGCGGTCGAGGCCTTCGCGGCCGCCCCGGACGACGCCGGGATGATCGAGGTCCTCCGCCAGGCCACCGCCGGCACCCTGCTGCTCGACGTCACCGCGAGCACCCTGGTGCCGGGCCCGGAGGGCCGGACCGTGGGGCCGGACTCGCAGCTGCGCGTGCAGACGCTCACCGAGGCGGACGGCACCCGGTCGCTGGCCGTCTACACCTCCGCCGCCGAGGCGCGGGCGATGCACGAGCGCCACCGCGGCCGGGAGGAGCAGCCGGTGCTGCTGCGCGAGTCGGCCGTGCGGATCCTGCAGATGGTCGTCGAGGACGAGCAGTACGACCACCTCGTCGTCGACCCCGCCCACCGCGGCTGCCGGATCAGCCGCCCGCAGCTGGAGTGGGTGGTGCGCGCCCCGCGCAACGACGCCGCCAAGGCCGCCCTGGCCGAGGGCAGCATGCCCCAGCTCTTCGCCGCGCTGCTGGCCCCGCCCGCGGTGCTGCTGCTCGGGGTGCGGGTCCGGGACGGGCGGGCCGTGCCCGTCTGGGCGCAGCCCGCGCAGGAGGGTGCGGCCCCGGACACGCTGCTGCTGTTCACCTCGGCGGCCGAGATCGCCGCGCTCGACCGCTCCCTGGAGGTCCGCTCCGCCCCGGCCCGCCAGGCGCTGCGCTTCGCGCTGGACTCCGGGGCGCAAGCGGTCTGCCTCAACGCCCGCCCGCCGGTCGCCACGCTCAGCGCCGGGCAGCTGCGGGAGCTGCTCGCGCTCGTGGACGACCAGGACGCCGGCGGGCCGGGCGGAGCGCCCGGCAACGGGCCGGCGGAGGGCGCCGGGGAGCAGGGGCCGGCGGCGCCGTAGGAGGAGCGCCCGCGACGGCGGGACCGGGACGGACGGCGGCGCGCCGCGCCGCGGACGACGCTCGGGAGGTCCGCGCCGGGGATCCGGTGCCGCCGGGGTCCGGCGCGGGTCCCGTCCCGTCCGGCTGATGCGCCGGTCCGGGCCTCAGCCGGCGGGAGCGGCCGCGGGGCGGGCGCCGTCCGCGGCGAGGCAGTCGGCGCACACGCCGTGGTAGACGACGTCCGCGGAGAGCAGGTGCATGCCGTGGTGCTCCACGGGGGTCAGGCAGGGGGCGTGGCCGACGGCGCAGTCGATGTCCGTGACCGCACCGCAGCGCACGCAGTAGGCGTGGTGGTGGTTGTCGTCCGTGCGCGTCTCGTAGAGCGCGGGGGAGGCGGGCGGCTCGAACTTGCGCAGCATCCCCAGGGCGGTGAGGTCGGAGAGCACCACGTAGACCGACTGGACGGTGATCGTGGGCAGCACGGTGCGCACGGCCGCGGCGACGTCCTCGGCCGTGGAGTGCGGGTCGGCGTCGACCGCCTCGAGCACGGCCAGCCGCTGCCGGGTGACGCGGCGGCCCGCGGCCCGGAGCCGGTCCGACCACGCGGCGGTGCGGCCGGGGTCGGCAGGTGCCGGTCGGTGCGTGGTCTCCATGCCCCTCACCGTACCGTTGTTGTGATCGACTCACAATAGCGTGCTCCGTCACACCGGGGCGGTGCGCCGGGGCCCGTCCGATGTGACGCGCGGGGACCCCGGCGTGACCTCCCGTCTGTACCCGGTCCTGACCTGCGCCTACGATGACCACCGGGGGACTGGGGGGCCGGCACCGGAGAACATTCGGGGTCCGCGCGCGCCCGGGAGCAGGCACGACCCCGTCCGGGAGCGGACGGGGCGTCACCCCCGCGCCCGCGCACCGCACCGAGCACCACGGAGAGCCGACATGACCCCACCCGCCCACGACCGACCCACCGCGCAGGACCGGCCCGCCGACGGCGCCCTGCTCGACGCCGCCCGCGCCGGGGACGCCGGGGCCCTCGAGGCCCTGCGGCACCGGTACCGCGGGACCGCGGTCACCGTGGCCGGGACCCGCGCCGTGCGGGGCGAGGACCCGGGGCGGATCGCGGACGCGGCCCTGGACCGGATCGAGGAGGCCCTGCGCGAGGGCGGCGGCCCCCACGGGTTCCTCGGGGCCTTCGTCGTGTGGATGGTCGCCCGCGAGGCCTCCGGCGGCACCTCGCCCGTGGCCCTGCCCGACGACCCCGCCGACCCCCGCTCGGTCGTGCGCTCCTTCACCGCCCTGCCCGGCCCGTGGCAGGCCGCGCTCTGGGAGGCCGAGGTCCTCGGCCGCCCCGAGGACGTCCCCGCCGGACTCCTGCGGGAGGCCTCCGCCGGGCTGCGCGGTGCCTACCGGGACGCGGCCGGGGTCGTGGAGGCCGCCCCCGACTGCGAGGACGTGGCCGGGGACCTGCCGGCCTTCGCGGCGAGCACGCTGCCCGCCGGGCGCGCCCAGCAGGTGCGGCGCCACCTCGGCGACTGCGCCCGCTGCACCGCCCAGCACCTCCAGGCCACGGACGCGGGCACCGGGATGCGCGAGTGGCTGCTGCCCGTGCTCGCCGGCCTCCCGCCGTGGGGCGCCCGCGCCCGCGGTCTCGCCGCCGCGCTGCGGTCGACGACGACGGGCCCCGCCGCCGCGGCAGGTGCTGCCGCCGGGGCGGGCACCGCCGCCGCAGGGGTCGCCGCGGCCACGAACCCGGCCGCAGCGGACGCCGCGGCGGAGGCCTCCGCCGCTGCAGCTCCCGCAGCCGTCCCCGCCGCCGCCGGCACCGGAGCGGGTGCGGGCACCGGAGCGGCCGACGGGGCCCGGACCACCGGGACGCCCGCCCACGGGCCCGGGCGCACGACGGGCGCCGGGCACGCCGCCGAGGGGACCGGACGGCGGCGCCGGGTCCTCGTGGCGGCGGGTGCGCTGGCCGCCGTGGTCGCCGTCGGCGGTGCGGGCCTGGCGGCGCTCGGGGACCCGGACCAGGACGGCGGCGCGCCGGTCTCGGCCGCCCGGGCCCCGCAGGCCGGGGACGGCACCGCGCAGGACGACGCCGGCCCGGACGACGCCGGCCCGGACGACGCCGAGCAGGACGACGCCGGCCGGGACGACGCCGAGCAGGACGACGAGCAGGCGGAGGACCGGGCCGGCGCGGACGGCGAGGACCGCCCCGGCGGTGGTGCTGCCGAGGACGGGACCGGCGCGGACGCCGGGGCCGACGGCGCGGCCACGGGCGGCGGAACCGTCCCGGCCGCCGGTGCCTCCGGCGGCCGGGACGGCGACGACGGCGGCGTCCCGACGGCGGTGGCGGCGGGGGCCGCCGCGGTGGCCGGCGGGGGAGCCGCGGGCGCGGCCCAGGGCGGCGCGGGCACCCGCGGCGGCGTTCCCGCGACCGGTGGCGGACAGGGCGCCGGCGTGCAGGACGCGGGAGCCGCAGCGGGCGGGGACCGCGCGCCCGGGAGCGGGGCGGCGGGCAGCACGTCCGGCGCGGACCGGGGCGGGAGCCCCGGGAGCTCCCGGGGCGGCAGCACCGACGGCTCCCCGGGCGGCGCCGCCGGCGACGCCCGGGGTGGTGCGGCCGGTGGCGCCGGTCCGGAGACCACGCCCGCGCCCACTCCGACGCCGTCCGCGTCGCCGCGCCCGGTGCCCTCCGTTCCCATGGTGCCGACGACCCCGCCCGCACCGGCCCCCGCCCCGGCCCCCGCCCCGGGCGCCGGCGCGGATGAGAGCGACGGACGCGTGCAGCAGCCCCGGCACGAGCGCCGCGGCCAGCACGGCGCCGGCCGCGGCGGGGACCAGGTCCGGAGCGAGGGGCGTCGCGGCGGGAAGCAGGACGACCGGCGCGGCCGCGGCGCGCACCACGAGGGCGGTCGGGGCACCCCCTGGGAGCCGCATCGGCGCTGAGCCGTGCGGCCGGCCGTCCGGGAGGGCAGGCCGGCGGTCACGGGCAGCACGCCCGGGACACCGGCGGGCGCGCCGTGACGGCGACGCGCCCCGGAGGCGCGGGCTCCGGGGCGCGCGGCGCCGCACCGGGCGGGGCGGATGCTCCCGCGCCCGCCCCACCCGGCGCTCCCCGACGGAGATTACGACCGAAAACATGCGGTGACGTGCGGGCCTGACGGGTCCGGCGGGGCGCTCCTATCCTGAGGGCCGGGGACCGGGGGAACCGGGCCGCGGCGGGGGCGGGCGACGTCGTCGTCGGGGTGCGGTGCCGCCGTGCACGGGGCGCTCCCGCCTCCTCCCCGGCAGGATCCGGTGAGCACGACGGAGGCGTCATGACCCGTCCGACCGACCCCTCGGGCACCCGCACCGACGCGGAGCTCGTGGCCGCGGTGCGCCGGGCGGAGCCGGGGGCCGCCGCCCGGCTGCGGGCGCGCCACCGGGCGACCGCCCTCGCGGCGGCGGAGCTGCGCACCGAGAACCCCGCACGCCTGGCGGACCGGGCGACCGGGCGCGTCCTCGACCGGCTCCGCTCCGGCGACGGCCCGCCGGTGTTCCTGCGGGCCCGCGTGGTGGCCGCCGTCGGCGAACTCGCCGGTCGCGATCCCCGGTCCGCCGGGGACCCCGGGCGCCTCGCGGAGCACTACCTGGCGCTCCCGCCCGGGCAGCAGGCCGTGCTGTGGCACCGCGAGGTCGAGGGCCTGTCCGTGGAGCGCACCGCCCGGCTGCTGGGCCTGGGCGCGGCCGCGACGACCGCGCTGCACCTCGAGGCCCGCGCCCGGCTGCGCGCGGCCTGGCGGCGGGCCGCGGCCGCGACGGAGGCGTCCTCGGCGTGCGCGCACTGCGCCGCGGACCTCGGCGCGCTCGCCGACGGCGTGCTCACCGGGGGCCGGGCCCGGGCCGTGCGGGAGCACCTGCGCTCCTGCCCCCGGTGCACCGCCGACCACCTGCACCTGCAGGACACCGAGGCCGGGCTGCGCGGCTGGCTGCTGCCCGTCCTCGCAGGGCTGCCGCCCTGGGGGGCGGAGGCCCGGCGGCTCGCCGAGCGGGTGGCCGCCGCGGCACGGGCCGGCGCGCCGCCGGAGCCGCCCGCCCCGTGGGAGGCGGGCACCGCACGTCCGGCGGGTCCGCACGGGGCGCGGGTGCTCGCAGGGGCCGGGGTGCTCACGGCGGCGGCCCTGCTGGCAGGGCTGGCCGGCTCGGCCGGTCCCGGCGGACCGGAGCTCCGGGAGCCGCAGCGCGGCGTGGTGCGCGCGGCACCGCCGGAGGCCGTTCCCGGCGAGCCCGCCGGCGCGGGCGGAGCGGCGGCGGGGGGCGCGCCGGCAGCCGAGGGTCGGCGGGCGCCGGACGGGGCGTCGAGCGGCCGCGACGAGGCACCCGGTGCGGCGCCGCCGGCCGGCCGGCCGCGGGGAGTCCTGTCGCTGCCGGCCGTCGAGCCCTCGCCCGGAGCCGTCACGGCGGAGGCCGCCCGCCGGGCGGCGGCCCGTCCCGCGGTGCTCTCCGCCACGGCGGACGACCGGTCTCCCGGGGCGCCCGGCGCCGGCCGGGCCGGTGCCCGGGACCCCGGGGGCCCCGGGGCCGCGGCCGGTCCCCGGCTGCGCGAGGACCCCGGCAGGACGGGGGAGCCGGTGACCCGTGACGGGGACCCGGCGGACCGGACGACCCGGGGGACGGACGAGAGTGCGCAGCAGGCCGCCGGGCCGCGGAGTCCGGCCCCGGGCGGGGGAGCGCGGCCCCCCGCCCGTCCCGGCGCTCCCGCGCCCGCGACCCCGGGTGCTCCCGCGCCGCCGGCCGGGGCGCCCGGACCTCCCGACGAGTCGCCGCGGCCCGGTGGGACCCCACCCGGGACGCCGGCACCCCCCGCCCCGCAGACGCCTGCGCCGGGATCCCCGGCGCCCGTGCCCGCGGAGGACCCCGCGCCCCCGGCTCCCGCGCCGGAGCCGCCGGTGCGGCCGGAGCCCGGGCCGCCGGAACCTGCCGGGCCGCCGGAACCTGCCGGGCCACCGGCGCCCGCTCCAGCGCCGCCCCCCGCCGAGCCGCCGGCCGAGCCCCCGGGCCCACCGCCCGTCCCGGCCCCGCCCGCCCCGGAGGAGCCGGCTCCGGCCGGTCCCGGACCGGCCGCCCCGGACCCGCTGCAGACCGCCTCGCCGCAGCCGTCCCTGCCCGGGGTCGAGGTGCCCGGGGTCGAGGTGCCCGTGGACCCGCCCGTCGCGCCGTCGCTCCCGCCGCAGCCCGGAACCCCTCCGGCCGCCCCGCCGCCCGGACCGTCCCCGGCGCCGTAGCCGGTACGCCCCGGACGGGCACGCCGCGTCGTCCCGGGCCCTCGCTCCCGGCCGGCTCGGGATCCGCTGGGAATCGGCCGGGCCGGTCCGCGGGCGGGAAGAGCGGGACAGGGCCGGCGGTTGTGCTCGGCGGGACCCCCGCGCCCTCCACCGCCGCGGGGGCCACGGCCCTGCGAGAAGGAGACGCGCCCACGATGCACCTGCACCGCCACAACAACGGCCTCAAGACCGTCCTGCTGCTCGGGGGGCTCTGGGCGGTCCTGCTCGCGATCGGGTGGGCGGTGGCCGCCACCACGCGCAGCAGCGCCTTCATCTGGCTCTTCGCCCTGATCGGCCTGGCCTCGACCGCCTACAGCTACTGGAACAGCGACAAGCTCGCGCTGCGGGCCATGCGCGCCATCCCCGTCACGGAGCAGCAGGCGCCCGGCTACCACCGCATCGTCCGGGAGCTCTCGCAGCGGGCGCAGCGGCCCGTGCCGCGGCTCTACATCGCCCCCACGATGAGCCCCAACGCCTTCGCGACGGGCCGCAACCCCGAGAACTCCGCGGTGTGCGTCACGGAGGGGATCCTGCAGCTGCTCGACGAGCGCGAGCTGCGCGGGGTGCTCGGCCACGAGCTGATGCACGTCTACAACCGGGACGTCCTCACCTCGTCCGTCGCCGCCGCGGTCGCCGGCATCATCACCGCCGCGGCGCAGGCGCTGCAGTTCGCCGCGATCTTCGGCGGCGGCCGGGGCGACGAGCGGGGCAACCCGCTCGTGGGCCTGGTCCTGGCCTTCCTGGCCCCGGTGGCGGCGACCGTCATCCAGCTCGCCGTCTCGCGCACCCGCGAGTACGACGCCGACGAGGACGGCGCCCAGCTCACCGGCGACCCCCTGGCCCTGGCCTCGGCGCTGCGCAAGATCGAGATGGGCGCCGGTGCCCGGCCGATGAACCCGGCGGACCAGAAGCTCGTGAACACCTCGCACCTGATGATCGCCAACCCCTTCCGGGGCGGCGGGGCGGCGAGCCTGTTCCGGACCCACCCGCCGACGGCCGAGCGCGTCGCCCGCCTGGAGGGCATGGCCGGCCTCCGCCGCTGAGCACCCCGGACGACGACGGAGCCCCTCACCCGCCGGGTGAGGGGCTCCGTCGTCGTCCGGGGCACGGAAGCGGTCACCAGCGGGCGTGGACGACCTCCCGGAACCACCGGTCGTAGATGTCGTGGACCCCCGCGTCGAGGGCGGCACCCAGACCGCCGGTGTCCGCGGCGGCCGCGTTGGCGCGGACCTGGTCCACCGAGCGGGCGCCCGGGATGACGGTGCTGACCCCGCGCTGGGCCGTGATCCAGGCGATCGCGGCCTGCGCCGTGGTGGTGCCCTCGGGCACGAGCTGCCCGAACTCCCGGACCGCCGCCAGGCCCCGCTCGAACTCGACGCCGGAGAACGTCTCGCCCACGTCGAACGCGGCGCCGTCGCGGTTGTAGGCCCGGTGGTCGTCGGCCGCGAACGTCGTGGTCTCCGAGTACGTGCCCGAGAGCAGGCCGGAGGCCAGGGGGACGCGGGCGATGATCCCGACGCCCGCCGCCTCCGCCGCCGGCAGCACGTCGTCCAGCGGCTTGAGCCGGAAGGCGTTGAGGACGATCTGCACGGTGGCGGTGCGGCCCCGGGCGATGGCGGCGAGCGCCTCGTCGGTGCGCTCCACGCTCACGCCGTAGTGGCGCACGGCGCCCTCGTCGACCAGGGTGTCCAGCGCGTCGTACAGCTCGTCGTCGCCGTACACGGCAGTGGGCGGGCAGTGCAGCTGGACCAGGTCCAGGACGTCCGTGCCCAGGTTGCGGCGGGAGCGGTCCACCCACTGCCGGAAGTTCGCGAGCACGTAGTTCTCGGGGACCTGTTCCGCCCGGCGGCCCATCTTGGTGGCCACCGTGACCTCCAGGCCCGGGTTGTCCCGCAGGAACGCGCCGATGGCCTGTTCGCTGCGCCCGTCGCCGTAGACGTCGGCGGTGTCGAAGAACGTCACCCCCGACCCGGCGGCGGCGTCCAGCACGGCCCGGGCCTGCGCGGGGTCCACCTCCCCCCAGTCGGCGCCCAGCTGCCAGGTGCCCAGGCCCACGACCGAGACCTCACGTCCGGTGCTGCCCAGTGTGCGGTGCTCCATGCCCGTCCTCTCGCCGTGTGCCGCTGCGTCCGCCCACCCTCGCCGGGGAGGCCCGGGGTCCTCAGCGGTAGTTGATGAACTGCAGGTCGACCTCGAGGTCGGCGCCCTTGAGCAGGGCGATGACGTCCTGGAGGTCGTCGCGGGACTTGGAGGACACCCGCAGCTCGTCGCCCTGGATGGTCGCCTTCACGCCCTTGGGGCCCTCGTCGCGGATGATCTTGGTGATCTTCTTCGCCTGGTCCTGGGCGATGCCCTCCTTGACGGAGGCCTCGATCCGGTACTCCTTGCCCGAGGCGTACGGCTCCCCGGCGTCGAGGGACTTCAGGGAGATGCCGCGCTTGACGAGCTTGGACTGGAAGACGTCCAGGACGGCGCCGACGCGCTCCTCCGAGCTCGCCTTCATGAGGATCTTCTCGCCGGAGAAGTCGATCTCCGCCCCCACGCCCTTGAAGTCGTAGCGCTGGGCGATCTCCTTCTGCGCCTGGTTCAGGGCGTTGGAGACCTCCTGCTTGTCGACCTTGCTGACGACGTCGAACGAGGAATCGCTGGCCATGCTGCCTCCTGGGGGACTCGGGGTCGGCGCGGGCCCGGCGGTGCCGGCCCGCGGTGCGTCGGCCCCAGTCTATGCGGGTGCGCTCCGTCACCGATTCGTGACCTGCGGCCAAGGAACCGTTCAGGTGGGCCTCCCAGGATGGGTGGCATGAGCAAACCCCAGGACCACGACGACGTGGACCCAGGGCGGAGCCGGTCCCGGCGGGGGACCGCCGCCGCCGCGACCGCCCTGGCGGTCCTCCTCCTGACGGGCCTCGGGCTGTCCCCGGCCGCGGCCACCGCGACCGTGACGGCCGACCGGCAGGGGGCGCACGGCCCGGCATCCGCCGGCGCGGACGGCCTGGACGCCCGGGTCGCGGAGCGGCTCGCCGGGGTCGCCCGCGAGCTGGCCGAGGCCGTCACGCACGGCGAGATCACCCAGGAGCAGGCCGTGGCGTTCCTCCAGCAGCTCCGGCGCCGGCTCGGCGCCGCGGTGGAGGGCGCCGGGGCGGCGGCCTGATTTCGCATCGCGTCCGATCTTCTGTAGGGTTGTAGTGCTCCCGCTCGCGGGGGCACCCCGGTGCCGTTGTCCGCAACGGTACGACCGCGGCAGATTACCCGAGCGGCCAAAGGGGGCTGACTGTAAATCAGCTGGCATTGCCTACGGGGGTTCGAATCCCTCATCTGCCACACCCGGCGTCCACGACGTCGCAGAAGCACCCCGGACCGGACGGTCCGGGGTGCTTTCGCGTGCGGGCCCCGTGGCCCGTCCCGCAGGAGCGCTCCCGCGGTGCGCCCGTGGTCCCCGGCCCGGGAGGGCGCGTCCCCCGGCACGGGGACGATCCCGGCCCCGGACCGCCCGCCGGACGCCGCGGGCGCACGGCGACCCCCGGTCCCCGGGACGCGCGTCGTTCCAGGCCGCACCGGTGTGGCGCCGCGCCCGCCCGCCGCCCCGGGATCACCGTGTGGTGGGAACACGGCGTTAACCGCTGCGAATAAGATGAAATCTCCTATATCTTGGGGACTGCAGCAGCCAACCGGGCACGGGCCGGCACGCCGAGCCGGTCCGTTCAGGACCCCCCGCCCCGGACGGCGGCGGCGCGAGCGCCCCGCGGTGACCCCGCCGGGGACGTGTCCGAGCGGTCGCCCCATGCTGCCGCCTCGGGGCGCGTCCCGAGGTACCCCCACGACATGAGGAGACGTACCGAAATGACTGCTGTGAAGAAGTGGGTGGCCGCCGGTTCGTCGGCCGCCGTCCTGGCCGGTGGCCTGTTCCTCGGCGCCCCCGCCGCCCATGCCGACACCTGCGTCCCGGCCGGGGCGAGCCCCGCGGTGACCAACCTGATCACCTCCGCCGACCACCTCTACGACGCCGGCGTGCACTTCAACTCCCTGGTCGAGGACCCGCAGGTCCTCGCCGAGCTGCAGGCCCAGCAGGCCGTGCTCGAGGACGCGATCGTCAACGACGACACCATGGACCGCGCCCGCGGCGCCTGGGGCGAGATCCTGCGCCTGCAGGAGGCCTACGCGGCGAGCTCCGGCGACCAGGCCGTGCAGGACGCCTACGCGGCGACCCAGGCCGCGGCCCAGGGCTTCGAGGCCGCCGCGGTGGAGGCCCGCCAGCAGGGCGAGGTCTACATGGAGGACGGCGCCGACCTGGTCGGGCTCTTCCAGGGCACCTGCGGCGGGCTGCTGCCCACCGGCGGCACCGGTGAGGACTGGAGCGAGGACGACGGCGACTGGGCCGGCGGCGACGACTGGGACGGCGACGACTCCGCCCCGGCGACCGGCTCCAACGAGGGCTGGAACGTGGACACCGCCGCCGAGGACAGCGGCAGCACCGGCCTGATCGCCGGGCTGCTGGCCGCCGGCGGCGCCGCCGCCGCGGCGGTCGCGCTGCGCCTGCGCCGCCGCGCCTGAGCCGCCACGGCCCCGGCCGCCCGCGCCCCGGTGCCGCCCTCGGGCGGCACCGGGGCGTCGTCCCGTCCCGACCCCGAGCCCAGGAGCCGATCCCCGTGGACGCACCCGCAGCCTCCGGCCCGACCCGCCGCCGCTGGGCGGCCCCGGCCGCCGGGCTGGCCGTGCTCGCGGTCGGCGCCGGCGTGCTCGCCGGCCAGCCGTGGGCGGACGGGGACGCCGCCCCGGCCCCCCAGGTCTCCGCGACCCGCGACCCCGTGCCGGCCGGAACCCCCGGGCCGGCGCCCGCCGGGCAGGACCCGGACGCCCCCGCCGCCGCCCCGCCCGTGCGCCTGACCGTGCCCGACGCGGGCCTGGACGTCCCCGTGGACCCGCTCACCCCCACCGAGCAGGACCTCGCCTCCCGCTCGCTGGTCCCCCCGAAGACCCCGGACGGCTACTGGCTGACCCCCTACGGGGCCCCGGGGCAGGGCTCGAAGAACACGACCTACATCGCCGGGCACAGCTTCGACGGCCGGGACGCGCCGTTCAACGCGCTCAGCGACCCCTCCCTCGTCGGCAGCGAGGTCGAGGTGCAGACGGAGACCGGCACCGTGGCCTTCGAGATCGACTCGGTCGTCACCCACGACAAGAACACGCTCAAGGACAGCGACATCTGGCAGATCGTGCCCGGGCGGCTGGTCATCATCAGCTGCTACACGGAGGACATCTGGGGCAAGAACGTGGTGCTCACGGCGTCCCCGGCGGACTGAGCTCCTCCGCGTCCGGTCCGGCCCCGAGGGCGGCCCGCACCCGGGGCACCACCTCGGTGCCCAGCAGCGTGATCGCCTCGAGCGCGAGGTGGTGCGGCATCCCGCCGGCGTCCAGGCGCAGCAGCAGCCGCTCGTGGCCGAGGCCGCGGTGCTGGGCCAGGATCTTGCGCACGACCTCGTCGACGTCGCCCACCACGAGCGAGCCCTCCGGGGCGCACTCGCGGTCGTACTCCGCGCGCGTCCACCGAGGGTCCTCCGGGCGCACGGGGCCGTGGCTGCGCGCCCCGGCGGCGAAGTACGGGTGGCTCAGCTCCCGCGCCCGCTCCGCCGAGCGGGCCACGAACCCGGGCACCCCCAGGCCCACCGGGGTGGACGGGTCCCGCCCCGCGGCCCGCAGGGCCCTCCGGTAGGTCCCGACGACGGGCCGCGCCGCGGCCCAGGGCCCGTGCGTGCGCAGCAGGACCAGGGGCAGCCCCAGCCGCCCCGCGCGCTCCACCGAGCGGTCGCTGCCCGAGGAGCCCACCCACACCGGCAGCCGCGGCTGCAGCGGCCGCGGCTCGACCGCGAGCTCCCCGGGGTGCCGGCCGAGGCCGCCGCCGAAGGTCGGGGGACTGGACTCGAGCACCTGCAGCAGCTGGTCGAGCCGGCGCTCGAACAGGGCGTCCGGGTCCTCGTCCCCGAGCCCGAGCGCGCGCCGCACCCGCGCCGAGGCGCCGCGGCCCACGATCAGCTCGGCCCGGCCCCCGGAGATGTTGTCCAGCATCGCCACCTGCTCGTAGAGCCGCAGCGGGTCCGCGGCGGGCAGCACGGTCACGGCGGTGGTCAGGCGCAGCAGCCGGGTGCGCCCGGCGATGGCCGACAGCAGCACGAGCGGGGCGGCCGCGACCACGTCGGCGCCGTGGTCCTCCCCGACGCCCATCACGGTCAGACCGGCGTGCTCGGCGGCCTCGGCCAGCTCGATGATGTCCCGCAGCCGCTGGCGGGCGTCCGGGCGCGCGCCGGTGACCGGGTCGTGGTCCACCTCGCCGAGGGTGAAGATGCCGATCTCGAAGTTCATGCTGCGCCTCCGCACGCGCCGTGCCCTCCCAGTGTAGGAAGGCGGCGGGCCGCGGGACCCGGTGCGGGCTCTTGTGCTCCCAGTGAAATCCGGTGCTCCCCGCCGGGGACGGTCCGTACGCTGGGGACATGGCTACCGTTGACATCACCCAGGACACCCTGGGCCAGACCATCGCCGAGAACGACATCGTCCTGCTGGACTGGTGGGCCGACTGGTGCGGCCCCTGCAAGCAGTTCGCCCCGACCTACGAGGCCGCCTCCGAGAAGCACGAGGACGTGGTGTTCGGCAAGGTCGACACCGAGGACCAGCAGATGCTCGCGGCCTCCGCGCAGATCTCCTCGATCCCCACCCTCATGGCCTTCCGCGAGGGCATCCTCGTCTTCTCCCAGCCCGGCGCCCTGCCGGCGTCGGCGCTCGAGCAGGTCATCGAGGCGGTGAAGGGCCTCGACATGGAGGAGGTCCGCGCCGAGGTCGCCAAGCAGCAGACCCAGGAGCCCGCCCAGGAGTCCTGACCCGCACGCCCCGGGCCGCGCCCGGGCTCGCCGCCGCCTCCGCGGCCGGACGCGCACGGCGCCCCGCACCTGCCGGTGCGGGGCGCCGTGCGCGTCCGAGGGGGCTCAGACCACGCCGGTGACCCCGAGCAGGGAGCCCACGGCGAAGGTCGCGGCCAGGGCCAGGGCCCCGCCCACGACGACGCGCAGGGCCGCCCGGGCCTTCTGCGGGGCCCCGCCCAGGTGGGCGCCCAGCCAGCCGGTCAGGCCCAGGGCGGCGAGCACGGCCACGAACGTCACGGGGATCCGCCAGGCCTCGGGGGGCAGCAGGATCGCGAGCAGGGGCAGCACCGCCCCGACCGTGAACGCCAGCGCCGAGGCGACGGCCGCGTTCCAGGGGCTGACGATGTCCTCCTGGTCGATGTTCAGCTCGGCGTCGAGGTGGGCGGCCAGGGCGTCGTGCTCGGTCAGCTCCTCGGCCACCCGCAGGGCCGTCGCGGCGGACAGGCCCTTGCCCTCGTAGATCTCGGCCAGCTCCCGCAGCTCGGCCTCGGGCATGTCCTCGAGCTCCCGCTTCTCCTTGGCGATCAGCGCCCGGTGGGAGTCGGACTGGCTCGAGACGGACACGTACTCGCCCAGGGCCATGGACAGGGCCCCGCCGACGAGCGCGGCGGCGCCGGCGGTGAGGATCGCCGCCGGGTTCGCGGTGGCGCCCGCCACGCCCACGACGGTCGCGGCCACCGAGACGATGCCGTCGTTGGCGCCCAGCACCCCCGCCCGCAGCTTGTTCATCCGCTCGGTGTAGCCGGCCGCGTGCGGCTCCTCGATCACGTGCTCAGCGTTCATGGCCCCATTCAACGCCGGGGAGCGCGGGCCCGCCAGGCAGGGGAGGCTCCCCTCAGCGGTGCCGGTGGTCCTCCGGGTGCAGCCGCGGGGCGAAGGACGGCTTGCGGAACCCGGAGGCCCGCAGCAGGCGCACCACCCGCTGGCGGTCGCCCCGCCACGGCTCGAGCAGCTCCAGCATCCGCCGGTCGTCGCCGGGGCGGCGGTCGAAGAACCAGCAGACCCAGGCGGCGAGGTGGAAGTCGAAGACGCTCACCGAGTCCGGGTCCCCGTGGGTGCACTGGACGATCTCGGCGACCGTCCACGGCCCCAGTCCCGGCACGGAGCGCAGGCCCCGGTGCAGCCCGGCGTCCAGCGGGGCCCGGCCCAGCCGGTCGAGGGCGGCGGCGCGCTCGGCGACCCGCCGGACCGTGGCGGCGCGCGCCCCGTCCACCCCGGCGCGGTGCCACTCCCACACCGGCACGGCCCGCCAGGCCTCGGCCGTGGGCGGCACGTGCATCCCCTCCGGTGCGGGCCCCGGGGCGGGCGGCCCGTGGCGGCGCACGAGCAGGCGGTGGGCGGCCACGGCCTCCCGGACGGTCACGCGCTGCTCGAGCACCGAGAGCACCGCCCGGTCGAGGACCCGCCCGGTCGAGGGCAGCCGCAGCCCGGGGTGCAGCCGCCGGGCCGTGCGCAGCCGCTCGGGCAGGGCGGCGAAGGCCGGGGAGGCCTCGAAGCCCGCCCACGAGTCCTCCGCCCCGGCCCATCGGGGGGCCTCGGCCAGGAACGCCGCCGCGCCCGGGCCCCAGGCGCGCACCCGCACCGGCCGGCGCAGGGACGGACCCGGGCCCGGGCGGGAGTAGCGGGCCGAGACGGGGCCCTCGGCGGTGCGGGTGACGACCCACACCAGCTCGGGGGAGAGCACCCGGACCAGGGGGTCGTGGGCCCCGCGGGCGAGCACCCCGAGGGTCTGCCCCAGGTGGAGGGGACCGTCCGGGTCCCAGACGAGCTCCGCGTCCGCGGCGGGGCGCGCGGCGGCGGGGACGGCGGCGGAGGGCATGGGACCATGATGGCAGTCCGCCCCGACGTCCGCGCCGTCCCCGGGAGCAGCCCGCACCATGCCCGCCACCTCCGCCCCGCGCCCCGCGGCCGGTGCGCCGCCGCACGCCCCCGGCGCCCGCCTCGTGCCCCTGGCCGTGGGCGGGCTCGTGGCCGTCCTGTACCTGTGGTGGTCGCTGCTGCAGTGGCGGCGCGGCGAGGTCCCGTCCTGGGACCTGGCCATCTTCACCCAGCTGGCCCGCTCCTACGCCGAGGGCCGCGGCCCGGAGGTGCACGTGAAGGGCCACGGCTACAACCTGCTCGGCGACCACTTCCACCCCGTGCTGGTGCTGCTGGGCCCCCTCTACGCGCTCTTCCCCTCGGCGCTGACCCTGCTCGTGCTCCAGGACCTGCTGATGGGGGTGTGCGCGTGGGCGATCGCCCGCTCCGGGGTGCGGCTGCTGGGCCGGGGCCCCGGCGCCGCCCTCGGGCTGGCCTGCGGGCTGAGCTTCGGGCTCCAGGCGGCGGTGGCCGTGCAGTTCCACGAGGTCGCCGTGGCCGTGCCCATGCTGGCGCTGTCCCTCGGGGCCCTCGTCGAGCGGCGCTGGAGCGCGGCGGCGGCGTGGGCCGCCCCGGTGGCCCTCGTCAAGGAGGACCTCGGGCTCACCGTGGCCGTCCTGGGCCTGGTCCTGGCGCGGCGGGCCCGTGCGGCCGGGGCCCCGGCCCGGCCCGGCCTCCTGCTCGCCGGGTGGGGCACCGCCTGCAGCGTGCTCGCCGTGACGGTCGTGCTGCCGGCCCTGAACCCGGCGGGGGAGTTCGCCTACGCCGACCGGCTCGACCCCGCCGCGGTGCTCGCGGACCCCCTCGGGGCGCTCACCGCCCTCGTCGTGCCCGGCCGGAAGGCCCTGACCTGGCTGGCGCTGGTGCTCACCGGCGCCGTGCTCGCGCTCCGCTCGCCGCTGGCCCTCGTGGCGCTGCCGACCCTGCTGTGGCGGATGCTCTCCCCGGAACCGGGCTACTGGGGGACGGGCTGGCACTACAGCGCCGTGCTGATGCCCGTGGTCCTCGCCGCCCTGCTCGACGCGGTCGTGCGGCTGCGGGCCTCCCGCCGCCCGGGCGCGGTGCGCCTGGGCCGGGCCGGGCCGTGGGCCGCCCTCGGCGTCGCCCTCGTGCTGCTGCCCGCCCACCCGCTCGGGGACCTCGCCGACCCGGCCGCCTACCGCCCCGACCCGCGGGCGGCGGCCAAGGAGGCGGTTCTCGCTGCGGTCCCCGAGGGCGCGAGCGTGGCCACCGACCTGACCCTGCTGCACCGGCTGGTGCCCCGGGCCGAGGTGCACTGGCTCGGCAGCACGGGCGACCCGGCGCCGGATCTCGTCGTCGTCGACCGCGCCGGCACGGCGTGGGGCGGGTCCCCGCCCGGGGACGTCGCCGCGTGGGCGGAGCAGCGCTACGGCGCCGCCTACGAGCCCGTGCGTGAGCAGGAGCACCTCGTCGTGGTCGGCCGCACGGGCCGAGCGGGCCCGCCCGTGCGCTAGACTGGTCCAACCGACTCCGGTAACTCCCTCACTCTCTCGTGCAACGCGGTGCCGCTTGCGAGCGCACCGTGTTCGGCGGCGACGTGCTCCCGCCGTGTCCGACGCTCCCGCTCCGGCGGGCCCCAGTGGTTGGCAGGGACGTCCGGACACCGCCCTGGCCCGCAGCGTCCTCCCGAAGGACCCGTGGCCGACACCCACGCACCGAACGAGGATCCCGCATGAGCAACGACACCCCCGCCCCCGACGCCACCACGCCCGAGGAGCCGACGACGACGTTCGCCGACCTCGGCGTCGACCCCCGCGTGCTCGCCGCGCTCGACGAGGTCGGCTACGAGAAGCCCTCGCCCATCCAGGCCGCGACCATCCCCGTGCTGCTCTCCGGCCGCGACGTCGTGGGCCTGGCCCAGACGGGCACTGGGAAGACCGCCGCGTTCGCCGTCCCCGCCCTGTCCCGCCTCGCCGAGCTCGCCGACGTCAACGGCGTCTCCCGCGACGTCCAGGTGCTCGTGCTCGCCCCCACCCGCGAGCTCGCCCTGCAGGTGGGGGAGGCCTTCTCCTCCTACGCCACGCACCTCGAGGACTTCCACGTCCTGCCCGTCTACGGCGGTTCGCCCTACGGGCCCCAGCTGGCCGGGCTGCGCCGCGGCGCCCAGGTCGTCGTCGGCACCCCCGGGCGCGTGATCGACCACCTCACGAAGGGCTCCCTGGACCTGTCGAACCTGCAGTACGTGGTCCTCGACGAGGCCGACGAGATGCTGCGGATGGGCTTCGCCGAGGACGTCGAGCAGATCCTCTCGCGCACCCCGGCGGACAAGCAGGTCGCCCTGTTCTCCGCGACCATGCCCCCCGCCATCCGCAAGATCGCCAAGCAGTACCTGCGCGACCCGCAGGAGATCGCGGTGAAGGGCAGGACGACCACGGGCACGAACACCCGCCAGCGCTACCTGCAGGTGATGGGCTCCCACAAGATGGAGGCCATGACCCGCATCCTCGAGGTCGGGGACTACGACGGCGTCATCGTCTTCGTGCGCACCAAGGCCGCCACGGAGGAGGTCGCCGACCGGCTCAAGGCCCGCGGCTACGCCGCCGCCGCGATCAACGGCGACATCCCGCAGAACATGCGCGAGCGCACCGTCGAGGCCCTGCGCGAGGGCAAGGTGGACATCCTCGTGGCCACGGACGTCGCCGCCCGCGGCCTCGACGTCGAGCGGATCTCCCTCGTCGTCAACTACGACATCCCCCACGACACCGAGTCCTACGTCCACCGGATCGGGCGCACCGGCCGCGCCGGGCGCTCCGGCGAGGCGATCCTGTTCATGACCCCCCGGGAGAAGTACCTGCTGCGGGCCATCGAGAAGGCCACCCGCCAGCCGGTCGAGCAGATGCGGATGCCCTCCACCGAGGACGTCAACCGCACCCGCAAGGAGCGCTTCGCCCAGCAGATCACGGACACCATCGAGTCCGAGGACCTCGCCGCGTTCCGCGAGCTCGTCGAGCAGTACCAGTCCGAGCACGACGTCGACGCCGTGGAGGTCGCCGCCGCGATCGCCGTGATGGCCCAGGACGGCCGGCCGTTCTTCGTCGAGGAGCTGCCCGAGGCCCCGCAGCGCACCCGCGACCGCGACCGCGGGGCCCGCGGCGAGGACCGGCCCCGCCGCGAGCCGCGTTCGGAGAAGGGCATGGCCACCTACCGCCTGGCCGTGGGCCACCGCCACCGGGTCTCCCCGGGCTCGATCGTCGGGGCGCTGACCAACGAGGGCGGCCTGGACGGCGCGCAGATCGGCGCGATCGACATCCGTTCCACGCACACCCTGGTCGGGCTGCCGGAGAACCTGCCCGCCGCCGCCGCGGACCGGCTGGCCGGCACCCGGATCAACGGCGAGCTGATCCGTCTAGAGCTCGACCGCGGCCCCGCCGGCGGCGGGGGCGGGCGCCCCCGCGGCACCTCCTCCTACCAGGACCGGCCCCGCCGCGGCGGCCACGACGGCGGCGAGCGCGGCGGCTTCCGCAAGAAGGGCGGCCCGCGCGGGCGCGACGGCGAGGGCGGCTTCCGCAAGCCCCGCCACAAGAAGTACTGAGCTCCCCGGGGGAGCACCACGGCCAGGGGCCCCGGCACGCCGGGGCCCCTGGCCGTTCCTCATCGGGCTCTCACGTCCCGTCGCTAGGGTGAGGCCCATGGCGGGCACGCGCTGGGAGCGGCTGCGCACGGAGCTGCGCTCCGTGCGCTCCCGCGTGCTGGCCACGGTCCTGGCCGTGCTGGCCGCCGCGCTGCTGCTGGTCGGCGGGCTGACGCACTACCTGCGGCTCGTGGACGTGGACGAGTCGGTCCGCCAGGACATCGTCCAGGAGGCGGGGGAGCTGCAGCGGCTCGCCCAGCGGGGGCCGTTGGGCCCGGACGCCTCCCCGACGGAGGACCTCGACGCGACGGCCGAGGAGCCGTTCGCCGACCTCGACCAGCTCTTCTACACGTTCCTGACCACGACCGTGCCCGGGGAGTACGAGGCCATCCTCGCGGTCGTCGACGGGGAGCCGGCCTTCGAGCACGCCGACCGCTCCGGGTTCCAGCTCGACGACCCGGCCACCCTCGCCGCGGTCGCCGAGCGCTCCCGGCCCGGGCAGACCGTGGTCTTCGACCACCGGCAGGGCGAGCGGCAGCTGCGCCTGGGGGTCATCCCCGTGGACCTGGCCGCCGACGACCGGCCGGCCCACCTCGTGGTGGGCTTCGACATGAGCGCCCAGCGGGGGCTCGTGCTGGAGTCGCTGGGCCGCTACCTCGCGATCGCCGGGCTGACCCTCGTCGTCGCCGGGCTGGCCGCCTACGTGCTCGTGGGGCGGGTCACCGCCCCCATCACGCGGCTGCGCCGGGCCACCGAGCAGATCAGCCCCGACGACCTCGGCCGCCGCGTGCCCGTCACCCGTGAGGACTCCGACGTCGGGCAGCTCGCGGTGAACTTCAACGGCATGCTCGCGCGCATCGAGGCCGGGTTCCGCCAGCAGCGCCAGTTCCTCGACGACGCCGCCCACGAGCTGCGCACGCCCCTGACGATCCTGCACGGCAACCTCGAGCTCATGGACGAGCACGACCCCGCCGACGTCGCCGAGACCCGGGCGGTGCTGCTCGACGAGATCGGTCGGATGAACCGGCTCGTGGAGGACCTGCTGCTGCTGGCCAAGGCCCAGCGCGCCGACTTCGTCCGTCCCGGCACGGTGGACCTGGGCCCGTGGCTGGACACGACACTCGAGCGGGCCCGGGCCCTGGGGGAGCGGGACTGGCGCCTCGACGCCCGCGCCGAGGGGCTCGTGCGCGCCGACGAGCAGCGCCTCACCCAGGCGGTCCTGCAGCTGGCCGCCAACGCCGTGAAGTTCTCGGCGCCCGGGGACGTCGTCGCCCTCGGCGCCGCCGGCTCCACGGGCTCCGCCGCCCCGGGGGCCGGGCGCGAGCTGGAGATCTGGGTGCGGGACACCGGCCCCGGGATCGCCGAGGCCGACCAGCAGCGGATCTTCGAGCGCTTCGCCCGCGCCGAGACGGGGCGCACCGTGGAGGGCTCCGGGCTGGGCCTGGTCATCGTCGCCGCGATCGCCCACGCCCACGGCGGCGACGTCCGGGTCCGCTCCCGCCCCGGCGCGGGCGCCACGTTCACCGTGCGGCTGCCGCTGGACCCCGCCGGCCGCGCCGCCCCCACCGCGGCCCCCGCCGCCCCGGCGCCCCCGGCCGGGGAGCCCGCGCCCCCGCCGGACGGGACGCCGGGGACCGGACCGCACCCGAGCCGGACGCACGAGTCCAGGAAGTAGAGGAACCCCATGGCCAGCATCCTCATCGCCGAGGACGAGGAGCGGATCTCGCGCTTCATCCAGAAGGGCCTGCGCGCGGCCGGCTACACCACGACCGTCGTGGAGGACGGTCCGACCGCCCTGGACTGGGCGAGCACCGGAGACTTCGACCTGCTCGTCCTCGACGTGGGCCTGCCCGGGATGGACGGGTTCACCGTGCTCTCCGTGCTGCGCTCGATGGGCTTCACCCTCCCGGTGATCATGTGCACGGCCCGGGACTCCGTGGAGGACACGGTCGCCGGCCTGGACAAGGGCGCCGACGACTACCTCGCGAAGCCCTTCCGCTTCCAGGAGCTGCTCGCCCGCGTCCGGGCCCGGCTGCGGGAGCGGGCCGCCCACGACCCGGCCCGCGAGGAGCTGCGCTGCGGCTCGCTCTCCCTCGACGTCAACACGCGCTGCGCGGTGGTCGAGGGGCGGGAGGTGGAGCTCTCCGCCCGCGAGTTCGCGATGGCCCGCGCCTTCGTGGAGCACCCCGGGCAGGTGCTGACCCGGGAGCAGCTGCTGAACAGGGTCTGGGGCCACGACTTCGAGGGCTCCTCCAACGTGGTCGACGTCTACGTCCGCTACCTGCGCACCAAGCTGGGCCCCGAGCGGATCGTCACCGTGCGGGGGGCCGGCTACCGCCTCGCCGCCCGCTGAGCGCACCGCGGGGGCCCCGCGGCCGGGCCCCGGCAGACCCCGCCCGCCGGTGCCCGGTCCTGCGGGCACCGGCGGGCGGATGAGAGCCTTTTCATGAACGGCTCATGTTCGCATCATGTCCGTCCGGCACCGTGGGAACCCACGGACAGCGCCGGAGACGCCGGCGCCCCGCCGAGGAGGACACGATGCGCGAGACCGAACTGCGGGTGGTGCTGTACTCGCACGACTCCCAGGGCCTCGGCCACATCCGCCGGAACCTGGCGCTGGCCCGGGCCCTGGCCCGCACCCTGCCCGCCACGACCGGTCGCCGGGTCACCGGGATGCTGCTCACCGGGGTCGACGCCACCGCCGTCCCCGGACTGCCGGAGGGCTTCGACCGGGTGGTGCTGCCGGGCATCCGCAAGACCGGCGGCGGCTACGCCCCCCGGGGCCTCGCCGTCGGGATGGACCGGCTCACCGCGCTGCGCTCGGGCCTGCTCGACGCCGCCCTCACCGGCTTCCGGCCCCACCTCGTCGTCGTCGACCGCCACGCCTGGGGCGTGGACCGGGAGCTGCTCGGGCCGCTGCTGCGCCTGCGCGCCGCGCACCCGGGCACGGCGGTCGTCCTCGGCCTGCGGGAGGTGCTCGACGAGCCCGCCGCCGCCGCCCGCGAGTGGGCCGCCCTCGGGGACCTCGGGCTCGTGCGCCGCGTCTACGACCAGGTCTGGGTCTACGGCGACCCCGCGGTGCACGACCCCGTCGCCACCGGTGAGGTCCCCGCCCGGCTCGCCGACCTGGTGCGGCACACCGGCTACCTCGCGACCGGGCGGGAGGCCGGGCCCCGCACGAGCGGCACGGGCCGGCCCTACGTCCTGTCCATGGCCGGGGGCGGCTCCGACGGCGCCGCCCTGACCCTCGCCGCGGCCCGGGCCCGGGTGCCCCACGGCCACGGGCACGTCGTCGTCGCCGGGCCCCAGATGCCGGCGGCGGACCTCGCCCGGGTGCGCGCGGCCGCCCGGCCCGGCACCACCGTGCTGCCCAGCGTGCCCGACGCCCTGGCCGAGGTCCGCGAGGCCGCGGCGGTGGTCTCGATGGGCGGCTACAACTCGGTCGCCGAGATCCTCGCCACCACCACCCCCGCCCTCGTGGTCCCGCGCGAGCGGCCCCGCCGCGAGCAGCTGATCCGCGCCCGGGCGCTGCAGGCCCGCGGGGCCGTGGACGTGCTGAGCCCCGGCGCGCTCACCACCGGGGCGGTCGAGGCGTGGCTGCACCGCGCCGTCGGGACCGTGCGGACCCGCCACCACCTCGCCCTCGACGGGCTGCGCACGGTGCCCGTGCTCGCCGCCGGGCTGCTCGCGGCCCGCGGCCCCGCCGGCCCGCCCGCGGCGCCGGAGGCCCCCGCCCCCTCGTACGCGGGAGGTGCCCGGTGAGCGCCCCCGGACACCGCGTCGGCTACGTCCTGAAGGTCTACCCGCGCTTCTCCGAGACCTTCGTGGTCTCCGAGATCCTCGCCCGCGAGGCCCAGGGCGAGCAGCTGGAGATCTTCTCCCTGCGCCACAGCACCGACCCGCGCTTCCACCCCGAACTGGCCCGCGTCCAGGCGCCGGTGACCCACGTCGGCCGGCCCGAGCGGGCCGCGGAGGGCTGGGCGGTACTCGCCCGCGCCGCGGAGGTCGTCCCCGGCTTCGCCGGGCGGCTGGCCGCGCTGCTGCCGGAGCTCGCCCGCACCGAGGCCTCCGAGGTCCACCAGGGGGTGGCCCTCGCCACGGCCGTCGTGGAGCACGGCATCACGCACCTGCACGCCCACTTCGCGTCCCTCGCCGCCCGCGTCGCCGAGATCGCCTCCCGGCTCACCGGTGTGCCCTTCACCGTCACGACCCACGCCAAGGACATCTTCCACGAGTCCGTGGACCCGGACCGCCTCCGGCGCACCCTCGCCCGGGCCCGGACCGTGGTGGCGATCTCCGAGCACAACCGCCGCCACCTGGCCGGCCGGTTCCCCGAGCACGCCGCGACGCTGCGGCTGGTCCGCAACGGCCTCGAGCTCGAGCGCTTCCCCTACCGGGACCCGCGCCCGCCGGGGGAGCGGCTGCACGTGGCCGCCGTGGGCCGGCTCGTGCCGAAGAAGGGCTTCGACCGGCTCCTGCACGCCGCCGCCCGCCTGCGCGCCGAGGGCCGGTCCCTGCGCCTGAGCATCGCCGGCGGCGGTGAGCTCGCCGAGCCGCTGGGGGCGCTCGCGGCACGGCTGGGCCTCGAGGACGCCGTCGAGCTGCTCGGCCCCCGCACCCAGGCCGAGGTCGCCGCCCTGCTGCGCACCGCCGACGTCTTCGCCGCCCCCTGCGTCGTGGGCCCCGACGGCAACGCCGACGGGCTGCCCACCGTCCTGCTCGAGGCGATGGCCATGGGCGTGCCCGTGGTCGCCACCGACGTCACCGGCATCCCCGAGGCCGTGCGGGAGGGGCCCCCGCGCACCGGGCTGCTCGTGCCCGCCGGCGACGTCGCGGCCCTGGCCCGGGCGCTCGCCCACGCCGCGGACCCCGGCTTCGACCGGGTCGGCACGGCCCGCGCCGCCCGCGCCCTCGTCGAGCGCGAGCACGACGGCGCCCGGCAGGCAGCGGTGCTGCGGGCGCTGCTGCCGCCCGCGCCCCCCGCCCGTCCGACCGACCCGGCCCCCGCGGCCCCCGCCCCCGAAGGAGCACTGCGCTGATGCGTCTGGCCTATCTCTGCGCCGATCCCGGCGTGCCCGTGTTCGGGACCAAGGGTGCCTCCGTGCACGTCCAGGAGATGCTGCGGGCCTGGCGGGCCCGCGGCGCCGAGGTCCGCCTCTACGCGACGCGCCTCGGCGAGGACGTGCCCGCCGACCTGCGCGACGTCCCCGTCGTCCACGTCCCCGTGCCCGCCCCGCCCGCGACCGGGGACGCGGACCGCACTGCCCGGGTGGCGGCCCGGGAGCGCGCCCAGGCCCGGGCCGCCCGGCTGCTGGCCGAGCGCGCGGCGGCCGACGGCGCCGACGCCGTCCACGAGCGCTACTCCCTGTTCTCCACCGCCCTCGCCGAGGTCACGGCCCGCCTCGGGGTCCCCGGCGTGCTCGAGGTCAACGCCCCGCTCATCGACGAGCAGCGCACCCACCGCGACCTCGTGGACGGGGCCGCGGCCGGCGCCGCCCTGGCCGCCCAGGTCGCCGCCGCCGAGCGCACCGCGTGCGTCTCCGCCCCGGTCGCCCGGTGGGTCCGGCAGCGCACCGGCGCCCCGGCCGGCCGGATCGTGGTCGCCCCCAACGGGGTCGACCCCCGCCGGGTCGGGCCCTGCGCCGACGCCGCGGCCGAGGGCCCGGACCCGGCCCCGCCCGTCGTCGTCTTCGTGGGCACGCTCAAGCCCTGGCACGGCGTGGAGCACCTCGTGCGCGCCCGGGCGGCGGCCGCGCGGGAGTGGCGGCTGCGGATCGTCGGCGACGGCCCGCAGCGGGCCGCGCTCGAGCGGCTCGCGGCCGCGCTGGGCGTCGCCGTCGAGTTCACCGGCGCCGTGGCCCCCGCGGCCGTGCCGGATCTGCTGCACGACTGCGCGGTCGCCGCCGCCCCCTACCCGGCGACCCTGGCGGCGGAGGAGCAGTACTTCTCCCCGCTGAAGCTCTACGAGTACGCCGCCGCGGCGCTGCCGGTGGTCGCCTCCGCGGTGGGGCAGATCCCCTCGGTCGTCGAGGACGGGGTCACCGGCCTGCTCGTGCCCGGCTCCGACCCCGCCGCCCTCGCCCGCGCCGTGGACGCCCTGGTCGCCGACCCGGCACGGCGCCGGCGGATGGGCCGGGCCGCCCGCCGCGAGGCCGTGGACCGGCACTCCTGGGACGCGGTGCTGGACCGGGTCCTCGCCGGCACCGCCCTCGAGCACCCCGGCGGCCGGACCGGGCCGCCGCCCGCCGCGGGGCGGCGGCCCGGGACGGGGCGCGCCGGGGCGGTGCCGGCGTGAGCCGCGGGGACCGGGCACGGGTCGACCCGCGCGCGGTGCGGCGCACCCTCGCCCTGATCGGCCCGCACGTGCGCGAACACCGCCTGCTCGTGGCCGGCGGGGTGCTCGTGCTCCTGGCGGAGGTCGCGTTCCGGGTGCTCGAGCCCTGGCCGCTGAAGGTCGTCGTGGACGCGGTCTCCCGCTCCCTCGGCGCGCAGAACGTCGACGGGTGGATCCCCGAGGCCTCGTGGGAGCTGCTGCTCGCGGCCGGGCTGGCCACCGTGGCGATCACGGGCTTCCGGGCCCTGTGCAGCTTCCTCGCCACGGTCGCCTTCGCCCTCGTGGGCTCCCGCGTCACCACCGTGCTGCGCGCCCGGGTCTTCGACCACGTCCAGGCCCTGTCGGCCCGCTACCACGCGGTGGCCCGCACCGGGGACACCGTCCAGCGCCTCGTCTCCGACATCGGCCGGCTGCAGGAGGTCGCCGTCGGCGCGGGGCTGCCGCTGCTGGCCAACGTCGTCACCCTCGTGGCCATGTGCACGGTCATGGTCGTGCTGGACCCGCTGCTGGCCGCCGTCGTCGTCCTGGCCCTGCTGGCGTTCCTGGCCGTCGGGCGCGGCTCCGCCGCCCGGATCACCCAGGCCTCCCGCCGCACCCGCCAGGGGGAGGCGGCGCTCGCGAACACCGCCCACGAGGCCCTCGGCGCGATCCGCACCGTGCAGGCCTACGGGCTCGAGGAGGCCACGGCCCGCACGTTCCGCGCCGCCAACGACCAGGCCCTCACCGAGGGCGTGCGCTCCCGGCGCCTGGCCGCGGGCCTCGAGCGCTCCACGGACGTGATCGTGGGCGTGGCCACCGCGGCCGTCGTGGTCGGCGGCGGGCTGCGGGTGCTGGAGGGGGCGATGACCCTGGGCGACCTCGTGCTGTTCACCACCTACCTGAAGACCTGCATGAAGCCCCTGCGGGACCTGGCCAAGTACACCGGGCGGATCGCCCGCGCCGCCGCCTCCGGGGAGCGCGTCGCCGAGCTGGTGGACGAGGTCCCCGACGTCCGCGAGCTCCCCGGCGCGCGCACCCTCGAGGAGGTCCGCGGGGAGCTCGTCCTCGCCGGCGTCGAGGCCGCCCACGGGGACCCCGCCGCCGGCGCGCCCACCGTGCTGCGCGGGATCGACCTGCGCGTCCCGGCCGGTCAGCACGTCGCCGTCGTCGGGCCCTCCGGGTCCGGGAAGTCCACGCTCGCCGCCCTGCTGGTGCGCAGCATGGACCCCGTGGCGGGGTCCGTGTCCCTCGACGGCCACGACCTGCGCCTGCTGAGCCTGGCCACCGTGCGCGGGAGCGTGGCCCTGCTGCTGCAGGACTCCGTGCTCTTCCACGGCACCGTGCGCGAGAACATCCGTCTCGGCCGCCCCGGCGCCACGGACGCCGAGGTCGAGCAGGCCGCCCGGGCCGCGCAGGCCCACGGGTTCGTCACCGCGTTCCCCCGGGGCTACGACACCCCGGTCGGGGAGCGGGGCTCGACCGTCTCGGGCGGGCAGCGCCAGCGCCTGGCCATCGCCCGAGCCCTGCTGCGCGACGCCCCCGTGGTCGTGCTCGACGAGGCGACCACCGGGCTGGACCCCGAGGCGGCCCGCGAGGTCGTCGCCGCGCTGCGCCGGCTCGTGCACGGGCGGACCTCCCTGGCCGTGACCCACGACGCCGCCCTGGCCCTGTCCGCCGACCGGGTGCTGTGGCTGCAGGACGGGCGGGTTCTGCTCGACGGCACCCCCGCGGAGCTGCTCGCCGACCCCGACGGTCCCTTCGCCGCCTGGGTCGAGCAGCAGCGGGCCCGGCGGGACGAGGGGACGGCCGCGCCCGGTCCCGGCGCCCACGAGCGGCCGGAGGTCCTCCGGTGAGCGCCGGGCTGCCCGCCACCGCCGCCTCCCTGCCCGGGCTCGCGGTCCTGCTCGACCCGGCCCGCCTCGGGGAGCTGTTCGCCGACGTGCTCGGGGCGCCGCCGGTCACGGGCGCCCTGCGCTACAAGCCCGGGGTCTCGGCGGTGGTGCGCGTGCGCTGCCCCCGCACGGGGGCCGTGCACTGGGCCGCGACGACCGCCTCGGGGGCCCTGCTCGAGAAGTTCGCCGGCCGCGGCCGGCGCGCCCTCGACGACGACGGCGCCGTGCTGGTCCGGGAGGCCCCCGGCGCCGCCGGGCACCGGGTGGCCCTGGGCCGCGCCGGGGCCGACCCCGAGCTCGCGGTCCACCTCGCCCGGCTCGACCCGCGGCTCGCCCGGGGCCTCGGGCGCGGGGAGCCGGGCACCCTGCTGCGCTACAACCCCCGCCGCCGCGCCGTGCTGCGCCGGGAGGGACCCGGCGGCGCCCTCGTCACGAAGGTCACCGCCCGCCCGTCCCCGGTGGACCCCCGCCTGCTGGCGCGCCTGGCCGCCGCCGGGATCCCCGTGCTCGCCCCCGCGGACCCGCCCCGTCCGCTCGCCGGTCCGGGCTCCGCGCACGTGCTGCACTACCCCTGGTACGGGGACGGCGACCTCGGCGCCCGGACCGGCGGGGACCCGGGCGCACCCGGCACGGCCGGTGCGGCCGGCGCCGCGCTCGCCCGCCTGCACCTGCTCGGCCCCGGAGCCGCCGGGACCGCCCCGCGCGGGGCCCCGGTCGATCCGCGGCCCCGCCTGCGGGCGCTCGCCGCCGACCTCTCAGCCCTCGACCCGACCCTGGCCGCCGCCTTCGCCGCGGCAGCCGAGGACGTCCTGGCCGTGCTCGACGCGCACGGGACCGGAGCGCAGCGGCTGCTGCACGGGGACTTCTCCGCGGACCAGGTGCTCGTGCGCGGCCCCCTGGGGGCGGCCGCACCGCTGCGGCTGACCGACCTGGACCGGGTGCGCACGGGGGAGGCCGCCGACGACCTCGGCTGCTTCGCGGCCGTGCGGGCCCTCGAGGCCCTCGAGGGCCCGGTCCCCGACGCCACCGCCGGGGGCCCCGCCCCGGCGGCGCGGGCGGACCCGCCCGCCGATCCGCTCGCGGACCCGCTCGTCGCGGCCCTGCTGGAGGGGTGGGCGGCCGAGGCCGCTCCGCACGGGGCCCGCCCGCCCGGCCCGGAGCTCCTGCGGGCGTGGACGGCGCACCACGTCCTGGCCCGCGCCGCCGAGCCCTTCCGCGCGACGCACCCCGGCTGGCGGGCCGCCACCGCCGGCCGGATCGCCCTCGCCGCGGCTCTGGTCGCCGCTCCCGCCAGGGCCCCGGCGGCCACCGGCGCAGCGGACGGCGGGGCCCGGGCGCCGGGCCCCGGGGGCGTGCCGGCGGGCGTGAGGGCCACCGGGAGCGCCCCGGCCACCGCGGTCCGCCGGGGCGCCGCCACCGCGAGCGCTCCGGCCGGCGCCGGCGGTCCCGCCGCCGGCGCCGCGGCCGCACGGGGGGAGGCCGGGTCCTGGCCCGGGACCGTGGGAGGACCCGGGCCAGGACCCGGGTCCGGGTCCTCCCCGGCGGGGGCCGCGGAGGCACTGCCGCACCCCGTGCCCGCGGTCGTCGAGGTCCCCGAGGGCGGCCGGGCCCGGGTGCGCCGGGCCTGGCCGGCCGACGGCGGCCGGCTCGTGCTCGAGCTCGAGGACCCCCTCGGCCGCATCCGGGCGGGGGAGTCCGTGCCCGGGCCCGCGGGCCGGCTCGTGCGCCTGAGCCCGTTCGCCCGGGACCCCCGGCTGCCGGGGCTGCCCGCCGCGGCGCGCACGGGCGAGCTCGTCGTCCACCGGCTGGGCCGCCGCGCCGTGGTCGCGGCCCCGGAGCGCTACGTCAAGCTCCTCGCCCGCGGCAGGGCGCCGCGGGCGGCCGAGCTCTCCGAACGGGTGCGCGTCCTCGGCGCGGCGGCCGGGCTGGCCGTGCCCCGCGTGCTGCGCGCCGGGGAGCACGCCCTGGAGCTCGCCGTGCTGCCCGGCCGCAGCCTGCACGCCCTGGGCGCGGAGGGGCCCCGCGGCGCGGTGGACGCCGCCTGGGCGGCCTGGGCCGCGGCGTGGCCGCGGCTCGCGCGCGCCCTTCCGGCACCGGGTCTGCTGCCCGAGCACACCGCCGAGGACGAGGCGCGCACGCTGGCGCGCTGGGCCGCGCACCTGGACGCGTTCCCCGGGCTCCTCGAGGCCCCGCCCGGGGCAGTGAGCGCCCTGGCCGTCCGGCTCGGGCAGCGGCTGACCGGCCTGCCCGCGCCCCGGCGGGACCGTGCCGTCCTGCACCGGGACCTGCACGACCAGCAGCTGCTCTTCGACGGCGAGCGGATCGGGGCCCTGGACCTCGACACCGCCGCGGTGGGGGAGCCGGCCCTGGACCTCGCCAACCTGGCCGTGCACCTGGACCTGCGCCACGCCCAGGGGCTGCTCGGCCCGGAGCGGCGCGCGGCGGGCCGGGCGGCCGTGGCCGCCGTCGCGGACGAGCTGGCGGTGGCCCCGGCGCGGCTGGCCGTCCACGCGGATGCGACCCGCCTGCGCCTGGCCTGCGTCTACGCGTTCCGGCCGCGCTGGCGCCCCCTGGCCCAGCAGCTGCTCGACGCCGCGCTCGCGGACGGTCCCCTCGACCCGGTCCGGCCCGGGGACCGCTGAGAGGGTTCTCATGTTCTCATGCCGGTCTCAAGCCCGTGGGCGACGATGGGTGCCATGAAGATCCTGTGGTCGGTGCTCGGCCTGCTGCTCGTCTCGGTGCTCGCGGTGCTGCTGTGGGCCGCCGCCCGGGAGCCCGGCCGCGTCGAGGTCGTGCGCGACGGGGTGTCCGTGACCGGCACCCCGGGGCCCGGCACCTCCGGCACCCCGGGGCCCGGCACGGTCCGCACCGCGGACCCGGAGGCCGGCGCGGCCACGCCCCCGGCCGGTCCGGAGGACGCCGGTGCACCGGCGCAGGACACCGGAGGGCCCGCCCCGTCGGCCGAGGGCGCCCCCGACGACTCCGCCGTGGCGCCGCCGGCCCTCCCTCCCGCCCCGGCACCCGAGCAGGTGCCGGTCCCCGTCCAGCCCGCGCCGCCCGCCGGCGACGACGACGCGGACGACGACGCGGACGACGACATGGACGACGACGCGGACGACGACCGGGACGACTGAGCCCGGCCCCGCGCCCGCCGCCGTGCCCGCGGTGCCGGCCACGTCCCGGCGCCGCGGGCAGGCGGCGCCGGGACCTCCCGGAAGGGCGCACGGAGGGCTCCCGGAGGCGGACGGGGCGCGGGCCGGCACCGATTTCTCATTTGCCGAAACGTGCTGGTAGAGTCTTCGTCGTTGCCCCGATAGCTCAGTGGTAGAGCGCCATCTTGGTAAGATGGAGGTCCCGGGATCGATTCCCGGTCGGGGCTCTCCTGATGAGGTCCCGCGGCCCGGCCCTGCGGCCGGGAACCGCGGGTTCTCGTCATCCCTGGCGGTGTAGCTCAGCTGGTTAGAGCGCACGACTCATAATCGTGAGGTCGACGGATCGAGCCCGTCCACCGCTACGGCCACAGGCCCGCGACCCACCGGTCGCGGGCCTGTTCCCGTTCCGGGCCGGATCTGCGCCGGACCCCTGCACCGCTCCCGGCGTCCCCGCGGCACGGCCGTAGACTGGGCGGGCGCCCGCCGTCCGGCGGGCGGTCCCGCCGGTGAGGAGCTGCCATGCCCGTGAACCCCGATCTGGTCGGACGGAGCTACCCGCCGGCCGAGCCCTACAGCGTGGGACGGGAGGCGATCCGCGAGTTCGCCCGCGCCGTGCGCGCCGACCACCCGGCCCACCACGACGTCGGCGCCGCCCGCGCGCTCGGGCACGCCGACCTCGTCGCCCCGCCGACCTTCGCCATCGTCGTCGCCCAGCGGGCCGACGCCGCCCTGGTCGCCGACCCCGAGGCCGGCATCGACTTCTCGCGCGTGGTCCACGCCGACCAGCGCTTCACCCACCACCGCCCCGTCGTCGCCGGCGACGAGCTCGTCGCCGAGGTCCACGTGGACCAGGTGCGCGCGATGGGCGCCGGGGCGATGGTGACGTCCCGCACCGAGATCAGCACCACCGCGGGGGAGCGGGTCGCCACGACCGTCTCGTCCCTGCTGGTGCGCGGAGAGGAGCAGTGACCGTGCCCGCACTCGAGGACCTCGCCAAGGGGCAGGAGATCGGCACGCGCCGGATCGAGCTCTCCCGCGCCGACCTGGTGCGCTACGCCGGGGCCTCCGGCGACCTGAACCCCATCCACTGGAACGAGGCGTTCGCCCGCTCGGTCGACCTGCCCGACGTCATCGCCCACGGCATGCTCACCATGGGCGCAGCGGTCCAGCTCGTCGTCGACTGGGCCGGCGACCCCGGAGCCGTCGTCGACTACCAGACGCGCTTCACCAAGCCCGTCGTCGTGCCCAACCGCTTCGGCACCGAGGTCGAGCCCTCCACGGCCCTCACCGTCACCGGCACCATCGGGGCGCTCGACGCCGAGGCCCGCACCGCGCGCGTCGACCTGGCCGTCACCGCCCCCGACCTCTCCGCCGAGGACGCCGAGCCGGGGACCGCGCCCGCGCTGAAGGTCCTGGTCAAGGCCCAGGCCGTCGTCCGCCTGCCCTGACCCCCCGGGCGTGCCCGCGCCCCGGGCACGCCCGGGGCACGGTGCTCGCTAGACTGGCGCCCATGACAGCCCCCCGCATCGCAGAGCTCACCACGGCCGCCGTGGGCGGGCCCGCCCAGGACTACGTGCGCGCCGAGGACGAGCAGGGCCTCGTCGACGCCGTCGCCGCGGCCGACGACGCCGGACGGGCGGTGCTGCTCGTGGGCGGCGGCTCGAACCTCATCGCGGCCGACGCCGGGTTCGCCGGCACGGTCGTGCACGTCGTCTCCCGGGGGGTCGAGGTCCTCGCCGAGGACGCGGACTCCGTGCTGCTCGAGGTGCAGGCCGGCCACTCCTGGGACGAGCTCGTGGCCCGCGCGGTCCGGGACGGGCTCGTGGGCGTCGAGGCGCTCTCCGGCATCCCCGGCACGACCGGGGCGACCCCCGTCCAGAACGTGGGGGCCTACGGCCAGGAGGTCGCCCAGACCATCGAGCTCGTGCGGGTCTGGGACCGGCAGGACCGGCGGGTGCGCGAGCTCGGTCCCGGCGAGCTCGCCTTCTCCTACCGCGACTCCCTGCTCAAGCGGACCACCGTCGACGGCTCCCCGCGCCACGTGGTCCTCGCGGTGCGCTTCCGCCTCGGCCGCGGCGCCGAGAGCGCGCCCGTGCGCTACGCGGAGCTGGCCCGCCGTCTCGGCGTGGCCGTGGGGGAGCGGGCCCCGCTGCGGCAGGTGCGCGAGACCGTGCTGGCCCTGCGCGCCGGCAAGGGCATGGTGCTGGACCCCGCCGACCGGGACACCTACAGCACCGGCTCCTTCTTCACCAACCCGGTCCTGGCCGTCGGCGCCCTCGGCGACCGGGTCCCGCAGGACGCACCCCGGTTCCCGGTCGTGGACGCGCAGGGACGGCCGGTCGAGGACCGCGTCAAGCTCTCGGCGGCGTGGCTGATCGACCACGCGGGCTTCGGCAGGGGCTTCGGGCTGCCGGGCACCCGCAACGAGCGGCTGGGCCTGGACGGGGCCGACGTCGCCGGGGGGCGGGCGGCCCTGTCCACCAAGCACACGCTGGCCCTGACCAACCGGGGCGGGGCCTCCGCGGCGGACCTCATGGCCCTGGCCCGCACCGTGCGCGACGGCGTCGCCTCCGTCTACGGCGTGGACCTCGTGGCCGAGCCGGTGCTCGTGGGCACGGCGGTCTGAGGCGGCGGTCCCCGTGAGCGGCGGCATCGAGGAGGAGATCGCCCAGGGCGAGAGCTCCCAGGGCCGGGTGCGCCAGGCCCTGGGCCGGCTGCGCACCTGGTCGCGCGGGCACCCGGCGCTGTTCGCCGCGTACAGGACCCTCGTCACCGTGCTCGGCGGGATCTTCGTGCTGGCCGGGCTGATCATGCTCGTCACCCCCGGCCCGGGGTGGGTCGCGATCTTCCTGGGCCTGGGCGTGTGGGGGACGGAGTTCCACTGGGCGCACCGGCTGAACCTGTGGGCCAAGCGGCAGGTGCTCACGGTGTGGCGGCGCTGGCAGGCGTGGAACGCCGCCCGCCGGCACCGCCGGGCGCTGCGCGCCGCCCCCCGCCCCGTCGTGCCCGGGCCGCGGCACCTGCGGGTCCCCGGCCCCTGAGGCGGGGCGGGACGGCCGCGCGGGCCGGTCCGCCCGGGTCAGGCGCCCGGTCGCCCCAGCTGGGCGGCGACCAGGGCGAGGGCCCGGTCCGGGGCCAGCCCCAGCGCCCGGACCTCCTCGGCGTACCGGCGGGCCGCCCGGGCCGCGCGCTCCTCGGCCGGCTCCCCGGCGCGCACGAAGCTGCCCCGGCGCCCGCGGGTCTCGATCGCGCCGGCGGCCTCCAGCTCGCGGTAGGCCTTGGCGACCGTGTTGGCGGCCAGGCCCAGCACCTCGGCGAGCCGGCGCACCGGCGGCAGGCGCGTGCCGGCCGGCAGGGTGCCGTCCTCCCGGCCGCGCAGCACCGCCCGGCGCAGCTGCTCGGAGGGCGGGGCCGGGTCCGCGGGGTCGACCGAGAGACCGGGCGGGACGCCCTCCGCGTCGGCGGTCACGGGCTCAGAGGGTCCCGGTCGCGATGCGCAGCATCCGGCGCAGCGGCTCGGCCGCGCCCCACAGCAGCTGGTCGCCGATCGTGAAGGCGCTGATGTGGCCCGGCCCCACGGAGAGCTTGCGGATCCGCCCCACCGGGATGGTGAGGGTCCCGGAGGTCGCCACGGGGGTCAGCTCCCGGACCGTGTCCTCCTTGGTGTTCGGCACGACCGTGGCCCACTCGTTGTCGGCGTCGATGATCCGCTCGACCTCCTCGACCGGCAGGTCCTCGCGCAGCTTGATCGTCAGCGCCTGGGAGTGGGAGCGCATCGTGGCGATCCGCACGCACAGCCCGTCCATGGGCACCCAGTCCTGGGCGTACCGGTCGGTGCGCCCGAGGATCTTGTTGGTCTCGGCGGCGGCCTTCCACTCCTCGCGCGACTGGCCGTTGCCGAGGTCGGCGTCGATCCAGGGGATGAGGGACCCGGAGAGGGGTGCGCCGAACATGGTGGTGTCCAGGGCGTCACCGCGCTGGGCGGCCAGGACCTTGCGGTCGATCTCGAGGATCGCCGAGGCCGGGTCGGCGAGCTCGCCCGCGACGGCCCCGTGCAGGTCCCCGAACTGCTGGAGCACCTCGCGCATGTGCCGGGCCCCGCCGCCGGAGGCCGCCTGGTAGGTCATGGAGGTCGCCCACTCCACGAGGTCGTTGCGGAACAGCCCGCCCAGGCCCATGAGCAGGCAGGAGACGGTGCAGTTGCCGCCCACGAAGTCCTTCACCCCGCGCTCGAGGCCGCGGTCGATGACGTCGCGGTTGACCGGGTCCAGGACGATGATCGCGTCCTCGGACATCCGCAGGGTCGAGGCGGCGTCGATCCACAGCCCGTCCCAGCCCGAGGCGCGCAGCTTCGCGTGCACGTCCTTGGTGTAGTCCCCGCCCTGGGCGGTCACGACCACGGGCAGCCGGGAGAGCGCCTCGAGGTCGTAGGCGTCCTGCAGCACGCCGGGATCGCCCGTCCCGGCCGGGTCCGGTGCGGTGCGCCCGGCGCTGGAGGTGGAGAAGAACACCGGGTCGATGCCCGCGAAGTCCCCCTCCTCCTGCATGCGCTGCACGAGCACGGAGCCCACCATGCCGCGCCAGCCGACGAACCCTACCTGGTCACCCGAGCGAAAAGTCATGGCCCCCAGTCTAGTGGGCGCGGGGGAGGGACCACCGCCGCCGCTTCTCGCGCACGGCCGGGGCGGGCGGCAGCTCGCACGACGGCGCCAGCAGGTCCTGGTACTGGGGGAAGCGGTGCAGGTACTCCTGCACGTAGGGGCAGGTGGCGCACACGCGCCGGCCCTGCGCCCGGGCGTCCTCGAGCAGCATCGTCACGAGCGTGCGGGCGTAGCCCTGGCGGCCGAACTGCTCGCCCACGATCGTGGTGCGCAGCTCCACGGTCCCGTCCTCGTGCTCCTCGAAGGCCTCGAAGCCGATGAACTGCTCGTCCCGCCACAGCTCGAAGCGCTCGCGGTCGTCGTTGCGGACGACGCGCAGGCTCGGGTCCTCGTGGATCCTCGGCGCGGGGTGCTGGTCGGTCACGGTCGGCCTCCTGGTCGCTGTGGGGATCATCACGCTACCCGAGCTCCGCCGCCGGGGGAACGGCGGCGCGCCCCGCGGCGGACCGCCCCTCCCGGGGCAGGGACGGGGAGGACCCGGGGGACGACGGCGGGCTGCCGGCCCGGCTCAGCGCCGGGTGCGCCGGTCCACGCGCCAGGTGGGTCCGCCGCGGGAGAGCGAGGGCGCCACGACCGGCTCGGTGTCCCAGACGGCGTCGTCGAGCACGGGGGCGAAGGTGTCGCCCTCGACGTCGAGGCCGATCGTCGTCACGAGCGCCTCGGTCACCGGGTGGGCCCCGTCCGCGAGGGCCTCGGCGAAAAGCACGGCCCCGCCGATGACCCAGATCCGCTCCGCCCCCGGGGCCGCGAGCGCCCGCTCCACGGCCCCGGCCCACGACCCGGCGGTCAGCACGCCCTCCCCGGCGACCCGCTCCGGGGCGGAGGTGACCACGATGTTCGTCCGGTCCGGCAGGGGGCGGAAGCGCTCGGGGAAGGACTCCCACGTGCGCCGGCCCATCACGACCGGGTGACCGGTGGTCGTGCGGCGGAAGAACGCGAGGTCCTCCGGCACGGACCAGGGCATCCCGCCGTCGCGGCCGATCACCCCGCCGGGGGTCTGCGCCCAGATCGCCCCGACCACGGGGCCGCGCCCGCCGCTCACACCGCCACCGGGGCCGGGATCGCGGGGTGGTGGCGGTAGCCGAGGAGCTCGAAGTCCTCGTAGGCGTAGTCGAAGACCGTCGCCGGGCGGCGGGCCAGGCGCAGCCGCGGGTACGGGTAGGGCTCGCGGGAGAGCTGCTCGCGGACCTGCTCGACGTGGTTGTCGTAGACGTGGCAGTCCCCGCCGGTCCACACGAACTCCCCGGGCACCAGGTCCGTCTGCTGGGCGACCAGCACGGTGAGCAGCGCGTAGGAGGCGATGTTGAACGGCACCCCCAGGAACATGTCCGCCGAGCGCTGGTAGAGCTGGCAGGACAGCCGTGCCGGTCCCTCCGGGCGGGGCTCGACGTAGAACTGGAACAGCGCGTGGCACGGCGGCAGCGCCATCTCGTCGACCTCGGCGGGGTTCCACGCCGTCACGACGTGGCGGCGCGAGTCGGGGTTCGTGCGGATCTGCTCCACGACCTTCGCGATCTGGTCGATCGACCCGCCGCCCGGGAGGGGCCAGGACCGCCACTGGACGCCGTAGACCGGGCCGAGCTCGCCGTCCTCGTCCGCCCACTCGTCCCAGATGCTCACCCCGCGCTCCTGCAGCCAGCGCACGTTGGACTCGCCCCGCAGGAACCACAGCAGCTCGAGGGCCACCGAGCGGAAGTGCACCCGCTTGGTGGTCAGCAGCGGGAAGGACTCCGCGAGGTCGAAGCGGATCTGGCGGCCGAAGAGGCTGCGCGTGCCGGTGCCGGTGCGGTCGGCCTTGTGCACCCCCTGCTCGAGCACCTCGCGCAGGAGGTCCTCGTAGGGCGTGGGCACGGGCCCGGGGGAGGCGGGGGCGGTCATGCGGGCGGCTCCTGGGATCGGAAGAGGGGCATCAGTCGTCGAAGGGCTTCACGAGCTCCACGGACACGACCCGGCGGCGGTGCCGGCGCGAGACCTGCAGCACGAGCAGCTCCCCGGGGGAGAGCCACGGGTCCTTCTGCGGCAGCTGCGCCGCGAGCCGCGGGTCCATCTGCCGGGCGAGGACCCCGAGGGCGGTGGGCAGCACGGGCCGGTGCGTGCACAGGGCCACGGGCGCGTCCTTGTCCAGGACCGTCTGCACCACGGCGGCGGCCTTGCGGGGGTGGCGCCGGTGGGAGGCCTCGGTCAGCTGCGGGCGCTCGCGGACCTTGACCCCGGCCTTGCGGGCGTAGGGCACCACGGTGGAGAGGCAGCGCAGCCACGGGGAGGTGAGGACCCGCTCCGGGGACCAGGCCTGGAGCAGGCGGGTCACGGCCAGGGCCTGGCGCTTGCCGGTCGCCGCGAGCGGGCGGTCGCCCTCGGCGCGGGACCAGGACGAGCGCGGCTTGGCCTTGGCGTGGCGCACCACGATCGCGGGGCGGGTGGCGAGGTCGCCGGCCTCGTGCAGGGCCACGAGACGGTCCAGGGGCGCCACGTCGGAGCGGTTGCCGAGCATCCCCCGGGCCGTGTCCGGGTCGACCCAGCGGGTCTCGTCGACCTCCTTGCCGTCCGGGGCCGGCCGGGCGCCGGGGCCGAACTCCGCGGCCCAGTACAGGACGTCCTTGACGGAGTCGCCCACGGGGTAGCGGATCGCCGGCAGGGGGACCCCGAGGCGCGGGAGCAGCCCGACCTCCTCGCGCACCTCGCGGCAGGCGGTCTCGGGCAGCGTCTCGCCGTCGTCCTGCTTGCCCTTGGGGAAGGACCAGTCGTCGTAGCGGGGCCGGTGGACGAGGAGGACCTCCAGGCCCTCGCCGGCGCGGCGCCAGCACAGGCAGCCCGCCGCCAGGACGTCGGCCGGGGGCCCGTCGGGGCCCGGCTCGGAGCTGCGGTAGGCCGTGCGCGACGAGCTGCGCGACGGGATGCTCACCGTGCGGCTCCCGGTGCCGCGCTCCGCGGTCGTCGTCGCGCGTGTCCCGGCGGTCCTGGGCATGGTCGCTCTCCCGTCCCCTGTCCGTGCTGGCGGGCCGGGGGTCGTCCCGGTCCGTGGCCGTCGCCCCGGCGGGGACCCGGGAACCGGGCCGTCCGGCGGCGCCTGTCCGATGGTACCGGCCGCGCCGCCGCCCGGCCCGCGCCCGAGGGCCCGGTCACAGCGTCCGCAGCCCGGAGACCCGGCTGCGCAGCAGCCACTCCTGGACGTCCTCCAGCGGGCGGCCGTGCTCGTCGCGGTGGTGGCGGGTCCAGGTGCCGTCCGCGTCCAGGTGCCAGCTGCTCGTGGTGTCCGCGGCGTAGCGCTCCAGCAGCCGCACCAGGGCGCGGGCCTGGTGGGGGGCGGTGATCCGCACGAGCGTCTCGACGCGGCGGTCCAGGTTGCGGTGCATCATGTCCGCCGAGCCGATGTAGACCAGCGGGTCCCCGCCGTTGCAGAACGCGTAGACGCGGGAGTGCTCCAGGAACCGGCCCAGCACCGAGCGCACCCGCACCGTCTCCGACAGCCCCGGCACCCCGGGGCGCAGCGCGCAGATCCCGCGCACGACCACGTCGACCGGCACCCCGGCCTGGGAGGCCCGGTAGAGGGCGTCGATGACGGCCTCGTCGACCATCGAGTTGCACTTGACCCGGATCCGCGCCGGCCGTCCCGCCCGGTGGTGGGCGATCTCGGCCTCCACGAGGTCGATCAGCCCCGAGCGCACCGAGCGCGGGGCCACGAGCAGGCGGCGGAACTCGGTCTTGGGCGCGTAGCCGGAGAGCTGGTTGAACAGCCTCGAGACGTCCTCCCCGACCTCCGGGTCGCAGGTCAGCAGCCCGAGGTCCTCGTAGTAGCGGGCGGTGGAGGGGTGGTAGTTGCCCGTGCCGATGTGCACGTAGCGGCGCAGCCCGTGCTCCTCCTGGCGCACCACCAGGGAGAGCTTGCAGTGGGTCTTCAGCCCCACGATCCCGTAGACCACGTGCACCCCGGCCTGCTCGAGCTTGCGGGCCCAGGAGATGTTGGCCTGCTCGTCGAAGCGGGCCTTGATCTCCACCAGCGCGAGGACCTGCTTGCCGGCCTCGGCGGCGTCGATCAGGGCGTCGACGATCGGGGAGTCCCCGGAGGTGCGGTAGAGCGTCTGCTTGATCGCCTGCACCCGCGGGTCGGCGGCGGCCTGCTCGAGGAACGCCTGCACGCTCGTGGCGAAGGAGTCGTAGGGGTGGTGCAGCAGCACGTCCTGGGCCCGGGTCGCGGCGAAGACGTCGGCGGCCTTGGCCGTCTCGGCCGCGTTGAGGTAGCGGGAGGTGTGGGCCACGTGCCGGGGGTAGTGCAGCTCCGGGCGGTCGATGCCGGCGATCACCCCGAGCCCACGCAGGTCCAGGGGCGCGGGCAGCCGGTAGATCTCGGTCTCGTCGATGCCCAGCTCGGAGACGAGCAGGTCCAGGACCTCCGCCCCGATCCGGTCGGTGACCTCCAGGCGCACGGCCGGGCCGAAGCGGCGGCGCAGCAGCTCCTTCTCGAGGGCCTGCAGCAGGTTCTCGGCGTCGTCCTCCTCGACCTCGAGGTCCTCGTTGCGGGTGACGCGGAAGGCGTGGTGCTCCTCGACCTCCATGCCGGGGAACAGCTCGTCGAGGTGCTCGGCGATCACGTCCTCGAGCGGGATGAACCGCACCTGCCGCCCCGGCCGGGAGCCGGCCCGGGGCCCGTCCGCGGACAGCAGGCGGGGCAGCTGGTCGGGGACCTTCAGGCGGGCGAAGAGCCGCTTGCCGGACACGGGGTTGCGCACGAGCACGGCGAGGTTGAGGCTGAGCCCGGAGATGTAGGGGAACGGGTGGGCCGGGTCGACCGCCAGCGGCGTGAGGATCGGGAAGACCCGCTGCCGGAAGTCCTGGGAGAGCCGCTGCCGGGCGTCCTCGTCGAGGTCCGCCCAGCCCACGAGGTGGATGTCCTCGCGGGCGAGCTCGGGCCGGACGAGCTCGTGGAAGGCGCGGGCGTGGCGGGCCATGAGCTCGTGGGCGCGGGCCGCGATCTCCTCCATCTGCGCGGCGGGGGACAGCCCCGAGGCCGCGGGCCGGGCGATGCCGGTGGCGATGCGCCGCTTGAGGCCCGCGACGCGGACCATGAAGAACTCGTCGAGGTTCGAGGCCACGATGGACAGGAACTGCACCCGCTCCAGCAGGTGCAGCTCGGGGTCCTCCGCGAGCTCGAGGACCCGGGTGTTGAACGCGATCCAGCTGGCCTCCCGGTCGAGGAAGCGCTCGGGCCCGTGGTGGCCGTCGAGCACCTGCGGGACCGCGGGCAGGGGGTCGTCGATCCGGTCCCGGTCGCCGTGGCCCCGCGGGTGCCCGGGGGCGGCGCCGGTCCCGCCGGCCGCGGGGTCCGTGCCGTCCCCGGCCCGCGCGCCGGGCTCGGCGGCCCCCAGGGCGTCCCCGTCGTCCTGCCGCGGGGCGCTCACGCGTCCTCCCCGGTCCCGCGGGCCGGCAGCTCCCCGGCGTACATCACGTCGAGGTGCCAGGGGCGGAAGCCCAGCGCCTCGTACAGGCGCATCGCCGCGGTGTTGTCCCCGTCCACGTAGAGCATGACCTCGGCGGGCCCGCTGCGGGCCAGGTGGTTGACGCCGGCGGCGGTGAGCGCCCGGCCCAGTCCCGCCCCCTGGTGCTCGGGGGCGATGCCCACCGCGTAGACCTCGCCCAGCGGCGGGCGTCCGTCCTCGCCGGGATGGGTCTTGGTCCAGTGGAAGCCCGCGACGGTCCCCGGGTCGTCCTCGGGCACGGCCAGGAGGAACCCCGCGGGGTCGAACCAGGCCTCGGCCTCGCGCTCGCGCAGGTCCTCGAGACTCATCCGGCCCTGCTCCGGGTGGTCGGCGAAGGCCGCGGCGTTGACCCGCAGCCACTCCTGCTCGTCCCGGCCCGGCTCGAACGCGCGCAGCCGGAAGCCGGCCGGCAGGGCGTCGGGCAGCGGCAGGTCCGCGGCGCCGCGCAGCGGGCGCAGCAGCCGGTGCAGGTCGCGCACGGGCCGCAGCCCGTGGCGGGCGGCCAGCACCGCGGCGCCGGGGTGCCCGCCGTGGGCCCAGGCGCGGACGGAACCGGTGAGCTCCGCGGCGAGCGCGGCCGCGAGCGCCCCGCCCAGCCCGTGCCCGCGGTGGGCGGGGTCCACGACCAGCTCGACGACGGGGACCCCGGCGTCCTGCACGGCCACGGCGGCGCCGGCGAGCTCGCCGCCGGCATCCCGGCCCAGGACGGTGCGGACCCGGCCCGGACCGCCCGAGCGCAGCTCCACGAGGGTCTGGTCGGAGAACGGCGGGTCGCCGTCGGCGGCCGCGGCCCGGGCCGCGAGGGCGGCGAGCTCCGCGGCGGGCGGGACGGCGGGGCGATCGAGTCGGTGCGGCGCGGGCTGCGGCACGGGAGGGCCTCCTGCGGGCTGAACGGGTCGGGCGGGTCGCGCGGGGTGCGGCCCCGCTCAGGGGGTGCGGCCGCGGGCCGTGGAGAAGCTGTAGCCCACGTTGCGCACGGTCGTGATCAGGTTCTCGTGGTCGGCGCCGAGCTTGGCCCGCAGCCGCCGCACGTGCACGTCCACCGTACGCGTGCCGCCGTAGTAGTCGTAGCCCCAGACCTCGCTCAGCAGCTGGGCCCGGGTGAACACGCGCCCGGCGTGCTGGGCCAGGTACTTGAGCAGCTCGAACTCCTTGTACGTCAGGTTCAGCGGCTGGCCGTTGACGTGGGCGGAGTAGGCGGCGTCGTCGATGGTCACGGCCCCGGCCCGGATGAGCGTCCCGTCCTCGGTCTCCGGCACGGCGCCGCGGGCGGAGGCCAGGCGCAGCCGGGCCTCGACCTCGGCGGGGCCGGCGGTCTCGAGCACGACGTCGTCGACCATCCAGTTCGCGGCCACGGCCGCCATCCCGCCCTCGGTGAGGACCATCAGCAGCGGTGCCTCGAGCCCCTTCGCGGTGAGCAGCTGGGCGAGGTTGCGGGCGGTGATCAGGTCGCTGCGCCCGTCCAGCAGCACCACGTCGGGCTCGTGGCCGTCGAGCCCGCCCGAGACGGCGCGCGTGGGCAGCGCCGCCACCCGGTGGTTGAGCAGGTCCAGCGCCGGCAGCACCGAGGCCGAGGGTCCGTCCGCGTCGGTCAGCAGCAGGATCTGGAACACGCGGGTCTCTTCCCTTCGCCGGACGCAGTGAGCTGTCAGTATAGGTCGGCCCGTCCGCCGGTCCCGGCGCGCGGCGGGCCCGGGTGCGGGCCAGCCGCTATCGTGGCAGGTGCCCGGGCCGCCGGCCCGGGCCCGCCGGCTGCCCGACCGGGCCCGGACCGACCGTCCACGAGGTGCGCATGAGATACGCGATGATCGCCGCCTGCAGCGTCCTCACCCTGCTCGCGGCGCTCGGCGCGGTGGCGGCCGGTCCGCCCGTGCCGCTGCTGCTGGCCGTGGCGATGTCCGTGGTGATCGGCTTCGGCTGGCCCGCCGCCACCGGGATCCCCGCCCGGCACCGGCACAACGTCGTCATGAGCGCCGCCGGCGTCGTGGCGGCGGCCCTGGTGCAGGTGCTGCCCGGCCAGCAGCTCGTGTGGCTGCCCGCGGTCGTGGGGGTCGCGCTCATGACCGTCTTCCTGGCCGAGCTCGTGCGCGGGGAGGGCGCCGCCCAGCGGCTGGAGTCGGCGATCGCCTCCACGGCCGGGGTGCTGGCCGCCGTCAGCTCCTCCGGCTGGATCGCCCTCGCCGCCGACTACCGGGCCGCCGGGGCCGACCCGGGCCTGCTCGTCGGCGTCGGCGCGGTGCTCGCCGGGCTCGTGGCGCTCGTGGGCGCCCGGGTGATCGCCGCGGCCCCCCGGACCTCGCCGCGGCGGGGCGTCGTGGCCCTCGGCGTGACCCCCGTGGCCTTCCTGGGCGTGGGCGCCGTCTTCACGGCCCGCGTGCTGGGCGCCGTGGTAGCTTAGGCCCATGCTTGCACTCGAGATCTTCTACCTCGCCCTCCTGGGCATCGCCGGACTGTTCATCGCCGGGATCTCCCTCAAGGTGATCATGGGCCTGTTCAAGGGCCAGCACTAGTTCCGTGCCCATCGAGATCCCCTCGGATCTGACTCCCGAGCTCGTCCCGTTCGCCTGGCTGCTGGGCACGTGGGAGGGCGAGGGGTTCCTCGGCTACGGGGACGTCGAGCAGCGTCCCTTCCGGCAGCGCGTGAGCTTCGAGCAGAACGGCCTGCCCTTCCTGCAGTACCGGGCGGAGACCACGCTCCTCGACGAGGAGGGGCAGCCGCTGCGCCCGGCCACCGCGGAGCAGGGGTTCTGGCAGCTCGACCGCCCGCTCGAGGACGGTGACGTCGGCCCCGGGATGCTGCCGCCGGACGTCGTGCCGGTGCTGCGCGACGCCGAGGACGTCGAGCGGCTGCGCAACGCCGACGGCGGCTTCGACGTGCTCGTGACCCTCACCCACCCCGGCGGGATGGCGGAGCTCTACGTCGGTCAGATCAAGGGCCCGCGCATCGACCTGGCCACCGACGCCGTGGTCCGCGCCCGGGGGGCCAAGGAGTACTCGGCCGCCACCCGGATGTACGGGCTCGTGCACGGGGACCTGTTCTGGGCCTGGGACATGGCCGCCCTGGGGGACCCGCTGGCGACCCACGCCTCGGCCCAGCTGCGGAAGGTCGGGTGAGTGCCGTGACCGGCTACCGCTCCCCGCTGCTGGCCCGGCCCGGGGCCGTCGAGGCCGCCGGCGCCGACCGCGGCGTCGCCGCCCACTACGGCGACCCCCTGCGCGAGCAGCGCGCCCTCGAGCGCACCCCCGGCACCGTCGTGGACCTCTCCCACAAGGGCGTGGTCACGGTCACCGGTCCGGACCGGCTCAGCTGGCTGACGACCCTCTCCTCCCAGGTGCTCACCGGGCTCGCACCCGGGCAGGGCGCCGAGACGCTCTTCCTCTCCGTGCAGGGCCGGATCGAGACGGCCCCCCACGTCGTCGACGACGGCGCGACCACGTGGCTGGTCACGGAGGCCGGGGAGACCGCCCCGCTCGCCGAGTGGCTGGAGTCCATGCGCTTCGCCCTGCGCGTCGAGGTCGCCGACCGGACCGCGGACTGGGCCGTGCTCGGCGCGACCGGGCCCGTGCCCGGCGCCGACGGCCCGTCGTGGCGCGACCCCTGGCCCGGGATCGCTCCCGGGGGGTGGAGCTACGCCCACCCCGAGGGCCCGCACCCGGGGGAGCGGCGCACCTGGTGGGAGCACCTGGTCCCGCGCGCCGAGCTGGAGGTCCGCACCCGCGACCTGCCGCTGGCCGGGGTGTGGGCCGCGGAGGCGCTGCGCATCGCCGCGTGGCGCCCGCGCTGGGGCGCCGAGACGGACGAGCGCACGATCCCGCACGAGCTGGACCTGCTGCGCACGGCGGTGCACCTGGCGAAGGGCTGCTACAAGGGCCAGGAGACGATCGCCCGGGTGCACAACCTCGGCCACCCGCCCCGCCGCCTCGTGCTGCTGGACCTGGACGGCTCCGAGCACACGCTGCCCCCCGCCGGCGCCGAGGTGCGCGCGGGGGAGCGGGTCGTCGGCCGGGTCACCTCCGCGCAGCTGCACCACGAGGAGGGCCCGATCGCCCTGGCCGTGCTCAAGCGCACGACCGACCCCGCCGCGGTGCTCGAGGTCGTGGACGGCGACGAGCGCTGGGCCGCCGCCCAGCAGGTGATCGTCGCCCCGGACGCCGGGCAGGTCGTCGGCCGCCGCCAGGGAGGCTTCCTGCGCGGTCCCCGCGCCTGAGCGCACCGACCGCCCCCGGGGCCGTCCGCCGCCGACGGCACCACCTGCTCCCCGCGGGTCCCGCGCCTTCCCGGAGCGCGCCGCCCGGTCGACGGCGCCCCGGCCCCCGAGGGCACCGGGGCGCCGTCGTCACGCCGTCCGGGCGCGGGCGACCGGGCGCTCAGCGGCCGAAGAGCACCTTCGCCTCGTCCCAGCGGTGCTGGGGGACGGTCTTGAGCCCGGAGAGCGCCTCGTCGAAGGGCACCCGGACCATGTCGGTGCCGCGGATCGCGACCATCTTCCCCCACTGCTTCTCGTGGACGAGGTCGACGACCGACAGCCCGAAGCGGGTGGCCAGCACCCGGTCGAAGCCCGTGGGCGCCCCGCCGCGCTGGATGTGGCCCAGGATCGTGTTGCGGGTCTCGATCCCGGTCATCGCCTCGAGCCGCTCCGTGACGTACTCCCCGACCCCGCCCAGGCGCGGCCGCCCGGAGGCCTCGGTGCCCCTGCCGGCCACGACCTCGTCGATGCCCTCCGGGATGAAGCCCTCGGCCACGACGACCAGCGGCGAGCGGCCGCGCTCGTGCACCTCCGTGACCCACTCGGCGACCTGCTCCATCGGCACCTGCTGCTCGGGGATCAGCACGGCGTGGGCACCGGCGGACATCCCGGAGTGCAGCGCGATCCACCCGACGTGGCGGCCCATCACCTCGGCGACCATGGCCCTGTGGTGGGACTCCCCGGTGGTGCGCAGCCGGTCCATGGCGTCGGTGGCGATCTGCACGGCCGTGTCGAAGCCGAAGGTGTAGTCGGTGGCCTGCAGGTCGTTGTCGATGGTCTTGGGCACGCCCACCACGGGCAGCCCGGCCTCGGCCAGGCGCTTGGCCCCGGCCAGGGTGCCCTCGCCGCCGATGGCCACGACCGCGTCGACGTGGTGGCGCTCGAGCGTCACCGCGATCTTCTCGGGTCCGCCGTGGGGGCCGTCGTAGGGGTTGGTGCGGGAGGTGCCCAGGATGGTGCCGCCCTCGCGCGCGAGACCGCGGACCCGGGTGCGGGGCAGGTCCACGACGTCGCCCTCGAGCACCCCGCGCCAGCCGTCGCGGAAGCCCACGAACTCGTGGCCGTAGGTCTTGATGCCGTGCAGCACCGCGCCGCGGATCACCGCGTTCAGCCCGGGGCAGTCGCCGCCGCTGGTCATCAGTCCGATCTTCATCCGTGCAGTCTCCTCCGGGGTCGCCCGGCGCCGGACCACGGGTCGTGGGCGGTGCCGGGTGGCGGGCTCGTGCGGACCGGGCGCACCCGGTCCGCCCAGTCTAGTGAACGGGCCCGGCCCGGCCCCGGTGCCCCCGTCGCCCCCGTCGCCCCCGTCCCACGGGCGCCCGGTGCGGGCGCGCCTAGACTGCGGGGACGACGTGGCCCGCACCGGGCCGGGAGGAGGCACGCGGATGGCCGAGGGCGCGGACCCGGGACGGGAGAACCTGCGGGAGTTCATCGACAAGATCGTCGGGCAGGGCTACACGGTGCGCGACGGGCAGTCGCCCGACCCCGACCTGATCGACCCGGGCGGCTCGGCGGTTCAGACCTGGCGGGAGGACTATCCCTACGG
>NZ_JAJMZI010000008.1:0-70064 GCF_021012935.1 Kocuria sp. LUK
CTCCCGCATGAGGTCCTTCAGCAGCCGCACGAAGGCCATCGTGGTGGCCGCCTGCTGCTTGCCCGACCCGCGGCGGGTCCCGGCGTAGGCCTTCTCCCCGGGCAGCACGACCGGGGTGTGCCCCGTGCGGCGGGCCGGGACCGGCCCGCCCAGCTGCCGGCGGCGCTCGAGCAGGTACTCGATCTCCGGGGAGTCCGGGCCCGGGTGGTAGTACGGGGCGTTGTAGAGGTCGTCCTCGATCTGCTCGTCGGTCACCGGGATGCGCAGGTGGTCCCGGAAGGCCTTGAGGTCCGCCATGGTCAGCTTCTTCATCTGGTGGGTCGCGTTGCGGGCCTCGAAGGAGGCGCCCAGCCCGTAGCCCTTGACGGTCATCGCGAGCACGACCGAGGGCTTGCCCTCGAACTCGGTGGCCGCCTTGTACGCCGCGTAGACCTTGCGGTAGTCGTGGCCGCCGCGCTTGAGCGACCAGATCTCGTCGTCGCTCATCTGCGTCACCAGCTCCTTGGTGGCGGGCGACTTCCCGAAGAAGTGGTCGCGCACGAAGCCCCCGGACTCCGCCTTGTAGGTCTGGTAGTCGCCGTCGAGGGTCTCGTTCATGATCCGCACGAGCTCCCCCTCGCGGTCGGCCGCCAGGAGGGGGTCCCACTCCCGGCCCCACAGGACCTTGATGACGTTCCAGCCGGCCCCGCGGAAGAAGGCCTCCAGCTCCTGGACGATCTTGCCGTTGCCGCGCACCGGCCCGTCGAGGCGCTGCAGGTTGCAGTTGATCACGAAGTTGAGGTTGTCGAGACGCTCGTTGGCGGCCAGCTGGAGCAGCCCGCGCGATTCCGGCTCGTCCATCTCGCCGTCGCCCAGGAACGCCCACACCTGCTGGTCGGAGGTGTCCTTGATCCCGCGGTGGTGCAGGTAGCGGTTGAACTGCGCCTGGTAGATCGCGTTCATGGGGCCGATGCCCATCGACACGGTCGGGAACTGCCAGAACTCCGGCAGGCAGCGGGGGTGCGGGTAGGAGGGAAGCCCGTGCGGGGCCTTCGAGCGCTCCTGGCGGAAGCCGTCGAGGTCCTCCTCGCTGAGCCGGCCCTCGAGGAAGGCCCGGGCGTACATGCCGGGGGAGGCGTGCCCCTGGAAGAAGACCTGGTCGCCGCCGCCGGGGTGGTCGGGGCCGCGGAAGAAGTGGTTGAACCCCACCTCGTAGAGCGTCGCGGCGCCCGCGTACGTGGAGATGTGCCCGCCCACCCCGATCTCGGGGCGCTGGGCGCGGTGCACGAGCACCGCGGCGTTCCAGCGCAGCCAGGCCCGGTAGCGGCGCTCGATCTCCTCGTCGCCGGGGAACTCCGGCTCCTGGTCGGCCGGGATCGTGTTGACGTAGTCGGTGGTCGTCACCATCGGCACGCCCACGCTGCGGGCGCCGGCCTGCTGGAGCAGCGAGCGGACGATGTACTGGGCGCGGGAGGTGCCGCGGGTCTCGACGAGGTCCTCGAAGGACTCCAGCCACTCCTGGGTCTCGCCGGGGTCGGCGTCGGGGAGGTCGGTGGTGAGCCGGCTGCGGATCTCGCCCAGCCGTTCGGGGGTCGTGGTCATGGTGCGTGCCTCGTTTCGTCGGTGCGGGGGTTCCCCGCGGACGGGACGCGCCGGGCACCGTGGTGCGGTGCCCGGCGCGTCCGTGGTCGGTGTCGGTGGTGGCCCGGGGCGGGCCGGGACGTCAGTGGGCGGAGGAGGCGTCGTCGCCGGAGCGGCAGATGCGGGTGTCGATGATCTCGCCGGCGGCGGTGACCACCGGGACCTCGTTGCCGTCGCAGTCCACGAGCTTGCCGTCGCGGACGGTGTCGCCCTCCTGCAGGTGCTCCTGCAGGTGCTCGAGGCTCTCGTAGCGCACAGCGCGCACCGGCGCGTTGGCGAAGACGGAGCCGGTGCCCCTCGGCGGGTTGCCGGCGCGGAACTCGTTGAACAGCAGGTTCAGCAGCACGGCCATCACGGCGGCGGAGCTGATGCCGGAGTGGAAGATCGTCTCGAACCAGCCGGGGAAGTTCGCGTAGATCTCCGGGACGGCGATCGGCAGCATGCCGAACCCGATGGAGGTCGCCACGATGATGAGGTTCGCGCCGTTCTTGTAGTCCACCTTTGCGAGGGTGCGGATGCCGGAGGCGGCCACGCTGCCGAAGAGCACCACGCCGGCGCCGCCGAGCACGGGCGGGGGCACCGCCGCCACGACCCGGCCCAGCACCGGCAGCAGGCCGAGGGTGAGCAGGATGAAGCCGCCGGCGGTGACCACGAAGCGGCTCTTGACGCCGGTGATCGCCACGAGGCCCACGTTCTGGGCGAAGGCGCTCTGGGTGAAGCCGTTGAACAGCGGGGCCACCGCGGAGGCGGCCATGTCGGCGCGCAGGCCGTCGGCGATGCGCTTCTTGTCGACCTTGGTGTCCACGATCTCGCCGACCGCGATGATGTCGGCCGTGGTCTCGGTGAGGATCACCAGCACGACGATGAACATCGAGATGATCGCGGCGAGCTCGAAGACCGGCGGGCCGAAGGCCAGCGGCTGCGGGACGGCGAAGATGTCGCCCTCGAGGACCGTGCTGAAGTCCGCCTTGCCCAGCACCGTGGCCACGATCGTGCCCAGGACGAGGCCGATGAGGATCGACAGCCGGGAGATCGCCGCGCTGCCGACCTTGGACAGCAGCAGGATGATCAGCAGCGTCAGCCCGGCGAGCCCGATGTTGCCCACCGACCCGTAGTCGGGGGACTGGGCGTTGCCGCCCATGGCCCAGCGCCCGGCCACGGGGAAGAGGGTGAGCCCGATCGCGGTGATCACCACACCGGTGACCACCGGCGGGAAGAAGCGCACGATGCTGGCGAAGAACGGCGTGATGAGGAAGCCGAGGGCCGCCGAGGCGATCACGGCGCCGAAGACGGCCTGGATGCCGCCGTCGCCCTGGGCGATCGCGGTCATGGTCGCCACGGAGGCGAAGGACGTGCCCTGCACGAGGGGCAGCTGCGAGCCGAAGAACCTGATGCCCCACGACTGCAGGACCGTCGCGATGCCGCCCACGAACAGGCAGGCCGCGATGAGCAGGCCCATCTCCTGCGGGTCGACGCCGGCGACGCCGCCGATGATCAGGGGCGGGGCGATGATGCCGCCGTACATGGTGAGCACGTGCTGGAGGCCGTAGCCCAGGCTGGCGCCCACCCCGAGGAACTCGTCCTCCGGGCGCGTGCGGGTGGTCGTGGGCGGCTCGGCGGTGCGTGACCTGGCCATGGTGTTCTCCTAGGGATCCTGGTGACGGAAGAGACCCGGTGCCGGCCTCGACAGGGCGGGGACCGGGGCGGAGCGAGGAGGGGAGAGAGGGCGCGGCGGAACGGGCCGGCGCGGGCGGCGGCGCCTCGAGGACGCCGGTGCGTGCGGGCGGGGCGGCTGCCCGGACCTGCAGGAGGGTGTGGCGGGGGAGGGGTCCGTCGTCGCCGTGCGCGCGACGACGACGGACCCCGGGGCGCTCCGGTCGGGAGCGCGGGCGGGACGGCGGGACCGGCCGGCTCAGCAGAAGCCGGCGATGCCCGTCCAGGCGGCCTCGCGCAGCGGGGCCCCCTTGCGCTGGATCGTGGCCTCGATCAGGCCGAACGGACGGTCCGCCGCGTAGTGCGTCTCGTTGTTGTTCGGCAGGTCGCAGAAGCCCAGGTCGTAGACGAAGTGGTGCTTGTTCGGGCAGGAGAACTTGATCTCGTCGATCTCGGGGTGGGCCTCGATGACGGCCTTGCCCATGAGGTACAGGGTCTCCTGCAGCGCCCGGGAGTAGTGGTCGGTGAACTTGGTGAGGATGATCCGCTTCACGTCCTCGTAGACGGCGTCGTAGTCGACGTCGGTGGTGTTGTAGCGCCACCGGGTCGCGACGTCGGTGGACATGATCCGGTCCTCCGTCTCGGGCAGGGTCGTGTACTTGTCCTTCGGGTAGCCCGCGAAGCCCGACTGCGTGGACTTCAGGACGGTCAGGTCCTTGAACCCGGAGATCACGGTCCGCTCCTCGCCGTCGGCGACGACCACGGCGGTGCGCACCTCGTCCTTGTTCTGCACGAAGCAGTGGTCGTGGTCGTCGATGCGGTTCCAGGCGTACTCCTGGGCCGCCCAGCGACCACCGGTGATCCACTCGAACTCGCCGGTGAAGTGGTCGGCGAGCTTGAGCAGCAGGTCCTCGGGCGACTCGATCCCGTACTGCTGCGCGAAGGCGAAGACGGTGTTCTTCTGCGTGTCGGTCGGCACGCAGTGGGCGTTGTCGCCCTCCGTGTGCACGGCCTCCAGGTCCCCGCGCAGCTGCGAGGTGACCACGAGGTCGCGGATCTCGTGGCGGTCGGTGCCGCGGTCGATGCGCACCACGTGGTTCTCGGCCTTGCCGTACTGGTTCGGGCCGAGGACGACGGTGTCCGTGGCGGCGGTGGTGTCGGCGATGACGTCGGTCATGACGTTTCTCCTTGTGCGAGGTGTTTTCTACTGATGGGGCCGTCGAAGACGGGACGAGCCGTCAACTCCTGGGTCAACTGCCCCTGTAGGTGGAAAAGGCGAACGGGCTGAGCAGGAGCGGCACGTGGTAGTGCCTCTCCTCCGCCTGCACCGTGAAGTTCACCGTCACGAACGGGTAGAACGTCGGCTGGTTCCTGCCGGCGAAGTACTCGCCCGTTCGGAAGGTGATCCGGTAGTCGCCGGATTCCAGGGTCTCTGGGCCCAGATCGGGCACGCGGCCGTCGGCGTCGGTGACGGCGGTCGCGATGGGGGAGCCGTCGGCGGTCTCGAGGACCACGGTGATCCCCCGGGCGGGGGTGCCGACGACGGAGTCGAGGACGTGGGCGGTGACGTAGCTCATGCGGTGACCAGCCCTTCGAGGCGGAGGAGGGCGATTTGGCGCAGCTGGTCGGCGACCACGGTGCGCTCCGTCGCGGGGTCGTTGTGCAGGCGCTGGGAGAGCTGCTCGAGGATCTCCTCGGGGCTGCGGCCGGCGGCGCGGATGAGGAAGACCTGACCGAACTTCTCCTCGTAGGCGCGGTTGCCCTCCCGCAGCCGCCGCTGGACGTCCTCGTCGGAGGGGTCCACCGCGGCCTGCTCGGCGCGGGACAGGCTCGCCTCGGCACCCTCGCCCGCGGCGCGCTCGCCGATGCGGGGGTGGTGGGACAGGGCCTGCTCGACCTCCGCGTCGGTGAGGGGGGCGGCGGCGGTGCGGGCGGCGCCCAGGAGGGCCTCCCGATGCCAGTACGGGCGGGCGTCCGCGACGGCCTCGAGCCAGCGGGGGACGTCCAGCGCCGGGCGGATCGCCTGGACGGCGTCCTCCCGGGTCAGACTGTTGAACTCGGTGAGATGCATCGGTCGCGCCCGGTTCCTTTCTGAATTCCGTGATGTGAAATAATAATTTCACTAAGAACAGTGAAGTGGCTCACAGCACAGAAGTCAATGGGTTCGGTCCATCGTTTTCATGTTCGCCCCGAAGTGTTACGCGCCGACGACACCCGGCTCGTGGGCGGTGCCGCGGCCGGGAACGGGCGGCCCGGTCCCGTCCCCCGCCCGCTGCGGGGGCGGGATCCCGTCCTGTCCTGTTCGCCTCCGCCCGGTGGGGGCTGCGCCCGGTGCGGCGCCGCGCGGGCCGGCAGGCAGGATGGGCAGCAGGCGCGCAGCGGTGCGCCACGAGCGGAGGGAGCAGGCATGAGCGGCACGCAGGGTGCAGGAGCGGTGGGGGATCCGGGCCGGGCGCGTGCGGGCACGGCCGTGGTCACCGGGGCCGGGTCGGGGATCGGGCGGGCCGTCGCCCGGGCCTTCCTCGACGAGGGGTGGGCGGTCGTGCTCGCCGGGCGCCGGCGGGAACCGCTCGAGGAGACGGCGGAGGGGCGGCCGGGGGCGCACGTGGTCCCCCTGGACGTCACCGACGCGGCGGACGTCGCGGCCGGGTTCCGGCGCGCCGAGGCCCTCCTGGGCCGCCTCGACGTGCTGTTCAACAACGCGGGCACCTTCGGCCCGCGCGGCACGGCCGACGAGATCGACGTGGTGGACTGGGAGCGGACGCTGCGGGTCAACCTCACCGGCAGCTTCCTGTGCGCGGCCGAGGCCTTCCGGATCATGCGCTCGCAGGAGCCGCAGGGCGGGCGGATCATCAACAACGGCTCGGTCTCGGCCCACGCCCCGCGCCCGCTCTCGGCGGCCTACACGGCGAGCAAGCACGCGGTCACGGGCCTGACGAAGTCCCTGGACCTGGACGGCCGCCCCTACGGGATCAGCTGCGGGCAGATCGACATCGGCAACGCCGCCACGGAGCTGCTCGCGGGGCTGGGCACCGACGGCGGGGCGCTGCAGGCCGACGGGTCGCTGCGGCCCGAGCCGAGCTTCCCCGTGGCGGAGGTCGGGCGGGCCGTGCTGCTCATGGCGCAGCTGCCGCCCTCGGCCACGGTCAGCTCGCTCGTGCTGACCGCCGCGGGCATGCCCTTCCAGGGCCGGGGCTGATCCCCTCCCCTCCGCGAGCTCCCGTGCTCAGGCCGGGATCCCGCGCCGCACACGGGTTCGGCACGGGATCTCGGGGCTCCGACGGGATCCCGCGGAGACGGGTGAGGGGTGGCGGGACGAGCGGACGGTGCGGCTCAGGCCGCCAGCTGCTCGCGCAGGCGGGCCACGTGGCCCTGCGCCTGCACGTCGTACTCCGCCGAGGCGATCCTGCCCTGCTCGTCGACCACGAAGGTCGAGCGCAGCGGGCCCACGCGGGTCTCGCCGCCGACCGACTTCTCGCCCCAGGCGCCCCAGGCGCGCGCCGTCGCGGACTCCGGGTCGGAGAGCAGCCGGTAGGGCAGGGCGTGCTCCTCGGCGAAGCGGGCCAGGGTCTGCTCGTCGTCGGCCGAGACGCCCAGCACGGTGTAGCCGAGGCTCTCGAGGGAGGCGAGGTTGTCGCGGAAGTCGCACGCCTCGGACGTGCACCCCGGCGTGAACGCCTTCGGGTAGAAGTAGACGATCACCCGCCGGCCGTGCAGACCGGCCAGGTCCACCTCGCGGCCCTCGTGGTCGGTCAGGGTGAGGGCGGGGGCGGGGTCGCCCGCGCGGAGCTGCTGCGTCATGGGTCCTCCTCGTGGTGCTGCGGTGGTCGTGGTCCGAGTCTGCCCTGCCGGACCCGGCGCCCGGGGTGCGGACGCGCCCGGTGTGCGCGGGAGCCGGTTCGGGCGGGCGGGCTCAGGCGAGCGGGCGGCGGACCGAGAGCCGGCCCACGGCCGCGCCGACGGCGGCCGAGGAGAGTGCGAGCACCCACAGCGGGGTGCCCCGGTGCTCCCGCTGCGGGGGGAGGCTCAGGTCCGGGTCGCAGTCGGCGCCCGTGTAGGTGAAGAACGTCGCGGGGGCGGCGCAGGCCGGTGCAGTGGTCATCGGAACTCCTCACGGTTCATTCTGCGGAATAATAATTCCGTATCGTGAAACATAGCGCGGAGTGCGGGAGTGGTCAAGGGGTTCGGCGCAATTGCGGGCCCGAGCGGGCGGACCCGGGTGGTCGCGCGCGGGTCGAGGGGTGGCCGCGGGTACGGGGCGCGCCCCGGCGGGCAGCGGGTGACGCCCCCGAGGGCGGGGCAGGGCCCGGTGCGGCCGGGGTGCCGCGGCCCGACGGGACAGGGCCTGGCGGGACAGGGTCCGACGGGACGGGGCCCGGGCGGCGGCGCTCAGTCGCGCAGCCGCAGCTCCGTGCACAGGTCCTCGCCGAGGACGAAGCGGCGCACCGGGGCCCGCACCGCCCCGGAGAGGTGGTCGGCGCCGGGGAAGCGGATGCCCGGCACGCCGTCGCCGATGAGCATCGGCGCGGTCGTGAGGAACAGCCGGTGCAGCGCGCCGGCGGCGAGGAAGCCGGAGACGGTGCGGCCCCCGCCCTCGACGAGCACCCGGTCCAGCCCCCGCCGCGCGAGCGCGGCGAGGACCTCGGCCGGGGCCAGGCGGCGTCCCGGGGCGGGCAGGCGCAGGAGCTCCACGTGCCCGGCGAGCCCTCCGGCCACGACGGCGTCCTCGCCCACGACCCACAGGGTCGGGGCGGCCCCGTCGGTCAGCACGGCAGCCCCCCGCGGGGAGCGGGCCGAGGGGTCCAGGACCACGCGCACGGGGTGCTCGCCGGCCACGGCCCGCACGGTCAGCCGGCAGTCGTCGGCGACCACGGTGCCGGCGCCGACGACGACGGCGTCGACGAGCGCGCGCAGCCGGTGCAGGTGCTCCCGGTCCTCGGGGCCGGTGACGAACTCCGCGTGGCCGGTCCGGGAGGCGATGAAGCCGTCGAGGCTCTGGCCGAGCTGGGCGATCACCAGCGGGCCGTCCCGGGCGACGAGCGGGCCGTAGCGCTCGGCGAGCGCCGCGCCGGGGCCGTGCGCGGCGGGGACCTCGCCGGCCAGCAGCGCAGCCCACGCCGCGGCCCCGTCGGGGGCCGCGGCGTCGTCGCGGGCGGGGGTCTCGCGCACGGCGGGCTCAGCCGTGTGCGCGGAACCGGTCCCGGGCCGTCTCACGGGCGACCTCGAGCAGCCGGTCGTACTGGTCGGCGGCCTCGGCCTCGAGGCGGCGCAGCTGACCGGCGTCGAGGCGCGGCTCGTCGGGGACGAGCTCGAGCAGCGTGATCCACATGCTGCGCTTGGCCACCACGAGGGACTGCAGCATCTCGAGCTCGCCGTGGGCGGCGACCCCGGCGCGCTCGCGGATCCGGCTCAGCGGGTTGAGCCGGGAGGCGATGCCCGCGACCGTGCCCAGCGCCTTGGCGAGGGTGCGCCGCGAGAAGCCGAGCCGGGCGAGCACGGTCTCGAGCTCCTCGATGTCGTGGCGGATCTCCTCGTGGAACGTGGCGAAGCGCCCCTCGTAGGGGGTCCCGGCCCAGGTGCGGCGGGCCTCGTCGAAGAGCCGCACCCCGGACAGGGCGCCCATGTAGTGCCCGAGCACGTACGCCTCGAGCCGGTCGGCCTGCAGCGCGGCGGGGCGGGCGGTTCCGTCGTCGTCGGGCCGGGTCTGCTCGCTCACGGTGGACCTCCTGGTCGTCGGTGCCGCGAGCCGTCCGGCCGCGGGGGCGTGGGTGCCCAGCGTACTGACTCGCGGGCGCGCAGGGCAGGCGGACGACGGCGTGCGACCGCCGCCGGGAGGATCGTAAGCGATGTGACTATCATGGGCGCATGAGCGAGCACAGCGACCAGGACCCCCGCGCCGGCGAGACCCTCGGCGCCCCGAACCCCGAGCCGGGCAGCGGGCTCGACCGGGACCCGGACGAGTGGGCCACGGGCGAGGAGCCCATGACCGCCGCCCAGCGCAGCTACCTCGACACCCTGGCCCGCGAGGCCGGGGAGGAGCTGCCGGCCGACCTGACCAAGGCTGAGGCCTCCAAGCACATCGACCGGCTGCAGGACCGCAGCGACCGGATCGGGGACGAGTAGTCCCCGCCCCGGGCGGGCGGCAGCCAGGACACCCGCCGCGAGGGCGGCCGACCGGAAGGAGAGCGCCGTGAGGATCGTCGTGCTGGGAGCGACCGGCAACGTGGGCACCGCCGTGCTGCGACGGCTGCACGCCGCACCCGGGGTCACGGAGGTCGTGGGCGTGAGCCGCCACGGCCCGGAGCGCTCCGGGGCGCCGTACGACGGCGTGCAGTGGCACCGCCTCGACGTCGCCGACAAGGAGTGCGTCGCCCCGCTCGCGGAGGTGCTGCGCGGAGCCGACGCCGTGGTCCACCTCGTGTGGCTGATCCGGCCCAACCGCGACCGCGCCGTGATGCACCGGACCAACGTCGACGGGCTCGTGCACGTCCTCGACGCGGTCGCCCTCGCCGGGGTCCCCCACGTCGTCTACCCCTCCTCGCTGGGGGCCTACGCCCCGGGACCCAAGGACCGGCCCGTCGACGAGTCCTGGCCGCTGGGCGGGGTCGGGACCTCCCACTACAACGTGCAGAAGGCCGAGACCGAGACGATCCTCGACCGGTTCGAGGCCGCGCACCCGCAGGTGCTCGTCACCAGGCTGCGGCCGGGATTCCTGTTCCAGGCGGCCGCCGGGCCCGAGATCCACGACTACTTCCTCGGCCCGCTCGTGCCGCGGTGGCTGGTGGCCCGGCTGCGGCTGCCCGTCCTGCCCTTTCCGGAGCGCTTCCGCTTCCAGGTGCTGCACACCGACGACGTCGCGGACGCGTTCTGGCGGGTGATCGACCAGCGGGCCGGCGGGGCCTTCAACGTCGCCGCCGAGCCCGTGGTGGGCCCCGACGAACTGGCCCGGGTGCTCGGGGCCCGGCGGGTCCTGCCCGTCCCCCCGGCCCTCGTGCGGGCCGTGGTGGCCCTGGCCTACCGGCTGCGGCTGCAGCCCACCGACCCCGGGTGGATCGACCTGGCCGGGGCGGTGCCCGTCATGGACACCACCCGGATCCGCGAGCTCACCGGGTGGTCGGAGACCGTCAGCTCCCTCGACGCGATCCGCGAGCTGCTCGACGCCGCCGGCGGCCCCGAGGGGCTGGGCAACGCGGAGCACCGCGCGCGCTCCCCGCTGGTCTAGCCGGGCTCCCCGCCGCGGACGACGACCTCCCCGGTGGCCGTCGAGTCGTCGCGCAGCATCCACCCCATGCGCTTGTGCGTGCGCACCCCGACGTCGGACTCCACGACCTGCACCCCGGGCGCGGCCGCCTGCAGCCCGGCCTCGACCTCGAGGATCTCCCCGGGGGTGCGCAGCCACAGCAGGAACGTCAGGTTCGTGTCCCCCGTGGTGGAGGCGCACAGCCGCAGGGTGCGGTAGGAGCGCAGGTAGCGCACCGCCGCCTCGAGCTGGGCCGGGGGCACCCGCACGTACCACTGGCAGGGCACGGGGTGGCCCGAGTGCTCCTGGGCCAGCTCGCAGCGCACGGCCACCAGCCCCGTCCCCACCGCCTGCCGCAGGTGCCGGGCCGCCGTGGTGGGGTGCGTCCCGGTGGCCGCCGCGACCTGCGCCGCGGTGGCCCGCCCGTCCCGCTGCAGCACGGCCGTGAGCTCCTCCAGGTGCGGGGGCACCGCCCCGTGCGGGCGCTCCGGCCCGCCGCGCAGCTGCGCGACCCGCCGCTGCTGCTCGGGGGTGAGCACGTCCAGGCGCCAGTTGCTGCCGATGGCGTAGAGGCGGGTGGCCACGGTGACCCGGCTGCGCAGGATCGCCGGGTCGGCCCGCACGAGGGGGAGCACGTCGCGGGTCATCTGCTGCCAGTCGCGGGTGAGCACGGTCAGCCGCACGTCCCAGGCGCGCGCCGACTCCTCCACCGTGCTGATCTCGGGACTCGCGCACAGCCGCCGCAGCACCTCCTCCCGGTGGCCGGGACGGCACTCGAGGCCGATGAAGGTCGCGCAGCCCCGGGTCCCCGAGGTGCCGAGGTGGCCGGTCACCCACGTGCGGCCCTCCGCCCGCAGCCGCTCCCAGCGCGCGGCGAGCGTGGTGGGGTGGCGCCCCAGGGCCGCGCCCAGCTGGGTCCACGTGGCGCGCGGGGCGATCTGCAGGGCGTGGACCAGTTCCAGGTCCTCGACGGGCAGTTCCATGCTCGATCCTTCGGTGTAGGGGTGCTCACATGCAGGTTATCGCAGTTCTGCAGCGGTCGTGATCCGGGTCACGCCACGCTCGATCCGACCAGCGAGCGCGTCCCGCGCCCGCCCGACCGCCCAGGGAGTTCCCATGCCGCTCCGCACCGTCGTCGACGGCGCCTCCACCGAGATCCTGTCCGTGGCCAACCTGCCCGTGCTGTGGATCTGCGCCCTCGGCGTCTTCGCCGTGATCGTCGTCCAGACCCTCGTCTACGTCCGGGCCGCCCGCACCGCCGCCCCGGCCGCGGGCATGACCCCCGAGGAGCTGCGGACCTCGTTCCGCGCCGGCGCGGTCTCCGCCGTCGGCCCGTCCCTGGCCGTGGCCCTCGTGGCCGTGGCCCTGCTGACCGTCTTCGGCGCCCCGGCCGTGCTCGTGCGCATCGGGCTGATCGGGTCCGTGTCCTTCGAGACCGGCGCGGCGAGCATCGCCGCCGGCACCATGGGCGCCGACCTCGGCGGTCCCAGCTACACCCAGGGCGTGTTCGCCGTGGCGTTCATGGCCATGAGCCTGGGCGGGGCGATGTGGATGCTCGCCACGCTGATCCTCACCCCGCTGCTCAAGCGGGGGGACGTGAGCCTGCGGCGGGTCAACCCCGCGGTGATGACCGTCGTGCCCGGCGCCGCCCTGCTCGGGGCCTTCTTCGCCCTCGGCCTCGGGGAGCTGCCCAAGTCCGGCAACCACGTGGTCGCCTTCCTGGCCTCGGCCGCGGCGATGGCCGTCTGCCTCGGGATCGCCCGGGCGCTGGGACGCCGGTGGATCCGCGAGTGGGCCCTGGGCCTGGCGATCCTGACCGCCCTGGTCGTCACCTACGTCACCGTCGGCGCGGGCCTTTTCCCCGCCGCCTGAGCCGCCGACCCACCGGAGGAGAACCACCATGAACGCCGAGCACACCGCCGCGCTGCGCGAGTTCGACACCACCACGGCCCGCTGGGGCCGGCTGACGATGATCGCCGGGCTGCTCTTCGCCCTCGCCGGACCCGCCTACCTCGTGCTCTTCAGCGGGCTCGACGTCGACCAGGCCCGGATCTGGACGGCACTGATCGCCATCGCCGGCACCTTCGGCGTGCTGTGGGTGGTGGAGCCGCTGACCTACTACCCGATCCTCGGGCAGGCCTCGATGTACCAGGCCTTCATGATCGGCAACATCTCCAACAAGCTGCTGCCCTCCGCGCTGATCGCCCAGTCGGCGATTGGCGCCAGGCCGGGGACCCGGCGGGGCGAGCTGGCCGCGGTCATGGCCATCGGCGGCGCCGCCGTGGTGCACCTGGTCTCCCTGCTGGTCTTCGTCGGCGTCCTCGGCACGTGGCTCGTCAGCGTCGTGCCCGCCGACGTGATCGCCGTGGTCCAGACCTTCATCCTGCCCTCCGTCATGGGCGCCGTGCTCGTCCAGGCCATCGTCTCGACCCGCAACCTGCGGATGACCCTCGTGGCCGGGGCGGTCTCAGCCCTCGTGGTGTTCGTCCTCGTGCCCGCCGTCCCGTCCCTGGCCTTCTTCGGCACGGCCATCGCCGTGCTCACCACCGCGGTGCTGGCGTGGTTCCTGCGCGACCGCACCGCGGCGCCGTCCGGACCGGCCGCGGGCGACCCCGCCGCCGCGGCCGGCCCCGCCGTGCCGGCCGGCCCCGGCGACCCGGCCGCACCGGTCCCGCCGCGGACCGAGGACACCGCCCGCGGCTGAGCCGCCCCCCGAACCCCGCCCCACCCCGACCTCCGGAGGAGAACGCCATGACCACCACGACCGTCCCGCAGCCGAGCGAGGAGCTCACCGAGCGGATGCACGAGCTCTACCGGCACCTGCACGCCCACCCGGAGCTGTCGATGCAGGAGCACGCCACGGCCGAGCTGATCGAGCGCGAGCTCGACGCGCTGGGGGTGGAGCACTTCCGCTGCGGCGGCACCGGCGTCGTCGGCGTGCTGCGCAACGGGCCCGGGCCGGTGGTGGCCTTCCGCGCCGACACGGACGGGCTGCCCCTGGCCGAGGACACCGGGCTGGACTACGCCAGCACCGCCACCGGCCGGCTCGAGGACGGCACCGAGGTGCCCGTGATGCACGGCTGCGGCCACGACACCCACGTGGCCGTGCTGCTGACGGCCGCGCGCCTGCTCGCGGGCGCGCGCGAGGCGTGGTCGGGGACCCTGGTGCTCGTCTTCCAGCCCGGGGAGGAGATCGCGGCGGGGGCGCAGGCCATGCTGGCGGACGGGCTGTGGGAGCGGGCCCCGCGCCCGGAGGTGGTCCTGGGCCAGCACGTGATGCCGCAGCTCGCGGGCACGATCCACTGCTCGGTGGGCGACGCCATGGCCATGGCCGACTCGTGGCGGGTCACGGTGCACGGCAAGGGCGCCCACGCGTCCCAGCCGCAGGACGCCACCGACCCGATCGTGCTGGGGGCCCACATCATCACCCGGCTCCAGACCGTCGTCGCCCGCGAGGTCGACCCGCGCCGCTCCGCCGTCGTCACGGTGGGGACCTTCCACGGGGGGCTCAAGGAGAACATCATCCCGGCCCGGGCGGAGTTCACGCTCAACGTGCGCACCCTCGACCCGGAGGTGCGCGAGCACGTGCTCGGGGCCCTGCGGCGGATCATCAGCGCGGAGGCCGCGGCCTCGGGCGCCCCCGAGCCCACGGTCGAGGTGCTCTCGACCTTCCCCCGCAACTACAACGACCCCGCCGCCACCACGGAGCTGCTCGAGCACTTCCGCCGGGAGCTGGGGGAGGAGCGCGTGGTCCAGGTCGACCCGCTCATGGGCTCGGAGGACTTCGGCGCCCTCGGCGCGGCCATCGGGGTGCCCTCGGTGTTCTGGATGTTCGGCGGCCACGACGCCGCGACCCTGGCCGGGGAGGGGCCGGTGCCGGTCAACCACTCGCCGTTCTTCGCCCCCGCCGTGGAGCCCACGCTGTCCACCGGCGTGCGGGCGGCCGTGGTGGCGATCCTCGCCCGGCTCGGGCGCTGAGGGCGGGACCGGCCGGCGCCGCGGCGGCGTGCACCGGGCCGGGGGCGTCCGCCGTCGTGCCCCGGTCCGGTGCCCGGGGCCCGACGACGGCCCTGCGGGCCGGCGGCCCGGGCCGGCCGAGCGCACGGCGGGCCGGCGGCACGGGCGCTGCGGCCCGGCGCGGCCGGGCGCGGCTCAGCGCCGGGAGCGGGTCAGCAGCGCGGAGGCGCCGCTGACGAGGACCATCGCCGCGGCGGCGCCGATCGCCGCCGCGAAGGCCCCGTCCGGGCCGGCGAGCTCGGCGAGGGACCCGGCCAGGGCCGCGCCCAGGGCCGTGCCCAGGACCACGCCGCCGGCCAGCAGCGTCATGACGGTGCCCTGCCGCTCCGGCCGGGCTGCGTCCCCGCCGACCGTGAAGATCGTGACCATCACGGGGCCCACGGGGATCCCGGCCACGAGCAGCGCGACGACCATCGCGGGCACGGTCGCCGGGGCGAGCAGCAGCAGGCTCAGCCCGGCCATGGCCGCGGCGCTGCCCACCCACCGGGCGCCGGGGCGCAGCCGCTGCGGCCACCACGCCACCGACAGCGCCGCCGCGGCCGAGCTCAGGCCCAGCACGGCGTAGAGCAGCCCGGCCGCGCTCTCCAGCCCGAAGCGGCCGCCGAACGCGGCAAGCCCGTTCTGCAGGGCGCCGAAGAAGGTGCCCATGGCGACCATGCCCAGCACCGGCAGCAGCACGAGCACCCGCTCGCGCGCGCTCATCGGGATCGGGGGCCCGGCCGCGGCGCGGGAGGGGCCCGCCACGGCGCGGCCGGAGGGGTGCAGGGCGAAGGCCGGCACGAGCAGCAGCACGAGCAGCGCGGAGAGCACGAACGGCAGCCAGGGCGCCACGAGGGAGGCCAGCAGTCCCACCAGGGCGGGCCCCAGGACGAAGGTCAGCTCGTCCGCGGTCGACTCGTAGGACAGCGCCGTGTCGAGGGTCCGGCGGTCGGGGCCGGCCAGCGCCCGCCAGCGCACGCGCACGAGCGGGCCGACCGGCGGGCACGTCGCGCCCACGAGCAGGGCCGCCGCCACGACCGCCGGCAGCGCCGGTCCGCCCGGACCCAGGGGCACGTGGGCGGCGGCGAGCAGCAGGGCGGTGCTCACCGCGTGGAGCAGGGCCAGGACCAGCAGCACCGGCCGTTGTCCGGCCCGGTCGGCGAGGGCCCCGGCCAGCGGCCCGCCGGCGGCGGCGCCGATCCCCACGGCGCCGGCGGCCAGCCCGCCGGCGGCGTAGGACCCGGTGACGGCGGTGGCCAGGGTCAGGGTGCCGACGGTGACCATCGCCATGGGCAGGCGGGCCAGCAGGGCCAGCGGGAGGAAGCCGAGACCGGTCAGCCGCACGAGCCGGGTCCACGGCCCGCCGTCCGCGGCGGGCCGTGCGGATGCGGCCGCGGGGCCGGCCGCGGTGCCGGGGGACACGGCCGGGCCGGGCACGGCGGCGAGGGGGCCGGTCGAGGGGTGGGCGGGGGGTGCGGTGGTCACGGGTCTCCTGAGCAGCTGCGCACCGTCCCGCCTCCCGGTGCGCCCGACCCGGACACGTCCGCTAGTCTACCGGCCCCCGCGCCGGCACGCGGGTGATCTCCACCGCACCCGTGGCCGAGGAGGCGTGGAGGCAGGGCCGGTCGGCGGGGGCCGCGGCGCAGACCGCGGCCGCCGGCCGGGCGGTCCCGCCCCGCTCCGCGCCGGGCACGGCGGGGGTCCACCAGTCGGCCTCCGGCACCGTCGCCTCGACGGAGCCCGCGCCGGCCGTCAGGGACGTGCGCCGGGGCGCCTCGCCCACGAGCCGGACCTCGGTGGAGCCGACCTCGGTGTGCACGTCCAGGTCCTCGCGCACCCGCAGCCCGTCGAGCTCGACCGAGCCGACGTCGGAGGCCGCCCACAGGGAGCGGGCGCTGCCGGAGGCCTCGACCACCCCGGCGTCGGTCTCGAGGCGCACGTCGCCGAAGTCGCCCTCGAGGCTCAGGACGCCGGCGTCCGAGGACAGCCGCAGGTCCACGGGATCGTCCCCGGAGGGGACGGTCACGCGCACGTGCATCCCGCCGCCGGCGCCGGGCCAGGAGCTGCCCGGGAGGGCGTCGATGCTCAGCCGCCCGTCCGCGACGCGGGGCTCGGGGGCGCTCTCGAGCCGGATCCCGGCGTAGACGGACTCTACGCGCAGGTCGGGCACGTCGGCCGTGGCGACCTCGACCACGGCCGAGCGACCGTCGACCACGACCGTGTCCACGGGCTCGGTCACCGTGGTCGCGACCCGGTGCTCCTGGACGGACAGGGCGGCGGCCGCGACCGCGCCGCCGCCGCCCAGCAGGGCCAGGGCGCCGAGGCCGCCGAGCACGGCGGTGGGCACGAGCCAGGCGGCGCGCTCGCCGCTGCCGGGAACGGACCGGGGGCTGGGGTGGGTGGTCATGGCCGGAACTCCTGACGGGTCGGACGGGTCGGGCGGGCCCCGGGGGACGCCGCCCCCGGAGGTGCTGTCCCGGGATCGGGGTAGCCGAGGTAGCGCAGCACCGCGCGGACGCGGCGGTTGCCGCCGTCCTCGTGGGCGAGGCCGAGCTTGGTGAACACGGAGCGGATGTTCTTCTCGACCGAGGACTCGGTGAGGAACAGGTTCGCCGCGATCGAGGCGTTGGACAGGCCCTGGGCCATGAGCCCGAGCACCTCGTGCTCCCGCGGGGAGAGCAGCTCGAGGTCCTGGCGGTGCCGGGAGCGCACGAGCAGCTGGGCGACGACCTCGGGGTCGAGGACGGTGCCCCCGGCGCCGACGGTCTCCACGGACTCGAGGAACTGCTCGACGTCGGCCACGCGGTCCTTGAGCAGGTAGCCGAGCCCGTCCCGGCGGGAGGCGATGAGCTCCGCGGCGTAGCGCTCCTCGACGTACTGGGAGAGCACGAGCACGGCGATGCCGGGGTGCTGGGCGCGCAGCAGGACCGCGGCGCGGATGCCCTCGTCGGTGAAGGTCGGGGGCAGGCGCACGTCGACGAGCGCGAAGTCGGGGGCGTGCTGCTCCACGGCCCGCAGGAGGTCCTCGGCCGTGTCGACGTCGGCGAGCACCTCGTGCCCGGCCTCGGTGAGCAGGCGCACGAGCCCGGCGCGCAGCAGGACGGCGTCCTCGGCGACGACCACGCGCATCAGGACCGCCCCCCGGTGCTGCCGGCCGGCAGCTCGACGCCCAGGACGGTGGGCCCTCCGGCGGGGGAGTCGAGGGTGAACCGCCCGCCGGCGGAGCGGACGCGGTCGGCGATCCCCGACAGGCCGCCGCCGGGCACGACCACGGCGCCGCCGCGGCCGTCGTCGAGGACCCGGGCGAGGACCCGGTCCGCGCCGGGGTGCTCGCCGCTCTCGAGGGAGACCTCGACGGAGACCCCGGTGGCCCCGGCGTGCTTGACCACGTTGGCCAGGCCCTCGGCGACCGCGAAGTACACGGCGGCCTCCGTCTCGGGGGCCAGGCGGGGCACGCGCACGTCCACGGCGACGGGCACGGGGGACTGGGCGGCCACGGCCGACAGCGCCGCGTCCAGGCCCCGGTCCTCCAGCACCGCGGGGTGGAAGCCGCGGGCCAGCCGGCGCAGCTCGGCGATGGCGGCCTTCGTGGTCGCGTGGGCCTCGGTGATCAGCTCCTTCGCGGCGGCGGGGTCGTCGTCGATCCGGCGCCGGGCCATGGAGAGGTTCATCGCGACGGCGACCAGCTGCGGCTGCACGCCGTCGTGCAGGTCCCGCTCGATCCGGGAGCGCTCGGTGCGGGCCCCGCGCACGGCGGTCTCCCGGGCGGCGGCCGCCTCGGCGGCCCGCCGGCGCAGCTCCGCGGCCTCGTCCACGCGCAGCAGCAGCCGGGACAGGCCCCGGTGGGCGGCCGCGCACAGGCCGACGACGACGAGGCCGGTCAGCGCGATCGTGCTCCCGGCGAGGACGACGGCCCAGTCGGGCCAGGCGCCGGGACCGCCGGCCGGCCACACGGGGTTCTCGGGCGCCGCGTAGAGGGGGGCGAGGGCCAGGGCGAGCGCCGCGCCGGTGCCGGCGAGGGCGCCCACGGCCGCCCAGCCGAGGGCGGTCGTGAGGACCAGGTGCAGCAGCCCGGTCCACAGCGGGGCCTCGGAGACGTCGAGCCACAGCTGGTGGAGCAGCCGCCAGCCGTCGGTGCGCGGCGAGCGCCGCCGGTGCGGGGCGGGCAGCACGAGGCCGAAGGCGGCCTGGGTGCGGCGGCGCTCGACCCACACCGCGGCGCGGGCGGCGTAGACGGCGGCCGCGAGGGGCACCACGCCGACCACGACCGGCAGGGCGGCGACGCCGGAGGTGACCAGGGCCAGGAGCAGGCCCAGCCACAGGGTGCCCAGCGCGGCGTCGACCACGAGGTCGGCGGACCCGGCGAGGAGGGTCCGCGGGGACCAGGGGCCCCAGCCCGGCAGGGCGCCGGGGGCCGCACCGTCCGCGGCGGCGGGGGCGCCGGCCGCCCGGGAGGCGGCCGGGTGGGATCCCGCGGGACGGGGACCGGGGGAACGGGAGTCGTCGTGGCCGGGGGCGGTGCCGGAGGGCGCCGGGCGCCCGCCCTCGTGCTGCCAGGGCACCGGCGGCAGGGGCCGGGTCTCGTGCGGTGTGCTCATGGCCACCACGCTACGGTCGCGGGCAGCCCGCCGACTGCGACGCTGCCCGCCCGGTGCGGGTGCGGAAATCCGCACCCGCGCCGGGCGGGCCGTGCGCCGGGCGGGCCGTGCGCCGGGCGGGCCGTGCGCCGGGCGGGCCGTGCGCCGGGCGGGCCGTGCGCCGGGCGGGCCGTGCGCCGGGCGGGCCGTGCGCCGGGCGGGCCGTGCGCCCGGCGACACGCGGCGACGGCCGGGCGGGCGGGTGTTGACGCAGCTCACATCCCGTCCCTACGGTCGCACCGTGGCCCGGGAGCCGTGCGCCCCGGGCCCCGCCGCCCGAGCCGAGGAGCCCGCCCATGACCACCACCCCGCCGGCCCGTCCCGTGCCCGAGGCCCTGGCCGGGCTGCCGGGCTTCACGCGGGACCCCGCCGAGCTCGAGCGGGTCCGCACCGACCGCTCCGGCTACGTCCCGCCCACGCGCCCCGCCGGCCTCGTGCAGGCCCGCACCGTCGAGGACGTGGTGCGGACGCTGCGCGCCGCCCACGAGCACCGCGTCCCGGTCGTGCCCCGCGGGGCCGGCACGGGCCTGGCGGCCGGGGCCTCGGCCCGCGAGGGCGAGATCGTCCTGGACCTGCACCGGATGAACCGGATCCTGCGCATCGACCCGGTCGAGCAGATCGCCGTGGTGGAGCCGGGGGTGCTCAACGCCGACCTCAACGCGGCCGCCGCCGAGCACGGGCTGTTCTACGCCCCGGACCCGGCCAGCACGTCGATCTGCTCCGTCGGGGGCAACATCGCGACCAACGCCGGCGGGATGCGCTGCGCCAAGTACGGGGTGACCCGCGAGGCGGTCCTCGCGCTGACGGTCGTCCTCGCCGACGGCCGGGTGCTCACCACCGGGGCCGGGACCGTCAAGGCCGTCACCGGCTACGACCTCAAGGCGCTGTTCATCGGCTCGGAGGGCACCCTGGGCGTCGTCGTCGAGGCCGTCCTGCGCCTGCGCCCGGCGCCCGTGGCCACGGCGACCGTCGCGGCCTGGTTCCGTGACGTGGGCAGCGCGGCGGCCGCGGCCTCCGCGGTGATCGCGGCGCGGGCGACCCCCTCGGTGCTCGAGCTCGTCGACGGCCCCACGCTGGGGGCGATCGACCTGGCCACGGGCAGCGCCCACCGCAGCCGCGGCGAGGCCTTCCTGCTCGCCCAGACCGACGGCTTCGGGGCGGAGCTCGAACGAGACGTGGTGCTGCGGGCGATCGGGCCCTTCGCCGAGTCCGTGCTCGTCGCCGACGACCCGGCGGAGGCGGAGGCGCTCGTGCAGGCCCGCCGCAGCGCCATCCCCTCGCTCGAGGCCCTCGGGAGGGTCTCGATCGGGGACGTCGGGGTGCCGCGCCACCGGCTCGCGGAGATGGTCACCGGGCTGCGGCGGATCGCGGAGGAGACCGGCGTGGAGATCTGCACGGTCGCCCACGCGGCGGACGGCAACCTGCACCCCATGATCGTCGTGGGCCGGGACGAGCCGATCACCGAGGGCCCGCCCAAGCTCGCCCTGGGCCGGATGTTCGAGCTCGCCCGCAGCCTCGGCGGCACCCTGACCGGCGAGCACGGGGTGGGGCTGCTCAAGCAGGACTGGTTCACCGACGAGGTCGGGGAGCTCTCCCGAGAGGTCCAGCACCGGATCAAGCAGGCCCTGGACCCCCACGGCATCCTCAACCCCGGCAAGGCCGTCTGAGCCCGGCGGGGCCGGCTCACTCGTGGCGCAGCGCCTCGATCGGGTCCTTGCGCGCGGCCCGGACGGCGGGCAGGGTCCCGGCGAGGAACGCGATGCCCACGACCGCCGCGACGATCAGCAGCACCCGGTCGCCCTCGAAGGCGAACAGCGACAGCCCGGGCAGCCGGGCCAGCGGCCCCGCGGTCAGGGCGTCGCTGGCGGCGGTGCCGGCCAGGACGCCGGATGCGGCGCCGGCGACCGCCCCCAGGAAGCCGATGACCACGGCCTCGAGGGAGAACAGCCCGAAGACCTTGGGCCCGCCCATGCCCATGGCCTTCATCAGCCCGATCTCCCGGGTGCGCTCCTGCACGGACATCAGCAGCGTGTTCACGATGCCGAGCCCGGCGGCGAGCAGCGCCACGACCGCCGAGGTGTTGAGGATCCACACGATCCCGTTGATCACGGCCCGGAACATCCCGAGCTTGTCCTCGACCGTGGAGGCGACCATGCCCTCGTCCTCCAGCCGGTCCTGGACCGCCCCGATCCGGCCGAGGTCCGGGACGCTGACCGTGGCCATGAGGTAGCTCTCCGGCACGGGCTGCGGGCCCCCGGAGACCTGGTGGGCGTGCAGCCGCTCGTTGAAGGACGCCGAGGGGATGGGGTTCAGGGCCGTCCCCGCGAGGCTGGCCTGGGTCACCCCCGAGACGGTCGCCGGGAAGGCCCGGGGCCGGCCCGCGACGTCCTCCATCACGACCTCCACGCGCGCCCCGACCGCCTCCTGCGGGGAGGCGAAGCCGAGGCCCGCCACCCAGCTGCCGGGCAGGGACAGCTCGTCGCGGCCCGGGTCCGGAGCCCGACCGGCCACGAGCCGCAGTCCCTCGACGTCGACCGGGATGCCCAGGGGCAGCTGGAAGCGCTCCCCGCCGGGGGTCTCCAGCCAGCTGGGCGTCACCGAGTACATGGGCTCCACGGAGGCCACGTGCTCGAGGCCCTCCAGCAGCGCCACGTCCCCGGGGGTCAGGCCCTCGAAGGAGACCCCCAGCCCCGTCTGCACCCGGGAGGACCCCGGTTCCCAGGGCCGCGGCCCCGAGCCGGAGGAGAGCTCGACGAGCGGGTGGGAGCGCTGGACGTAGAGCGTGTCCGGGGTGCCGAAGGCCGCGACCGTCTCGTCGATGTAGCGGTTGACCCCGGTGCCCATCCCCGAGGTGAGGGTCAGGGCGAGGGCGCCGATGAACACCGCGAGGACGGTCAGGCCCGCCCGCAGCCCCGCGCGCCGCGTGTTCGCCACGGCCGCGCGCAGCAGGTCCGCCCACGTCATCGCACGGCCCCCGCGGGGTGGACGTCCCCGCGCGGGAGCACGTCCGCCGCGAGCAGCGGCACGCGCGCCGGCGGGCCGGCGACCAGCCCGTCGCGCAGGTGCACCCGGCGGTCGCAGCGGGCGGCGAGGGCGTCGTCGTGGGTGACGACCACGAGCGTGATGCCGCGCTCGCGCTGGAGGCCGAGGAGGGTGTCCTCGACCACCGCCCCGGTGGCCGAGTCGAGGTTGCCCGTGGGCTCGTCGGCGAAGACCACGAGGGGGTCGTTGACCAGGGCGCGGGCGATCGCCACGCGCTGCTTCTGCCCGCCGGAGAGGTCGGTGGCGCGGCTGGCGGCCTTCCCGGCCAGCTCGAGCCGCTCCAGGACCTCGAGGCCGCGGCGGCGGCGCTCGGCCCGGCGCACCCCGGCGATGGTCAGCGGCAGCACGACGTTCTCGAGCACGGACTGGTGCGGGGTGAGGAAGAACTGCTGGAAGACGAAGCCGAACGCGGTGTTGCGCACCCGGTCGACCTCCCGCGCCGACAGCGACGCCGCGGGGCGGCCCTCGAGCGCCACGGTCCCGGAGGTCGGGGCGTCGAGCAGGGCCAGCAGGTGCATCAGGGTGGACTTCCCGGAGCCCGACCGGCCCACGACGGCGACCGACTCCCCGCGCCCGATCCGCAGGCTCACCCCGCGCAGGGCCTCGACCCGGTCGGCGCCGCGGCCGTAGGCCCGCACCAGGTTCTCGGCCTCCAGCACCGCGCAGCTCATCCTCGCGTCCCCCTCGTCGCCCGGCCGGCACCGCCGGCGGCACCGCGCGGCCGGCGGCCCGCCCCGGGCGGTGCCGCCGGTCGGTCCGCGCGGACGGGGCTCCCCGCACCCCGGGGACCATCATGTGCACGCGCACAGCGCGGGCGGAACCTGTGACGCGCCGCCACTAGAGGGGACAGACCCGGCCGGGGCGGCGCTGACGACCTGTCGCAAACCCCCTGTCGGGCCCGTCCCTAGACTGGAGGGGTGCAGGCATGGCTCGAGTCCCTCCCCCTCGGCGCCGGCATCGCCTTCTTCTGGCTCGTGGCCGTCGTGCGGACCACGGTCGTCTACGCGCTCGGCCGGGCGGCCGCCCGCGGCGGGCGGCGCGTGGCCGCGGTGCGGCGCGCCACGGACGGGCCCGTCTACCGGCGGGCCGAGCGGCTCGTGCACCGGTGGGGCGTGCTCGCCGTCCCGGCCTGCTTCCTGACGGTCGGGCTGCAGACCGCCGTCATCCTCACCACCGCCCTCACGCGCATGCCGCTGTCCCGGTGGGTGCCGGCGATGCTCGTGGGCACCTTCGTGTGGGGCGTGGTCTACGGCACGGTGGGGATGGCCGTGGTCTGGGCGTTCCTGCGCCGGCCCGGGGTCGCGGTGGCCGCCGTCGCCGTCGTGGTCCTGGCCGCCGCCGTGCACGCGGCCCTCCGGGCGGGGCGCCGCCCGGCGCGCGAGCACGCCGGCCCGCAGGCCTGAACGGGCCGGGGGCGCGCGGACCGCCCCCGGGGCGGTCTCACTCCTGCCGCTCGACCTCGGCGGCGTCCGCGGCCCGCACGGAGGACCCGCCCGCCACGTCGGAGAGCTCGTCGCCGAGGTCCCCTCGACGTCGGTGCCCGGCCCGCGCTCAGATCCGCAGGTGGACCAGGGACGGGCCCGTCAGCGTGAGCGCGAGGGCGACCTTCTCGGCCAGGTCCTCCTGCGTGGCCTCGAGGCCCGTGGCGCCGAAGGCCTCGGCCAGCGCCGGCCAGTCCGGCTGGCGCAGGTCCACGGCGAGCGGGTCGATGTCCCGGTCGACCATGTTCTGCCGGATCTCCCCGTAGCCGCCGTTGTCCACGCACACGATCGGCAGGTCCAGGCCCAGCTCCACGGCGGTCATCAGCTCCTGGACCGAGAACATCAGCGCGCCGTCGCCCACGAGGCACAGCACGGGCCGGTCCGGTGCGGCGAGCTTCGCCCCGATCGAGGCGGGCAGCCCGTAGCCCAGGGTCGCGTACGTGCCCATGTACAGCAGCGAGTGCGGCAGCTGCGCGCGGAAGAACGTGGTCGAGCCCAGGTAGGTGACCTGCGAGGAGTCCCCGCCGATGATCGTGTCCTCCGGGACCACGGACATGATCGTCTCGTTGAGGGCGGCGAGCTCGGGGGCGGTGCGCCGGCCCTCGTCGTCGAGCCGGGCGAAGACCTCGGTGAGGTCGCGGGCGGGGCGCGGGGGCAGCGGACCGATCGCCTCGAGGAGCTGCGGGACCACGGCCGCGGAGTGGCCGGGCAGCTCGATGTCCGGGTCGAGGTTGCACAGCATCTGGTCCCGCATGATGTCCACGCGCACGACCGGTCCCCGCGGCGTGATGTCCCCGCCCCACAGCTCCGCCTCGCCCACCTTGGAGCCGATCACCAGCAGCGCGTCGGCCGAGCGCAGGAACTCGTGGGCCGTGGACAGCCGCAGGTCCGCGCCCAGGGACAGCCGGTGCCGCTCCGGGATCGCGCCCTTGCCGTTGGTCGTGGTGATCACCGGTGCCTCGAGCAGCTCGGCGAGCTCGAGCAGCCGTGCCCCGGCGGGCAGCGAGCCGCCGCCGGCCAGGATCACGGGGCGGCGGGCGGCGCGCAGCACCTCGGCGGCCCGGCGCACGTCGTCGGCCGGGGCAGGCTGCGGGGCGCCCAGCGGCCGCGGGGCCACGTGCCGGTCGGTGTACTCCAGCTCCGCCTCGAGGACGTCCAGGGGGATCTCGATGTGCACCGGCCGGGGCCGGGAGTGGGTGAAGTCCCGGAAGGCGTCGTGGACCATGGTCACCGCCTCGGCGCCGCTGGTCACCCGGCGGGAGCGGCCCACGATCGCGTCCACGGCCGCGGAGGGGTTCTTCGTCTCGTGCAGCGAGCCGATGTCCCGGAAGTCGTGGCCCAGGGGCCGGCCGGGGGAGAGCAGGATCATCGGCCGCGACTCGGCGTAGGCGGTCGCCGCCCCGGACAGGGAGTTGAGCAGGCCCGGCCCGGAGGTGGTGATCACGACCCCCGGCAGCCCGGAGACCTGGCTCCAGCCGTCGGCGCCGTACGCGGCGCCCTGCTCGTGGCGGGTCGTGACCGCCCGGATCCCGAGCTCGCGCAGGGGGCGGTAGAACTCGAGGGAGTGGGTCCCCGGGATTCCGAAGACGGTGTCGACCCCGTAGCCGCGCAGGGTCTCCAGGACGGCGCGGGCGGTGGTGCGGCGGGCGCTCACGGGCGGGCCTCCGCACCCGCGGGGGCGGCCGGGGCGGTGTACCTCCGCCCCCGGGCGGCTGCTCCGGCGGGGAGGGGGAGGGCCGGTGGGGCGCTCATCGGCTGCACGTCCTTCTCCGGGAGCGAACCGCAGTCCCGGACTGCTCGTCCTGTTTTTCAGGGATCAACAAAAGTTTCCCTCAGCGTATGATGCGGATCACTTTCAGGGAACAGTGCCGGTGGCCGGCCGCCGGCGGGGAAAGGGAGTGGCGCGGTGAAGGCCCTGCCGATCGAGAGCTCCGGGGCCGCGGTCCGGGTCGGCGCCCGGCTGCGCAACCACCGTCTGCGGGCCCGCATGACCATCGACCAGCTCGCCTCCGCCGCGGGGCTGACCAAGGGCTTCGTCAGCCGCGTCGAGCGGGACCTGACCTCCCCGTCCGTGGACTCCCTCGTGCGCATGTGCCGGGTGCTGCGCCTCGAGGTCGGGGAGCTGTTCGCCGGGCCCGCGGAGGTCGAGCTCGTCCGCCTCGCCGACGCCCCGCACGTGGACCTCGGCGGCGAGGGGATCGAGGAGCAGCTGATCACCCCCGCCGGCCAGCGCCGCGTCCAGGTGCTGCGCGCCCGGGTCGCACCCGGCGGCCGCGGGGAGGAGGCCATGTACACCATGGACTGCGAGACGGAGGTCCTGCACCTGATCAGCGGGCGCTTCCGGCTCCACGTCCCGGGCCGCACCCACGACCTCGCGGCCGGGGACACCGTGACGATGCCCGGCTCGGAGCCCCACACCTGGGAGAACCCCGGCCACGAGGACGCCGTGCTGCTGTGGATCCTCGGCACCTGACCCGACCTGCCCGACCCCGCCCGGCACGCCGTGCCCGCACCGAGAGGACCCCTCGCATGAACCACGACCGCATCATCGCCACGACCCCGGAGGGCACCCCCGTGCTCGGCCCCGTCGACGCCGCCCGCACCCCCCGGTGGGTCGGGCCGGCGACCTTCGCCCGGCTGCCCCGCACCGACGAGGTCGGGCGCACCGACATCGCCGTGGTGGGGGTGCCCTTCGACGCCGGGGTCTCCTACCGGCCCGGCGCCCGCTTCGGCCCCAACCACGTGCGGGAGTCCTCGCGCCTGCTGCGCCCCTACAACCCCGCCCAGGACGTCTCGCCCTTCGCCGGCGCCCAGGTCGCCGACGCCGGGGACCTCGTGGCCAACCCCTTCGACATCCGCGAGGCCATCACCGCGATCGAGGCCGGCGCCAAGGAGCTGATGGGCGAGCGCACCCGGCTCGTGGCCCTCGGCGGGGACCACACGATCGCCCTGCCGCTGCTGCGCGCGGCCCACTCCCGCCACGGGAAGCTCGCCCTGCTGCACTTCGACGCGCACCTGGACACCTGGGACACCTACTTCGGCGCCGAGCACACCCACGGCACCCCGTTCCGCCGCGCGTTCGAGGAGGGCCTGCTCGACACGGACGCCGTGTGCCACGTGGGCACGCGCGGGCCCCTCTACGGCGCCCAGGACCTCGAGGACGACGCCCGCTTCGGCTTCGGCATCGTCTCCTCCGCCGACGTGATGCGGCTCGGGGTGGACGCCGTCGTCGCGCACCTGCGCGAGCGCGTCGGGGACCGCCCGCTCTACGTCTCCCTGGACATCGACGTCCTGGACCCCGCCCACGCCCCCGGCACGGGCACCCCCGAGGCCGGCGGGATGACCAGCCGCGAGGTGCTCGAGATCCTGCGCGGGCTGCGCGGGGCGGACGTGGTGGCCTGCGACGTCGTCGAGGTCGCCCCCGCCTACGACCACGCGGAGCTCACCGGGGTGGCGGCCGCCCACGTGGTCTACGAGCTGGTCACGCTGCTGGCCCTGGGCGCGGGCGCGGCCCCCGGCGGGCCGGCCTACGGGCTCGCCGGGCACGTCCACGGCACCGGCCCCTCGGCCCCCGCCCGGCCCGCCGCGGACCGGGCCGGGGACGACCCCGGGGCGGGCCGGTGAGCGGGACCGCGCCCGCCGGGCGCACGAGCGCGCCGGGCGTCCCGGACCCGGCGGCCCTGTTCGCCCGCCGGGCCGAGCAGTTCCGCCCCTCGCCGGTGCGCGCGGTCTTCGAGATCGCGATGCGCCCGGGGATGATCTCCCTGGCCGGCGGCAACCCGGACACCGGCGCCCTCCCGCACGCGGTCCTCGCCGGGACCGCCGCGCGCCTGCTCGCCGAGCGCGGGCCCGAGGTGCTCCAGTACGGCTCCGGGGCCGGGATCGAGCGGCTGCCGGAGCTGGTCTGCCGGCTCATGGACCTCGAGGGCGCGGCCACCGACCCGGGGCGGATCCAGATCACCGCGGGCTCCCAGGCGGGGATCGACCTGGTGGTCAAGCTCTTCTGCGACCCCGGCGACGTCGTCGTGGCGGAGGGCCCCACGTACGTGGGGGCGCTGGGGGTCTTCGGCAGCTACGAGGTCGCGGTCTCCCACGTCGACGTCGACGACGACGGGCTCGACCCCGAGGCCGTCGCCGAGCGGATCGACGCCCTGCGCGCGGCCGGGCGGACCGTGAAGCTGGTGTACACCGTGCCGACCTTCCACAACCCCACCGGGGTCACCCTCAGCGAGGAGCGCCGCCGCCGGCTCGTGGCGGTGTGCGCCGAGCGCGGGGTCGTGGTCCTCGAGGACGACCCCTACGGGCTGCTCGGCTTCGACCGGGAGCACCGCCTGCCGTCCCTGTACTCCCTAGACCCCGAGACGGTGGTGCACCTGGGCAGCTTCTCGAAGATCTTCTCGCCGGGGCTGCGCGTGGGCTGGATCGCCGCGTCCCCGGCGGTGCGCTCCCGGCTGCAGATCGCGGCGGAGGCCGTGACGATCCACCCGTCGGTGCTGGGACAGGAGCTCGCCGCGGAGTACGTGGGCGGCGAGCACTGGCGTCCCGCCCTGGACCGGGCGGTGGCCCGCTACCGCTCCCGCTGCGCGGCGATGATGGCCGCCCTGGAGGAGCACATGCCCGAGGGCGTGCGCTGGACGCGCCCGGCCGGCGGGTTCTTCACGTGGCTGGACCTGGACCCGGCCCGGGCCCACGGGGACCTGCTGCACCGGGCGATCGACCACGGCGTCGTCGTCGTCCCCGGCGGGGCCTGCTACGCGGACGCCCGGCCCAGCACGAGCCTGCGGCTGGCCTTCTCCGCCGCCGCGGAGGAGGACATCGCCGAGGGGGTCCGCCGGCTCGGGCGCATGCTGCGCGCCTGAGCCCGCGCCCGCCGCCGGGCGGGCGCCGGCTCAGGCCAGGACCGCCTCGGCGGCCCGGCGCCCGGAGCGCAGCGCCCCCTGGATCGAGGCGGTGTCGCGGTGGTCCCCGCACACGAACCGCCCGTCGCCGAGGGCGGCCGGGCGGTCGGGGACCAGCGGCGGCAGCTGCTCGGGCAGCCCGGCGCGCACCTCGTGCACGGTGACCACCTCCCAGCCGGCGGTGTCCGTGCCCCAGATCCCGGCGAGCTGGCGGCGGACCTCCGCCTCGGCCGGCAGGGCGGCCCCGCGGGGGAGCAGGGAGGTGGCCTGCACCAGCGCGCGGGCGTCGGGGGAGTAGGTGGGGGCGGCGTTGCTCACCACGGCCGTGTCCGTCAGCGGACCGCGGGTCCGCCCGGGCAGGACCAGGCAGCGCAGGTCCGAGGGCGGGACCGGCGCGGCGAACCACCACGTGGCCTCGCCCTTCATGGGCGCCGCCGGCAGGCCCAGCAGCGCCCCGGCCGCGGGGGCCTCCGTGGCCACGACCACCGCCGGCGCCTCCCACGCCGCGCCGGCGGCCACCGCCCGCCACCCGCCGGGCACGCGCTCGAGGGCCTCGACCCGGGTGCCCAGCACCGCGCGGGCGCGCAGGCCGTCGTGGATCCAGGCCGGCAGGGCGCCCATGCCCGCCGCGGGCAGGCCGGGGGTGCCGAGCACGAACCAGCCGGCGAGCCGGCGCACGAGATCGGCCGAGGTGCGGCCCTCGTCCTCCAGGACGACCCCGGAGAGGAACGGCTCGAGCACGAGCTCGCGCAGCGGGCCCCGGACCCCGGCGGCGTCGAGGCTCTCGTGCCAGGGCCGGTCGGCCTCCTCCCGGTGCCGGGCCCGGGGGTCGAGCACCGGGGCCAGCCACGCGGCCAGGGCGGGCAGGCGCCGCAGCTCCACGAGCGGGCTGCGCAGGGTCCGCGCGAGCCGGGCCGGGTGGCGGCGGGGGTCGGCGAGGACGTCGATGCCGCCCTCCCGGGCCACCCCGGCCGCGGCCTCGAAGCGCTGCAGGCCCAGGGCGCGCACGTCCACTGCCCGGCGCAGCTCCGGGTAGGCGGGGTTGAGCACCTGGAAGCCGCGGTCGCAGCGGAAGCCGTCGACGACGTCGGTGCGCACGCGCCCGCCCACGCCGTCGGAGGCCTCCAGCAGCACCACGTCCAGGCCGCGCTGCTCGAGCAGGCGGGCGCACTGCAGGCCGGCGAGCCCGGCGCCGACGATGACGACGTCGTGGTCCACGGGAACCTCCTGGCCGCGGCCGGCCGGGCCGCCGCGGCGCGTCGCGGGTCCGGCCGGGCGGCCGGGCCCTCCTGGTGCGACCGTCCTACAGCGGTGCCGCGACCGCCCCCGGGCGGGCCTGCGGTGCCGCGGCCGGGCGGGCCGGGACGGTGAACAGGGCCGACTCCACGGTGAGCCCGGGGCCGAAGGCCAGTGCGCACACGGTGCGCTCCGCCCCGGCGGGGAGGCCGCCGAGGACCCGGTCGAGCACGTGCAGCACGGTCACGCTGCTCATGTTGCCACGCTCGGCCAGGACCGCGCGCGAGGCGTCCAGCGCCCGCGGGGGCAGCCCCAGGGTCCGCTCGAGCTTGTCGAGGATGCCGGGCCCGCCCGGGTGCACGGCCCAGTCCGTGATCGACCCGGGGTCCACGGCCCCCTCCGGTCCGGTCAGCAGGGCCTCGAGGGCGGCGTGCACGCTGCCCTCGATGACCCGCGGCACCGCGGCGCCCAGGACCATCTCGAAGCCCTCGTCCCCGATCGTCCAGGCCATCTCCTGCTCGCCGTCGGGCAGGACCAGGGTGCTGAACCGGTCGAGCGCGAGCAGCGGCTCCGCCCCGCCGGGCCGGCGGCAGCTCACCAGCGCCGCGCCCGCCCCGTCCGCGAACAGCGCCGCCCCGCGGACGGCGTCGGCGTCGCGGGCCGGGCGCAGGTGCAGGCTGCACAGCTCCGCGGCGACGACCAGCACGACCGCGTCCGGGTCGGCCGCGGCGATCGCCCGGGCCTGGCGCAGGCCCACGAGCGCGCCGTGGCAGCCCATGAACCCGATGTGGGAGCGGCGCACGGCCGGGTCCAGGTCCAGGTCGCGGACCAGCCGGTAGTCGGGGCCCGGGGCGAAGAAGCCGGTGCAGGAGACCGTGACCACGTCCGTGACCTGCGCCGGGTCCAGGCCCGGGCAGCGCGCGAGCGCGTCGCGGGCGGCGGCGGCGAACAGGCCGGGGGCGTGCTCGACGTAGGTGCGGTTGCGCGCCCCCGTCAGCGGGGCCAGCATCCGCCCGTCCGGGGCCAGGTAGACCGAGCCGTCCCGGGCGCCGGCGTCGACGAGCTCCGGGAGGACGGTGTGCCGCCGCTCGACCCCCGCGGCGCCGAACACGGTGCGCACGAGCCGCTGGGCGAGGCGGTCGGTGCCGGGCTGGGCGAGGTAGAGGTCGCGGGCCTCGGCCTGGCCGAGCACGTGCGGCGGCAGTGCCGAGCCGAGGGACAGGAGAGCGGGGGTCACCCGACCCAGTATCGACCCGCGCGCCCCCGGGCGCCATGCGGGGCGCGCCGCGCCCGGGCCCGTGCAGGCCCGGGCGCTGTTGGCGATCGCACTTCGCATTGGGTCACACGCGCGGACCGTTCCTAGGCTGGCCGGAGCACAGGAGTGGGGGCTCCTGGTTCCGCCGGGCACACGGCAGGGGATCCGCCGCCGCTCCCGGTCCTCCGGGGGGCAGGACCGCGTGCGCCCCGTTCGGCCCCCGTCCGACCGGCCGGAGGAACCCCCGTGACCCCATCCCGCGCTGTCCCCGCGGCGCTCGCCCTCGCGGCGGGCCTCGCCCTCGCCCCGCTCTCCGCCGCCGCCGCGACTCCCGCGGCGGCCGATCCGGCGGCGCCCGCCCCGGCCTCCGCCCCCGCGGCGGGGACCGACCGCCTCCTCGTGAAGTTCCGCGCGGGAACCGCGCCCGGGACGGCCGAGGACGTGCTGGCCGCCCGCGCCCCCGAGCTCGCCGCCGCGGGGCCGGGGACCGCGCCCACCGTGGACGGCGCCGCGGTGCTGACCGCTCCCGGTGAGCTGGACGAGGACCGCCTGGCCGCGCTCACCACGGCCCTGCAGCAGGACCCCGCGGTCGAGTACGCCGCCCCGGACGTGCGCGCGAGCACCGCCTTCGTGCCGAACGACCCGTCCTACGCGGGACTGCAGTGGAGCCTGTGGGACGATCCCGCCGGCGTGGGCATGCCCCTGGCCTGGGACCGGGCCACCGGCGCCGGACAGACCATCGCGATCGTGGACACGGGCATCACCGCCCACCCCGACCTCGACGCCAACGTGCTGCCCGGGTACGACTTCGTCTCCCTGCCCGAGAACGGGCGCGACGGCGACGGCTGGGACGCCGACCCCACCGACATGGGCGACTACCCGGACGCGGCGCTGTGCCCGGGCAGCCCGATGGCCCCGGCCTCCAGCTGGCACGGGACGCACACGGCCGGGATCGCCGCGGCGGACGGCAACAACGGCATCGGCGTCACGGGCGTGGCCCCGGACGCCCGGATCCTGCCCGTCCGGGCCGTGGGCGCGTGCAGCCAGGGCTACATCTCCGACGTCGCCGCGGGGATCGCCTGGGCGGCCGGGGCCCCGGTGCCCGGCGCCCCGGCGAACGCCAACCCCGCGGACGTGGTCAGCGTCAGCCTCGCCGTCCCCGGCGCGCAGTGCCCGGCGGTGCTGCAGGCCGCGATCACCGAGGCCACCTCCCGCGGCGTCACCGTCGTCGTCGCCGCCGGCAACCAGGGCATCGACGCGGCCGGCTCCGTGCCGGCCAACTGCGCGGGCGCGGTCTCCGTCGCCGCCACGGACGTCTCCGGCGCGATGCCCGCGTACTCCAACTTCGGGGCCGTGACCCTGGCCGCCCCCGGCGGCGACCCGTGGGCGCAGGTCCACTCCACCGGCAACGCCGGCGCCCAGCAGCAGGGGGCGCCCACCTACATCGGCCGCAACGGCACCTCGATGGCCGCCCCGGTGGTCGCCGGCACGGTCGCGCTGATGCGCGAGGCCGCCCCGGGCCTGAGCCCCCAGGCGGTGCGCGAGCTGCTCACGAGCACCGCCCGCACGGCGCCCGGCGGCTGCGCCCTCGGGTGCGGCGCCGGCATCGTCGACCCCGTCTCGGCCGTGATCGCCGCCCAGGGCGGTCAGCCCTTCACCGTGGCCGGCGGCATCGGCGGGCTGCACCAGCGCATCGCCGCGACCGCCGGCGCGCCCGTCTCGCGCGAGCTGTGCGCGCTGGGCGGCACGCCGTGCTTCCAGGAGTTCGAGGCCGGCTGGATCGTGTGGAACGCCGGGGCCGGGGCCCGCTGGCTGCCGGGCCTGCTCCCCGCCCAGTGGTGGGCCATCGGCGCCCCCGCCTGACGGACCGCCGCCGGCGGGCGGGCGGCTACGGCCCGTCCGCCGCGCCCGGGCCGTCCCCGCGGTGGCGCGCCCACGCCCCGATGATCCCGGCGGTCACGGCCCCGGCCGTGCCGGCCGCGAGGTCGCCCATGGTGTCCGGGTAGCCGACCTGGACCCGCGGGTCCACCGCGGCGTTGCCGACGAATTCGGCGTACTCCCACAGCACCGCCAGGGCCGTGCCCAGGGCGGTGGCGACGAGCACGTGCGTCACCGCCCCGGGGGCCGCGAGACGCCCCCACCGCTCGAGGGCGCGGAAGGCGAGCTCGGCGAGGACCGCGGTCGCGGCGAAGTGCACCACGAGGTCCCAGAAGGCCAGCCGCTCGTAGAGCAGGAACACCGAGCTCCACGCGGCCAGCAGCAGGACCAGCCCTGTGGCCAGCTCCAGCGGCGCGGGCAGCCGCGCCCGCCACGTCACGGTCAGGCCCAGGCACACGAGCATCATCACGGCCGCGCCCACGGCGTCGAACAGCCCGGCCGTCAGCAGCACCGAGGCCGGCCCGGCCCAGCGCACGGCGAGCACGAGCGCCCTCACCGGCGCGCCCGCCCGGTCCCGCGCAGCCGGGCGGACCAGCGCTCCCACGGGCGCTCGCGGGCCCAGTTCACGCGCAGGGTCCGCCCGGCGCGGGCGAGGCGGCGCAGCGCGGCCGGCCCGGGGCGCAGCGCCCGCGGGGACATGCCCACGGCCGGGCGGGCGAGGAAGACGATCCGCCGCCCCGGGTCCAGCCGGAAGCTCAGGTCCATGTCGTCGTGCAGCTCCGGGTCGGCCCGGTGGACGCGGCCGCGGACCTCGAGCCACCACGACCGGCGCATCGCCATGTTGGTCCCGAACAGCGGCGGGTGCGCCAGCGCCGCCCCGGCGGCCGTCACGTAGAGCCCCACGTACAGGGCGGACAGCGTCGTGCCCAGGCCCGGGGGCAGGCCCAGGAACCGGCCCGGACCCGAGACGGCCACCGCGTCCGGTCGGGCCCCGAGCGCCGCGACCAGCTCCGCGACCCACTCCGGGCCCGGGCGCGAGTCCGCGTCGCAGCGCACCACCACGTCCCCGCGGGCGGCGTCGTAGCCCGCGGCCGCGGCCGCCGGGATGCCCCGCACCGGCTCGTGCACCACGCGGGCCCCGGCCGCGCGGGCCACGGCCGCCGTCCCGTCCGTCGAGGCGTTGTCGACGACGACGACCTCGTCCGGGCGCCGCGACTGGGCGGCGAGCAGGCGCAGGCACACGGCGAGCTGGGCGGCGTCGTCGCGCGCGGGCACGACCACGGACACGGACGGGCCCGCCCCGGGCGGGGCGGGCTGCGGGGCGTCGGGAACGGGGAGCATGGCCCCATTCTCCCGGTCCGGCCGGTCCCGGCGGGACCGACCCGCGCCTACAATCGGCACATGCAGGCCGACGAGCGAACCGGAACGGGCGCCGCGGGCGGACCCGGGGACCCGGCGGGCCCGCCGGCGCGGGGCTTCGACATCCTCTTCCTGCTCCAGCACTTCAGCACCGAGGCCGAGCGCTACGCGGACCAGGTCCGCCGCGTCTTCGGCCTGGCGCACAAGGACGTGCACGCCCTCAACGAGGTGATCGAGGCCAACCGGGAGGGCCGGCCGGTGCGGGCCGGGGACATCGCCCGCCGGCTGGTGCTCAGCGGCTCGGCCACGACCACCGTCATCAAGCGGCTGGTCGCCTCGGGCCACCTCGTGCGCGCCGTGGACCCCCGCGACCGGCGCGAGGCGGACCTGCGGGCCACGGAGGACGCCCGCCGGGCGGGCCGGGCGATGTTCCGGGCGATGAGCGAGGAGCTGCTCGCGGTCCTCGACGGCTGCACCGACGAGGAGATCGAGGTGCTCCGGCGGCGGATCCCCGAGCTCACGGAGGCGGTGCGGCGGGCCGGCCGGCGGGCCGGGGAGAACGGCCCGGGAACCGTGGCGCCGGCCGGCGAACCGCCCGGCGGCGGGTGACGCGGGCGACTGCTTCGATTTTCGAACGACTGTGGTGGAATGGGGACATGGTGACGGTCTCAGCACGGCAACCGACGGCCTCCGACGCCCCGCCGGGGCGGGCAGGGGCTCCCGACGACGCCGGCCGGGCGCCGGTGCTCGAGGCGTTCCTGGCCGACGCCGCGCAGCGGGCCGCCGCGGTCGACCCCGGCTTCGAGCAGCTGTGGCACGAGCTGTCCCGGCTCAGCGCCGGGGGCAAGCGGATCCGGCCCCGCCTCGTGCGCACCGCCGCCGGGGCCTACCCCGGCGGCGAGCCCGGCCCCGTGGTCGAGGCGGTGGGCGCGGCCTTCGAGCTGCTGCACACCGCCCTGATCGTCCACGACGACGTCATCGACCAGGACGACCGGCGCCGCCACCAGCCGACCCTCAACGCCGCGGCGGCGGCCCGGGCCGCCGCCGCCGGCTCCGCCCCGGAGCACGCCCGCCAGTACGGGGCCAGCGTCGGGGTGATCGCCGGGGACCTCGCCCTGGCCGGGGCCTACCGGCTCGTGGCCCGCTCCGGGATCGGCCCGGCCCGGCTGCCGCAGGTCCTGGACCTGCTCGACGAGGCGCTGTTCGCCTCGGCCGCCGGCGAGCTGCTGGACGTCGACCACGCCCTGCCCGGGGCCCGCCCCGCGAGCGAGCAGGTCCTGGCCGCGACCTGCCTGAAGACCGCCGTCTACTCCTTCGAGGCGCCCCTGCAGGCGGGCGCCGTGCTCGGCGGGGCACCCGCGGAGGACGTGGCCGCCCTCGGCCGGCTGGGACGGGCCGTGGGCACCGCCTACCAGCTCGTCGACGACCTCCTGGGCGTGTTCGGGGACCCCGGGGCCACCGGCAAGTCCGTGCTCAGCGACCTGCGCGAGGGCAAGCGCACGATGCTCGTGGCCGCCGCCCGGCGCACCCCTGCCGCCGCCGAGCTGGACGCCGTCCTGGACGGGCGCCGGATCGGCGAGGCCGAGGCCCGGCACGCCCGCGACCTGCTCGAGCGGTGCGGGGCCCGCCGCGAGGTCGAGGAGCTGGTCGAGCAGTGCGCCGCCGAGGCCCTGGCCCTGCTGGGGGAGGCCGGCCTGCCCGCCGCCCTGGACGCCGAGCTGCGCCGCGTCGTGGCCGGAGCCACGGAGCGCGCCCGGTGAGCGCCGCACAGGCCCCCGTGGGCGCCGGCACCCCGGCCGAGGCCGCCGCCCGCTACGACGCGGCGGCCCGGGCCGCCGCCGCCACCGTGATCCGGCGCTACTCGACCTCCTTCGGCCTGGCCTGCCGGCTGCTCGCCCCCGGGGTGCGCGAGCACGTCCGCGCCGTCTACGCCCTCGTGCGCGTGGCCGACGAGATCGTCGACGGCGCCTCCGCCGGCGCGGGGGTCCCTCCGGAGGAGGCCCGCCGGCTGCTCGACGACCTCGAGGCCGAGACCTGCGCGGCGACCGCCCGCGGGTTCAGCACCAACCTCGTCGTCCACGCCTTCGCCCGCACGGCCCGGCACGCCGGGATCGGCGAGGACCTGGTCCGGCCCTTCTTCGCGTCCATGCGCGCGGACCTCAGCGAGGACCGGCACAGCGACGACTCCCTCGACGCCTACGTCTACGGCTCCGCCGAGGTGGTCGGGCTGATGTGCCTGCAGGTCTTCCTCGCGGACCGGCCCGTCCCCGCCGCCGAGCGGGCCGAGCTCGTGGCCGGGGCCCGCCGCCTCGGCGCGGCCTTCCAGAAGGTCAACTTCCTGCGCGACCTCGCCGAGGACTACGGCGAGCTGGGCCGGGTCTACTTCCCCGGCGTGGAGCCGGGGCGGTTCTCGGAGGCGCAGAAGCACCGGCTGCTCGACGACGTCGACGCCGACCTCGCCGCCGCCCGCGCCGTGATCGACGACCTGCCCCGCTCCGCGCGCGCCGCCGTGCTGACCGCCCACGACCTGTTCCGGGAGCTGTCCGCGCGGATCCGCGCCACGCCCGCCCGCGAGCTGCTGCGCACCCGGGTGCGCGTGCCCGACGCCCGCAAGGCCGCCCTCGCCGCCGCCGCCGTGGCCCGGGCCCGCCGCCCGCGGCGCCGCGGCCCGCGCGGGCGGCGGGCCGTGGTGATCGGGGCGGGGATCGCCGGCCTCGCGGCGGCGGGCCTGCTGGCCCGCGACGGCTGGGACGTCGAGGTCCTCGAGCGGGGGGAGACCACCGGGGGCCGGGCGGGGCTGCTCGAGCGCGACGGCTTCCGCTTCGACACCGGACCCTCGTGGTACCTGATGCCCGAGGTCTTCGACCACTTCTTCCGGCTGATGGGCTCCAGCGCCGCCCGGGAGCTGGAGCTGCAGCGGCTGGACCCCGCCTACCGGGTCTTCGGCGAGAACTACGCCGAGCCGCTGGACGTGCGCTCCGACCTCGAGCACACGGTCGCCCAGTTCGAGGCCGTCGAGCCCGGGGCGGGGGCCCGGATCCGGGACTACCTGGCCTCGGCGCGGCGGACCTACGAGCTGGCGGTCGACCACTTCCTCTACACCTCCTACGCGTCGTTCGCGCCGCTGCTGACCCGCGCGGTCGTGCGCTCCCTGCCCGGCCTCGCCCGCCACCTCACCGGGTCCCTCCACGACCTCGCGGCCCGCACGGTCGGGGACACCCGGCTGCGGCAGGTCCTGGGCTACCCGGCGGTCTTCCTGGCCTCGGCGCCGCGGATGACGCCTTCGCTCTACCACCTGATGAGCCACATGGACCTCGCCGACTCCGTGCAGTACCCGCAGGGCGGGTTCCGCACGGTGATCGGCGCGGTCGAGCGCCTCGCCCGGGCCCACGGGGCCCGCATCCGCACCGGGGCCGACGTCGTGCGGATCCGCACCGAGCGGGCCTCCGCCGGCCCGGCCCGGGCGCGCGGGGTCGTGTGGCGCGACGCCGCCGGGGCCGAGCACGAGCTCGACGCCGACCTCGTGGTCTCCGCCGCGGACCTGCACCACACGGAGACGGCGCTGCTGCCGCCGGAGCTGCGGACCTACCCCGAGCGGTGGTGGCGCCGGCGCCGGAGCGGCCCGGGGGCCGTGCTCGTGATGCTCGGGGTGCGCGGGGCGCTGCCCGAGCTGGCCCACCACTCGCTGTTCTTCACCGAGGACTGGGACGCGAACTTCGCCGCGATCTTCGAGGAGCCCACCCGGGTGCCCGACCCGGCGTCGGTCTACGTCTGCCGGCCCTCCGCGACCGACCCGGACGTGGCGCCCGCCGGGCACGAGAACCTCTTCGTGCTGATCCCCGTGCCCGCCGACCCCGGCCTGGGCGCCGGGGGCCCGGAAGGGACCGGGGCCCCCGCCGTCGAGGCGGCCGCCGACCGGGTGATCGACCAGATCGCGGCGTGGGCGGGCGTGCCGGACCTGCGCGAGCGGATCGTGGTGCGCCACACGGTGGGCCCGGAGGACTTCCGCCGCGACCTCAACTCGTGGCGGGGCAACGTGCTCGGCCCGGCCCACGTGCTGCGCCAGTCCGCGTTCCTGCGCGGGAGCAACCGCAGCCGGAAGGTCGCGGGCCTGCACTACTGCGGGGGCTCGACGATCCCGGGCATCGGCCTGCCGATGTGCCTGATCAGCGCCGAGATCCTGCTCAAGGACCTGCGCGGGGACACCTCCACCGGACCCCTGCCCGAGCCGGCGGACCCGGCCCCGTGAGCGCGCTGCTGCCCTTCGCCTACCTGGGCTTCCTGCTGCTCAGCCTCGCCGGGATGGTGGTCCTCGACGTGCGGCAGCGGCTGTTCTTCGCCGCAGACCCCCGCCGGGCCGCGCTCGTGCTGCTCGCCGGGCTCGTGTTCTTCCTCGCCTGGGACGCCGCGGGGATCCTCCTGGGGATCTTCCTGCACAGCGAGAGCCGGTACGCAACCGGGTGGCTGGTCGCCCCGCAGGTGCCGGTCGAGGAGGTCGTCTTCCTCGCCTTCCTGTGCTACCTGATCATGAACACGGTGCGCCTCGTGGAGCAGGCGCTCGCGCGGCGCGCCGCCGCGCCCGCCCGCGAGGACGCCCGGGAGGGGAGCCGGCCGTGACCTACGCCCTCGTCATCCCCGTCTTCCTGGCCCTCGCGCTCGTGCCCGCCGTGCTGCTCGTGCGCGCCCCGTCCCCCGCCCCGCCCCGGGGGCGCGCCGCGGCGGTGCTCGGGCTCTCCTTCGCCGTGCTCGCGGCGCTCACGGTCGTCTTCGACAACCTCATGATCGCCGCCGGGTTCTTCGACTACGGCGACGGGCACATCACCGGGCTGCGGATCGGGCTGGTGCCCGTCGAGGACCTCGCCTACCCGCTGGCCGGGCTGCTGCTGCTGCCGGCGCTGTGGTGGGGGCTGGGGGAGCGCGGCCGGGTCGCCTCGACCGTGCGCACCCTCGTGGCGACCTCCCGGCCCGTGTCCTGGGTCAACACCGCCTACCCGTTCGCGGCCGCCTACGTCATGACCACCGGCCGGGTCGACCTCGACCTCGTCGTGGGGACCCTGTTCTTCCTGTTCCCCTACAACCTCGCGATGTACGGGATCAACGACGTCTTCGACTACGAGTCCGACCTGCGCAACCCCCGCAAGGGCGGGGTCGAGGGCGCGCTCGTGGACCGCTCGGAGCACCGGATGGTCCTGACCGGGTCGGTGCTGGTCGCGCTGCCGTTCCTGGCGTACCTGTTCGCCGCCGGTGGGCCGGCCGCGGCGCTCGTGCTCCTCGTGAGCCTCTTCGCGGTGGTGGCCTACAGCCTGAAGGGGCTGCGGTTCAAGGAGGTGCCGTTCCTCGACTCGGCCACCTCCGCCACCCACTTCGTCTCCCCGGCCGTCCACGGCCTCGTGCTCGCCGGGGCCGGGTGGTCCACGGGCACCGTGGCGCTGTGCGCCGCGTTCTTCCTGTGGTCGATGGCCTCCCAGGCCTTCGGCGCGGTGCAGGACGTGCAGGCCGACCGGGAGGGCGGGCTCTCCTCGATCGCCACGGTCCTCGGGGCGCGCCCGACCGTGCTCGCCGCCGGGGCCTTCTACCTCGTGGCCGGCCTGCTGCTGCTGCTCGTCCCGTGGCCCGGGCCCCTCGCGGCGCTGCTCGTGCTGCCGTACCTCGCCAACCTCGTGCCGTTCCGCTCGATCACCGACGCGGACTGCGAGCGCGCCAACCGCGGCTGGCGGCGGTTCCTGTGGCTGAACTACCTCACGGGCTTCCTCGTGACCATGCTGCTGATCTGGGCGTGGGCGCTCGGGCGCTGAGCCGCGGCCGGCGGCACCGGACCGCACGGCCCGGGCCGTGGGACGGGAACGGGGCCCGGGGCGTGCGCCCCGGGCCCCGCTCCACGCCGGGACCGTCAGAGATCGGCGAGCACCGAGACCGGGTTCTCCACGGCGTCGGCGACCATCCGCAGGAACCCGCCGGCCGCCCCGCCGTCGCACACGCGGTGGTCGAAGGCCAGGGAGAGCTGGGTGAGCTTGCGGACGGCCAGCTGCCCGTCGACGACCCACGGGCGGTCGATGATCCGCCCGACCCCGAGGATCGCGACCTCCGGGTGGTTGATGATCGCCGCGGCGCCGTCGGTGCCGAAGACCCCGTAGTTGTTGAGCGTGAACGTGGAGCCGGACAGCTCGGCCGGGGAGGCCTTCCCGGTCCGCGCCAGCGCGGTGAGCCGCTTGAGCTCGGCGTCCAGGCCCCGGGCCGAGAGGGTGTGGGCGTCGCGGATGCTGGGCACCACGAGCCCCCGGTCGGTCTGGGCGGCGAAGCCGAGGTTCACGCCGTCGAAGCGGACGATCTCCTGGCTGCCGTCCTCGCGCGTCTCCAGCCGTGTGGCGAGCTCGGGGTGGCGGGCCAGCCCGGCGAGCACGAACCGCGCGATCAGCGCCATGAGCCCCGGGGCCCGCTCGGGGTCCTGCGCCTTGAGCTCGGCGCGCAGCTCGAGCAGCCGGGTGGCGTCGACGTCGACCCACACGGTCGCCTCGGGGATCTCGGCGCGCGAGCGGGTCATGGCCTGGGCGATGACCCTGCGGACCCCGCTCACCGGCACGCGCCCGGCCACCCGCAGGCCCGTGCGCGCGTCCACGGCCGGGCCCTCGGGCGCCGGGTCGGCCGGCGACGCCGCCGCGGCGTCCCCCGCCGGCGCGCCGACCGGTGCCGCCGGGGCGGCGGCCGCCTCGACGTCGCGGCGCAGGATCAGCCCGCCGGGCCCGGAGCCGCGCACGGTGGCGATGTCCAGGCCCCGGTCCTTCGCGAGCTTGCGCACGATCGGGGAGACGACGGTGGGCGCCAGGCGCGGCGCGGAGGCCATGGCGTCGTGGGCGGCGGCGGTGGCCGCGGACGTGACCGTCGCCGAGGCGGGCGCGGCCGTCACGGCCGGGGCCGCGGAGCGCTTCGGCCGCCGCCGGCGCCCGCCCGTGGCACCACCGGGGGTGCCGTAGCCGATCAGGACGCTGCCGGAGCCCCCGTCGTCGTCGCCCGGGGCGGCCCCCGCGGCCGGGTCCGCCCCGGCGCGCTCCTCCTCGCGGTAGCTCTGCCCGCCCTTGGGGCCCCCGCCCTCGGGGGCGGGGGTGCCGGCGCGGTCGCCGGTGTCCACGGAGATCAGCGGCGCCCCCACGTCGAGGGTCTGCCCGGCGTCCCCGTGCAGCCGGTGCACCGTCCCGGCGAACGGGCAGGGCACCTCCACGGCGGACTTGGCGGTCTCCACCTCGGCGATCGGCTGGTCCACGGCCACGGTGTCGCCGACCCGGACGAGCCAGGTGACGAGCTCGGCCTCGGTCAGTCCCTCGCCGAGGTCCGGCAGGGTGAACGTCCTCACGGTCATGGTCAGTCCTCCCACTGCAGGTCGTCCACGGCGTCGAGGATGCGGTCGACGCTGGGCAGGTAGTGCTCCTCGAGCTTGGGAGCGGGATAGGGGATGTCGAAGCCGGTGACCCGGCGCACCGGGGCGGCCAGGGAGTGGAAGCAGCGCTCCTGCACACGGGCGACGATCTCGGCCGCCACGGACGCGAAGCCCGGGGCCTCGGCCACGACCACCACGCGCCCGGTCCGGCGCACCGAGGCCCCGACGGTCTCGTCGTCGAAGGGCACGATGCTGCGCAGGTCCACGACCTCGAGCGAGCGGCCCTCGGCCTGCGCCGCCGCCGCGGCCGCGAGGGCCGTGGGCACGGAGGGGCCGTAGGTGAGGATCGTCGCGTCCGTGCCCGGGCGCGCCACGACCGCCCGGCCCTCGCGCGGCTCGGGCGCCCGGTCCTCGTAGCGCTCCCGCAGCTCGGCCAGGTCGACCGGGGCCTTGGACCAGTAGAGCTTCTTGGGCTCGAAGAACACCACGGGGTCGTCGGAGTCGATCGCCTCGCGCAGCATGAGGTAGGCGTCCTCGACGGTGGCGGGGGTGAAGACCTTCAGCCCCGGGGTGTGGGCGTAGTAGGCCTCGGAGGAGTCGCAGTGGTGCTCCACGCCGCCGATCCCGCCGGCGTAGGGGATGCGGATGACGATCGGCAGGGTCACGGCGCCGCGGGTGCGGTTGTGCATCTTCGCGATGTGCGAGGCGACCTGCTCGAAGGCGGGGTAGGCGAAGGCGTCGAACTGCATCTCGATCACCGGGCGCATCCGGTTCATCGCCATGCCCACGGCCATGCCCGCGATCCCGGACTCGGCCAGCGGGGTGTCGAAGCAGCGGGTGCGCCCGAAGCGCTGCGTCAGCCCGTCGGTGATGCGGAAGACCCCGCCCAGGGTGCCGACGTCCTCGCCGAAGACGACGACGGCGTCGTCGGCGGACAGCGCGTCGGCCAGGGCGGTGTTCAGCGCCTGGGCGAAGGTCACCGGCTTGCCGGCCGGGGCCTCGGCCGCGGGGGCGGGGGCCTGGAGGGTGCTCACTTCTCGGTCTCCTCTCGGGCGAGCTCGTCCGCCAGGAAGCGCTCCTGCTCGGCGAGCTGCGGGGTCTGCTCCGCGTAGACGTGCCGGAACAGCTCCAGCGGGTCGATCCGCGGCTCGGCGTTCATGCCCTCGCGCAGGGCCGCGGCGACGTCCTCGGCGCGGGCGGCGATGCGCTGCTCCCCGGCGTCGTCGAGCAGCCCCTCCCCGCGCAGGTAGGCGCGCATCCGGGTCACCGGGTCCTTGGCGATCCACTCCTGGACCTCGGCGTCGTCCCGGTAGCGCGTCGCGTCGTCGGCGTTGGTGTGGGCCTGCATGCGGTAGGTGTGGGCCTCCACGAGCAGCGGCTCGGACTCCGAGCGGGCGAGGTCCACGGCACGGCCCAGGGTCGCTAGCACGGCCACGAGGTCGTTGCCGTCCACGCGCTCGCCGGCCATCCCGTACCCCACCGCCTTGTGCGCGAGCGTCGGGGCGGCCGACTGCTGGGACAGCGGCACGGAGATCGCGTAGCCGTTGTTCTGCACGAAGAACACGACCGGCAGCTTGAACACGGCCGCGAAGTTCAGCGCCTCGTGGAAGTCGCCCTCGCTCGTGGCGCCGTCGCCGCACATGGCCAGGACCACGGTGTCCTCGCCCCGCAGCTTCGCGGCGTGGGCGACCCCGACCGCGTGCAGCAGCTGGGTGGTCAGCGGTGTGGACTGGATGCTCACGCGGTGCTCGTGCGGGTCGTAGCCGCCGTGCCACTCGCCCCGGAAGATCGCCATGACCTCCATGGGATCCACGCCCTTGGTCATCACGGCGACGGTGTCCCGGTAGGTCGGGAAGAGCCAGTCGCGCTCCTCGAGGCACAGCGCGGCCGCGACCTGGCAGGCCTCCTGGCCGTGGCTGGAGGGGTAGACCGCCATCCGGCCCTGGCGCACGAGGGCGGAGTTCTGGTCGTTGACCCGGCGCCCCACCACGAGCTTCTCGTAGGCGTCGAGGAGCACGTCCTCGGGCGGCAGCGGGTACTCGTGGCCCGGCTCGGTGCCCTGCTCCTCCGGGGGCCGCAGGCGGCCGGAGGGGTCCACCAGGCGGATCTCGCCCCGGGCGGGGAGCATGTACTGCTCCGGGGTGATGCCGAAGCTCCGGGAGGCGCGCAGGATCGGGTCCTCGGCCCCGCCGAGCGGCTCGGCGTTCTCGACGGTCTGGCTCATGGGTTCCCCCTCGGTCGGTCCCGGGCGCCGTGGCGCGGGAGGCGGGTGGGCGTGACGTGTTCCGTCCGCCAAGTATGCGGAGAAGCTCCGCTTCGTATCCACGCGGTCGGGATATTGCAGAAGATCGGCGTACAGGCGGTATTCCGGATGGACGAAATGTTCTACTGTGGCATGGACCACAAGGATTCGTCCGGGGCCGCCGCCGCGGCCCCGGCGGCCGCCCCGCCGCCCCGCCCCGAAGGAGGCCCCGCCGTGCCCTCGACCCCCGTGCCCCTGGACGAGACCGACCGCAAGATCCTCGCCGAGCTCTCCCGCGACTCCCGCCAGTCGGTGACCGCGATCGCCGCCGCCGTCCACGTCTCCCGCGCCCACGCCTACGCCCGGATCAACCGGCTGCGGGAGGAGGGCGTGATCCTGCGCTACAGCACCGTCATCGACCCGGTGCGGGCGGGGCTGCAGGCCTCGGCCTACGTGACGCTCAAGCTCGAGCAGAACACCTGGCGGGAGCTGTGCGCGCAGCTGCAGGAGATCCCGGCGGTCCACCACATCGCCCTGGTGGGCGGGAACTTCGACGTCATGCTGCTGGTGCGGGCCGTGGACACCGTCCACCTGCGCCAGGTGATCTTCGAGCACGTCCAGCAGCTGCCCGGGGTCGTGGACACCCAGACGTTCCTGATCTTCGAGGACATCGACACCCGCGCCTGAGCCCGTCCTCCCGCGGTGCGTCCTGCGGGCGACGGGACGACGTCACACGGCGTCACCTCCGTCATGTTGCGGTCGCTCCGGGTCCCGGGGGGCCGGGCCGGTAGGTTGGTGCCCGCTTCACGAGACGCGGCTGCCAAGCTCCGACTGGGCCGCGCACCAACCCCATGCTCATCGGGTGGTTCGGATGAGGAAGCGGCCCGCACCCCGGCGGTGGCTCCGCCGGTGACCGGTGCGGGCAAGAGCGAGCGCGAGGAGCACCGCGATGTCCGTCCCTGTGACCCACCACGACCTCTCGACCCGGCAGATCCACGCCGGCGCCGGGACCGACCCGGGCCCGCGCACCCTCACGGTGCCGATCTACCAGTCCGCGGCCTACGAGTTCCCCGACCACGCCACCGCGCGGGAGATGTTCGCCCAGACCCGGCCGGGCTTCACCTACACCCGCACCGGCAACCCCACGGTCGCGGTGCTCGAGCAGCGCGTGGCCGACCTCGAGGGCGGGACCGGGGCCGTGGCCACCGGCTCCGGCCAGGCGGCCGTGGCCGTGGCCCTGCTGGCCCTGCTGGGCCAGGGCGGAGGCAAGCACCTCGTGGCCTCGGAGAAGCTCTACGGCGGGACCGTGGACCTGCTCACCGACTCCTTCGCGGACTGCGGCATCGAGGTCGACTTCGTGGACCCGGCCGTCCCCGGGGCGTGGGCGGCGGCCGTGCGCCCGGACACCCGGGCGTTCCTGCTGGAGTCCATCGGCAACCCGCTGGCCACCCTCCCCGACCTGCCCGGCATCGCCGGCGTCGCCCGCGCGGCCGGGGTGCCGGTCGTCGTGGACAACACCCTGGCCTCCCCGGCGCTGTACCGCCCGCTCGAGCACGGCGCGGACGTCGTGGTGCACTCGGCGACCAAGTTCCTGGGCGGGCACGGCAACGCCCTCGCCGGGGTCGTCGTGGACGGCGGGACCTTCGACTGGAGCGCACGCCCCGGCCGGTGGCCCCAGTTCACCGAGCCCCGGCCCCGCTGGGGCGGGCGCAGCCTGGTCGACCGGTGCGCCGGGGCCAGCCCCTACCTGCACCTGGTGCGCGCCAAGTACGTCCACGACCTCGGCACGACCCTCTCCCCGTTCAACGCCGCCCAGATCCTGCAGGGCACCGAGACGCTCGAGCTGCGCGTGGCCCGCCACACCGCCTCCGCGCTGACCGTGGCCGAGTTCCTCGCCGGGCACCCCGCCGTCGCCCGCGTCCACCACCCCGGCCTGCCCGGGGACCCCGGCGCGGGGATCGCCGCCCGGGACTTCCCGCGCGGCACCGGCTCCGTCTTCTCCTTCGACCTCGCCGCCCCCGACGACGCGGTGGGGCCGTTCGTCGACTCCCTGCGGCTGTTCAAGCTGGTCGCCAACATCGGCGACACCCGCAGCCTCGTGGCCCACCCGGCCGCGATGACCCACTGCCGGCTCACCCCCGAGCAGCGCCGGGCCGGCGGGATCGCCGCGACCACGGTGCGGCTCTCGGTCGGCCTCGAGGCCCCCGAGGACCTCGTGGCCGACCTGCGCCAGGCCCTCGACGCCGTCCTCGACCGCACGCCCCGGAAGGAAGCCCTGCGATGACCGCCACCACCTCCGCGGCGGGCCCCGTGCCCACCGGCGCCCGCGCCCCGGGGTTCACGACCACCGCCGTCCACGCCGGGCAGGCCCCCGACCCGCTCACCGGCGCCGTGATCCCGCCGGTCCACCAGACCTCCACGTTCGTCCAGGACGGGATCAACGTGCTGCGCGGAGGGCACGAGTACAGCCGCGGCTCCAACCCCACGCGCAGCGCCTTCGAGACCCAGCTCGCGGCCCTCGAGCACGGTGAACGGGCGTTCGCCTTCGCGTCGGGGATCGCCGCGGAGGACGCCCTGCTGCGCGCCGTCCTGCGCCCCGGCGACCACGTGGTGCTCGGCGCCGACGGCTACGGCGGCACGAACCGGCTGATCACCAGGGTGCTCGCCCCGTGGCAGATCGACTCCACCCCCGTGGACGGCACCGACCCCGACGCCGTGCGCGCCGCCGTCCGCCCGGGCACCACCAGGGTGCTGTGGCTCGAGACCCCGTCCAACCCGCTGCTCGGCATCGCCGACGTCGCCGCGTGGGCGGAGCTGGCCCACGCGGCCGGGGCGCTGCTGGTGGTGGACAACACCTTCGCCTCCCCGTACCTGCAGAACCCGCTGCTGCTCGGCGCGGACGCCGTGGTGCACTCCACCACCAAGTACGTGGGCGGGCACTCCGACGTCCTCGGCGGCGCCGTCGTCGTCGGCGCGGCGCAGTGGCGCGGCGCCCCGCTGGCCGAGGCGGTCGGCTTCCAGCAGTTCGCGGCCGGGGCCGTGGCCGGCCCCCAGGACAGCTGGCTGGCGGCCCGAGGGCTGAAGACCCTGAGCCTGCGGATGGAGCGACACCAGCAGAACGCGCAGCGGATCGCCGAGTGGCTGCTCGGCCGGCCCGAGGTCGCCCAGGTCCTCTACCCGGGGCTGCCCGAGCACCCGGGCCACGACCTCGCGGCCGCGCAGATGCGCGGGTTCGGCGGCATCGTCTCCTTCCGCCTGGCCGCGGGCGAGGCGGCGGCCCGCGCCGTGGCGGAGGGCACGCGGCTGTACGCGCTGTCCGTGAGCCTGGGCGGGGTCGAGTCCCTGATCTGCTACCCCTCCGAGATGACCCACGCCACGGTCAGGGGCACCGCGCTGGCGGTCCCGGTGGACCTGGTGCGGCTGTCCGTGGGGATCGAGGACGTCGAGGACCAGCTCGAGGACCTCGAGCGGGCGCTCACCGCCTGACCCGGCCGGGCCGGGCGGTGCCGGCCGGCCGGGTCAGGCGGTGCCGTCCGGCCGGGCCGCGGGGTCCGGCTCCGGCCACACGGGGGCGGGGTCCTGCCGGCCCAGCACCAGGCGCCGGACCACGTGCACGACCATGGCCGTGGCCACCACCGTCCAGGCGCCCAGGGCCACCCACAGCCAGACCGCGCCCACCGCGCCCACGAGCGGCAGCTCGTCCGCCCGGCCCAGGTAGATGCTGGCCACCGCGTACATGCCGAGCGGGAAGACCACGCTCCACAGGGAGGACTCGTAGCGCAGCGGCACCCCGTGCACGCGGTGCCGCCACCACCCGGCGGCCACCAGGGCCGGGACCAGCCACGTGGCGAAGGCCCAGAACACGACGCCCAGCCCGGCGACGAGGCCGCGGACCACCGCCACCATCGGGGTGTCGGACATCTCCACGATCCGCGAGGCCGCGAGCACGGTGATGGCGCAGGCGCCCATCGCCACCCAGTACGGAGGGGTGAGGTCGACCGGCCGCAGCCGGTAGAGCATCATGCGCAGGGCGACCAGCACCCCCACCGCGGCGTAGAGGAACAGCCCCACCGACCAGCAGACCACGGCGACCACGGACAGGACGTGGCGCCCGGCGCCGCTGCCCACCACGGGGTCCAGGGCCGCGGCGGCCACGGCCACGGACTGGCTGGCCACCACCCAGATGAACCACGTGCCGTTGGCGGTGCTCACCACGGGCCGGCTGCGCCGGGAGAGGACGGCGCTCCACGGGACCACGTAGCCGAGCACGAGCCAGGCCGACCCGGCGAGCACGAGCAGCGCCGCGGTGCCCGCGTGCCAGCCGGTCGTGGCCAGCCGGGCCGCCAGCACGTCGGTGCCGGCCACGAAGGTGAAGAAGCCGAAGGCCCGCCGGGGGTCGAGGAACTCGACGAGGAACTCGCGGCGGAACGCCGCGAGCCGCCAGAGGGTGAGCGCGCTCAGCACCGCCCAGCCGCCGGCGCACACCACGAGCAGCACGGTGGAGAGGGCGGCGAAGCCCTGCAGCTGCAGCCCCACCGAGAGGATGCCGCTGGCCATGACGAAGGCGAAGTAGCCGGGGGCCAGGCCGCGGACGCCGTCGAGGACGCGTTGTCGGAGCGAGTCGGCCACCCGCCCAGGCTACGGGACCGGGGCCGCACCCGGGGGCGGCGGTGCGAGGGCTGCGAGGCCCCGGGCGGGGCGCCCCGGGCGGGGCGGCCGGGCGGGGCCGCGGCGGAGTCCTCGGGGCCGGGCGGCGGGAGCCCGTGCGCGCACGACACCGGCGCGGGCACGGCCTAGGGTGGGGCGCATGGACCCCAGGACCGCCGCCGGCACCGCCGCACCGCTCGAGCCGCCCGGGCCCGTGGTGACCACCGGGTGGCTCGCCGAGCACCTGCACGACCCCCGGCTCGTGCTCGTGGACGCGTCCTCCGTGCTCAACCGCACCGAGGAGGCGATCCCCGGCGCCCTGCTGCTGGATCTGGACGGGCCCTTCTCGGACCCCTCCGCGGACCTGCCGCACACCGTGCCCCCGGCGGAGCAGCTGAGCGCGGCGGCCCGCGGGCTCGGCATCTCGGGCACCAGCACGGTGGTCGCCTACGACGCCCGGGGGGTCTTCGCCTCCGCCCGGGTCTGGTGGCTGCTGCGCGCCGCGGGCTTCGACCGGGTCGCCGTCCTCGACGGGGGCCTGCCCGCCTGGACCGCCGAGGGCCGGCCCACCGGGGCCCACGCCGCCCCGCCCGCCGAGCCGGGCGACGTGGAGCTGACGGTGCGCCCGGGCTTCTTCGCGGACGCCGAGGACGTGGCCCGGGCCCTGCGGGACCCCGCCGCGACCGTCCTGGACGCCCGCTCCGCCGGCCGCTTCGCGGGCACGGAGCCCGAGCCGCGCCCGGGCCTGCGCCCCGGGCACATGCCGGGGGCGGTGAACCTGCCGTACACGCGGCTGCAGGGACCGGACGGGCGGCTGCTGCCGCTGCCCGAGCTGCGGGCGCGGCTCGCGGCGGCCGCCCCCGAGGGGCACCGCCTGGTCACCACCTGCGGCTCGGGGCTCACCGCGTGCGTGCTGGCGCTGGGCGCGCACCTGACCGGCCGCGACGACGTGCGCGTCTACGACGGCTCCTGGGCCGAGTGGGGCCGGCCCGGGCCCCGGCCGGTGGCGGGACCGGACGGCTCCTAGGCCCGGGGCGGGCCCGCGGCCGGGGCGATCCGCTCGGCCGCCCGCCGCGGCGCCCCGGGGCCGGGCTCGTCCAGCGCGGCGGCCGTGGCGAGGATGTTGCGGGCCATCGACGGGAAGATGAACCCGTGGAAGGGCCACACCCCCCACCAGTACAGCCGCCCGGGCAGCCCGCGGGGGAAGAAGATCGCCCGCTGCCGGTAGCGGCTGCCCTCGCCCTCCGGCTCCACGGACAGCTCCAGCCAGGCCCGTCCCGGGGCCTTCATCTCGGCGTGGAGCAGCAGCCGGTGCCCCTCCTCGAGGGCCTCGACGCGCCACCAGTCGACGTGCTCGCCGACCTGCAGGTCCACGGCGTCGCGGCGGCCCCGGTTCAGCCCGGCGCCGCCCACGAGCTTGTCCACGGCCCCGCGCACCCGCCAGGCCAGCGGCAGGGAGTACCAGCCGTTGCGCCCGCCGATGGACTCGATCACCCGCCACACCTGCTCCGGGCGGGCCCGGCCGGTGCGGCTGCGCTCGTCGACGAAGACCGTGCGCCCGGCCCAGTCGGGGTCCGAGGGCAGCGGGTCGGCGGCGGCCTCGGGGCGGTGGTCCCACGTGGTCTCGACGCTGTTGTCCTCGATCTTCTTCAGCGCGAGCGCCACCGCCCGCCGGTAGCCGGTCAGGCCCCCGGCCGGCGGCGGGAGGTAGGCGTCGATGTCGTGCTCGGCGGAGACGGCGTCGTGCTGCAGGGACTGGACCAGCGGCAGGGCCAGCCCCAGCGGGATGGGGGTGACCAGCCCGATCCAGAACCCGGACAGCCGCGGGGCCGGCAGGGGCATCCGGAACACGAACCGCCGCCGCAGCCCCGCCACGCGGGCGTACTGGCGCATGGCGTCGGCGTAGGTCAGGACGTCGCGCGAGCCGATGTCGAAGGTGCGGTTGAGCCCCTCCGGCAGGTCCATGGCGCCCACGAGGTAGTGCAGGACGTCGCGGATCGCGATCGGCTCGATCCGGTTGGTCACCCACGACGGGGCGGGCATCACGGGCAGGGTGTCGCCGAGGTGGCGGATCATCTCGAAGGAGGCGGAGCCGGAGCCGATCACCGTGCCGGCCTGGAGCACGACCGCGGGCACGGGGGACTCCAGCAGGATCCGCCCCACCTGCACGCGCGAGCGCATGTGCTGGGAGAGCTCCACGCCCTCGGGGTGCAGCCCGGAGAGGTAGACGATGCGCCGGACCCCCGCCCGCTCCGCGGCCGCGGCCACGGTGCGGGCCATCCCGGCCTCCTGCTCCTCGAAGTGCTGGGAGCCGCCCATCGAGTGGACGAGGTAGTACAGGGTGTGCACGTCGCGGCACGCGGCGGTCATGCCCTCGAGGTCGGCCAGGTCGGTCTCGTGCACCTCGACCCGTTCCCGCCACGGCACCTGCTGCAGCTTCTGCGGGGAGCGGACGGCCACCCGCACCGGGTGGCCGGCGTCGAGCAGCCGGGGGACGAGGCGGCCGCCGACGTAGCCGGTGGCGCCGGTGACCAGGACGCGCGGGGAGGAGCTCATGGGCCTGCCTTTCGGGCGGTGGGCCCCGAGCCTACCAATGTGCTCCGACGGGAGCGGGCCGTGCGGGGTCCCCCGCACGGCCCGCTCCCGTCGGCAGGGCCGGTCAGGGCAGGGCCAGGCGGAAGATCTTCGCCCAGGCGGAGCCGACCTGCTTGGGCAGCGGCCCGGTGGTGTAGGGCAGCCCGTAGCGCGCGCAGATCTCGCGCACCCGCACGGCGACCTCCGCGTAGCGGTTCGAGGGCAGGTCCGGGAAGAGGTGGTGCTCGATCTGGTGGGAGAGGTTGCCGGTCATCAGGTGCATCAGCCGCGAGCCGGAGATGTTCGCGGAGCCGAGCATCTGGCGCAGGTACCAGTCGCCGCGGGTCTCGCCCTCGATCTGCTCCTCGGTGAAGGTGTCGGCGCCCTCGGGGAAGTGCCCGCAGAAGATCACCGCGTGCGCCCACACGTTGCGCGCCGCGTTGGCGGTGAGGGTCGCCGCGAGCGCCTGCCGGGCGGAGCCGGTGACGGCCGCGGCGGCCGGGGTCGCCACGTAGTCCTTGGCGCTCTGGCGCAGGAACTTCCGGCCGAGGGCCTTCAGCCCCTCCCGCAGCTCGCCGCGGGACTTGCGCCCGGCCCGCACCTCGTCGAGCTCGAGGTCGTAGATCGCGATGCCCCACTCGAAGACGGGGGCCAGGAGCATGTTGTAGACGGGGTTGCCGAGGTTCCACCACTGCCAGGGCTGGTCGCGGTCGACCCGGAAGATGTTGTACCCGACGTCGCGGTCCTTGCCGACGACGTTGGTCCAGGTGTGGTGCAGGTCGTTGTGGGTGTGCTGCCACGCCGCGGCGGGGGTCACGAAGTCCCACTCCCAGGTGGTGGAGTGGATGTCGGGGTCGCGCATCCAGTCCCACTGCCCGTGCAGGACGTTGTGGCCGATCTCCATGTTCTCGAGGATCTTGGCGACGGTGAGCATGCCGGTGCCGGCGACCCACGCCGGGCGGTGGCGCGAGAACAGCAGCGTGGCCCGGCCGGCGAGCTCGAGGGAGCGCTGCACGGCGATGACGCGGCGGATGTAGGCGGCGTCGGCGGCGCCGCGGGCGGCGACCACCTGCTCGCGCACGGCGTCGAGCTCGCGGCCGAGCTCCTCGATCTGCGCGTCGGTCAGGTGGGCGGCGGCCTCGGGCCGGGCGGGCCGGGCGCGGGGGCCGGCGTCGAGCAGGAACGGGGTGACGATCGTCATGGTCGGGTCCTCCGGAACGGGATCGGGGAAGGTTCGGGAAATCGTGGGGGCCGGGTCAGGCGTCGAGGCTGACGGGGCCGGCGGCGGTGGAGACGCAGGTCTGGACGAGGTGCCCGGGCTCGCCGTGCACCTCCCCGGTGCGGGTGTCGCGGACCTGCCCGGAGAGCAGGGGGGTCACGCACGCGTGGCAGATGCCCATGCGGCAGCCGCTGCGCATCATCAGGCCGGCGTCCTCGCCGGCGGTCAGCAGCGTGGTGGCGCCGTCGGCCTCGACCTCCCGGTCGGCCTTCTCGAAGGTCACGCGCCCGCCCTCCCCGCCGGAGCCGGGGGCGACGACGGGGGCGAAGCGCTCGACCCGCAGCTCGCCCTCCTCCCGGGCCCAGAGGGCCTCGGCGGCGTCGAGCAGGTCGGTGGGCCCGCAGGCGTAGGCGGCGCGCTCCCGCCAGTCGGGGCACGCGGCGTCGAGGTCGGCGGTGCCGGTGAGGTCCAGGCGACGGCCGCGCTCGCCGGTGAACCACTGGACGAGGCGGAAGCCGGGGAACTGGTCGGTGAGCTCGAGCAGCTCCTCGCGGAACAGGGACTGCTCGGGGGAGCGGGAGGAGTGCACGAGCACCAGGTCGGCGTCCGGGCGGCGCGGCACGAGGGTGCGGATCATCGACATCACCGGCGTCAGCCCGCTGCCGGCGGTGAGCATCAGCAGCGGCCGGGGGTGCTCGGGCAGCACGAAGTCGCCCTCCGGCGGGGCCAGGAAGAGGACGTCGCCGGGGCGGGTGCCCCGCACGAGCGCGGTGGAGACCTTGCCCATCGCCGTGACGGTGATCGCGGGGTCCTCCCCGGCGCCGGTGCTCAGCGAGTAGGAGCGCCAGTGCCGCACCCCGTCGATCTCCACCCCGATGCGGGCCCACTGCCCGGCCTCGTGCACGTTCCAGCCCCGGCCGGGGCGGAAGCGGATGGTGACGGAGTCGGCGGTCTCGGGGACCACGGAGGTCACCAGCCCGCGCAGCTGGCGGGCGCTGGCCAGGGGGTCGACGAGCCGCAGGAAGTCCTCCGGCGAGCGGGGGGTCGTGAAGGTGGAGGCCAGACGGGAGAGCAGTCGCAGATGGGGCACTTGATCACTGTGCCCCAATTGTGACGCTTTATCTCGTCGTCGCGCGTACTCTTTCCGCAGAGAAACTGTGGTGCCGGGATGAAAGAGGGAAGACGTGGAACGGACCGAGCAGAGGAGCCCGGCGGGGCGGGCGGACCGGGAGCTGCCGTGGACGTCCCTGCCGCCGGCGCTGACCCCGCTGCTCGTCCCGCACCTGCCGGCGGTCTCCGAGGAGCTGCTCGCCGGGGTGCGGCTGGACGTTCCCGTCTACGCCCGCCCCATGGAAGGGGTTTTCGGCGACAGCATCCGCCGCGGGGTCGAGGTGGCCCTGACCCGGTTCCTGCAGCTGCCCGGCACCCAGCAGCCGGCGCTGATGGGCGACGCCCGGCGGGTCTACGAGGGGCTCGGGCGCGGGGAGGTGCGCGAGGGGCGGCCGATGGACGCCCTGTTCGCGGCCTACCGCTCGGGGGCGCGGACCACGCTGCGCTCCTTCTCCCGCGTGGCCATGGACGCGGGCTTCGAGGCCTCCGTGCTGATCGCCCTCGCCGAGTCGGTGTTCGCCTACATCGAGGAGCTCTCGGCGGCCAGCGCGGAGGGCTACGCGCAGGAGCAGTCCGAGCGGGCGGGGGAACGGGACCGCCGCCTGGACGCGCTCGCGGACCTGCTCGTGCGCGGGCACGCGGCCGAGGACACCGTGCGGGCCGCGGCGGCGGCCGCCGGGTGGCCCGTGCCCGAGCGCGTGGTCGTGGTCGTCCTCGCCGCGGACCGGCGGGTGGGGCTGCGCTCCCGGCTGGGCGACCGGGCGCTGCTGGCCTCCCGGCCGGGGGACGTGCTGGCCGTGGTCCCCGAGCCCGCGACCCCGTCCGGGCGGCGGGACCTCGGGCGTGCCCTCACCGGGCGCGGCGCCGTGATCGGCCCGGCCCGGCCCTGGCACGCCGCCGCCGACTCCCTGCGCCTGGCGGTGCGGGCGCGGGATCTGCTGCAGCCGCGCGACCCCGGCGGGGAGGCACCCCTGTGGGTCGCCGAGCACCTCGCGGAGCTGGTGCTCGGCGGCGAGCCGAGCGTGGTGGAGGACCTGGCCGTCCGGCGGCTGGCGCCGCTGGCGGAGCTGCGCCCGGCGCAGCGCGAGCGCCTCGGCGCCACCCTGCTGAGCTGGCTGGCCCACCACGGCCAGCGGGCGGCGATGGCCGAGGAGCTGGGCGTGCACGAGCAGACGGTCGGCTACCGGGTGAACCAGCTGCGCGAGATCTTCGGGGAGGACCTGCGGGACCCGCAGGTGCGCTTCGAGCTCGAGCTGGTGCTGCGCGCGGGCCACCGCTGACGGGCGGGGTCCCGGGCCGCCCGCCCGGGCGGCCCGGGGGTCCTCAGCCGGTGCGCCGGTAGGACTCCCGCTCCCGGGCGTCGTGGGCGACCTGCTCGGTGGCGGTGATGGCGCCGCCGCCGAGGTGCGCCGGCATCCACCAGGCCCCGGGCGAGGGGACCTCGGGGTAGCTCTGCGTGCAGCGGTCGATCCCCGCCTGCAGGGCCGCGCGCAGCCGCTCGGAGGCCGCGGCGGCGTCCTCGCCGGGGGCCACCCGCAGGAGCTCCCCGACGTGCACCCGCACGGGGGTGCGCCACACGTCGCGCAGCCGCAGCCGGCCCCGGCCGCGGGTGAGCATCCGGTGCCCGCCCCACACGGCCACGGGCACGACCGGGGCGCCGGTCGCGGCGGCCAGCCGGACCGCGCCGGTGCGCAGGGGGCGTACGGTGAAGCTGCGGCTGACCCCGCCCTCCGGGAAGAGCGCCACGAACTCCCCGCGCCGCAGCTTCGCCAGGGCCTCGGCGAAGGCCGGGGCCCCGGCGGCGCGGTCGACGACGACGTGGTCGCACAGCCGGCAGACGGCGGTGACGAGCGCGCTGCCGGTGTGCTTGCGGGTGATGAGGAACCGGCTGTGGGCGCGCAGCCGCCGCCAGAGCACGAGCTCGGCGAAGACGAAGTCGAGGTAGCCGAAGTGGGTCACGGCCACGACCGCGCCGTGGCCGGGCCGCACCTCGTGGTGCAGCCCGCGCACGACCTGGTCGCGGGGGAGGTTCTCCTCGCCGGTGACCAGCACCGGGACGCGCAGCAGCCGCACCGCGGCCGCTCCGGCCAGCACGATCGCGCGGTAGGCGTGCCTGCTGGGGCGCAGGATCGGGGCCACGGTCCCTCCTCGGGGGCGGGCCCGTGGTGCCGCGGGCCGGGAGCGGTCTGTCCGGGTCATCCTAGACCCGGCGGCCCACCCCCCGCCGGACGGTGCGGAAAGCCCCCGTACCGCCCCGGTCCGGGGCTCGGTACGCTGGCGGCACAGCGCCCCGGCGCGACCCGTCCCGCGGCGCCCGCCCCGTGCCCGGCAGCGGGCACCCGTTCCCAGGAGACCCCCATGTCCTACGTCCCGCCCGCCGCGTCCCCGCCCCCGACCGGGGCCCAGGGGGACGAGCGCACCCTGGCGATCCTCACCCACCTCTCCGGCCTGGTCGGCGCGCTGGTCTCCGCCGGCTGGCTGGGCTTCGTGGGCCCCCTCGTGGTGTGGCTGGTCTACAGGGACCGCAGCCCGTTCCTGCGGGCGAGCGCCGCGGGCTCGTTCAACTTCAACCTGTCGATGTGGCTGCTCAACGCCCTCGCGTTCGTGTGCTTCGCGACGATCCTGCTGATCCCGGTCGCGATCGTGCTGTGGGTCGTGGCCTTCGTGATGCTCGTGGTCCTGCACGTCCTGGCGGTGCTGCGCGCCAACCGGGGCGAGGTCTACCCCTACCCCCTGCAGGTCCCGGTCCTGCGCTGAGCCCTGCCGCCCCGCGGCGGGGCTCAGGGGATCCCGACGAGCCCGGTGCGGTAGGCCGCGATGACGGCCTGCACCCGGTCGCGCACCCCCAGCTTCGTGAGGACGTGGCTCAGGTGGGACTTCACGGTGGGCTCCGAGAGGTAGAGCTGCGCCGCGATCTCCTTGTTGCTCAGTCCCTCGCAGAGCAGCTCGAGCACGGTCAGCTCGCGCTCCGAGAGCGCCCGGCGCAGCGCGGCGGCCCCGTCGGACCCGTCCGCCCGGGCCCGCGGGGCCGGTGGATCGGCGACCACGCTGCGGATGAGGGTCGCCGCGACCCCGCGCGAGACGGCCGACTCCCCGGCGAGCACCGCCCGCACGGCCCCCACGATCTCGTGCGGCTCGGAGTCCTTGAGCACGTACCCGCTCGCACCCGCCCGCAGCGCCGGGATCACCCAGTCCTCCGAGGAGAACGTGGTCACGGCCAGCACGCGGGTCGCGGGGAACTCGTCCGTGATCGCCCGGGTCGCCTCGACGCCGTCGAGCACCGGCATCTGCAGGTCCATGAGCACGAGGTCCGGGCGCAGCGCCCGGCACTGGGCCACGGCGGTCCGGCCGTCCTGGGCCTCGCCGACGACGACCAGGTCCTCCTCGTGGTCGATGAACACCCGCAGGGCCCCGAGCATCAGGCGCTGGTCGTCGACGATCAGGACCTTCGCGGGCCCCGCCGAATCCTCATGCATGCTCATGTTCCCCATGGTACGGGGCGGACCCCGGCCCGCCGCGGGCGGCCCCGCGCGGGGTCCGTCTCCTCCGGACGGAGGAGACGGACCCCGACGAACGGATGAGGCGCCGCCGCGGACGGGTGCGGCAGGATCGGGGTGCGCCCGCCCGCGCACCCGTCCACGCTCCCGGAAGGCCCCCCCATGACGAACCGCCGCACCCTCACCGCCCTGCTCCTGGCCGCCGCCCTGGTCGGCGGGGGCGCCGCCCCGGCGACCGCGGCCCCGGCGCGCTGGGACAGCTACCACGGCACGTGGTGCAGCTTCCTCCTGCTGCGGTGGTGCTGACCCGCCCGCTGCGCCCGGAGGGCCCGGGTCCCGGCGGCCCCCGCGGCTATCATCCGTGGGTGAGCGCCTCCCCGCACCCCCCGCACGACGACCCCGCGGCGGGCACCCGCCCGCCCGGTCCGGGACTGCTGCCGCCCGGCTTCGCCGACCGGCGGCCCTTCCACCGGTGGGTGCAGGTCGGTCTGTTCGTCCTCGTGGGCATCAACGGCCTCGACGGGGCCCGCGTCGTGCTGCGCGGCCCGGGGCTGGGCTTCGGGGACCAGGACTACGAGCTGCTGCTGCTCGCCGTGGAGGCGTGCACGATCGTGGTGCTGGCGCTGCGGCCCAGCTGGACCTGGGTGCCCCTGGCCGCGCTGCTCGCGCTGCTGCTCCCCCTGGAGAACCCGGGCAGCTACGTGGTCCTGGTGCCCCTGCTCCTGGCCTTCGCCGCCTACGCCGCCGCCCTGCCGGGGCTGGGGCTGGCCCTGGCCGCCGTGCTCGTGTGGCAGGTCGCCTGGTCCGCGGGGTTCTCCGCGGTCGGGCCCCGCTTCCTGTGGAGCTACGTGCCGCTCACGCTCGTGCTCACGCTGCCCGGGCTGGTCCTGCGGTCCCTGAGCGCCCAGCGGGAGCGGGACCGGGCCGAGCTCGCGGCGGCCGAGGAGAGCACGGGCCGGGCGCTCGAGCAGCAGCGGCTCGAGCTGGCCCGGGAGCTGCACGACATCATCGCCCACGACCTCACCGTCATCGCGATGCAGGCCCGCTCGGGGGCCTACGCGGAGGACCCCGCGGTGATGCGGGAGACCCTGGGGGTGGTCGGCGACTCCTCCCGGGCCGCTCTGCGCGACCTCCGGCGGCTGCTGCAGGTGATGCGCTCGGGCCAGGACGAGGGACCGGCCGGCGAGGTCGAAGGGGCCGTCGCCGCGGACCCGCGCAGCGACCTCGAGGACGTCGCGGAGGCGCTCGCGGAGGTGGGCGTGCCGGTGCGCACCCGCTGCGAGGGCTCCCTGGCGCGGATCCCCGACAGCGTGCGCCCGACCGTCCGCCGGGTGCTGCGCGAGGCCGCGACCAACGTCATGAAGCACGCCCCGGGCACGACCTCCTGCGTGCTGTCGGTCGTCGTGGACGGCACGGACGTGCACGTCGAGGTCGGCAACACCGCCGGCGAGCGGACGGGACCGCACTTCCCCGCCTCCGGCTTCGGGCTCACCGGCCTGCGCGAGCGCGTGCACCTGCTGGGCGGCCGGCTCTCAGCGGGTCCCACCGCCGAGGGCTGGCGGGTCCGGGCGAGCATCCCGCTGAGCGCCGCCGCGGTGTGAGAGCACCACGGCCGCCACGAGCGCCAGCAGGGCCGCGCTGAGGCCGTCGAAGCCGATCAGCGCCAGCACGGGACCCGCGAGCGCCCCGCCCGCCGCCCCGGCCAGGTTCATCAGCAGGTCGGAGACGCCCTGCAGCTTCGGGCGGTCCGGGGCCGGCACGGCCTCGGCCACGAGCGCAGAGCCGGCGACCGTGGACGCGGACCAGCCCAGGCCCAGCAGCACCAGCGCCGCGGTGACGGCCACGGGGGAGCCGGCGCCCAGCCAGGCCAGGACGAGGGCGGCGACGAACATCGCCTGACCGGCCAGGATCACGGGCCGGCGCCCGGCCCGGTCGGCGAACCGGCCGAAGACGGGGGACAGGGCGTACATGCCCGCCACGTGCAGGCTGATGGTCAGGCCCACGACGCTGAGCGAGGCCCCGTGCCCGGACAGGTGCACCGGGGTCATCGACATCAGCGCGACCATGGTGGCGTGGCTCAGGGCCACGGTCAGCACCGCCCGGCGGGCCGGGGCGGAGGAGCGCAGCACCGCCAGCCCGCCGCCGGGGGAGGGCCGGTCCCGCCCCGCGGCCTCGCCGTCGGCCGCCGCCAGCAGCAGCGGGTCCGGGCGCAGCGCCGTGAGGTAGACGAGCGCGCCGACCGACTGGGCGGCCAGAGCGATCACGAACCCGCCCGTCAGCGGCGGCAGCCCCAGGGCCCGCCCGATCAGCTCGCCCGGCTCGAAGAGGTTGGGTCCCAGCACCGCCCCGACCGTCGTCGACCACACGACCAGGGACAGGTCCCGGGCGCGGGTGTCGTCGGCGGCCAGGTCGGTCGCAGCGAAGCGGGACTGCAGGTTCAGGGCCGACCCCGCGCCCAGCAGGGCCAGGCCCCCGAGCAGCACCGGGAAGCTGCCCAGGACCGCGGCGCCGATCGTGACCGCCGCCCCGGCCACGGCGGTCAGCGCCCCGGTGCTCAGCGAGATCCGGCGCCCGCGCGCCTGGGCGAGACGGGCCAGGGGGACGGCCAGCAGGGCCGCGCCGAGGGTGTTCATGGTCGCGGCCATCCCGGACCAGGCGGAGGAGCCGGAGACCTCGGTGACCAGCAGCGCGCCGAGCGCGAGCGTGGCCCCGACCCCCAGCCCGCCGAGGACCTGGCCGAGGGCGAGGACGCGGACCACCCGGCGCTGGAGGGCGCGGCGGTCGACGGTGGCGTTCGTGGTGCGCATGACCGCCATGGTATGCCCCCGGGGGTACGGCCCGGCCGCGGGGGAGCGGGATGTGCTTCCATGCAGGGCATGGCCCCCGCAGCGCACCCCGACCCCTCCGACCTCGTCGTCGGCCCCGACGGCCTCGCCCGGCCCCGCTGGGCCGCGGCCGACCCGCTGCTGCGGGAGTACTACGACACGGAGTGGGGGATGCCGGTGCGCGACGAGCGGGGGCTCTACGAGCGGATCTGCCTCGAGGGCTTCCAGTCCGGGCTGTCCTGGGCGACCATCCTGCGCAAGCGCCCCGCCTTCCGCGCCGCCTTCGCGGGCTTCGACCCGGACGCGGTCGCGGCCTTCGGGGCCGACGACGTCGAGCGGCTGCTGGCCGACGCCGGCATCGTGCGCCACCGCGGGAAGATCGAGGCGGCGATCGGCAACGCCCGGGCCACGGTGGCCCTGCGCGCGGACGGCGGGCTGCCCCGCCTCGTGTGGTCCTTCCGCCCCGCCGCCACCCCCGCGCCCCGCACCGCCGCCGAGGTCCCGACCCGCTCCCCGGAGTCGGAGGCGCTGGCCCGGACGCTGCGGGCCCGCGGCTTCCGCTTCGTGGGCCCGACCACCGCGCACGCCCTGATGGAGGCCGTCGGGCTGGTGGACACCCACCTCGTGGGCAGCCACCGCCGCGGCAGCTCGGGCGTGTGGCCCGCCCCGCCGGAGGGTGCGTAGGATCGCTGGCACCGGCCCGTCCCCGTCCCCGCAGGAGGCCCCGATGTACGACAACAGCCGCCAGCGCAGCGCCGTGCTCCCGCTGGTGCTCACCACCGTGGGCTCGGCCCTCGTGGGCATGGTCGCGCGCCGGATCCGCCGGGAGCGGGCCGCCCGCGGCGGGACCCCGGGCGGCCGACGCGCCGCGGCCCGGGACCGCCGGCTGCGCTCCCGCCGCGCCCGCGGTCCCGTCCTGTGAGCGCCCCGGGCGGCGCCGGCGGGCGCCCGATCAGCTGGGTCGACGTCTTCTCGGCGCGGCCGCTGGGAGGCAACCCCCTCGCCGTCGTGCACGCGGCCGAGGGCCTCGACGACGAGCGGATGGCCCGCCTGGCCCGGTGGACCAACCTGTCCGAGACCACGTTCGTGCTGCCCCCGCGGGACCCGGGCGCCGACTACCGGGTGCGGATCTTCACCCCCGGCGGGGAGCTGCCCTTCGCCGGGCACCCGACCCTCGGCACCGCCTCCGCGTGGCTGGCCCGGGGCGGGCGGCCCGCGGGGGAGGAGATCGTCCAGGAGTGCGCGGCCGGGCTCGTGCGGATCCGCCGCACCGGGCAGCGCCTGGCCTTCGCCGCGCCCCCGCTGGTGCGCTACGAGCCGGTCGGCGACGAGCAGCTGCTCGGGCGCATCGCCCGCTCCCTGCGGCTGGGGCGCGAACAGCTGCTCGAGGCCTCGTGGCTGGACAACGGGCCCGGCTGGATCGGCGTGCGCCTGGCCGACGCCGCCGCCGTGCTGGCGGTCCGCCCCGACTGGACGGCCATGGCAGGGCTCAAGCTCGGGCTGGTCGGGGCCCACCCCGAGGGCGCCGAGTGCGCCGTGGAGGTCCGCGCCCTCGTCGGCGACTGGGTCGTCGAGGACCCCGTCACGGGCAGCCTCAACGCGGGGCTGGGCCGCTGGCTCACCGACCGCGGCTGGGCCCCGGACGACTACGTCGCAGCCCAGGGCACCGTCCTGGGGCGCAGCGGCCGGGTCCACGTCCGGCGCGAGGGCGCCGAGGTGTGGGTCGGCGGGCACGTGCGCTCCGTCGTCGAGGGCGTGCTCGAGCTGCCGGACGAGGACGAGGAGGAGCGGTCGTGAGCGTGCGCGAGCTGCGGGCCGAGCCGGTCACCGGCGCCGTCGCCCACCACGGGGAGGGCCCCTGCTGGTCCCCGTCGTGGGGCGGGCTGCGGTGGGTCGACATGCTGGCCGGCGACGTCCTGAGCCTCGGCGCCGACGGGCGGGTGCGGCGCACGCACGTCGCCGACGTCGTGGCCTGCGTGCGGCCCCGGACCCGCGGCGGCGCGGTGCTCGCCGTCGAGCGGGGGATCGCCCTCGAGGACCCCGACGGCGCCGTCCGCCCGGTCCTGGAGCTGTGGCAGGACCCCGGCGTGCGGATGAACGAGGGCGGCACCGGACCCGACGGCTGCTTCTGGGCCGGGTCGATGGCCTACGACCAGGCCGAGGGCGCCGCGCGGCTCTACCGGGTCCGTCCCGACCTGACCTGGGAGACGGTGCTCGAGGGCGTGACGGTCTCCAACGGCATCGCGTGGTCCCCGGACGGGTCCCGCGCCTACTACGCCGACACCCCCACGGGGCGGATCGACGTCCTCGACCCCGCCGCACCCGCCGCCCCCGGCGGCCGCCGGCCCTTCGTGACCCCCCGCCTGACCGGCGGCGACCCCCTGCCCGACGGGCTCACGGTGGACGCCGAGGGCGCCGTGTGGGTGGCCCTGCACGGGGCCGGGCAGGTGCACCGCTACCGCGCCGACGGGCAGCTCGACACCGTGGTGCACGTGGACGCCCGGCAGACCACCGCCTGCGCCCTGGGCGGCGACGACCTGCGGACCCTCTACGTCACGACCTCCCGCGAGGGCCTCGCCCCGGGCGAGGACCCCGCCGCCGGCTCCCTGTTCGCCGTGCGGGTCGGCGTCCCGGGCCTGCCGGTCCTGCCCTTCCCGGGCTGAGCGGCCGCACCACCGGCGGCCCGGCCCACGACCGATCCAGGAGACCACCATGACCGCAGGCCCCGGCGCGTCCCCGGACGTGGTCACCGGCTCCATCCGCCTGCTCGCCGAGCGCGGCTGGGAGGCCACCACCGTCGACCAGCTCGCCCAGGCCGCCGGGGTCAGCCGGGCCACGTTCTTCCGCAGGTACGGGTCCAAGGAGGACATCGTCTTCGCGGACCACGCCGCGACCCTCCGGCGGCTCGAGGAGCTGCTGGCGCGCACCGACCAGGACCCGGCCACGGTCCTGCGCACCGGAGTGCTGCTGGTCTTCCGCCACCACCTCGACCACCGCGAGCGCACCCTGGCCCGCCACGCCCTGCTGCGGCAGGTGCCGCAGCTGCGCGACCGGGAGCTGATCACCTCGCACCGCTACGAGCGCGTGTTCCGCGCGTGGCTGCGCACGGCCCTGCCGCCCGGCCCGCACCGCGAGACCCTCGCCACGGCCCTGTCCGCCGCGGCGGTCGCCGTGCACAACGCCGCCCTGCGCGCCTGGCTGCGCGCTCCCGGCACCGACCCCACCGAGGAGCTCGACGCCCGCACGGCGCGGCTGGCCCGCACCCTGATCGCCGGCCTCGGCGACGGGGGCGGCGGCGCGCACGGCGGCGAGGGCCGGGCACCTGCGGACCTCCGCCCGCACGGCGGCCCCGGGGGAGCGGCGGCACCGGACGCGGCGGGCGGGCCCGCCGTCGTCGTCACCGTCCTGGACCCGGGAGCGGGCACCGAGGAGGTCCTCGCCGCGGTGCGCGCGGCCCTGGAGACCGCCCCCCCGCGCCCGGGGGTGACCCGCGCTCAGGACTCCTCGGCGAGGAACTCCTCGGCCAGCACGGCGTAGACCAGCTCGTCGCGCCACTGCCCCAGCTGGTGGTGGCTCTCCCGCAGGGTGGCCTCCAGGCGCATCCCGAGCCGCTCGCAGACCTTGGCGGAGCTGATGTTGAGCGCGTCGAGGCTCGCGCGCACGCGGTGGGCGCCGAGCGGGCCGAAGGCGAAGCCGATGGCCGCCCGTGCGGCCTCCGAGGCGTAGCCCTGCCCGGTGTGCTCCGGGTGGACGACCCACCCGATCTCCACCTGGGCCGCGTGCGCGTCCACGAGGGTCATCACGATCTCGCCCACGAGCTCGTCGCCGCCGCGCGGGGTCACCGCGAAGCGCACGTGGTCGCCGTCGCGGCCCCACGGGCGCAGCCCGCTGTTCTCGGCGATGGCGCGCTCGCAGTCCGCCCGCGAGCGCGGGCCGCGCCACGCGTACTGCGCGTAGTCCTCGCGGCTCTGGTAGGAGTGCATGGGGTCGAGGTCCTCCGCCCGGAAGCGGCGGAACGAGAGTCGGTCGGTGTCGGGAGGCAGCACGTCGATCATCCCGCCCAGCCTATCCGCGGCGGCACGCCCCCGACCACGCGCGGGCCCGGGCGTGCGCGTGCCGCCGTCACGGGGCGACACCGGGAGCGGGCGCCTCCCCGGGACCCGATTGTGATACTGAGTCCCTTGACGATGATACTGAGTATCAGGCAGTGTGGTGGCGATCACCGTGCGGGACGCCCGCACCGCGCCGACCCAGGAGCACCGCCCATGGCCCCCACCGCGTCCGCCCCCTCGTTCCCCTCGACCGTCGACGTGCGGGCGGAGCAGCTCGTGCTGCCCGACCGGACCCGGCCGACCGCGCTCGTGCGGCTGGACGCCACCGAACCGGGCGGGCTGATCATCTGGGGCTCCCGGGCCCTCGCCGACCTCCGCGACGTCCTCGCGGGCCTCGACACCGGGGCGGTCGAGGCGATCGTGGTCACCGGCAACGAGCGGTCCTTCGGCGCCGGGGCGAACCTCAAGGAGATCCGCTCCGCCCAGCTGCGCGGGGCCTCCGAGGAGTACGTCGGCCTCGGCCACGAGGCCTTCGGGCTGCTCGCCGACGCCCCGGTCCCCACCTTCTCCCTGGTCACCGGCCAGGCCCTCGGCGGCGGCCTGGAGCTGGCCCTGCACACCGACCACCGGATCGGCCACCGCGGCGCAGGGCCGCTCGGGCTGCCCGAGTGCCGCCTCGGCTTCTTCCCGGGCTGGGGCGGGGTGCACCTGCTGCCGCACCTGATCGGACCCGCCGCCGCCCTGGAGCAGATCGTCTTCGCCCCGATGCGCGGGCGCACCCTGCGGGCCCCCGAGGCGCTCGAGCTCGGCCTGCTCGACGCCGTCCTCGACGCCGCTCCCGGCACCGAGCAGTGGGAGAGCGGCTGGCAGCAGTGGGTCGCGGCCCGGCTCGAGGCCATCGACGCCGGCGCCCCCCGCCGTCCCGCCGGCACCCCGGGGGAGGCGGACGCGCAGGAGTGGGAGCAGGCCGTCGAGGCCGCCCGCGCCCGCGCCGAGCGCACCTGGCACGGCGCCGCCCCGGCCCCGCTCGTGGCGATCGACCTCGTGGCCGCGGCCCGCACGCAGTCGCGCACCGAGAACGGCGACCGCGCCGTGCGGGCCTTCACGGAGCTCGTGGTCGGGGACGTCGCCAAGGCCTCCCTCTACGCCTTCGAGCTCGTCTCCGCCCGCTCCCGGCGGGCCGCCGACGTCCCGCAGGTCCCGCCCGCCCCGCTGCGCCGCGCCGCGGTGATCGGCGCCGGGCTCATGGCCGGGCAGCTGGCCTCCCTGATCGCCGGCGGCGCCGGGATCCCCGTGGTCATGACCGACCTCGACGACGAGCGCCTGGCCGCCGGCGTCGCCCGCACCCGGGAGCGCTTCGCCGCCCAGGCCGCGAAGGGCCGGCTCTCCCCGGAGCGCGCCGAGCAGCTCTCCGCGCTGGTCACCGGCGCCCGCGGCCCCGAGGACCTCGCCGACGCCGACTTCGTGATCGAGGCCGTGTTCGAGGACCTCGAGGTCAAGCGCGCCGTCCTCGCCCAGTGGGAGGGCGTGCTGCGCCCCGACGCGGTGCTGGCCACCAACACCAGCTCCCTGTCCGTGACGGCCATGGCCGAGGGGCTGCGGCACCCCGAGCGGGTGGTCGGCTTCCACGTCTTCAACCCTGTGGAGGTCACCCCGCTGCTCGAGGTCGTCGCGGGCGAGCGCACCGGGGACACCGCCCTGGCCACCGCCTTCGACCTCGCCGCCCGGCTGCGGCGCACGGCCGTGCGCGTCCAGGACGCCCCCGGGTTCGTGGTCAACCGGGTGCTGACCCGCATGTTCGACGTCGTGGTCCGGGCGGTCGACGCGGGCACGGACCCCGCCGTGGCGGACCGCGCCCCGGACCCGATGGGCCTGCCCATGACCCCGCTGCGGCTGCTCGACTTCGTGGGCCCGGCCGTGCTGCACCACGTGAACGCGACCATGCACGAGACCTACCCCGAACGCTTCGCGCGCTCGCCGTGGATGGACGCCGTCGTCGAGGCCGGCCTGCAGCACGTGCTGCCGACCCGCGAGGAGCCCGCGACCGGGGCCGACGGCTACCTGGCCGCCCCGGCCGCCGAGCTGCTCGAGCGCACCCGCGACCCGCGGCGGGCCGCCCCCGCCACGGCGGAGGAGCTGCTCGCCCGGGTTCAGGACGCCCTGGCCGAGGAGATCGGGACGATGCTCGCGGAGGGCGTCGTCGCCGGGCCCGAGGACGTGGACCTGTGCATGGTGCTCGGCGCCAACTACCCCTTCCACCTCGGCGGGATCACCCCGTACCTCGACCGCACCGGCGCCGCCGAGCGCGTGCTCGGCCGCCGCTTCGCCGCGGGCTGAGCCCCGTCCGCCCGCCTCCCGCCCCACCGACCCGAAGGACCGACCGCCATGACCGCCACCCCCGAGACCGGCGAGAGCCTGTTCCCCGCCGGCACCGTCGAGCCCGACTACGTCCTCGACCGCGCCCTCGACACCGACGCCGCCGGGGTCCTCGACTCCGTGGCCGCCGCCGACCGGGAGCACTGGATGCGCGCCCGGGCCTTCGTCGAGGAGGACCTGCTGCCGGTCATCGGCGAGCACTGGGACCGCGCCGAGTACTCCCTCGACCTCGTCCGCCGCCTCGGGGAGCTCGACCTCCTGCGCGACGGCGTGGCGGTCGAGGGCTTCGCGCCCATGTCCAAGACCGCGGCGGGACTCGTGTGCATGGAGCTCTCCCGCGGGGACGGGTCGATCGCCACGGTCACGGGCGTCCAGGGCGGTCTGGCGATGCGCTCGATCGCGATGTGCGGCACCGAGGAGCAGCGGCAGCGCTGGCTGCCGCGCATGGCCACGGGCGAGCTCCTCGGCGCGTTCGCCCTCACCGAGCCCACCCACGGCTCGGACTCCGTGGGCCTCGAGACCCGGGCGAGCCCGGTCGAGGGCGGCTGGCTGCTCAACGGCGAGAAGAAGTGGATCGGCAACGGCTCCATGGGCGGGATCACCGTGGTCTGGGCCCGCTCCGACGCCGACGGCCGGGTGCACGGGTTCGTCGTCCCGCAGGAGAGCGAGGGGTACACGGGCACGACCATCCCCGGCAAGCTCGCCCTGCGCGCCATCCACCAGGCCCACATCCGCTTCGAGAACGTCTTCGTCCCCGAGGAGAACGTCCTGCCGGCGGCCCGGTCCTTCAAGGACACCGCCGCGGTCCTGTTCGCCACCCGCATCGGCGTGGCCTGGGGCGCGGTCGGCCACGCCCAGGCCTGCTACGAGTCGGCCGTGCAGTACGCCGCCCAGCGCGTGCAGTTCGGCCGCCCGCTCGCGGCCTCGCAGATCGTCCAGGAGCGGCTGGCCCGCATGCTCAGCGAGCTCACCCAGATCCAGCTGCTCGTGGCGCGGATGACCGAGCGGGAGGAGGCCGGCACGCTCACCGCCGAGCAGGCCTCGCTCGCGAAGTACACCGCGACCCGCGCGGCCCGCTCGATCGCCGCCAACGCCCGCGACCTGCTCGGCGGCAACGGCATCCTGGTGCGCCACCGGGTGGCCCGCCACTTCGCCGACGTCGAGGCCCTGCACACCTACGAGGGCACCGAGACCGTCCAGGCCCTGATCGTGGGGCGCGGGATCACCGGCATCTCGGCCTTCGCCTGAGCCCGCCACCGCCGGGACGACGGCGGTCCCCGACCCCGCCGGTGGCCACCGCCGCCCCGGCCACGACTCCCGGCGTGCTCCCCGGGACGACAGGAGGACGACCGTGCTCGCCAACCACGAACCCCTGAGCCCCCTGCGGTTCCTGCAGCGCTCCGCCGAGGTCTTCCCCGACCGCGAGGCGGTCGTGCACGGGACGCGGCGCTGGACCTACCGGCGGTTCGCGGCCGAGGCCCAGCGCCTGGCCCGGGCCCTGGGCCCGCACCTCGAACCGGGCGGGCGGGTGGCCGTCGTGGCCCCCAACGTCCCGGAGATGCTGCTCGCCCACTACGCCGTGCCCCTGGCCGGCGGGGTGCTCGTGCCGCTGAACCCGCGCCTGTCCGGGCGGGAGCTCGGCTACGTCCTGGGCCACTCGGAGGCTCGGGTCGTGCTCGCCGACACCGAGGTCGTGGCCACGGTCGCCCGGGTCGCGCGGCAGCTGGAGCCGGCGCCCGTCGTCGTCGAGGTGAACGACCCCACGACCGGCGCACCGCCGGCGGCCCCCGAGGGCGCCGTGGCCCTCGAGCGGTTCCTGGAGGCGGGCCCCGACGGACCCGACCTGCCGTGGCGGGTCGCCGACGAGAACACCCCCATCACCCTGAACTACACCTCCGGCACCACCGGCCCGCCCAAGGGCGTGCTCTACTCCCACCGCGGCGCGTACCTCAACGCCCTCGGCGAGGTGTTCCACAACGGCTTCGACGGCGCGACCCGCTACCTGTGGACCCTGCCGATGTTCCACTGCAACGGCTGGTGCACCACCTGGGCCGTCACCGCCGCCGGGGGACGGCACGTGTGCCTGCGCGCCGTGCGGGCCGAGGCCGTCTGGGAGGCCTTCGACACCGAGGGGATCACCCACCTGTGCGGGGCGCCCGTGGTGTGCTCCACGATCGTGGACGCCGAGCAGGCCCACCCGCTGGACCGGCCGCTGCGGATCACGACCGCCGGTGCCCCGCCGGCCCCCTCCGTGATCCAACGGCTCGAGGAGCACGGGATGAGCGTGGTCCACGTCTACGGGCTCACGGAGGTCTACGGCCCCCACACCATCTGCGAGCCCCAGGACGAGTGGGCGCAGCTGCCGCCGGCGGAGCGGGCCCGGACCATGGCCCGCCAGGGGGTGGGGATGCTGCAGGCCGAGTCCGCACGGGTCGTCGACGAGCGGATGCGGGACGTCCCCGCCGACGGCGAGACCCTCGGCGAGGTCGTGCTGCGCGGCAACAACGTGATGCTCGGCTACTTCAAGGACGAGCAGGCCACCGCCGAGGCGTTCCGCGGCGGCTGGTACCACACCGGCGACCTCGGGGTGATGCACCCCGACGGCTACCTGCAGCTGAAGGACCGGGCGAAGGACATCATCATCTCGGGCGGGGAGAACATCTCCTCGATCGAGGTCGAGCAGGCCCTGGCCTCCCACCCGGACGTCCTCGACGTCGCCGTCGTCGGCGTGCCCGACGAGAAGTGGGGCGAACGGCCGGTGGCCTGGGTCGTGCGCACCGGCGGGTCCTCCGCCACGGCCGAGGAACTGCGCGCACACGCCGCGGAGCGGCTGGCGCGGTTCAAGGTCCCGGACAGCATCCGCTTCCCCGAGCAGCTGCCCCGCACCGCCACGGGCAAGGTGCGCAAGAACGAGCTCCGCGGCGGCTGACCCGCAGCGGCGCCCGGTGCGGACCAGGGCCCCGGCCACGGCGCCGGGAAGGGAGGGGCTCCGCCCGGCCGCGCCGCACCGCACCGCACCGCAGGAGACGCGCGCGGACGGGCGGCCCGTCCGGCACGGGCCCCGTCCCGCAGGAGGTCCCGCGCGGTGAGGGGCCGCGTGCAGCAGGAGGCCCCCGCCGGGCGGCGGGGGCCTCCTGCTGCACGGACGGCGGACGGGCCGGCCGCTGCGTCCCGGTGCTCAGTCCAGCGGATCGCCGCCTGCGTGGAAGGAGTCGTTGCTGGCGTCGACCTCGTCCTCGAAGGCCGGGTCCTCGGGCACGTCCAGGTCGGCCAGGGCCTCGCCCATGCGGGGCTCCTCCGGCGGGACCTGCTCGTCGCCCTCGAGGTAGCGCGCGTCCCGGCGCTCGTCGCGCTCCTCCTGCTCGCTGGGGACGTCCGGGTGCTCGGGGTCCGCGCGGTCGCTCTCGTCGACGGCGGCCTCCTCGCCCTCGACCAGGGGGTCCTCGCGCCAGTGCTCCGGGTCGACCTCGGCCGCCCCCTCGTAGGTGTCGGGCGTCTCGGGCAGCTCTTCCGGTGAGGTGCTCATCTGCGGTCCTTCCTGCTCGTGGAAACGGTGTCCGATCAGCCTACGCACGACCGCCGCGCGGCCCCAGGAACCGTTCCGGCAGCCCGTCCGGACCGGGGGGAGCCGCGGTTTTGACGGTCCCGCGGGGCGTGTGTAATGTATTCCGAGTCGCCGCAAGGGACGCGAGAGATCGCCCCGGCCGACGCCGCCGAACTCCGGCAAGAACCAGCCCCTCTCCTCGAGACGAGCGATGCCCGCTGCGCGGGAAACAGCGAGTTGCGAGAAGGTGAACGGCTGGATAAGCTGGAGAGGTTGCTTCGGGCAGGAACGAGAGATCGCGAACCCGATGA
>NZ_JAJMZI010000009.1:0-63498 GCF_021012935.1 Kocuria sp. LUK
CCCCCCCCCCCCCCCCCGGGGCCCCCCCCCCCCCCCCCCCCCCCCCCCCCCCCCCCCCCCCCCCCCCCCCCCCCCCCCCCCCCCCCCCCCCCGAGGAGGCCCCCGTGACCGAGCCCGAGCCGAGCACGCCCGCGGGGGAGCGGGGCCCCGGCGGCCAGTTCGTCCAGTCCCTCGCACGCGGGCTGGAGGTGATCTCCGCCTTCGACGCCGGGCACCCCCGGATGACCCTCAGCGACGTCGCACGGCGCACCGGCCTCACCCGCGCCACCGCGCGACGCTTCCTGCTGACCCTCGAGGAGCTCGGCTACGTGCGCACCGACGGGCGGCTGTTCGAGCTCACCCCCAAGGTGCTCCGGCTCGGCTACGCCTACCTGTCCGCCCTGTCGCTGCCGGCGCTGGCGGGCCCGCACCTCGAGGCCCTGTCCGCGCTGCTGGAGGAGTCCACCTCGGCCTCCGTGCTCGACGGCACCGACATCGTCTACGTCGCCCGGGTCGCCACCCGCCGGATCATGACCGTGGCCATCGCCGTGGGCACCCGCTTCCCCGCCCACGCCACGTCGATGGGCCGGGTGCTGCTCGCCGGGCTCGGGCCCGACGAGCTCGCGGAGTACTTCCGCACCGCCCGCCTCGAGGCCCGCACCGACCGCACCCTCACCGACCGCGCCCTGCTCGAGGAGGATCTGCGCACGGTCCGCGCCCAGGGCTGGGCGCTCGTGGACCAGGAGCTCGAGGCGGGGCTGTGCTCCGTGGCGGCCCCCGTCCACGACGGCGCCGGCCGCGTGGTCGCCGCCGTGAACGTCTCCATGCGCGTGGGCGTGCCGGGGGCCGCGGGCACCGACCCCCGGCGCGACGTCGTGCCCCCGCTGCTCGAGTGCGCCCGCCGGATCTCCGCGGACCTCGCCGCCGCCGGCCGCTGAGCCCGCCCCGGTTTCCGGGGGCGGGGCCTCTCTGATAGGCTGTCGTGGAATTGCAAGGTCCCTGCCCTCGCCCCGTGCGGCGGCGGGAACCGCGGGAATCAATGGCAGAACGGACCCGGTCCTCCGGCACGCAGCATGTGCCGAAATGCCATCCTTTTCGTCTGCCCACGGAAACTCCCGGGCACCGGTGTGCGGCCCCGGCCGCGCCGGCAGCACCCGGGACGCCGTCCCCGCCCCCGGTCCCGCACCGGGGGAGGAGGAGCCGACCATCCCAGCGGGCCGCCGGCGCGGCCCGTCCGATCAGGAGACACAGTGCCTACCATCCAGCAGCTGGTCCGCAAGGGCCGGACCCCCAAGGTCGTCAAGACCAAGGCGCCCGCGCTCAAGGGCAGCCCCATGAAGCGCGGCGTGTGCACCCGCGTCTACACCACCACCCCGAAGAAGCCGAACTCCGCGCTGCGCAAGGTCGCCCGCGTGAAGCTCAACGGCGGCGTCGAGGTCACCGCCTACATCCCGGGCGAGGGCCACAACCTGCAGGAGCACTCCATCGTGCTCGTGCGCGGCGGCCGCGTGAAGGACCTCCCGGGTGTCCGCTACAAGATCGTCCGCGGCGCCCTCGATACCCAGGGTGTCAAGGGCCGCCAGCAGGCCCGCTCCCGCTACGGCGCCAAGAAGGAGAAGAAGTAATGCCTCGTAAGGGTCCCGCTCCCAAGCGCCCGCTCGTCGTCGACCCCGTCTACGGCTCGCCGGTCGTCACGCAGCTGATCAACAAGGTCCTCCAGGACGGCAAGAAGTCCACCGCCGAGCGCATCGTCTACGGCGCGCTCGAGGGCGTGCGCGGCAAGACCGGCGCCGACCCCGTGGCCACCCTCAAGAAGGCCCTGGAGAACGTCAAGCCGGCCCTCGAGGTCAAGTCCCGCCGCGTCGGCGGCGCCACCTACCAGGTGCCCGTCGAGGTCAAGCCCGGCCGCGCCCAGGCGCTGTCGCTGCGCTGGCTCGTGGGCTACTCCAAGCTCCGCCGCGAGAACACCATGACGGAGCGCCTGCAGAACGAGATCCTGGACGCGTCCAACGGTCTCGGTGCCGCCGTGAAGCGCCGCGAGGACACCCACAAGATGGCTGAGTCCAACAAGGCCTTCGCCCACTACCGCTGGTAGAATCTTCTCCGGCCTGCCGGCCCCACCGGGCCGGCAGGCCGCCGGCACCATCTCCTGAAGGGAAACACCGTGGCACTCGACGTGCTTACCGACCTGAAGAAGGTCCGCAACATCGGCATCATGGCCCACATCGATGCCGGCAAGACCACCACGACCGAACGCATCCTGTTCTACACCGGCATCAGCCACAAGCTCGGCGAGACCCACGACGGTGCCTCCACGATGGACTGGATGGCCCAGGAGCAGGAGCGCGGCATCACGATCACGTCGGCCGCGACGTCCTGCTACTGGCACGACAACCAGATCAACATCATCGACACCCCCGGCCACGTGGACTTCACGGTCGAGGTCGAGCGCTCCCTGCGCGTGCTCGACGGCGCCGTGGCGGTCTTCGACGGCAAGGAGGGCGTCGAGCCCCAGTCGGAGACGGTCTGGCGCCAGGCCGACAAGTACGACGTCCCCCGCATCTGCTTCGTCAACAAGATGGACAAGCTGGGCGCCGACTTCTACTTCACCGTCGACACCATCATCAACCGGCTCGGGGCCAAGCCGCTGGTGATGCAGCTGCCGATCGGCGCGGAGTCCGCCTTCACCGGTGTCGTGGACCTGCTGACCATGAAGGCCTTCGTGTGGCCCGGCGACTCCAAGGGCGACGTCACCATGGGCGCCAAGTACGAGATCGAGGACATCCCCGCCGATCTCCAGGAGCGTGCCGAGGAGTACCGCAACCAGCTGGTCGAGACCGTCGCCGAGTCCGACGACGAGCTCATGGAGAAGTACCTCGGCGGCGAGGAGCTCACCCTCGAGGAGCTCAAGGCCGGCATCCGGAAGCTGACCATCAACTCCGAGGCCTACCCCGTGCTGTGCGGCTCCGCGTTCAAGAACCGCGGCGTGCAGCCGATGCTCGACGCGGTCATCGACTTCCTGCCCTCCCCGCTGGACGTCCCCAACGTGCAGGGCCACGCCCTGAACGACGAGGAGGAGATCCTCACCCGTCCGGTCGACTACAGCGCCCCCTTCTCCGCCCTCGCGTTCAAGGTCGCCGCCCACCCGTTCTACGGGCAGCTGACCTACATCCGCGTCTACTCGGGCAAGGCCGTCAACGGCGAGCAGGTGCTCAACTCGACCAAGGGCAAGAAGGAGCGCATCGGCAAGCTGTTCCAGATGCACTCCAACAAGGAGAACCCGGTCGACGAGATCCGTGTGGGCCACATCTACGCGGCCATCGGGCTGAAGGACACCACCACCGGTGACACCCTCTGCGACCCGCAGAACCCGATCGTGCTCGAGTCGATGACCTTCCCCGAGCCCGTGATCTCCGTGGCGATCGAGCCCAAGACCAAGGGCGACCAGGAGAAGCTGTCCACCGCGATCCAGAAGCTCTCCGCCGAGGACCCCACGTTCACCGTGTCCCTCAACGAGGAGACCGGCCAGACCGAGATCGGCGGCATGGGCGAGCTCCACCTGGACATCCTGGTGGACCGCATGAAGCGCGAGTTCAAGGTCGAGGCCAACGTCGGCAAGCCCCAGGTGGCCTACCGCGAGACCATCAAGAAGGCCGTCGAGAAGGTCGACTACACCCACAAGAAGCAGACGGGCGGGTCCGGCCAGTTCGCGAAGGTCCAGGTCTCCTTCGAGCCGCTGCCGCTGGACGCCGAGGAGCTCTACGAGTTCGACAACAAGGTCACCGGCGGCCGCGTCCCCCGCGAGTACATCCCCTCGGTGGACGCCGGCATCCAGGACGCCATGCAGCTGGGCATCCTCGCCGGCTACCCGGTGGTCGGCGTGAAGGCGACGCTCATCGACGGCGCCTACCACGACGTCGACTCCTCGGAGATGGCCTTCAAGATCGCCGGCTCCATGGTCTTCAAGGAGGGCGCGCGCAAGGCCAGCCCGGTCCTGCTCGAGCCGCTGATGGCGGTCGAGGTGCGCACCCCCGAGGAGTACATGGGCGAGGTCATCGGCGACCTGAACTCCCGCCGTGGCCAGATCCAGTCCATGGAGGACGTCACCGGCGTGAAGCTGGTCAAGGCGCTCGTGCCGCTGTCCGAGATGTTCGGCTACATCGGCGACCTGCGCTCCAAGACCCAGGGCCGCGCCGTCTACTCGATGCAGTTCGACAGCTACTCGGAGGTCCCGAAGGCCGTCGCCGACGAGATCATCCAGAAGAACCGCGGCGAGTAAGCACCACCCCTCGGCCCCGGCCGGGAAAATTTCATCAAAAGACGACACCCCACGTAGACTTGCCGAGGTTTCAGTACTGCTGATCGCCTCGCTCCACCGGGCGCGCGACGCGCCGCGGGGATCGCTGAGCAAGTTTCCACACATGTTCTAGGAGGAACAACCATGGCGAAGGCCAAGTTCGAGCGCAGCAAGCCGCACGTCAACATCGGCACCATCGGCCACGTCGACCACGGCAAGACCACGCTCACCGCCGCCATCTCCAAGGTCCTGGCCGACAAGTACCCGGACATCAACGAGCAGCGCGACTTCGGTGCCATCGACTCCGCCCCGGAGGAGAAGCAGCGCGGCATCACCATCAACATCTCCCACATCGAGTACCAGACGGAGAAGCGGCACTACGCCCACGTGGACGCCCCGGGCCACGCCGACTACGTCAAGAACATGATCACCGGTGCGGCGCAGATGGACGGCGCGATCCTCGTGGTCGCCGCCACCGACGGCCCCATGGCGCAGACCCGCGAGCACGTGCTGCTCGCCCGCCAGGTGGGCGTGCCCTACCTGCTCGTGGCCCTGAACAAGTCCGACATGGTCGAGGACGAGGAGCTGCTGGACCTCGTCGAGATGGAGGTGCGCGAGCTCCTCTCCGACCAGGGCTTCGACGGCGACAACGCCCCCGTCGTGCGCGTCTCCGCGCTCAAGGCCCTCGAGGGCGACCCCGAGTGGGTCAAGTCCGTCGAGGAGCTCATGGAGGCCGTGGACGAGAACGTGCCGGACCCGGTCCGCGACATGGACAAGCCGTTCCTCATGCCGATCGAGGACGTCTTCACCATCACCGGCCGCGGCACCGTGGTGACCGGCCGTGCCGAGCGCGGCACTCTGCCGATCAACTCGGAGGTCGAGATCGTCGGCATCCGCCCGGTCCAGAAGACCACCGTCACCGGCATCGAGATGTTCCACAAGCAGATGGACGAGGCCATGGCGGGCGAGAACTGCGGCCTGCTGCTGCGCGGTCTCAAGCGCGACGACGTCGAGCGCGGCCAGGTCGTGTGCAAGCCGGGCTCCATCACCCCGCACACCGACTTCGAGGCCAACGTCTACATCCTCTCCAAGGAGGAGGGCGGCCGGCACAACCCGTTCTACTCGAACTACCGTCCGCAGTTCTACTTCCGGACCACCGACGTCACCGGCGTCATCACGCTGCCCGAGGGCACCGAGATGGTCATGCCCGGCGACAACACCGAGATGACGGTCGAGCTCATCCAGCCGATCGCCATGGAGGAGGGCCTCGGCTTCGCGATCCGCGAGGGCGGGCGCACCGTCGGCTCCGGCCGTGTCACCAAGATCATCAAGTAGTTCCTCCCGGACTGCCTGACCGGTCAGCGCAGGACCCCCCGCCGCACCCGCGGCGGGGGGTCCTGCGCGTTCCGGGAGCGCGCCGGCCGCCCCGGTCCGCGGGCCGCCCGCCCCGGTCCGCGGGCCGCCCGCCCCGGTCCGCGGGCCGCCCGCGGACCGGGGCGGGGGAGGGCCGCCGCCGTTTGCGCCCGCCCGGGATCTCTGGCAGGATGGACGACGTTGTTCAAGCGCCGCCGTGTGCTCTCAGCGGTTCGAACCGGTCAGCCCCGAAGCAGGACAGGGCTCCGAAGCAGAACCGAGGGCCAGCAGCCGATGCCGCTGCCACGGACGGACCACATACGACCCGCCCCGCATCCAGGAACCCGGTGCGCCCGTGTGCTCCGCACGCGGCGACACGCCCGAGTTCGGGGGTCGGTGCTCCAGCAGGGTGAGGAACCCGGGACTCCCGGATTCAGCCTGCGGGGAGCGGCGTCCGCCCTCAGGGCGCCATGCACAAGGAGCGCCAGCTCCGTCACAGGGAAGTACTTGAAGAAAGAGAGTCACGACGCCATGGCGGGACAGAAAATCCGCATCCGGCTGAAGTCCTATGACCACGAGGTCATCGACGTCTCGGCCCGGAAGATCGTTGAGACGGTGACGCGCGCCGGCGCGACGGTGGTCGGCCCCGTGCCGCTGCCGACGGAGAAGAACGTGTACTGCGTCATCCGCTCGCCGCACAAGTACAAGGACAGCCGTGAGCACTTCGAGATGCGCACCCACAAGCGGCTGATCGACATCATCGACCCCACGCCGAAGGCCGTCGACTCGCTCATGCGCCTCGACCTGCCGGCCGACGTGAACATCGAAATCAAGCTGTAAAGAGGACCGCATCCCAATGACTACCACTTTCGAACGCCAGGTGAAGGGCCTGCTGGGCACCAAGCTCGGCATGACCCAGGTCTGGGACGAGAACGGGAAGTTCGTGCCGGTGACCGTCGTCAAGGCGGACTCCAACGTCGTGACCCAGCTGCGCACCCAGGACCGCGACGGCTACGCCGCCGTGCAGATCGGCTTCGGCGCCGTCGACCCCCGCAAGGTCACCAAGCCGCTGGCCGGCCACTTCGAGAAGGCGGGCGTCACCCCCCGCCGCCACGTCGTCGAGCTGCGCACCGCCGACGCCGACACCTACGAGCTCGGCCAGGAGCTGTCCGTCGAGCTGTTCGAGGCCGGCCAGAAGGTCGACGTCATCGGCACGACCAAGGGCAAGGGCACGGCCGGTGTCATGAAGCGCCACGGCTTCGCCGGCGTCGGCGCCTCCCACGGTGCCCACAAGAACCACCGCAAGCCGGGATCGATCGGCGGCGCGTCCTACCCCGCTCGCGTGTTCAAGGGCATGCGCATGGCGGGCCGCATGGGCGCCGTCCGTCACACGACGCAGAGCCTCACCGTTCACGCCGTGGACGCCGAGAACTCCCTGCTGCTCATCAAGGGCGCCCTGCCGGGCCCCAAGGGTTCGGTCGTCCTCGTCCGTTCCGCAGTGAAGGGAGCCTGATAGACCATGGCAACTCAGACCGTCAACGTCGACCTGCCCGCCGAGATCTTCGACGTCCAGACCAACGTGCCGCTGCTGCACCAGGTCGTCGTCGCCCAGCTGGCCGCGGCGCGCCAGGGCACGCACAAGACCAAGACCCGCGCCGAGGTCTCCGGCGCCGGCCGCAAGCCCTTCAAGCAGAAGGGCACCGGCCGCGCGCGCCAGGGCTCGATCCGTGCCCCGCACATGACCGGCGGCGGGATCGTGCACGGCCCGACCCCGCGCGACTACTCGCAGCGGACCCCCAAGAAGATGAAGGCCGCCGCCCTGCGCGGTGCCCTCTCCGACCGGGCCCGCAACGGCCGCGTGCACGTGGTGGAGTCCCTCGTCGAGGGCTCCGTGCCCTCCACCAAGGGCGCCCGGGCCGCGCTGCTCGGGCTGACCGAGCGCCGCAGCGTGCTGGTCGTCCTGGGCCGCACCGAGGACGTCGCCGCGCTCTCGGTCCGCAACCTGGCCGGCGTGCACTCCGTCTACGCCGACCAGCTGAACACGTACGACGTGCTCGTCTCCGACGACGTGGTGTTCACCAAGGACGCCTTCGAGTCCTTCGTGGCCGCCGCCAGCAAGAAGAAGCAGGAGGACGCCAAGTGAGCGCGACCACCATCAAGGACCCCCGCGACGTGATCATCGCGCCGGTCGTCTCGGAGAAGTCCTACGGGCTCATCGACGAGGGCCGCTACACGTTCTTCGTCGCGCCGGACGCCAACAAGACCGAGATCAAGTACGCCGTCGAGAAGATCTTCGGCGTCAAGGTCGAGTCCGTGAACACCATCAACCGTGTCGGCAAGCGGAAGCGCACGCGCTTCGGCTGGGGTCAGCGCAAGGGCACCAAGCGTGCCGTTGTGACCCTCAAGGACGGCACCATCGACATCTTCGGCGGTCCGCTCGCCTGAGCGGAGACCACTTAAACGAGGAACTGACACATGGCTATCCGCAAGCACAAGCCGACAACCCCGGGCCGTCGCGGCTCGTCCGTTGCCGACTTCGCAGAAATCACGCGCTCGACCCCCGAGAAGTCGCTGGTCCGGCCCCTGCCCAAGAGCGGCGGGCGCAACAGCTCCGGCCGCATCACCACCCGGCACAAGGGCGGCGGGCACAAGCGCCAGTACCGCGTCATCGACTTCCGCCGCCACGACAAGGACGGCGTCGACGCCAAGGTCGCGCACATCGAGTACGACCCGAACCGCACGGCGCGCATCGCGCTGCTGCACTACGTGGACGGCTCCAAGCGCTACATCATCGCGCCGAACAAGCTCGCCCAGGGCGACGTCGTCGAGTCCGGCCCCGGTGCCGACATCAAGCCCGGCAACAACCTGCCGCTGCGCAACATCCCCGTCGGCACCGTGATCCACGCCGTGGAGCTGCGCCCGGGCGGCGGCGCCAAGCTCGCCCGCTCGGCCGGCGCCTCGGTCCAGCTCGTGGCCAAGGAGGGCAAGTACGGCCAGCTGCGCCTGCCCTCCGGCGAGATCCGCAACGTCGACGTCCGCTGCCGCGCGACGATCGGCGAGGTCGGCAACGCCGAGCAGTCCAACATCAACTGGGGCAAGGCCGGGCGCAACCGGTGGAAGGGCATCCGCCCGACCGTCCGCGGCGTCGTCATGAACCCGGTGGACCACCCCCACGGTGGTGGCGAGGGCAAGACCTCCGGTGGTCGCCACCCGGTGAACCCGAACGGCAAGCCCGAGGGCCGCACGCGCCGCCCCAACAAGGAGAGCGACAAGCTCATCGTCCGCCGTCGTCGCACCGGCAAGAACAAGCGCTAAGGAGCCTGACCCATGCCACGCAGCCTGAAGAAGGGCCCTTTCGTCGATCAGCACCTTTACCTGAAGGTCGCCAAGGAGAACGACAAGGGCACCAAGAACGTCATCAAGACGTGGTCCCGCCGCTCGATGATCGTCCCCGACATGCTGGGCCACACGATCGCCGTGCACGACGGGCGCAAGCACATCCCCGTGTTCATCACCGAGTCGATGGTCGGGCACAAGCTCGGCGAGTTCGCCCCGACGCGGACCTTCCGCGGCCATGTGAAGGACGACAAGAAGGGCAAGCGCCGCTGATCCTCCGGGATCGGCCGTGCTCGCACTTCGAGAAGACGAGAGAAGGAAAGCAATGGAAGCCAAGGCATCTGCGCGCTACATCCGCGTGACGCCTATGAAGGCCCGGCGCGTCGTCAGCCTGATTCGTGGCCAGCAGGCGAACGAGGCTCTGGCGATCCTGAAGTTCGCCCCCCAGGGCGCTTCGGAGCCGGTGTTCAAGGTCCTCCAGTCGGCGGTCGCCAACGCGCGTCAGCTCGCCGACCGCGACGGGCTGCCGTTCAAGGAGGAGGAGCTCGTCGTGAGCGAGGCCTTCGTCGACGAGGGCCCCACGATGAAGCGGTTCCAGCCGCGCGCCCAGGGCCGCGCCTACCGCATCAACAAGCGCACGAGCCACATCACCGTGGTCGTGGCGACCCCGGAGAACGAGGAGGTCCGCTAAGTGGGACAGAAGATCAACCCGCACGGGTTCCGGCTGGGCGTCACCACCGACCACGTGTCGCACTGGTACGCGGACTCCACCAAGGAGGGCCAGCGCTACAAGGATTACGTCCGCGAGGACGTGAAGATCCGCAAGCTCATGTCCACGGGCATGGAGCGCGCCGGCATCGCCAAGGTCGAGATCGAGCGGACCCGTGACCGGGTGCGCGTGGACATCCACACGGCCCGCCCGGGCATCGTCATCGGCCGCCGCGGCGCCGAGGCCGACCGCATCCGCGGCGAGCTCGAGAAGCTCACCGGCAAGCAGATCCAGCTGAACATCCTCGAGGTCAAGAACCCCGAGACCGATGCCCAGCTGGTCGCGCAGGGCGTCGCGGAGCAGCTCGCCTCCCGCGTGGCGTTCCGCCGTGCCATGAAGAAGGCCATCCAGTCCGCGCAGCGGGCCGGCGCCAAGGGCATCCGGATCCAGTGCTCCGGCCGTCTCGGCGGGGCCGAGATGAGCCGCTCGGAGTTCTACCGCGAGGGCCGTGTGCCCCTGCACACCCTGCGCGCGAACATCGACTACGGCTTCTTCGAGGCCAAGACCACCTTCGGTCGCATCGGCGTGAAGGTCTGGATCTACAAGGGTGACCTCACCGCCAAGGAACTGGCGGCCCAGCAGGCCGCCGCCCCGTCGCGCGGCCGCGGCGGCGACCGCCGCGGCGGCCCGGCCGGTGGCGAGCGCCGTCGTCGCAATGACCGTACCGACCGTGGCGGGCGCCGTGAGCGTCCCGACGCCACCGCCTCCCAGGCCCCGGCCGCCGAGGCGACCAACGCAGAGGGTGGTAAGTAAATGCTCATCCCACGTCGTGTGAAGTACCGCAAGCAGCACCACCCCAAGCGGTCCGGTGCTGCCAAGGGCGGCACCACCGTCGCCTTCGGCGAGTGGGGCATCCAGGCGCTCACGCCGGCCTACGTGACGAACCGTCAGATCGAGGCCGCCCGTATCGCCATGACCCGCCACATCAAGCGTGGCGGCAAGGTCTGGATCAACATCTACCCGGACCGTCCCCTGACCAAGAAGCCCGCCGAGACCCGCATGGGCTCCGGCAAGGGCTCGCCCGAGTGGTGGGTCGCCAACGTCAAGCCGGGCCGCGTCATGTTCGAGCTCTCCGGCGTGTCCGAGGAGGTCGCCCGTGAGGCGCTCCGCCTGGCGATCCACAAGCTCCCGATGAAGGCGCGCATCGTGCGTCGCGAAGGTGGTGAATGAGAGTGGCTGTTGGATCCAAGGATCTGAGCATCGAGAACCTCGCGGCTCTCGACGACAACGCTCTGACCGAGGCGCTGCGCAAGTCGAAGGAGGAGCTGTTCAACCTCCGCTTCCAGTCCGCGACCGGTCAGCTCGAGAACAACGGCCGCCTGAAGGCCGTCAAGCGTGACATCGCCCGCATCTACACGGTACTGCGCGAGCGCGAGCTGGGCATCCGGCCCCAGGCGGACGCCGACGCGGCCGCCGCCAACACCTCCGAGGAGGACGCCAAGTGACCGAGCAGATCAACTCCGGCGCCGAGCAGGCTCCCGAGCGCGGCGAGCGCAAGACCCGCCGCGGCTACGTGGTCTCCGACAAGATGGACAAGACCGTCGTCGTGCAGCTGCAGGACAACGTCACGCACGCCCTGTACGGCAAGGTCATGCGCCGCTCGTCGAAGGTCAAGGCCCACGACGAGGAGAACACCGCCGGCGTCGGCGACCTCGTCCTCATCTCCGAGACCCGCCCGCTGTCCGCCAGCAAGCGGTGGCGCATCGTGGAGATCCTCGAGAAGGCCAAGTGAGCCGGGCTCGCTAGAGCCTCCCGCACCGGCGGCCCGTCCCTTCGACGCGAAGGGGCGGGCCGCCGGTCTGCGTGCCGGCCCGCGCGCCGGCGCCCCCCGCTGTGCTAGGCTGGTGAGCTTGTATGGGCCGATTCGCGTGCCCGTACGCCCCACAGCTCTTCGTGCCAGCGCATAATGACCGCGTGCAGGGCGCCCCGCGCCCCCTGGTGGCGGGTTCAGATGCTCCTGGCATGGAGGGCTGGGCCCGGTCCGGCGTGCGACGCCGGGGGAGGGCACATCATCCGACAAGCTGTTCCGCAAGGCCCGCACCGTGCTCTCGAACGGTGTTGGAACCGGCGTGACGACAGGAGAGATTCAGTGATTCAGCAGGAGTCGCGGCTGAAGGTCGCCGACAACACGGGTGCGAAGGAAATCCTGACCATCCGCGTTCTCGGTGGATCCGGACGCCGCTACGCAGGCATCGGCGACATCATCGTCGCCACCGTCAAGGACGCGATCCCCGGCGGCAACGTCAAGAAGGGCGACGTGGTCAAGGCCGTCATCGTCCGCACGAAGAAGGAGCGCCGTCGTCCCGACGGCTCCTACATCAAGTTCGACGAGAACGCCGCGGTGATCCTCAAGAACGACGGCGACCCCCGTGGTACGCGCATCTTCGGGCCGGTCGGCCGCGAGCTGCGCGACAAGAAGTTCATGAAGATCATCTCGCTGGCCCCGGAGGTGCTCTGACCATGGCGAAGTTCAAGATCAAGACCGGCGACCTGGTGCAGGTCATCTCCGGCAGCAAGGACAACAAGGGCAAGCAGGGCAAGGTCCTGCGCGTGATCCCCGAGACCTCCAAGGTCGTCGTGGAGGGCATCAACGTGGTGACCCGCCACCGCAAGGCCTCCATGCAGGGCGAGGCCGGCGGCATCCAGAAGGTCGAGGCGCCCATCCACATCTCGAACGTGGCGCTCGTGGACCCGGAGACCCAGAAGCCGACCCGCGTCGGCTACCGCACCGAGACCGTGGAGCGCGACGGGCGCCAGAAGACCGTCCGGATCCGCGTCTCCAAGAGCACCGGCAAGGACCTGTGATGACCGAGACCATCGAGACCAGCATGAGCCCGCGCTTCAAGACCAAGTACCAGGAGACGGTCGTCCCCGCGCTGCAGGAGCAGTTCGGCTACGGCAACGTCATGGAGATCCCGCGCGTCGTCAAGGTCGTCGTGAACATGGGCGTCGGCGACGCCGCCAAGGACTCCAAGCTCATCGACGGCGCCGTGCGCGACCTCACCGCGATCACCGGCCAGAAGCCGCTCGTGACCCGCGCCAAGAAGTCCATCGCGCAGTTCAAGCTCCGCGAGGGCATGCCCATCGGCGCGCACACCACGCTGCGCGGCGACCGGATGTGGGAGTTCCTCGACCGCCTGGTGACCCTGGCCCTGCCGCGCATCCGCGACTTCCGCGGGCTGTCCGACCGCCAGTTCGACGGCAACGGCAACTACACCTTCGGCCTCACCGAGCAGTCCATGTTCCACGAGATCGACCAGGACCGGATCGACCGCGTGCGCGGCATGGACATCACGGTGGTCACCACCGCGAAGACCGACGACGAGGGCCGCGCGCTGCTGAAGGCGCTCGGGTTCCCCTTCAAGACCAACTGAACCGGCTACGTTCCAGGTCCGGACCGAGCGCCCACGGCGCCGGCGGAAACCGGGACGAGGAAGGGCACGTGCCCCCAAAATGACAATGACAGATCCTGTCGCGGACATGCTGACGCGTCTGCGCAACGCCAACTCCGCCTACCACGACACCGTGAGCATGCCGTACTCCAAGCTCAAGGCCCGCGTGGCGGAGATCCTCAAGGCCGAGGGCTACATCGCCGACTGGACGGAGGAGGCGGCCGAGGTCGGGAAGACCCTCACGCTGTCCCTGAAGTTCGGCCCCAACCGTGAACGCTCCATCGCGGGCGTCCGGCGCATCTCGAAGCCGGGCCTGCGGGTCTACGCCAAGTCCACCAACCTCCCCAAGGTCCTGGGCGGCCTGGGCATCGCCATCCTGTCCACCTCCTCCGGGCTGCTGACCGACAAGCAGGCCGCGAAGAAGGGCGTGGGCGGCGAAGTCCTCGCGTACGTCTGGTAGTCCGGGAACAGGAAAGGAAGAGAACATGTCACGTATCGGACGTCTCCCCATCTCCGTTCCCGCCGGTGTGGAGGTCGCCGTCGACGGCGCCCTCGTCACCGTCAAGGGCGCCAAGGGGCAGCTGCAGCACACCGTCGCGGCCCCCATCACCGTCGCCCTCGAGGACGGCACCCTCACGGTCTCGCGGCCGAACGACGAGCGGGAGTCCCGCTCGCTGCACGGGCTGACCCGCACCCTGATCGCCAACATGATCCAGGGCGTCTCCCAGGGCTACTCCAAGGGCCTCGAGATCGTGGGCACCGGCTACCGCGTGCAGGCCAAGGGCCAGGACCTCGAGTTCGCCCTGGGCTACAGCCACCCGGTCACCTTCAAGGCCCCGGAGGGCATCTCCTTCGCCGTCGAGGGCGTCAACAAGCTGACCGTCAACGGCATCGACAAGCAGCAGGTCGGCCACGTCGCCGCCAAGATCCGCGGCCTGCGCGCCCCCGAGCCCTACAAGGGCAAGGGTGTGCGGTACGCCGGCGAGCAGATCCGCCGCAAGGCCGGAAAGGCTGGTAAGTAATCATGGCTCTGAAGATCAAGGGCAAGTCCAAGGCCGCCGCCCGCGGCCGCCGCCACGCCCGGGTGCGCAAGCACCTCACCGGCACCGCGGTCCGCCCCCGCCTGGTCGTCAACCGCTCGGCCCGGCACGTGTTCGTCCAGGTCGTCGACGACACCAAGGGCGTCACCGTCGCCTCGGCCTCCACCATGGAGGCCGACCTGCGCGGCACCGAGGCGGACAAGACCGCCAAGGCCAAGCGCGTCGGCGAGCTCGTGGCCGAGCGCGCCAAGGCCGCCGGCATCGAGGCCGTCGTCTTCGACCGCGGCGGCAACAAGTACCACGGTCGTGTGGCGGCCGTGGCCGACGGCGCCCGTGAGGGAGGTCTGGCACTGTGAGCGAGCAGAACAACGAGAAGGAAACCCAGGTGACGGAAGCCAGCACTGCCTCCACGGAGGCGACCGGGGCCCAGCAGTCCACCGAGACCACCCGCTCCCAGGACTCCCGCGGCGACCGCGGGGGCCGTGGCGAGCGCGGCGGCCGCGGTGAGCGCGGGGGCCGTGGCGAGCGCGGCGGCCGTGGCGGCCGCGGCGGGCGCGACGAGGAGAAGGACAAGTTCCTCGAGCGCGTCGTGACCATCAACCGCGTCTCCAAGGTCGTCAAGGGCGGGCGCCGCTTCAGCTTCACCGCCCTCGTCGTCGTCGGTGACGGCAACGGCATGGTCGGTGTCGGCTACGGCAAGGCGAAGGAGGTGCCGGCCGCGATCTCCAAGGGCGTCGAGGAGGCGAAGAAGAACTTCTTCCGCGTTCCCCGCGTCGAGGACCGCACCATCCCGCACCGCGTCCAGGGCGAGGCCGCCGCGGGCGTCGTCATGCTCCGCCCGGCGACCCCCGGTACCGGTGTGATCGCCGGCGGTCCGGTGCGCGCCGTGCTCGAGTGCGCCGGCATCCACGACGTGCTCTCCAAGTCGCTGGGCTCGTCGAACCAGATCAACATCGTGCACGCAACGATCGAGGCGCTCCGCCAGCTCGAGGAGCCGGCGGCCGTGGCGGCACGCCGCGGCATGCCCATCGACGAGGTCGTCCCCGGTCCGCTGCTGCGCTCCATCCAGAAGGCAGGTGCCTGATGTCCGGCAAGCGTATCCAGCCCGACGGCACGGAGCTGCGCATCACGCAGGTCCGCTCGGTGGTCGGCCAGAAGCAGAACATGCGGGACACGCTGCGGTCCCTCGGCCTGAAGCGGCCGGGCAACGTGGTGGTCCGGAAGGCCGACGGGGTGACCGCGGGCATGGTCAACACCGTCGCCCACCTGGTCAAGGTCGAGGAGGCCAACTGACATGGCAGAGAACACTGCAGAGAACACCGCCGGCAACGGCGAGAAGGTGCACGCGCTGAAGGTGCACCACCTGCGCCCGGCCCCCGGCGCCCGCACCGCCAAGACCCGCGTGGGTCGCGGTGAGGGCTCCAAGGGCAAGACCGCCGGTCGCGGCACCAAGGGCACGGCGGCCCGCTACCAGGTCAAGGCCGGCTTCGCCGGCGGCCAGCTGCCGCTGCACATGCGGCTGCCGAAGCTGCGCGGGTTCAAGAACCCCTTCCGCGTCGAGTACCAGGTCGTGAACCTGGACCGGCTCGCGGAGCTGTTCCCGGAGGGCGGCCAGGTCACGGTCGACTCGCTCGTGGCCAAGGGCGCGGTCCGCAAGAACCAGCCCGTCAAGGTCCTGGGCACCGGCGAGATCGCCGTGGCGGTCGACGTGACGGCGCACGCCTTCTCCGGCTCCGCGGCCGAGAAGATCGCCGCCGCCGGCGGCAGCACCACCGCGCTGTGAGCGCGCGCCGCGGCCCCGGGCACAGCCCGGGGCCGCGGCGCACCGGTCAGGCCCCGTCCACGCCAGCGTGGGCGGGGCCTGACCCGTCCCGGGTGCACCGGCACGCCGGGACCCGGAGGGCCGGGCACCGGCGCGTTCGTTAGACTGGCGCGCAGGGTCGTCCGTGCCCGTCGCGCGCGGACCCCGGGACCGCGCTCCCGGACTCCCCACCCCCCCCGCGGCCGGACGCCGGTCGGACCCGTCTCTCTAGGAGGACATGTGCTCAGCGCTTTCGGCCGGGCGTTGCGAACGCCCGACCTGCGACGCAAGCTGGGGATCACCCTCGGCCTCATCGTGCTCTACCGCCTGGGCACCTTCGTCCCCGCCCCCGGGGTGGACTACGGCAACGTCCAGCAGTGCCTCGCCCTGGGGACCACCACGGGCGGGATCTACGACATGGTCAACCTCTTCAGCGGCGGCGCCCTGCTGCAGCTGTCGGTCTTCGCCCTGGGCGTGATGCCCTACATCACCGCGAGCATCATCACCCAGCTGCTGCGGGTCGTCATCCCGCGCTTCCAGGAGCTGCACGAGGAGGGCGCGCAGGGGCAGACGAAGCTGACCCAGTACACGCGCTACCTCACGATCGGGCTGGCGCTGCTCAACGCGACAACGATCGTCTCCCTGGCCCGCTCCGGCGCCCTGCTGGGGGACTGCCCGCTGCCGGTGATCCCGGAGGACACGATCCTCACGGTCGTCATCATGGTGATCACCATGACCGCCGGCACGGCGATCATCATGTGGCTCGGCGAGCGCATCACCGAGAAGGGCGTCGGCAACGGGATGTCGCTGCTGATCTTCACCTCGATCGCCGCGACCTTCCCCTCCGCCCTCGGCGACATCCTGCGCACCAAGGGGTGGGGCGTGTTCCTCGCCGTGCTGGCCGTGGGCCTCGTCGTGATCACGTGCGTGGTCTTCGTCGAGCAGTCCCAGCGGCGCGTGCCCGTCCAGTACGCCAAGCGCATGGTGGGCCGGCGCACCATCGGCGGCACCACCACCTACATCCCCCTGAAGGTGAACATGGCCGGGGTCATCCCGATCATCTTCGCCTCCTCCATGCTCATGCTCCCGGGCATGCTGGCGCAGTTCGGGATGCCCGAGACCGGCACGGACATCCCCGGGTGGGTCACCTGGATCAACACCTACCTCGTCACCGGCGACCACCCGGTCTACATGGTGCTGTACTTCCTCATGATCGTGTTCTTCACGTACTTCTACGTGTCCATCACGTTCAACCCGGAGGAGGTCTCCAACAACATGAAGCGCTACGGCGGCTTCATCCCGGGCATCCGCGCGGGCCGGCCCACCGAGCGCTACCTGCAGTACGTGCTGACCCGCATCACCTTCCCCGGCGCCCTGTACCTCGGGATCGTGTCGATGATCCCGCTGGTCGCCCTCGTGATGGTCGACGCCAACCAGAACTTCCCCTTCGGCGGGCCGTCCCTGCTGATCATGGTGGGCGTCGGGCTGGACACGGTGAAGCAGATCGAGGCCCAGCTCCAGCAGCGCCACTACGAGGGCCTGCTGCGCTGAGCCCGGGCCGGTGCGGGTCCGGCCGCTAGACTGGGCCCGCACCCGTTCCCGACCGCAAGGAGACCTCATGACCCGCATGCTCATCATCGGCCCGCCGGGGGCCGGCAAGGGCACCCAGGCCGTGCGCATCTCGGAGGAGCTGGGCGTGCCGGCGATCTCCACCGGCGACATCTTCCGCGCCAACATCAAGGCGCAGACCCCGCTGGGCCAGGAGGCCAAGCGCTACATCGACGCCGGGGACCTCGTGCCGGACTCGGTGACCAACCGCATGGTGCGGGAGCGCCTGGGGGAGGGCGACACCGCCGAGGGGTTCCTGCTCGACGGCTACCCGCGCAACGCCGCGCAGGTGGAGGAGCTGGACGGGATCCTGCGGGAGCTGGACCAGGAGCTCGACGTCGTGCTCCAGCTGACGGCCGACAACGAGGAGCTCGTCCAGCGCCTGCTCGGCCGCGCCCAGAAGGAGGGGCGCACCGACGACACCGAGGACGTCATCCGCCACCGTCTCGACGTCTACGACGCCGAGACGGCCGTCGTCGTCGACCTCTACGCCCAGCGCGGCCTCGTGCGCGAGGTCGACGGTCTCGGCACCGTCGACGAGGTCACCCGGCGCATCATGGCGGCGCTCGCCTGAGCAGCCCCGCCCCACGCCGTGACGCCCCCGGGCACCCCCGGGGGTCTCACGTTTAACACCACGGCCGCCGCCCCCGGACCCCGGGGCCGGGCGGACGGGAAGGACCACCGCATGTTCGGCCGCCGCCGGATCGAGTACAAGACCAACGCCCAGCTGCGCACCATGCGCCGCGCCGGGGTGGTGACCTCGCGGGCCCTCGACGCCGCCGTGGCCGCCGCCGTGCCCGGGGCGACCACCGCGGACCTCGACGCCGCGTTCCGCGCCGTGCTCGACGAGCACGGGGCGACGTCCAACTTCCTCGGCTACTTCGGCTACCCGGCCACCGTGTGCGTGTCCGTCAACGAGGTCGTCGTCCACGGCATCCCCGGCGAGCAGGTGCTGCAGGAGGGCGACATTCTCTCGATCGACGGCGGGGCGGTCGTCGACGGCTGGCACGGGGACTCCGCGCGCACCGTCCTGCTGGGCCGGCCCGACCCCGCCGACGCCGAGCTGTCGGAGACCACCCGCCGGGCGATGTGGCGCGGGATCGCCGCCGTCGCCACCGGCACGCACGTCGGGGACATCGGGGCGGCCGTGGAGGACTACGTGCGCGAGGTCTCCGGCCACCGCTTCGGGATCCTCGAGGAATACGTGGGCCACGGCATCGGTTCCAAGATGCACATGGCCCCCGACGTCCTGAACTTCCGCAGCAACGACCGCGGGCCGCGCCTGCGCGCCGGGATGGCGCTCGCGATCGAGCCCATGCTCGTGCGCGGCGGCATCGGCACGCGGGTGCTGGAGGACGACTGGACCGTCGTCACCACCGACGGCGCCCGCTCCAGCCAGTGGGAGCACTCCGTCGCCCTGCACCCCGACGGCATCTGGGTGCTCACCGCCGAGGACGGCGGCGCCTCGGAGCTCGAGCCCCTGGGCGTCACCCCCGTCCCGGTGCCCGAGGACTGAGCCCCACCGCGCCGCCCCGACCGCCCCCGTCCCGCGAGGAGAAGCCCGTGCCCGAGACCCCGCTCGAGCTCACCGTCCGACCCGAGCCCGGCCAGCTGACCTTCACCGCGCCCCGCCGCGGCAAGCCGCCCCGGCACCTGGCCGACTTCGACCTGGCCGGCCGGCGCGAGTTCCTCGCCGAGCTCGGCCACAAGCCGTTCCGCGCGGGCCAGCTCTCACGGCACTACTTCGACCGCCTGGCCACCGACCCGGAGGACATGACCGACCTGCCGGCGGAGGGCCGCGCCGAGCTCGTCGCCCGGGCGATGCCCCCGCTGCTGAGCCCGGTCCGCACCCTCGAGGCCGACGGCGGCGCCACCCTGAAGACCGTCCACCGCCTCTTCGACGGCGCGATGGTCGAGTCGGTGCTCATGCGCTACCCGAACCGGGTGACCATGTGCATCTCCTCCCAGGCCGGGTGCGGGATGAACTGCCCGTTCTGCGCCACGGGCCAGGCCGGGCTGACCCGCAACCTCTCCACCGCCGAGATCGTCGAACAGGTCGTCCAGGGCGCGCGCCTGCTGCGCGGGGGCCGGGTGGGCCGCGCCGAGCAGGAGCCGCTGCGGGTGTCCAACATCGTGTTCATGGGCATGGGGGAGGCCCTGGCCAACTACAAGGCGACCCTCGGGGCCGTGCACCGCCTCGTCGACCCCTCCCCGGAGGGCCTGGGCATCTCCGCCCGCGGCATCACGATGTCCACGGTGGGCCTCGTCCCGGGGATCCGCCGGTTCACCCGGGAGAAGCTGCCCGTCACCCTGGCGCTGTCCCTGCACGCGCCCGACGACGAGCTGCGCGACGAGCTGATCCCCATCAACACCCGGTGGAAGGTCGACGAGGCGCTCGACGCCGCCCGCGACTACTACGACGTCACCGGCCGGCGGGTCTCCATCGAGTACGCGCTCATCCGGGACATCAACGACCACGGCTGGCGGGCCGACCTGCTGGGGGAGAAGCTCAACGCCCGCGGCACCGGCTGGGTGCACGTCAACCCCATCCCGCTGAACCCGACCCCAGGGTCGAAGTGGACCGCGTCCCGGCCCGGGGTCGAGCAGAACTTCGTCGAGCGCCTGCGCGCCCACGGCATCCCCACGACCGTGCGCGACACCCGCGGCTCCGACATCGACGGCGCCTGCGGCCAGCTCGCCGCGACCGCCTGAGCCCCGCGCCGGCCGGAGCCCCCGGCCCGCCCCTCCCGCCCGCGCCGGTGCGCCGGGAGCGCCACCGGTGCTCCCGGCGCACCGGCGTTGCGGCGTGCCCGCCCCATGCCGTAGAGTGTTCTGTTGGTTGTCTGTGCTCCAGCGATTCCGCACTGTCCGGACCACGCCGATCCCTCCCGCTCCTTCGAACGGTGATGGTGCGCGCGCCCTGGTCCGCTGCGGCGTTTAACGATCAAGAACACCCGAACCCTGCCCGGCGCCCCGGCGGCGGGCCCCTGAAGTTAGCGGAGGATATGGCCAAGAAAGACGGAGTCATCGAGATCGAGGGCACTGTGGTCGAGGCTCTGCCCAACGCGATGTTCCGCGTTGAGCTGAACAACGGTCACCTGGTGCTCGCCCACATCTCCGGCAAGATGCGCCAGCACTACATCCGGATCCTTCCCGAGGACCGCGTGGTGGTGGAGCTGAGCCCGTACGACCTCACCCGCGGTCGTATCGTCTACCGCTACAAGTAGGACCGGCGGCCGCCGGCCGCCGCCACTCGAGAGAACGACGCGAAGGAATGCGATGAAGGTTCAGCCGAGCGTGAAGCCGATCTGCGACAAGTGCAAGGTGATCCGGCGCAACGGCCGGGTCATGGTGATCTGCGAGAACCCGCGCCACAAGCAGCGCCAGGGCTGATCCGCCCGAGCTGCCCCACGCAAGTGGATTAGACAAGGCACCGCTCCCGACCGGAGGGATCCGGGCGGGTGCCCCCGGGAACAGAGGCCGGGGACCGGCGGACGGCGACGTCCCGACCGGGCAGCGATGCTGAAGACCTCTGGAGAAGAACAAGGAGAACCGCCGACATGGCACGTCTCGCTGGCGTTGACCTTCCCCGTGAGAAGCGGCTGGAAGTAGCGCTCACCTACATCTACGGCGTGGGACGCACCCGCGCGCTGGACACCCTCGAGGCCACGGGCATCTCGGGCGACCTGCGCGTGCGCGAGCTCACCGACGCCCAGCTCGTCGAGCTGCGCGACTACATCGAGGGCAACTACAAGGTCGAGGGCGACCTGCGGCGCGAGGTCGCCGCCGACATCCGCCGCAAGGTCGAGATCGGCAGCTACCAGGGCCTGCGCCACCGCCGCGGCCTGCCGGTGCACGGACAGCGCACGAAGACCAACGCGCGCACCCGCAAGGGTCCCAAGCGCACGGTCGCCGGCAAGAAGAAGTAGCCCGCTGCCGCTCGTGCACCGGGACCCGGCGTCCCCCGAGCGGCACCACCCCGCTCTTCACCGCTCTTCCTGAACACCTCGTAGGAGATCTCCATGCCCCCGAAGACTCGCGCAGCGGCTGCACGCAAGCCCCGTCGCAAGGACAAGAAGAACATCGTCCAGGGCCAGGCCCACATCAAGTCGACGTTCAACAACACCATCGTCACCATCACCGACCCCACCGGCGCCGTCCTCTCCTGGTCCTCCGCCGGCGAGATGGGGTTCAAGGGGTCGCGCAAGTCCACCCCGTTCGCCGCCCAGATGGCCGCCGAGGCCGCCGCCAAGCGCGCGCAGGAGCACGGCGTGCGCAAGGTGGACGTGTTCGTCAAGGGCCCGGGCTCCGGGCGCGAGACCGCCATCCGCTCCCTCCAGGCCACCGGCCTCGAGGTCGGCTCGATCTCGGACGTCACCCCGAGCGCGCACAACGGGTGCCGCCCGCCGAAGCGCCGCCGCGTCTGATGCGAGCGCACCGACCGGGCCCCGCGCACTGCGGGGCCCGGTCGGCGCGCCGACACCGGACCGGGCACCGGTCCGCACCCACCAACTGTTTTCCACCACCTGCGGTCGTCATATGGCGGATGCCCGCTGAAAGGAAACATCAGTGCTCATCGCACAGCGCCCCACCCTCTCGGAAGAGGTCGTGGCCGAGAACCGGTCCCGCTTCGTGATCGAACCCCTCGAGCCCGGCTTCGGCTACACCCTCGGCAACTCCCTCCGCCGCACCCTGCTGTCCTCGATCCCGGGTGCTGCCGTGACCAGCATCCGCATCGACGGGGTGCTCCACGAGTTCTCCACCGTGGAGGGCGTCAAGGAGGACGTCACCGAGATCATCCTCAACATCAAGAAGCTCGCCGTCTCCTCGGAGCAGGACGAGCCGGTCGTCGCCTACCTGCGCAAGCAGGGTCCCGGCGTCGTGACCGCGGCGGACATCACGGCCCCGGCCGGTGTGGAGATCCACAACCCGGACCTGCACATCGCCACCCTCAACGCGAAGGGCCAGCTCGAGCTCGAGCTGACCATCGAGCGGGGCCGCGGCTACGTCTCGGCGGCGCAGAACAAGGCCGGGGACGCGGAGATCGGCCGGATCCCGGTCGACTCCATCTACTCCCCGGTGCTCAAGGTGACCTTCCGCGTGGAGGCCACCCGCGTCGAGCAGCGCACCGACTTCGACAAGCTGGTCCTGGACGTGGAGACCAAGGAGGCCATCTCCCCGCGGGACGCCGTCGCCTCCGCCGGCACCACCCTGGTCGAGCTGTTCGGCCTGGCCCGCGAGCTGAACGCGGCCGCCGAGGGCATCGAGATCGGCCCCTCGCCGACCGACGCCGCGATGGCCGCCGACATGGCCCTGCCGATCGAGGACCTCGAGCTGACCGTGCGGTCCTACAACTGCCTCAAGCGCGAGGGCATCCACACCGTGGGCGAGCTCGTCGGCCGCTCCGAGGCGGACCTGATGGACATCCGCAACTTCGGCGCGAAGTCCATCGACGAGGTCAAGGCCAAGCTCGTCGACCTGGGCCTCTCCCTCAAGGACTCGCCCCCCGGTTTCGACCTCGCCGCCCGCGCCGCCGCGATCGACGACGAGAACCCGTTCGACGACGTCGACCAGTAATCCTTCCCTCTGAAGTCCCGCCGGGTCCTGGGCCCGGAGGGGACGACCTTCCAGGAGATCAACAACCATGCCTACTCCCACCAAGGGTCCCCGTCTCGGAGGCGGCCCCGCCCACGAGCGCCTGATGCTGGCCAACCTGTCCCAGCAGCTGTTCGAGCACAAGCGCATCACCACCACGGTCACCAAGGCCAAGCGGATGCGCCCCTACGCCGAGCGCCTGATCACCTTCGCCAAGCGCGGTGACCTGGCCGCCCGCCGCCGGGTGCTCGCCCAGCTCTCCGACAAGTCCGTGGTCCACGAGCTGTTCACCACCATCGCCTCGGCGATGGAGGACCGCAACGGCGGCTACACGCGCATCACCAAGATCGGCAACCGCAAGGGCGACAACGCCCCCATGGCCGTGATCGAGCTCGTCATGGAGCCCGTCGCGACCAAGGCCACCGTCGCCGAGGCCGAGCGGGCCACCGAGAAGGCCGCCCCCGCCCCGGCCGCGCCGGTCGACACCCCGGCCGGCTCCACCGCCGAGGACGTCACCGCCGAGGAGATCCCCGCGCAGGAGCAGGCCCCGGAGGTGGGCTCCGAGGAGGCCGCCGCCGTCGCCGCCGAGAACACGGAGGCGGAGTTCCCCGGCTCGCACGCGCCGCTGGAGTCCGGCGAGGCCCCCGAGGGCTTCGACGTCAAGGGCAACAAGAACTCGATGAAGTACCACGTGCCCGGTTCGCGCTGGTACGCGGGCACCACCGCCGAGATCTGGTTCGACTCCCCGGCCAGCGCCGAGGCCGCCGGCTTCCAGCCGGCCGGCGGTGCCGCCGCGCAGAAGCTGCGCTGAGCCGAGCCGACCGCACCGAGCACGCCGCCGGGGACACCGTCCCCGGCGGCGTCGCCGTGCCCGGGCCTGCCCCCCGCACGCCCCCGGCGGCCCCCCGGGCCCGCCCCGAGACCCCTGGAGCCGCACCGTGATCCCACTGCCCGCCGCCGGCCCGGCCCCGCACGCCGTGCGCGTGCGCCTGGACCTGGCCTACGACGGCGCCCCCTTCTCGGGGTGGGCGCGCCAGCCGGGACGGCCCACCGTCCAGGGCGCCCTCGAGGACGCCCTCGCGCTGCTCGTGCGCCGGCCCGTGCGCGTCGTCGTCGCCGGGCGCACGGACGCGGGGGTGCACGCCCGCGGGCAGGTCGTCCACCTCGACCTCGGCGCCGCCGAGTGGACGGGCCTGGCCCGGGGGCGCGCCGAGGACCCGGGGGACGCGCTCGTGCGGCGGCTGACCGGGACCCTCGGCCACGTCCTGGGCCGGGGCCGCCGCGCGGCGGGGCTGGCGGAGTGCCCGGGCGCGGTCGTCGTGCGCTCGGCGCGCGAGGCGCCCCCCGGCTTCGACGCCCGCTTCTCGGCGGTCGCCCGCCGGTACAGCTACCGGATCGACGACGGCGCCGGCGGTCTCGACCCGCTCACCCGGCACCTGACCTGGTGGACCCCCGACGTCCTCGACGTCCCGGCGATGGCCGCGGCGCTGCAGGAGCTGGTGGGCCTGCACGACTTCCTCGCCTTCTGCCGCCCCCGCGAGGGCGCCACCACCGTGCGCGAGATGCTCGCGGCTTCGGTCGAGCGGGACCCCGCCGGGCTCGTGGTCCTCGGCCTGGAGGCGGACGCCTTCTGCCACCACATGGTCCGCTCGGTCGTGGGCGCCGCCGTGCGCGTCGGGGCCGGCCGGGAGGCCACCGGCTGGCTGGGGGAGCGGCTGGCCGACCGGGTGCGCGACGCGCGCATCCTCATGGCACCGCCCCACCCGCTCGTCCTCGAGGAGGTCCGCTACCCCGAGGACGCCGCGGTCGCCGAGCGCGCCCGGGCCACCCGCGCCCGGCGGGACCCCGCGCAGCCGCCCCCCGCGTAGCACCGGCGCGCGCGGGCGTCCGCGGGCGGGGAGTGGCGCCGGGGAGCCCGATCCGGTACCGTGGAGTGCTGTTGTGCGTGTCCCGCCTCGGTTCACGTGTACCCGGATCCGCCGTCCAGTTGCAGGACGCATGGCGGCCGGTGCACCGGGGTCTCGGGCACCGGATGCAGCTCGGCCCTCACCCGAGCCCCGGACGGCACACGGATGCAACGGCGTGACCCCAACTAGCGCCACCGAGAGAACCCGAACGAAGGCAAATAACGTGCGTACGTACACCCCGAAGCCCGGTGACATCCAGCGCCAGTGGCACGTCATCGATGCCACCGACGTCGTCCTGGGTCGTCTTGCCAGCCAGACCGCAACGCTGCTGCGCGGAAAGCACAAGCCGACCTTTGCTCCTCACGTCGACGGCGGCGACTTCGTCGTCATCGTCAACGCCGACAAGGTGGCCCTGACCGGCGCGAAGCTCGAGAAGAAGCGCGCCTACCGGCACTCCGGCTACCCCGGCGGCCTCAAGTCCACCTCCTACGCGGAGCTGCTCGAGAAGAACCCGGTGCGCGCCGTGGAGAAGGCCGTGCGCGGCATGCTCCCCAAGAACAAGCTGGCCGCCCAGCAGATGTCCAAGCTGAAGGTCTACGCCGGCCCGGAGCACCCCCACGGTGCCCAGCAGCCGCAGACCTTCGAGTTCACCCAGGTCGCCCAGTAATTCCGGGCCTACGAGACAAGAACTGATCGAGGAGAATCGTGGCTCAGAACACTGACGAGCAGTACACCGCCGAGGGCGAGGAGCAGCTGACCAGCTACACCTCCGAGTCCTCCGCCGCCCCCGAGGCCGTCGCGACCGGCGAGCGCCCCGCGCTGACCGTCTCCGGCCAGGCCGTCGGCCGCCGCAAGGAGGCCGTCGCCCGCGTGCGCGTCGTCCCCGGCTCCGGCCAGTGGACCGTCAACGGGCGCACCCTGGAGAACTACTTCCCGAACAAGCTCCACCAGCAGGAGGTCAACGAGCCCTTCGCGCTGCTGGAGCTCGAGGGCGCCTACGACGTGATCGCCCGCATCCACGGCGGCGGCCCCTCCGGCCAGGCCGGCGCGATGCGCCTGGGCGTGGCCCGCGCCCTCAACGAGATCGACGCGGAGAACAACCGCCCGTCGCTGAAGAAGGCCGGCTTCCTCACCCGTGACGCCCGCGTCACCGAGCGCAAGAAGGCCGGTCTCAAGAAGGCCCGCAAGGCCCCGCAGTACTCCAAGCGCTGATCGACGGGCCCCGGCCCGGCGAGATCGCCCCACGGAACCCCGTCCCGCCACCCGGCGGGGCGGGGTTCCGCCGTTCCACGGCGCGTCACGGACGTGACGCACGCCACACGCAGGGCCGTCGTGCGCGGTCGGGCGGCCGGGCGGACCGTACTATGGGTCCGATGTCTAGATTATTCGGAACGGACGGCGTCCGCGGGCTCGCGAACGACCTCCTCACAGCCAACATGACCCTGGACCTCGCGCAGGCGGCGGCGATCGTGCTCGGCCACGGCCACGCCCCCGAGGGCCGCCGGCCCACCGCGGTCCTGGCCCGCGACGGCCGCGCGAGCGGGGAGTTCCTGGGCGCCGCCGTGGCCGCGGGCCTGGCCGGCTCGGGCGTGGACGTCCACGACGCCGGCGTGCTGCCGACCCCGGCGCTGGCCTACCTCGTGGCCGACCTGGACGCCGACTTCGGCGTGATGATCTCCGCGTCCCACAACCCCGCCCCGGACAACGGCATCAAGTTCCTGGCCCACGGCGGGCGCAAGCTGCCGGACCGGGTCGAGGACGAGATCCAGGCGGTGTGGGAGTCCGGGGACTTCCGCCGCCCCACGGGCGCGGAGGTCGGGCGGATCAGCCTCCTCACCGACGCCGAGGACCGCTACGTCCTCCACCTCGTGGGCGCGATCCCGCAGCGGCTGGAGGGCCTGCGCATCGTCCTGGACTGCGCCAACGGCGCCGCCTCGGGGGTCTCCCCGGACGCGTTCCGGGACGCCGGGGCCGACGTGCAGGTCATCGGCGCCGAGCCGGACGGGCTCAACATCAACGACGGCTGCGGCTCGACCCACCTCGAGCCCCTGCGCCGGGCGGTGCTCGAGCGCGGGGCGGACCTCGGCATCGCCCACGACGGCGACGCCGACCGCTGCCTCGCGGTCGACCACACGGGCCAGGAGGTCGACGGCGACCAGATCATGGCGATCCTCGCCCTCGGCCTGAAGGAGCAGGGCCGGCTGGTGGACGACACCCTGGTGGCCACCGTGATGAGCAACCTCGGGCTCAAGCTCGCCCTGCGGGAGGCCGGGATCGAGGTCCGCGAGACCGCGGTCGGCGACCGCTACGTCCTCGAGACGATGACCGAGCACGGCTACAACCTCGGCGGCGAGCAGTCCGGGCACGTCATCATGTCCGACTGGGCGACCACCGGCGACGGCCTGCTCACCGGGCTGATGCTGGCCTCGCGCGTGGCCGCCACGGGCACCCCGCTCGCGGAGCTCGCCCGGGTGATGACCCGCCTGCCGCAGGTGCTCGTCAACGTGCGCGGGGTCGACCGGTCCGCCGTGGGCTCCAACGCCGCCGTGCGGGCGGCCGTCGCGGAGGTCGAGCAGCGCCTGGGGGAGACCGGCCGGGTGCTGCTGCGCCCCTCGGGGACCGAGCCGGTGGTGCGGGTCATGGTCGAGGCCGCCACGGAGGAGACCGCCCGCGCGGAGGCCGAGCACCTGGCCGCGGTCGTGGAGCAGGAGACCGCCCTCACCGTCTGAGCGCGGTGCCGCGCCCGCCGGACCGGCGGCGCGGACGGGCCGAGGCCCGCACCGGCGCTGCCGGTGCGGGCCTCGAACGGACGGGTGGACGGGTCAGGCGGAGCGCTGGGTGAGCGCGTCGCGGATCTCGGTGAGGAGCTGGACCTGCGGGTCGGCCTCCTCCTCGGCCGGGGTGATGCCGAGGCGGCGGTTGCGGGCCTCGATCATCTTGTTCATGGGCAGCACGATCGCGAAGTAGACCGCGGCGGCCACGAGCAGGAAGTTCACGAGCGCGGTGAGCAGCACGCCGAACCGGATGTCGTTGCCGTTGAGGGTGACCATCGCGAACGAGTCGAAGTTGGGCGAGCCCACCAGCGCGGAGATGGCCGGCATCAGCACGGCCTCGACCATGGCGTTGACGACCTGGGCGAAGGCGGCGCCGATGATCACGGCGACGGCGAGGTCCAGGACGTTGCCCTTCATGATGAATTCTTTGAAACCCTTGAGCATGCTCACAGAGTAGCCCGGAAGTGCGTTTTCCGGACGGGGAGCTCCGTCACACGCCGGTGCGGGCGCCCCGTCGTGGCGGCACGCCCGGCGGCGGGCGCGCTCAGCGGGCGGGGCCGTAGTCCGGGGCCGGCCCCAGTCCGGAGAACTCCTCGAGGGTCGCGGCCCCGGAGGACGTGTACTCCCTGGCGCGCTCGGCCCCGAGGTGGCGCAGGTGCCAGGGCTCGTACCAGTACCCGGTCGTCGGGTGCTCCCCGAACGGGTAGCGCACCACGAACCCGTGCTCCGCGGCGTGCTCGGCCACCCAGGCCGCGGCGGGGGTGTCCGCGAAGCAGACCTGCAGGTCGCACCCCCCGCCCTGCCCGACGTCGAGGGCCAGCCCGGTCTGGTGCTCCGAGTGGCCCGGGCGCGCCGAGGCGGTGTCCGCGGCGGCGCGGCCCTGGCGGGCGACCCAGCCGGCGTAGGCGGCGGCCTGGTCGTCGTAGGAGCGGTAGCCGGAGAGCGCGACGATCCGCACCCCGTCGGCGCGCGCGGCGGCGAGCAGCCGGCGGGCGTCGCGGGCGGCCTCCGGGCGCAGCCGGACCCCCTCGACGTCCTCCAGTGCCGCCGGCGCCCAGCGCGGCGGGTCGAGCGGGCGGCGCTTGTTCACGACCACGGCCGGCGAGGCCGGGTCGTCCAGCTCCGGCGGGGGCGCGGCCGTGCCCGGGTCGGCCCCCGGCCCCTCGTCGACGGGGGAGTCCGCGGCCGGGCCCCGGGCGTCCCCCGCATCCCCGCCGCCGGGGGACGCCGCCGCGGTGCCGGGGACCCCTGAGGAGCGCGGGCCGCCGGGGGAGGCCGCTGCCGGGCCCGGTGCGGAGGACGCGGGTGCGGACGGGGCGGGGCCCGGGCCGGCGTCCCCGCAGCCGGTCAGCACCGCGGCGAGCAGGCCCGCCGCGAGGAGCCGGGGCCCGGCCGGGCGGGGGAGGCGGTGGCGCGGGGCAGGGCTCGGGGCGCGCACGGGGTCAGTTCTTGCGCAGCAGCACGCGGCGCACCGAGTGGTCGGGGCCCTTGGAGAGGATCAGGCGGGCCCGGCCGCGGGTGGGCAGCACGTTCTCGACGAGGTTCGGCTCGTTGATCCGCCGCCAGATCCCCAGCGCCGTGGCCTCGGCCTCGTCGTCGGAGAGGGCCGCGTAGCGGTGGAAGTAGGAGCCGGGGTCGGAGAAGGCCGAGGAGCGCAGGGCCTGGAAGCGCTCCACGTACCAGCGCTCGATGTCGGCCGTGCGGGCGTCGACGTAGATGGAGAAGTCGAAGAAGTCGCTCAGGGCGAGGGCCGCCCGGTCGCCAGGCCGCACCTTCGCGGGGGCGAGCACGTTGAGCCCCTCCACGATGACCACGTCGGGGCGGGTCACCACGACCTCCTCGCCGGGGACGATGTCGTAGCTGTGGTGGGAGTAGCGCGGGGCGCGCACCTCCGGGGCCCCGGACTTGATCTCCGCGACGAAGCGCAGCAGCGCCCGCCGGTCGTAGGACTCGGGGAAGCCCTTGCGCTCCATCAGCCCGCGGCGGTGCAGCTCCGCGTTGGGGTGGAGGAACCCGTCGGTGGTCACGAGCTGCACGTTCGGGGTGGAGGGCCAGCGGGAGAGCAGCTCGCGCAGCAGGCGCGCCGTCGTGGACTTGCCCGCGGCCACGGACCCGGCGATGCCGATGACGAACGGGGTGCGCGCGTGCTCCTCGCCGAGGAACGCGTTCGTGGAGGCGTTGAGCCGGTTCGAGGAGGCGTCGTAGAGGGTGAGCAGCCGGGACAGCGGCAGGTAGACCTCCCGGACCTCCTCCACGTCGAGGTGGTCGCCGAGGCCGCGCAGGTTCTCGATCTCCTGGGAGGACAGGGGGACGTCGATCGCGTCCGCGAGCCTCGACCAGGTCTGCCGGTCGAGCTCCACGAACGGCGAGACTCGGTGCTGGAGGGCGTGGGTGCTCATCGGGGACAGTCTAGACCTGCGCCCCGCCGCGCCCCGGTGCGCGGGCCCGGTGCGGGCGGTACATTGGGGCCACGACGGCGCGGACCGTCGGCCGGACCGCCACGACCGGCTCTCCGGCCGGTGGCCCCGGCCCCATCTTCCGAGAGCCGAGGACGAGACGATGGCCACGACAGCGACGACGACGGAGCCCGGCGCGGGCGGCAGGTCCAGGGGCACGGCGGCCCGGGCGCACGTGCAGCGCTTCGGCACCTTCCTCTCCGGGATGATCATGCCCAACATCGGGGCGTTCATCGCCTGGGGCCTGATCACCGCCTTCTTCATCGAGGCGGGCTTCACCCCCTACGGGCCCCTGGGCGGGTTCGGCACCGACGCCGAGGGCACCCCGCACACGGGGCTCGTGGGCCCGATGATCACCTACCTGCTGCCCCTGCTGATCGCCTACACCGGCGGACGGATGGTCTACGACGTGCGCGGCGGCGTCGTGGGCGCGATCGCCACGATGGGCGTGATCGTGGGCGCCGACATCCCGATGTTCATCGGGGCGATGCTCATGGGCCCGGCCACGGCGTGGCTGATGAAGCGGATCGACGCCATCTGGGACGGGAAGATCAAGCCCGGCTTCGAGATGCTGGTCAACAACTTCTCCGCCGGGATCTTCGCCGGGATCATGGCGATCGTCGGGTTCTTCGTCATCGGCCCGGCGGTGCTGGTGTTCTCCAACGCCGCCGCGGCCGCGGTGGAGTTCCTGGTGGACCGGGGGCTGCTGCCGCTGACCTCGATCCTGATCGAGCCGGCGAAGGTGCTGTTCCTCAACAACGCGATCAACCACGGCATCCTCACCCCGCTGGGCACCGCCCAGGCCCTGGAGCAGGGCAAGTCCATCCTCTTCCTGCTCGAGGCCAACCCGGGCCCGGGCCTGGGGATCCTGCTGGCCTACATGGTCTTCGGCCGCGGGACCGCACGGGCCTCGGCCCCGGGGGCGGCCCTGATCCACTTCTTCGGCGGCATCCACGAGATCTACTTCCCCTACGTGCTCATGAAGCCGGCCCTGATCCTGGCCGCCATCGCCGGCGGCGCGACGGGGATCTTCACCCTGACGATCTTCGACGCGGGCCTGCGCGCCCCGGCCGCGCCCGGGTCGATCATCGCGGTGCTGGCCCAGACGGCCTCGGACTCCTACGTGGGCGTGGTCCTGGCCGTCGTCGCGGCCACGGCCGTGTCCTTCCTCGTGGCCTCCGTGATCCTCAAGGCCTCCGGGGACAAGGGCGAGGGCGACCTCACCGAGGCGACCGCGCGGATGGAGGGGATGAAGGGGCGGAAGAGCTCGGTCTCCTCCTCCCTCGTCGGCACCAGCGGCGGCGCCGACGCCGCCGGCGAGCGCGACCTCGACGCGGGGGAGCCCGTGCGCCGCATCGTCTTCGCGTGCGACGCCGGGATGGGCTCCTCGGCGATGGGCGCCTCCGTGCTGCGCAACAAGGTCCGGTCGGCGGGCTTCGAGGACGTGACGGTCACCAACGCGGCGATCGCCAACCTCACCGACGACTTCGACATCGTGGTCACCCACCAGGACCTCGCCACCCGGGCCCGGCCCAAGGTCCCGAGCGCGTCCGTGGTCACGGTCGACAACTTCATGGGCAGCCCCCGCTACGACGAGATCGTCGAGGCGGTGCGCCGGCGCAACGTCGACGGCGCGGACGGCGCCCCCGCCGGGGCGACGGCAGGGGCCGCGGGCGCGGCCGGGACGGCGGCGGGCCCGGCGGGGACGACGACGGCCGCGGCAGCACCGGCGGAGGGACCGGCCCGGGAGACCGGGGCGGAGGCCGAGCCCGTGCTGACCCGCGAGCGGATCGTCATGGACGGCGGGGCGCGCAGCGCCGCGCAGGCCATCGACGAGGCCGGCGGGCTGCTCGTGGCCGCCGGGGCCGTGGACGACGCCTACGTGGCCTCGATGCACGAGCGCGAGGAGTCGGTGTCCACCTTCATGGGCAACGGTCTGGCGATCCCGCACGGGACCAACGACGCGAAGGACTCCATCCTCCGCTCCGCCCTGTCGGTGGTGCGCTACACCGAGCCGGTGGACTGGAACGGCAAGCCCGTCACCTGGGTGATCGGCATCGCGGGCAAGGACAAGGAGCACCTGGGCATGCTCGCCAAGATCGCCCGGATCTTCAGCAGCAAGGAGCAGGTCGCGCGCCTGAACGAGGCGCGCACCGCGGACGAGGTCCTCGAGATCCTCGGGAAGGTGAACTCATGAAACAGGCCGTGCACTTCGGCGCCGGGAACATCGGCCGCGGCTTCGTCGGCCTGCTGCTGCACGAGGCCGGCTACGGCCTCGTCTTCGCCGACGTGGCCGAGCCCCTCGTCGACGCCCTCCGGAGCACCCCCCGGTACACGGTGCACGAGGTCGGCGCGGGCGGGCGGGACCACGTCGTCGGCGACTACACGGCCGTGCACTCCGCCGCGGAGCCCGAGGAGCTCACGGCGCGGCTGGCCGCGGCCGACGTCGTCACGACCGCCGTGGGCCCGAGCGTGCTGCGCTTCGTGGCCCCGGCGATCGCCGCGGGCCTGGCCGCGCGCCCGGCCGGGGAGCCCCGCCAGGCCGTGATGGCGTGCGAGAACGCGATCAACGCCACGGACCTGCTCGAGGAGCAGGTCCGCGCCGCGGCGCGCGAGCACGGCCTCGACGACGCCGCCGTCGACGCCCGGGCTGTCTTCGCCAACACGGCGGTGGACCGGATCGTGCCCGACCAGGCCCCCGGCGGCGGGCTCGACGTGCGCGTGGAGCCCTACTACGAGTGGGCCGTCGAGTCCGGGCCCTTCGGGGAGGCCCTGCCGCAGATCCCCGGGATCACCTGGGTGCCATCACTGGCGCCCTACATCGAGCGCAAGCTCTTCACGGTGAACACCGGCCACGCCGCGGCCGCCTACCTCGGCCGGGCCGCCGGCCGGCGCACGATCGCGGAGGCGCTGGCCGACCCGGAGGTGCGGGCGGGGGTCGAGGCCGTGCTGGCGGAGACCTCGGCCCTGCTCGTCGCCAAGCACGGCTTCGACGCCGCCGAGCACGAGCGCTACGTGCGGAAGATCCTCGCCCGCTTCGCCAACGACGCCCTGCCCGACACGGTCGAGCGGGTGGGCCGGGCGCCCCTGCGCAAGCTCGGCCGGCACGAGCGCTTCGTCGGCCCCGCCGCGGAGCTGGCCGAGCGCGGACTGGGCACCGAGGCCCTCCAGCGGGCGATGGCCGCGGCCCTGCGCTTCGACGCCCCCTCGGACCCCGAGGCGGTCCGCCTGGGGGAGCTGCTCGAGCACCGCGGGGCGGCCGAGGCCGCGCGCGAGATCACGGGGCTGGACCCGCAGCACCCGCTCTTCCCGCGCCTCGAGGCGCTCGTGGCCGAGGCCGCTCGGGAGCGCCGGGGCTGACGGACCGGCCCGCCCGGGAGCGTCCTGCGGGACCCGCCGCCGTCCCCCGAACGGCGTCCCGGTGTCCCCCCAAGTGGCCCGTCGCAGCCCGCCCCGGCCTGCCCGGGGCGGCGGAATCCATGCGGTACTGTGAAGCGCATGTGTGGAATCGTTGGATATGTGGGCCCGGCCTCCCCCTCGGCCGAGACCTCGCACGGCGCCCTGGACGTCCTCGTGGAGGGCCTGCGCCGGCTGGAGTACCGCGGCTACGACTCGGCCGGCGTCGCCGTCGTGGCGGACGGTGCGATCGGCCACCGCAAGAAGGCCGGCAAGCTGGCCAACCTCGAGGAGGAGCTGCGCCGCGACCCGCTGCCCGCCTCCGCCACGGGCATCGGCCACACCCGGTGGGCGACCCACGGCGGGCCCACCGACCTCAACGCCCACCCGCACGTCGTCGACGGCGGCCGGCTGGCCGTGATCCACAACGGGATCATCGAGAACTTCGCCGAGCTCAAGCAGGAGCTCACCGAGAAGGGCCACGCCTTCACCTCGGAGACGGACACCGAGGTCGCCGCCGCGCTGCTCGCGGAGACCTACAACGACCTCGGCGACCAGGACCTCGTGGCCGCCGTCCAGGCCACGGCCCGCCGGCTCGAGGGCGCCTTCACGATCCTCGCCGTGCACGTCGACCATCCCGGCCGCGTCGTGGCCGCCCGCCGCAACTCCCCGCTCGTGCTCGGGCTGGGGGAGGGCGAGAACTTCCTCGGCTCGGACGTCTCCGGGTTCATCGACCACACCCGCCGCGCGGTGGAGCTCGGCCAGGACCAGGTCGTGTCGATCACCGCCGAGGGCTACGAGATCACCGACTTCGAGGGCCGGCCCGCCGAGGGCAAGCCCTTCGAGGTGCTGTGGGACGCCGCCGCCGCCGAGAAGGGCGGCTTCCCCTCCTTCATGGAGAAGGAGATCAACGAGCAGCCCATGGCCGTGGAGCAGACCCTCATGGGCCGCACCGACCCCGAGGGGAACCTGGTCCTCGACGAGCTGAAGATCGACGAGTCCGTGCTGCGCGCGGTGGACAAGATCGTCGTCGTCGCCTGCGGCACCGCCGCCTACGCGGGCCAGGTCGCCCGCTACGCGATCGAGCACTGGTGCCGGATCCCCACCGAGGTCGAGCTGGCCCACGAGTTCCGCTACCGCGACCCCATCGTCGACGAGCGCACCCTCGTGGTGGCCCTCTCCCAGTCGGGGGAGACCATGGACACCCTCATGGCGGTCCGGCACGCCCAGGAGCAGGGCGCGAAGGTCGTGGCGATCTGCAACACCAACGGCTCGACCATCCCCCGGGAGGCCGACGCGGCGCTGTACACCCACGCCGGCCCGGAGATCGCGGTCGCCTCGACCAAGGCGTTCCTCGCCCAGATCACCGCCGCCTACCTCCTGGGCCTCTACCTGGCCCAGCTGCGCGGGAACAAGTACAAGGACGAGATCGCGGGCATCCTCGCCGAGCTCGAGGCGATGCCGGCGAAGATCCAGGCGGTCATCGACACCCAGGACCAGGTCAAGTCCCTGGCCCAGCAGATGAAGGACGCCGCCTCGGTGCTCTTCCTCGGCCGCCACGTGGGCTACCCGGTCGCGCTCGAGGGCGCGCTGAAGCTCAAGGAGATCGCCTACATCCACGCGGAGGGCTTCGCGGCCGGCGAGCTCAAGCACGGGCCCATCGCCCTGATCGAGGAGGGCCAGCCGGTCTTCGTGATCGTGCCCTCCCCGCGGGGCCGCGACTCCCTGCACGCCAAGGTCGTCTCCAACATCCAGGAGATCCGCGCCCGCGGCGCGGTGACCATCGTGATCGCCGAGGAGGGGGACGAGGCCGTCGCGGACTACGCCAACCACGTCTTCCGCGTCCCGCAGGCCCCGACGCTGCTCCAGCCGCTGCTGGCCACGGTTCCGCTGCAGATCTTCGCCTGCGAGCTGGCCACCGCCAAGGGCTACGACGTCGACCAGCCGCGCAACCTCGCGAAGTCCGTCACCGTCGAGTAGCCCCCGCCGCCGCACGGTGCCGCCGGCCCGCCGCCCCCGTCGGGCGGCGGGTCGGCGGCCGTCCGGGGGTGGGACGGGGGCTGGACCGAGGTCGGGCCTGCCCCTTGGCCGTCCGGGGGCGGGCCCAGGGGCAGGCCCCGTCCGGGCCGGGGAGCCCGCACGCCGGCCGGAGCCGCAGGACCGCGCACCCGCGGCGGGAGCCGCCGCGGCCGGTCACCCCGGTCCCGTCCTGCCGTCCCGGCGCCCCGGTCCCGTCCCGGCGTCCCGGCGCCCGCGTCCGGTGCCCGCCCTCGTGCGCCACGCCGCCGTGCCGCGCGGCTAGGGTGGGGCCATGATCATCGGCACCGGCATCGACGTGGTGGACGTCGCCCGCTTCGAGGCGCAGATCGCCCGCACCCCCGGGCTCGTGGAACGGCTCTTCACGCCGGGGGAGCGGGGACTGCACGTGCGCTCGCTGGCCGCCCGCTTCGCCGCGAAGGAGGCGGCGGCCAAGGCCCTCAAGGCCCCGCCCGGGATGATCTGGCAGCACTGCTGGATCGAGAAGGACCCCTCCGGGGCGCCCGTGCTGCGCACCGAGGGCACGGTCGCGGACGAGGCCCGCCGCCAGGGCATCGACCGCTGGCACCTGACCATGACCCACGACGGCGGGATCGCGATGGCCATGGTCGTCGCCGAGCGGACCGCCCCGGTGGACCCGGCCCCCGGGGCGCCCGGCCGCGAGGGGCAGGTCCCGGCGTGATCGAGGCGCACACCGGCTCGCAGGTGCGCGCCGCCGAGACCCCCTTCCTCGAGCGCGGCGACGGGCCCGCCCTGATGCGCCGGGCCGCCCACGGCCTGGCCCTGGCGTGCGCGCGCCGGCTGCGGGAGCGCCGCGGGAAGGTGGCCGGGGCCCGGGTCGTGGTCCTCGCCGGCACCGGCAACAACGGCGGGGACGGCCTGTGGGCCGGCGCCGAGCTGGCCCGCCGGGGCGCGGCCGTGCTCGCGGTCGCCACCGGCGACCGGCTCCACACGGAGGGCGAGGCCGCCCTGCGGGCCGCCGGCGGACGGGTCCTGTTCCTCGGCGGCCCCGACGGCGCCGGCGCGGCCGGGCGGGTGCTGGCCGCGGACCTCGTGGTGGACGCCGTGCTGGGCACCGGCGCCCGGGGCGGGCTGCGCGGGGCCGCCGCCGCGCTGGTCCAGGAGGTCCTCGACGGCCTGCCCGACGGCGCCGGCCCCGAGGTCGTGGCCTGCGACGTCCCCTCCGGGGTCGGCGCCGACACCGGTGCGGTGCACGGGCCCGTCCTGCCCGCCGGCACCACCGTCAGCTTCGGGTCGGCCAAGGCCGGGCTGCTGCTGCCGCCGGGGGAGGCCCTGTGCGGGCGGGTCGTCACCGTGCCGCTGGGCCTCGAGCCCGCCCTGCCTGCCCCGGCGCTGCGCCGGCTCGAACCCGAGGACGTCGCCGCCCTGTGGCCGCGCCCCGGCGCCGGCTCCCACAAGTACTCCCGCGGGGTGGTCGGCGTCGTCGCAGGCTCGGCCACCTACCCCGGGGCGGCCCTGATGTGCACCCGCGCCGCCGTCGACGCCGGCGCCGGGATGGTGCGCCACCTCGGGGACCCGCAGACCCGCCGGCTCGTGTGCCTGACCAGCCCGGAGGTCGTCGCCTCCGAGGACCACCCGGCCGAGGTCCACGTCCAGGCGTGGGTGGTCGGCCCCGGGGCGGTCGGGGACCCCGCCCAGGAGTCGCGCATCGACGCGGTGCTCACCGGCCCCGTCCCCGCGGTCGTCGACGCCGGGGCGCTCGGCGCGGCCGCGCGCGCCGCCGCCGACGGCGCCCTGGGCCCCGGCAAGGTCCTCACCCCCCACGCCGGCGAGCTGGCCCAGGTGCTCGCGTGGCTGGCGGCGCTCGGCGTGCTCGAGGAGGCCCCCGAGCGCGAGGGCGTCGAGGCCGAGCCGGCTCGGTGGGCGGCGGCGGCCGCCGCGGCCACGGGCGCCGTCGTCGTCCTCAAGGGCGCGACCACGGTCGTGGCCGCCCCCGGCGGCCTGCTGCTCGCCCAGGCCGACGGCAGCCCCTGGCTGGCGACCGCCGGCAGCGGGGACACCCTCGCCGGGGTCATGGGCGCGGTGCTCGCCGCGTGCGCCGAGCACCCCGACGCCTTCGCCGCCGCGGGGCCGTGGGCGCGCGGGGAGAACCGGTTCGCCGTGGCCGCCGCGCTCGCGGTCGCCGTGCACGGGCAGGCATCCCGCCTCGGCGGCCTCGGCCCGGTCCCGCCGACGGTCCTCGCGCAGCGGGTGCGGGACGTGCTGCGCGCCCGCTCCTGAGACCCCGTGCCGGGCGCTCCCGCCCCCGCCCGCCCGCCCCCGTGCGCGGTGCCCGCGCGCACGGGGGCGGGCGGGCGGGCGGCTATGGTTAACCCCACGTCACCACCAACAGCCCGCTGACGGTCGCCCCCGGCCGGCGGGCGCGACAGGAGAAGCCCATGGAAGTCTGGCCCGGCCAGCCCTATCCCCTCGGAGCGACCTTCGACGGGACCGGCACCAACTTCGCCCTCTTCAGCGAGGTCGCGGAGAAGGTCGAACTGTGCCTCTTCGACGACGACGGCACGGAGACCCGCGTCGACGTCGAGGCGCAGGACGGCTACGTGTGGCACTGCTACCTCCCGCAGGTCCAGCCCGGCCAGCGCTACGGCTACCGCGTGCACGGTCCGTGGGACCCGGCCGCGGGCCAGCGCTGCAACCCCGCCAAGCTGCTGCTCGACCCCTACGCCAAGGCGGTCTCCGGCCGGTTCGACTGGGCCCAGCCGCTGTTCTCGTACAACTTCGGGGAGGAGGACTCCTTCAACGAGGAGGACTCGGCCCCGCACATGCCCAAGGGCGTGGTGATCAACCCGTTCTTCAACTGGGAGGGCGACCGCATCCCGCGCACCCCGTACCACAAGTCCGTGATCTACGAGGCGCACGTCAAGGGCCTCACCGAGCGCCACCCGGAGATCCCGGAGGAGCAGCGCGGCACCTACGCCGGGGTCGCCCACCCGGCCGTGATCGCCCACCTGCAGAAGCTCGGGGTGACCGCGATCGAGCTCATGCCGGTGCACCAGTTCGTGCAGGACTCCACGCTGCTGGAGAAGGGTCTGCGCAACTACTGGGGCTACAACACCATCGGCTTCTTCGCCCCGCACAACGAGTACCACTCCACCAACGACCTCGGCGGGCAGGTCCAGGAGTTCAAGGCCATGGTCAAGGCCCTGCACGAGGCGGACATCGAGGTGATCCTCGACGTGGTCTACAACCACACCGCCGAGGGCAACCACCTGGGCCCCACGCTGTCGATGAAGGGCATCGACAACCAGGCCTACTACCGCACGGTCGAGGACGACCAGAAGTACTACATGGACTACACGGGCACGGGCAACTCCCTCAACGTCCGCCACCCGCACTCGCTGCAGCTGATCATGGACTCCCTGCGCTACTGGGTGACCGAGATGCACGTGGACGGCTTCCGCTTCGACCTGGCCGCCACGCTGGCCCGCGAGTTCTACGACGTCGACAAGCTCTCCACGTTCTTCGAGCTCGTCCAGCAGGACCCGGTCGTCTCCCAGGTCAAGCTCATCGCCGAGCCGTGGGACATCGGCCCCGGCGGCTACCAGGTGGGCAACTTCCCGCCCCAGTGGACGGAGTGGAACGGCAAGTACCGCGACACCGTGCGCGACTTCTGGCGCGGCGAGCCCTCGACCCTCGGCGAGTTCGCCTCCCGCATCACCGGCTCCGCCGACCTCTACGAGCACAGCGGCCGCCGGCCCTTCGCCTCCATCAACTTCGTCACCGCCCACGACGGCTTCACCCTGCGCGACCTCGTCTCCTACAACGAGAAGCACAACGACGCCAACGGCGAGGGCAACAACGACGGCGAGTCCCACAACCGCTCCTGGAACTGCGGGGTGGAGGGACCCACCGACGACCCGGAGATCCTGGGGCTGCGCGCCCGCCAGCAGCGCAACTTCCTCGCGACCCTGCTCCTGTCCCAGGGCACGCCCATGGTCCTGCACGGCGACGAGCTCGGGCGCACGCAGGACGGCAACAACAACACCTACTGCCAGGACAACGAGCTGTCGTGGATCGACTGGGACACCATGGACGGGCCGCTGACCGAGTTCGTGGCCGCGGTGACCCAGCTGCGCCACCAGCACCCCACGTTCCGCCGCTCCAACTTCTTCGACGGCCGCCCCGTCGAGATGGACGAGGACGACGCCGGCCGGCCCATGCCGGACATCGCCTGGCTGAACACCGACGGCTCCCCGATGAAGCCCGCCGACTGGGACGAGCCGCTGTCCCGCTCGCTGGGGATGTGGCTCAACGGCCACGGCATCGCCGGGGTGGACATGCGCGGGCGTCCCATCACGGACGTGAACTTCATCGTCTACTTCAACTCCAACCCGGAGCCCGTGAAGTACAAGCTGCCCCCGGCCCGCTACGGCCGGCAGTGGGAGGAGATCCTCGACACCGCGGGCGAGCACGCCGACGGGCAGATCCGCCGCTCCCGCAGCACCATCACCCTGCGCGGGAAGTCGATGGTCGTGCTGCGCGCCTACGAGGAGCCCGAGGAGGAGCCCGACGCCTCGGTCGCCGCCTCCGTGGCCGTCTACGCGCAGACCCCGCAGGACCAGTGACGCGCTGAGCCCGCCCGGCGGGACACCGGCAGGCTTGCGACCCGGCAACGGGTCGCAAGCCTGCTGGCGTTTCGGGGGTGTTCCCGACAGACTTGGGGCGTGCGCACACCGACATCGACCTACCGACTGCAGATCACCTCCGACCTGACCCTGGACCGGGCCGCGGGACTCGTGGACTACCTCCACGACCTCGGCGCCGACTGGGTCTACCTCTCCCCGGTCCTGCGGGCCGTGGGCGGATCCGACCACGGCTACGACGTCGCCTCCCCGGAGGAGGTCGACCCCGTCCGCGGGGGCCCCGAGGGGCTGCGGGCGCTCGCCGACGCCGCGCACGCGAGGGGCATGGGCGTGGTCGTCGACGTCGTGCCCAACCACCAGGGCGTCACCGTGCCCCGGGAGAACCCCTGGTGGTGGTCGCTGCTCGAGCAGGGGCAGGCCTCGCCCTGGGCGCGCGCCTTCGACGTCGACTGGGACGCCGGCGGCGGCAAGGTGCTGATCCCCGTGCTCGGCGACGGCGCGGACGAGCTCGACCGGCTGCGCGTCGAGGACGGCACGCTGCGCTACTACGACAACGTCTACCCGCTCGCCGAGGGCACGTGGACCGAGGGCGAGGACGCCCGCGCCGTCCACGCCCGCCAGCACTACGAGCTGATCAACTGGCGCCGCGGCGACGACGAGCTCAACTACCGCCGCTTCTTCACGGTCGCGACCCTCGCGGGGGTGCGCGTGGAGGACCCCGAGGTCTTCGAGGCCTCCCACGCCGAGATCCGCCGCTGGTTCGACGAGGGCCTCGTCGACGGCCTGCGCATCGACCACCCGGACGGGCTGCGCGACCCCGGCGGGTACCTCGAGCAGCTGGCGGAGCTCACCGGCGGCGCGTGGGTCGTGGTCGAGAAGATCCTCGAGCCCGGCGAGCGGCTGCCCCGCGGCTGGGCCACCGCGGGCACCACCGGCTACGACGCGCTGGGCACGATCGACCGGCTGCTCACCGACCCCGCGGGGGAGTACGCGCTCACGAGCCTCGACGCGCGGCTGCGCGACGGGCAGCCCGTGCACTGGGACGAGCTGATCCACGGCACCAAGCGCGCCATGGCCGACCGCGGCCTGCACGCCGAGGTGCGGCGCCTGGCCCGCCTCGTGCCCGCCGACGCCGGGCTCGCCCCGGAGACCGCCGAGGACGCGCTCGCGGAGGTCCTCGCGAACTTCCCCGTCTACCGCAGCTACCTGCCCGAGGGGGCCGAGCACCTGCGGGCGGCCCTCGACGCGGCCCGGGAGCGGCGCCCGGACCTCTCGGACGCCGTCGACACCCTGGGCGGGCTGCTCGGCGCCGGGGCCACGGACGAGGACGAGCTCGGTGAGCTCGCCCGCCGCTTCCAGCAGACCTCCGGGATGGTCGTGGCCAAGGGCGTGGAGGACACCGCGTTCTACCGCTTCCCCCGGCTGACCTCCCTGACCGAGGTCGGCGGCGACCCCTCGCACTTCTCCCTGACCCCCGCCGAGGCCCACGACGAGCTCGCCCGCCGGGCCGCCGAGGAGCCGGCCGCGATGACCACGCTGTCCACCCACGACACCAAGCGCTCCGAGGCGGTGCGCGCCCGCATCACGGTGCTCGCCGAGGCCGCCGAGCAGTGGGCGGGCGTGGTGGGCACCGTCAAGCGACTCGCCGAGGAGCGGGGCACGCGCGTGGGCGACGGCCCGCTCGTCAACCTCGTCCTGCAGACCGCGGTGGGGGCCTGGCCGCTGGACCAGGAGCGCCTGACCGACTACGCGCTCAAGGCGGCCCGCGAGGCGGGGGTCTCGACCGCGTGGGTCGACGGCGACGAGGACTTCGAGGCGCGGCTGACCCGTTTCCTCGACCACGTCCTGCACGACCCCGAGATGCGCGCGGTCGTCGAGGGCTTCGCCGAGCACGTCACCGCCGCCGGGTGGTCCAACGGGCTCGCCGCGAAGCTGGTCCAGCTCACGATGCCCGGCGTGCCGGACGTCTACCAGGGCGCCGAGCTGTGGGCCGAGTCCCTCGTGGACCCCGACAACCGCCGGCCCGTCGACTTCGAGGAGCGCGCCCGCGTGCTCGCCCGCCTCGACGCCGCCGCCCCCGGCAGCGACGAGGCCAGGCCCGCCGTCGGCCCGGACGGCGCCGCGAAGCTGCTGGTGACCTCCCGGGCGCTGCGGCTGCGCCGCGACCGGCCGGAGCTGTTCACCGGCTACAGCCCCCTGCAGGCCTCCGGACCCCGGGCCGAGCACGTGTTCGCCTTCGACCGCGGCGGCGCCGTCACGGTCGTCACCCGGCTGCCCCTGGGCCTGGCCGCGCGCGGTGGCTTCACGGAGGAGACCCTCGCCCTGCCCGCCGGGTCGTGGGAGGACGTCCTCACGGCCCGCCCGCACACCGGCACCGTCGCGGTGGCCGACCTCCTCTCCGACTACCCCGTGGCGCTGTTGCGCCGGAAGGACTCCTGATGACCGTCCCCACCGACCGCGCCTGCCTCGACCGCTTCGACGTCTGGGCCCCCCACGCCAAGGCCGTGACGGTGCGGGTGGAGGGCGTCGACCACCCCATGGTCGCCGCCACCACCCTGCCCGCCGGCACCCTGCGCGGCTCCGCCCGCCGCGGCCAGGGCTGGTGGACCCTGCCCGACGACGCCGACGTCCCCGCCGGGACCGTGCGCTACGGCTACGTCCTCACCAAGGTCTTCGACGAGGGCACCCCCGACGAGCGCACCCAGGTCTCCGACGTGCTGCCCGACCCCCGCTCGCGCCGCCAGCCGCAGGGCGTCCACGACCTCTCCTGCACCTTCGACCCCGCCGAGCACGCCTGGGGCGACGGCGCCTGGACGGGCCGCGCCCTGGCCGGATCCGTGGTCTACGAGCTGCACGTGGGGACCTTCACCCCCGAGGGCACCCTCGACTCGGCGGTCGAGCGGCTGGACCACCTCGTGGAGCTCGGCGTGGACCTCGTGGAGCTGCTGCCGGTCAACGGCTTCAACGGCGAGCACAACTGGGGCTACGACGGCGTGCTGTGGTACACCGTCGACGAGTCCTACGGCGGGCCCGCCGCCTACCAGCGCTTCGTGGACGCCTGCCACCAGCGGGGCCTGGGCGTGGTCCAGGACGTCGTCTACAACCACCTGGGCCCCTCCGGGAACTACCTGCCGCTGTTCGCCGACTACTTCAAGCCCGGCGCCAGCAGCTGGGGCGACCTGATCAACCTCGACGGGTGGGGCTCCGACGGCGTGCGCGAGCACATCCTCGACAACGTGGAGATGTGGCTGCGGGACTACCACGTGGACGGCTTCCGGCTCGACGCCGTCCACGCCCTGCAGGACCACCGCGCCGTGCACATCCTCGAGGAGATCGCCGAGCGGGTGGAGCGGGTCGCCGCCGAGACCGGCAAGCCGCTGTTCACCATCGCGGAGTCCGACCTCAACGACCCCCGGATGATCACCCCCGTGCACGAGAACGGCCTGGGCATGACCGGGCAGTGGCTCGACGACTTCCACCACGCCGCCCACGTCGCCCTCACGGGGGAGACCCAGGGCTACTACGCGGACTTCGGCTCCCTGGCCAGCCTCGACAAGGTGGTGCGCGAGGCGTTCTACCACAACGGCACCATGTCGGCCTTCCGCGGCCGCCACCACGGGCGGCCGGTGGACAAGCGCCGGCAGCGGACCTGGCAGTTCGTCACCTGCATCCAGAACCACGACCAGGTCGGCAACCGCGCCGCCGGGGACCGGATCAGCGCGGGCCTCGACGCCGACCGGCTCGTGCTCGGGGCGGTGCTGCTGCTGACCCAGCCCTTCACCCCCATGCTGTTCATGGGCGAGGAGTGGGGGGCGTCCACGCCGTGGCAGTTCTTCACCGCCCACCCCGAGCCCGAGCTGGGGGAGGCCGTGGCCCGCGGCCGCAAGGCCGAGTTCGCCTCGATGGGCTGGGACGAGTCGACCGTGCCCGACCCGCAGGCCCCCTCGACCTTCGAGAACTCCAAGCTCGACTGGTCGGAGACCGGCCGCGGCGACCACGCCCGCGTCCTGGCCGCCTACCGCGAGCTGATCACCCTGCGCCGGACCGTGCCCGAGCTCACCGACCCGCGCTTCGCGACGATCCGCACGGCCCACGACGACGACGCCCGCTGGTTCGTGCTCCACCGGGCCGCGGAGCCCGGGTCGGACCACGGCGTCGCCGTGCTGCTGAACTTCGGCACCGAACCGGTGCGGGTGCCCTTCCCCGGCACGGCCGGGGCCGAGGTGCTCTTCCGCTCCGGCGAGGTCTCCCTCTCCGCCGGGGACGACGGCGGCGCGCTCGCGCAGCTGCCCGCCCACGGCGCCGCCGTCGTGCGCTGCTGAGCGCCGCCCCACCGACCCCCACGACCCCCGCGCGCACGGCCGGGAGGCGCCCTCCGGCGGCCTCCCGGCGGTGCACGGCCCGACGGAAGGAACCCCGTGCACACCTACGGACCCGACGCCCACTACGTCCCCGCGGCGGAGCGCTACGAGACGATGCCCTACCGCCGGGTGGGGGAGTCCGGGCTGAAGCTGCCCCTGATCTCCCTGGGGCTGTGGCACAACTTCGGCGACGACAAGCCGCTGGGGACCCAGCGCGCCATCCTGCGCACGGCCTTCGACCTGGGCATCACGCACTTCGACCTGGCCAACAACTACGGCCCGCCCGCGGGCTCCGCGGAGCTGAACTTCGGGCGGATCCTGCGCGAGGACCTCGCCCCCTACCGCGACGAGCTCGTGATCTCCACGAAGGCCGGCTGGGACATGTGGCCGGGCCCGTACGGCTTCGGCGGCTCCCGCAAGTACCTGGTCTCCTCCCTCGACCAGTCCCTGCGGCGGTTGGGCACCGACCACGTCGACGTGTTCTACCACCACCGCCCGGACCCCGAGACCCCGCTGGAGGAGACGATGCGGGCGCTGGACCACATCGTGCGCTCGGGGCGGGCCCTGTACGCGGGCATCTCCTCCTACAACGCCGAGCTGACCCTGCGCGCCCAGGAGATCATGCGGGAGCTGGGCACCCCGCTGCTGATCCACCAGCCGTCCTACTCGATGCTCAACCGCTGGATCGAGGCCCCCGGCCCGTCCGGGACCTCGCTGCTCGGGGCCCTCACCCGGGCCGGGATGGGCTCGATCGTCTTCACCCCGCTGGCCCAGGGCATGCTCACCGACCGCTACCTCGACGGCGTCCCGGCCGACTCCCGCGCCGCGGCCGAGAAGTCCCTGGACCCCGAGTGGCTCTCGGAGCGGACCCTGGAGAAGGTCCGCGGCCTGCACGCCATCGCCCGCGAGCGCGGCCAGACGCTCGCCCAGATGGCCCTGGCCTGGGTCCTGCGGGAGCAGGCGGACGGCCAGGTGACCACCGCCCTCGTCGGCGCGTCCTCGCCCGCCCAGCTCGTGGACAGCGCGGGCGCCGTGCAGCGGCTGGACTTCACCGACGACGAGCTCGCCGCGATCGACCGGCTGGCCACGGACTCCGACATCAACATCTGGGCCGGCGCCCAGGACTCCAAGCACGCGTGAGCACCGGGACCCGCTGACCCGTGGAGGCCTCGCAGTACCTCGCCCTGCTCGGGCTGTGGATCGCCGGGATCGTCTCCCCGGGCCCCGACGTGCTCGTGATCCTGCGCAACGCCTCGCTAGGCTCCCGCCGGGCGGGGGTGCTCACCGCCGCCGGCGTGATGACGGGCAACCTGCTGTGGATCGGGCTGTCCCTGACCGGGGTCACGGTGCTCATCGCCGGCGCCGAGCCGCTGCAGCGGCTCCTGCAGGTCGGCGGGGCGCTGTTCCTGGGCTGGCTCGGCATCGGCGGCGTGCGCGCCGGCCTGGCGGCCCGGGTCCCCGCCCGGGCGGCCGGGTCCGGCGCCCCGCCGGAGGACCGCGACCCCGGCGGGGGGCCGGACCCGCTGCGCGGCGGGCCCGGCCCGTCCCGGGCCCTGACCCCGGGACGGGCCTTCGTGGTCGGACTGGTCACGAACCTCTCCAACGCCAAGGCGATCGTGTTCTTCGTCGCCCTGTTCGCCAACGTGGTGCCCGCCGGCGCCCGGTGGTGGGAGACGGCCCTGGTCTACGTCCTGCTCGTGGCCGTGGGCCTGGGCTGGTTCACTGCCGTCGCGTGGGCCGGGTCGGTCGAGCGCCTCGCCGCGGCCTTCCGGCGCCGGGCCGCGGCCGTCGAGCTCGCCGCCGGGGCGCTGTTCCTGGTGCTGGCCGCCGCCCTGCTGCTCGGCGCCCGCTGAGCCCGCACCCTGCGCGCCCGCACCGTCCGCCGGGCGCACGCCCTCCCCGCGGCGCTGCGTCCTCTCCTCCGGAGGATCCCGTGCCGCGCGGGAGCCCGCGCCGTCGGCGCCCCCGACGTGGGCTCCCGCGAGGGGCAGGGGCGGGGGAGGGGGCCCGCGGGCGCGGATAGACTGGGCCGCTGTAGTCCTCCCCGCCGCACGCCCACCGGGTGCTGCCCGGGCGCGCGCCCGGCCCGGGGAGGGGACCACCACGACAAAGGAGTCCTGTGCCCCACCACCCCATCCGCGTGGCCATCGCCGGTGTCGGCAACTGCGCCTCGTCCCTCGTCCAGGGCGTGCACTACTACGCCGACGCCGACCCCGCCGAGTCCGTGCCCGGGCTCATGCACGTGGTCTTCGGCGACTACCACGTGGGCGACGTGCAGTTCGTGGCCGCCTTCGACGTCGACGCCGCCAAGGTCGGCGTGGACCTGTGCGAGGCGATCCACGCCTCGGAGAACAACACCATGACCTTCGCCGAGGTCCCGCCCACCGGGGTGACCGTCCAGCGCGGGCCCACCCTGGACGGGCTGGGGGAGTACTACCGGGCGATGGTCGAGGAGTCGGCGGCCGAGCCCGTGGACGTCGCCCAGGCCCTGCGGGACGCGCAGGTCGACGTGCTGGTCTCCTACCTGCCGGTGGGCTCCGAGGAGGCCGACCGGTTCTACGCCCAGGCGGCCCTGGACGCCGGGGTGGCCTTCGTCAACGCCCTGCCCGTGTTCATCGCCTCGGACCCGGTGTGGGCGGCGAAGTTCACCGAGGCCGGGGTGCCGATCGTCGGCGACGACATCAAGTCCCAGATCGGGGCGACGATCACCCACCGGGTGCTGGCGAAGCTGCTCGAGGACCGCGGGTACGTGCTGGACCGCACCTACCAGCTCAACGTGGGCGGGAACATGGACTTCATGAACATGCTCGAGCGCAACCGGCTGGAGTCGAAGAAGATCTCCAAGACCCAGGCGGTCACCTCCAACGTCCAGCGCGAGTTCGGCACCAAGGACGTCCACATCGGCCCCTCGGACCACGTGCCGTGGCTGGACGACCGCAAGTTCGCGTTCGTGCGGCTGGAGGGCCACGGCTTCGGCGGGGCCCCGATCTCCCTGGAGTACAAGCTGGAGGTCTGGGACTCCCCGAACTCGGCCGGGGTGATCATCGACGCGATCCGGGCGGCGAAGATCGGCCTGGACCGCGGGCTGGGCGGTCCGCTGACCTCGGCCTCGGCGTACTTCATGAAGTCCCCGGCCGAGCAGCAGGCCGACGACGTGGCCCGGGCCGGCCTCGAGGCCTTCATCCGGGGCGAGCGCGAGCGCTGAGCCACCGCAGCGGTCCCGCCCCGGACCGCGGGATCCCCCTCGGGGCGACGGGATCCCACGCCGGCACCGGCCGCCGCGCGGGATCCCGTCGTCCCGGTGGGATCCCGCGCAGCGGCGCAGGCAGGCGGAGGGCCGGTCCGGCGGGGGCCGGTCAGGCGTGGGCGGCCAGGCCCGCCCGTTCCAGGACGAACGCGGTGACCGGGTCGTAGCGGCGCGGCGGGAGGTTGTCGTCGAGGGGCACGGCGACCTCCACCTGGCCCTGGGCCTCGGCGACGAAGACGCCGGGGTCGTTGCAGTCGGCGATCGCGATCGTGCGCAGCCCCCGGGACCCGGCCGCCCCCGCGAGGCCGTGGTCGGCGACCACGAGGTCCGGCGGGGCCTGCCCGTCGCGCTCCAGCCGGTCCAGGGCCAGCTCCATCGGCCCGGGGAAGTGGGTGTGCCGCAGCCCGCCGTACTGCTCGACCATCACGACGTCCTGGATCTGTCGCACGTCGCCGTCCTCGAAGGCGAAGCCGTCGCGCACCTGCACCACGTGCGCCCCGGCGCGGCGGGCCGCGCCGGCGATGCGGGCGTAGACGGGGAACAGCCCCGCCGGGTGGCCGGTGGCCAGCAGCACCCGCCCGCCCGCGGCGACGACCTCGCCGAGCGCCGCGGCGTAGCGCTCAAGCGCCGCGACGGCCAGGGCGGCCGAGATCGTGTCCTGGCCCTCGAGGTGGCCGCGGTCGGCGGAGATGCCCACGCGCTCGCACATCAGCGCGAACACGTCGTCGAAGGACCACTCGCGGGTGCGGACCACGCCCATGTGCTGGTGCTGGTCGCCGTCGAGGAAGCCCTGGATGTTGCGCAGGTTCGCCTCGCGGGGGGTGGCCACCGGACCGGTCAGCCGGTGCTCGTCGAGATGGCGGAGGAGGTCGTCGGCGGTCGGGGCGGGGGCGGGGAAGCTGCTCACGCCCCGAGTGTATGCGCCCCGGGGCGGCCGGGGACCCGCGCCCGGGCCCGCTCGTAGACCTCCGCGGTGGCCCGGGCGGTGGCCGCCCACGAGAACCCGCGGGCGCGCCGGGCCGCGGCCTGCCCGAGCCGCTCCAGGGCGGCGGGCCGGGCCGCGAGGTCCGCGAGCGCGTGCGCCCAGGCCTCCGGCGAGCGGTCCGGCACGAGCCGGCCGGTGACCCCGTCGAGGACGGCCGTGCGCAGCCCGTCGACGTCCGTGGCCAGCACGGGGGTGCCGCAGGCCTGGGCCTCGAGGGCCACGAGCCCGAAGGTCTCCGAGGAGGAAGGAACGGCGACGACGTCGGCCCGGCGCATCCGCTGCGCGAGCCCGGCCTCGGGCAGGGCCCCGGAGAAGCGCACCGCACCCGCCAGGCCCAGCGCCCGGACCCGCGCGCGCAGGACCGCGGCGAAGGCGGGGTCGCCGACGCCGGCGAGCTCGAGCTCCACGGCGGGCGCGGACGGGTCCCGCCGCAGCGCGCCGAGGGCCTCGACGAGCACCTGCGGGCCCTTCAGCGGCTGCAGCCGGCCCGCGAAGAGCACCCGCAGCGCCCGGTCGGGCAGGCCCGGTCCGGCGGCGGCGGGGCCCGGCCGGAACACGGCGAGGTCCACCCCGGGGGCGACCACCGCCAGGCGCTGCGGGTCGGCGCCGTAGAGGGCGGCGAGCTGCTGCGCCTCGGCGCGGGTGTTGACGACCGTGGCCTCGGCGCGGGCGATCAGCCGCTCCTCGGCGTCGGCGCGGGCCGCCGGCTCGGGCGGCTCGTCCGCGGCCGCCCGCAGGTTCTTGGCCCGGGCGGTGGTGTGCAGCCCCAGCACCAGGGGGACCCCGGCGGCGTCCGCGATCCGCCGGCCGGCCTCGCCCGAGAGCCAGTAGTGGGCGTGGACGACCCGGGGCGCCTCCGGCAGGGCGGCGGCGAGCGCGGCGGCGACGGCGGGCACGAGCGGCGGCAGCTGCTCCTTGGCGGCGCCCGCCCCGCCGGGGACGGCGACCTCGTGCAGCCGCAGCCCCGGGGCGACCACCGTCGTCGTCGTCCGCGGGCCCCGGGGCGCGCCGGGGGAGCGGTCGAGGACCGCGAGGTCGACGCGCTGCCCGGCGGCGGCGAGCTCCTGCGCGAGGTGGCGGACGTAGACGTTCATCCCGCCGGCGTCCCCGGATCCCGGCTGCGCCAGGGGCGAGGTGTGCAGGCTGATCATCAGGACGGGGGCGGCGGGCTCGGGCACGGCCTCCACTCTACGGCGGCGGGCCCGGGGGCGCGGGCGGGACCGGGGGCGCAGGGGGTGCGGGCGGACCCGGATCGTGCGGGCTCCCGCGCCCGGCGGAGCCCACCGGAGCCGCACCCGTGCGCCGCGCGCCCCGGGGCGGTGCCAGAATGGTCGGGTGAGCTCCCCCGCCCCCTCCGTCCCCCTCCCGCCCGCGGGCGCCCCCGAGCGCAGCGCCGTCGTGGACCTCGCCGCCGTGCGGGCCAACGTGCGCCGGGCCCGGGAGGTCGCCGCCCCGGCCCGGCTGATGGCCGTGGTCAAGGCCGACGCCTACGGCCACGGCGCCGTGCCCGTGGCGCGCGCTGCGCTCGCGGCCGGGGCCGACGCCCTCGGGGTCGCCCACGTCGCCGAGGCCCTGCAGCTGCGCGCGGCCGGGGTCGACGCCCCGCTGCTGGCGTGGCTGCACACCGTGGGCACCGACTTCCGGGCGGGCCTGGCGGCCGGCGTCGAGCTGGGGGTCAGCGGCTGGGAGCTGGCCCCGATCGCCGAGGCGGCCCGGGCGCTGGGGACCACGGCCCGGATCCACCTGAAGATCGACACGGGCCTGGGCCGCAACGGGGCCACGGAGGCCGCCTGGCCCGGTCTCGTCCGCGCCGCCGCCGCCGCGGAGGCCGAGGGGCTGGTGGAGGTCGTGGGGATCTTCACGCACCTGGCCGTGGCCGACGAGCCCGAGCGCCCCGAGACCGCTCAGCAGCTGGCCCGCTTCCGGGCCGCCGTGGACGCCGCCCGCGCCGCGGGCCTGCGCCCGGCCACCCGCCACGCGGCGAACTCGCCGGGACTGTTCACGGCGCGGGACCAGGAGCGGCCCGAGGACATGCTCCTGGACATGGTCCGGGTCGGGGTCTGCCTCTACGGGCTCTCGCCGTTCGCCGACCGCACCCCGGAGGAGCTCGGCCTCGTCCCGGCCATGACCCTGCGCACCACGGTGAGCGCCGTCAAGGAGGTGCCCGCCGGACAGGGCGTCTCCTACGGGCTCGCCCACGTCACCGACCGGCCCACGACCCTCGCCCTGGTCCCGCTCGGCTACGCCGACGGCGTCCCGCGCGCGGCCACGGGCGGCCCCGTGCGGATCCAGGGCCGGACCTGCCCCGTGGTCGGGCGGGTCGCCATGGACCAGGTCGTCGTGGACCTCGGGGCCCCCGGTCTGGCAGCCCCCGAGCACGGGCTGCTCGGGGCGGAGGCGGTGCTCTTCGGGGCGGGGGAGAACCCCTCCGCGACCGCCTGGGCCGAGGCGGCCGGGACCATCAACTACGAGATCGTCACGCGCGTGTCCCCGAGGGTCCCCCGCGTGCACGTGGACGGCGCCCCCGCGGGCGCGGGGAAGGAGGCACCGTGACGGAGTGGACGCGCACCCTCGAGGTGGACGGACCGGCCCGGACCCAGGAGCTGGCGCAGCGGCTGGGCGCGCAGCTGCGCGCCGGCGACCTGCTCGTGCTCACGGGCGAGCTCGGCGCCGGCAAGACGACCTTCACGCAGGGCCTGGCCCGCGGGCTCGGGGTGGAGCGCGGGGTGATCTCGCCGAGCTTCGTGCTGGTGCGCCGCCACCGCGGCGGCCCCGGCCGCCCCGACCTGGTCCACGTGGACGCCTACCGGCTGGCCTCGGCGGCCGAGGTCGACGACCTCGACCTCGAGGACACCGCCGACGCGTCCGTGACCGTCGTGGAGTGGGGCGCCGGCAAGGTCGAGCACCTCGCCGGCTCCCGGCTCGAGGTGGTCCTCGAGCGCGCCGTCGGCGCCGGGGCGCTCGGGAGCCCCGGCGCCGGCCCTGCGGCCCCCGGCACCGACGGCGGCGCCTCGGCCCCCGCCCCGCACGCGGCCGGGGACCCGGAGGACGACGACGCCCCCGAGCCGCGGCGGATCACCCTCACCGGCGTGGGCCCGCGCTGGGCGGGGGGACCGCCCGCGCTGTGAGCGCGCGGCGGGGGTGCGGGCCCGGGCACTAGACTGGGCGGGTGCTTCTGCTGTGCCTGGACTCCTCCGCCACCGCCTCCGCCGCCCTGGTCTCGGACGGCGAGGTCCTGGGCGCCTACGCCAGCCCGGACACCCGCTCCCACGCCGAGGTGCTCGCCCCCGCCGTGCGGGACCTGCTCACCGCGCAGGGCCTCGGCGGGGCCGACCTCGACGGGGTGCTCGTGGGCACCGGGCCGGGCCCGTTCACGGGCCTGCGCGCCGGGATCGCCACCGCCCGGGCCCTGGCCTTCGCCTGGGACCTGCCCCTGCACGGGCTGATGAGCCTCGAGGCCGTCGCCGAGGACGTGGCCGGGCCCGCCCGTGCGGCCGGCCACGACGAGTTCCTCGTGCTCACCGACGCCCGCCGCCGGGAGGTCTACTGGGCGCGCTACGCCCTGGCCCCGGACGGACCCCGCCTCGCCGAGGGGCCCGGGGTCGGCCCGGCCGCGGAGCTGCCGGCGCTGCCCGCCTACGGCCGCGGCGCCGGGCTGTGGGCCGACCGGCTCGCCCGGCCCGTCCCGGGCCACGACCGGGCCCAGCCCTCGGCCGCGTCCCTGGGCCGCGCCGCCGCCCGCCGGACCGCCCGCGGGGAGGCGCTGGAGCGCACCACCGCCCCGCTGTACCTGCGCGAGTCCGACGCGAAGGTCCCCGGCCCCCGGAAGCGGGCCGGCGCGTGAGCGCCCGCACCGGGGGGTGGTTCCTGCGCCCCATGACCACCGCGGACCTCGCCGCGGTCCAGGCGCTCGAGCAGGAGCTGTTCCCGCTCGACGCCTGGCCGCCGGAGATGTTCGCCGCCGAGCTCGCCCAGCCCGTGTGCCGGTACTGGGTCGCGGAGCAGGACGGCGCGGTGATCGGCTACGCCGGTCTGATGTGCATCCCCCCGGTCGGCGACGTCCAGACGATCGCGGTGGTCCCCGGGCACGAGGGCCGCGGCATCGGCACCGCCCTGCTGCGGACCCTGCACGAGCACGCCCGCGGCCTCGGCGCCGACCGGATGATGCTCGAGGTCCGCGCGGACAACCCCCGCGCCCAGCAGCTCTACCGCCGCCACGGCTACGAGCAGATCCACGTCCGCCCCCGCTACTACCGCGACGGCGGCGACGCGCTCGTGATGTGCCGCCCGCTGGGGCCGGAGGGCCCCGCCGACCCCGCCGGCGCCGCCGGCCCCGTTCCCGAGGAGGACGCGCCATGACCGACGGACCCCTGGTGCTGGGCATCGAGTCCTCGTGCGACGAGACGGGGGTGGGCGTCGTGCGCGGGCGCACCCTGCTGGCCAACACCGTCTCCTCCTCGATGGCCGAGCACGTGCGCTTCGGCGGGGTGATCCCCGAGATCGCCTCCCGCGCCCACCTCGACGCCCTCGTGCCGACCCTGCGCGCCGCCCTCGACGAGGCCGGGGTCCGGCTGCAGGACGTCGACGCCCTCGCCGTGACCTCCGGGCCGGGCCTGGCCGGGGCGCTGATGGTCGGCGTCGCCGCCGCCAAGGCGCTGGCCGTGGCCACGGGCAAGCCCCTGTACGCCGTCAACCACCTCGTCGCCCACGTCAGCGTGGGCCTGCTCGAGGGCACCGGGGTCCCCGGCCCGGCCGCCGGCCGCGCGGACGGCGGGCTCGGGGCGCTGCTCGTCTCCGGCGGGCACACCGAGATCCTCGCGGTCGAGGAGCTCGCCCGGGACGTCCGGCTGCTGGGGGCGACCCTCGACGACGCCGCCGGGGAGGCCTACGACAAGGTCGCCCGCGTCCTGGGCCTGGACTACCCCGGCGGACCCGCGATCGACGCCGCCGCCCGCGAGGGCGACCCCGCGGCCTTCCGCCTGCCCCGCGGGCTGAGCGCCGGCAAGTACATGGGCTCCGCCGAGCGGCCCGGCCCGCACCGCTACGACTTCTCCTTCTCCGGGCTCAAGACCGCCGTCGCCCGCGTCGTGGAGGACTTCGAGGCCCGCGGCGAGCCCGTGCCGGTGGCCGACGTCGCCGCGTCCTTCCAGGAGGCCGTGGCCGACGTGATCACCCGCAAGGCCGTGCTCGCGTGCACCGAGCAGGGCCTGGACACGCTGCTGCTGGGCGGGGGCGTGGCCGCGAACTCGCGGCTGCGCGCGCTCACCGCCGAGCGCTGCGCCGAGCACGGGATCGAGCTCGTGGTCCCGGAGCTGTCGCTGTGCACCGACAACGGGGCGATGGTCGCCGCGCTCGCCGCCCGCGTCGTCGCCGAGGGCGGGCAGCCCTCCGACCTGGGCTTCCCGGCGGACTCCTCCCTGCCGGTCACGACCGTCACCGTCTGAGCCGGCCGGCCCGGGGGCGTCAGGCGTTCTCGCGGGTGCGGCGGACGATGTCCAGGGCGACGGCCCGCAGGTCGCCGTCGTGCGCACGGGCGACGTCCCGCTGGCGCTGGTAGCCGGCGCCGTCCCGGTAGATCCGCTCGACGTCGGCGAGCTCGCGGGCGCAGCCCAGCCGCGCGGCGACGGGCTCGAGCCGGTCCAGCAGCCGCTCGAGGTCCTCGCGCAGGTCCCGCTCGGTGTTCTGCGCGTCGGTGATCACCTGGGCGTCGAGGCCGTAGCGGGCCGCCCGCCACTTGTTCTCCCGCACGTGCCACGGCTGCAGCCGCGGCCGCGTGCGGCCGGCCTCGACGTCCGCGGCCAGGGAGTGGGCCAGGCACTGGGTGAGGGCGGTGAGGGCCCCGACCTCCCACAGGGTCGAGAGCCCGTCGCAGAAGCGCACCTCGTTGGTGCCCAGGCGGGGGACCGGGCGCACGTCCCACCGGCACTCGCTGATCTCCTCGATGATGCCCGTGGCGATCATGTCCTCGATGCAGCGCTCGTACTCGTCCCACGTGTCGAAGGGGTAGGGCAGCCCGGCGGTGGAGAGCTGCTGGAAGATCATGGACCGCTGCGAGGCGTAGCCGGTGTCCTGACCGTCCCAGAACGGGGAGTTGGCGGACAGGGCCAGCAGGTGCGGGTAGTGGGCCAGCATCCCGTCGAGCACCGGAAGGGCCTTGGCGCGGGAGTCGAGGCCCACGTGCACGTGCACGCCGAAGATCACCATCTGCCGGCCCCAGTACTGGGTGCGGTCCACGAGCTTGTGGTAGCGCTGCTTGTCGGTGACCTGCTGGTCCTGCCAGCGCGCGAACGGGTGGGTGCCGGCGGCGAAGATCTCGAGGCCGCGCGGGTCGGCGACGGCGCGGATCTCGTCCATCATCAGCGCGAGCTGCTCGGTGGTCCCGGCCACGTCCCGGCACACGCCCGTGACCATCTCGATGGTGTTGAGCAGGAACTCCCCGGTCAGGTGCGGGTGGTCGCCGTCGCGGGCCCACTCGGGGCGGGCCTCGAGCACCGCCTCGTAGGTCTCCCGCCCCCGGGGGACGAGGTCGCCGTCGGCGGCGTCGACGAGGGCGACCTCCCACTCGACGCCGAGCGTCGACTGGTCGGAGCGGGCGAACGAGATCTCCACGCGGCAGATTCCTATCGTGCTGTGGGGCGGGTGCCCGGCCGGGTGCGGACGGCGGCGCCCGCGGGGAGCCTCAGTCTACGGTTTCCACGACGAGCACGACGCGCTGCTCCCCGTCCCGGCCGCCGTCCCCGGTGCCGGTGCGCGTCACCACCAGGGTCGCCCGGTGGGGGCCCTTCGGGGCGAGCCGGCGGCGCAGCTCCTCCGGGGTGACGTCGGTGCCGCGCTTCTTGATCTCCAGGGTGCCGACCCCGTGCTCGCGCACCCACCGCCGCAGCACCTTGACGTTGTGCGGCAGCACCTCCCGCACCCGGTAGGCGCGGGCGAAGGGGGTGGGGACGTGCTCGTCGGCGCCGAGGTACGCGATGCGGGGGTGGACCAGCCGGGCGCCGATCCGGCGGGCGAGGTCGGCGACCAGCCCGGCGCGGATCACGGCCCCGTCCGGCTCGTAGAGCCAGTCCCCGACCGGTCCGAGCGGCGCGTCCTCGTGGGCGGGGTCGGCGTCGCGGGGGCTGGTCAGCTCCGCGGACCCGTGCGCGCCGAGCACGAGGGCGGCCCGCCGGACCCCGGGCCGGGCCACGGCGCCGAACCAGAGCACGAGCTCCACGACGTCCCCTCGGTCGGAGACCCACTGGGCCTCGCACCCCGGCGGCAGGGCCTCGTGCGGGACGCCGGGTCCGAGCTTCACGCCCACGGGCAGCCCGCGGGCGGCGAGCGCCTCGGCGAAGGACAGGGGCGGGGAGAACGCCTCGGGGTCGAAGAGGCGCCGGGTCCCGGACGACGACGTCGTGCGCCGTGCCGGGTCCAGCCACACCCCGTCGGGCGGCCCGCCCGGCAGCGCGGCGAGGTCCAGGTCCTCGGCGTCGGCGTGCAGCACGGTCGCCTCGGGGAAGGGGGTGAGGTTGACGGTCGCGACCGCCGCAGTGGTCTCGTCGCGCTCGACGGCCGTGACCCGCCGGTCGAGGGCGGCCAGGGCGAGGGCGTCCGCGCCGATCCCGCAGCCGAGGTCGGCGACGTGGCGGACCCCGGCGTCGGCGAAGCGGCGGGCGTGCAGGGCGGCCACGCGCAGGCGGGTGGCCTGCTCGAGCCCGGCCCGGGTGAAGAGCATGCGCCCGGCGAAGTCCCCGAACTTCTCGCGGGCGCGGGTGCGCAGCCGCGCCTGGGTCAGCGCCGCGGAGACGAGCTCCGGGGGGTGCCCGGCGGCCCGCAGCCGGGAGACCTCCTCGAGGGCGCCGGTGCCGTCGTAGGCGCCGAGGGAGTCGAGCAGGGCCATCCCCTCGCGCGTGAGCAGGGGTGCGATCTCGGTCGCCTCGTCGTGCATCGTCCCACCCTATCCGGGGCGCAGGGGAGGCCGGGCCCGCTCAGTAGAAGGTGGCCAGCCGGCCGCGGGGGCCCTCGAGGACCGTCACGGGGGTCTCGAAGACCCGGGTGAGGACCGCGTCGTCCATGATCTCGGCGGGGGTGCCGAACTCCACGACCCGCCCGTCCTTCACGGCGCAGATCCGGTCGGCGTAGTGGCTGGCGAAGTTCACGTCGTGCAGCACGATCAGGATGGTGCGCCCCATCTCGTCGCAGGCCCGGCGCAGGTGCTGCATCATCGACACGGAGTGGCGCATGTCGAGGTTGTTCAGCGGCTCGTCCAGCAGCACGTGGTCGGTCTCCTGCGCGAGGACCATGGCCACGTAGGCGCGCTGGCGCTGCCCGCCCGAGAGCTGGTCGAGGTAGCGGTGCTCGAGGGGGGACAGGTCCAGGAAGTCGATGCAGCGGCTGATGACCTGCTCGTCCGCGGGGGTGAGCCGCCCGCGGCTGTGCGGGAAGCGCCCGAAGCCGACCAGCTGGCGGACCGTGAGCCGGGTGACGTAGTGGTTCTCCTGGCGCAGGACCGACACGATCCGGGCCAGGTCCTGGGAGCGGGTGCCGGCCACGTCGTAGCCGGCGATCTCGATGGTGCCGGCGTCGAGGTCGAGCAGCCGCCCGATCATCGTCAGCAGCGTGGACTTGCCCGCTCCGTTGGGCCCGATCAGGGCGGTCATCCCGCCCGAGGGGATCTCGAGGTCGACGGGGCCGACCGTGACCTCCTCGCCGTAGGTCTTGCGCACGTTCGCGAGGGTGATCACAGCCGGCCCTTTCGGAGGATGACGTAGAGGAAGACGGAGCCCCCGACGAGCTCGATGATGATCGAGACGACGCCCTGGGCGTAGAAGACGTGGTTGAGCACGAAGTAGGCGCCCGTCAGGACGGTGAACCCGGTGAGCACCGCGACGGGGAGGACGTGGCGGTGGTCGTGGGTGCCCGCGAGCTGATAGGCGAGCGTGGCCACGAGGAAGCCCAGGAAGGTCATGGGGCCCACCAGGGCGGTGGAGACGGCCATGAGCACGGAGACGAGGAACAGCGTGCGCATCACCTCGGCGCGGTGCCGCAGCCCCAGGTTGAGGCTGACGTCCCGGCCCATGGCGACGACGTCCAGCCGCCGCGAGGAGCACCACAGGGCGGCGCCGGCGGCGAGGCACAGGGGGATCGCGACGGGCAGGTAGTCGGCGTGGGCGTTGGTCACGGAGCCGAACAGGCGGGCGGAGAGGACGTCGAAGTCGCTGGGGGAGAGCAGCCGCTGCATGAAGGTCGACACGGACCCGAGCCCGCCGCCGATGACGATGCCCACGAGCAGCATCACCTGGAGGTTGCCGTACCGGCCGGAGAGCAGCCACCCGTAGAGGGCCAGGGAGAGCCCGACCATGAGCGCGACCTGCAGGAGGAACTGCGGCACCCCCTGCAGGACCAGCAGCCCCGCGGCCCCCAGGAAGTAGACGGTGGAGGTCTGGACCGCCACGTAGAGGGACTCGAAGCCCATGATCGACGGGGTGATGATGCGGTTGGTGGTGGCCGTCTGGAAGCTCACGGTCGCCATCGCCTGGCAGAAGGCGACGACGGCCATGACGACCACGCTCGTCGCCCGGCGCTCGGCGATGAGCCAGAAGCCCTCCGAGCCCACGGGCATGGGGTTGTCCCAGGCGAGCAGCCCGAAGGCGAAGCCGCAGGACGCGAGGGCGAGCACGGTCAGGAGGACCCAGTAGCGGCGGCGGGCCCGGGCGGTCGGGAAGGCCCCGGCGCCGCCGCGCTCGTGGGCCGCCGCGGGCGGCGGGGACGGGGGTGCGGGGGCGGTCACGGTCTCAGCCACGCCGGCGCTGCCTCAGGAGCAGGTGGACGAACACCACGGCGCCGACGATCCCGAGGACCACCGAGACGGGGATCTCGAAGGGCATGATCAGGAGCCTGCCGATCAGGTCGCAGACCGTGACGACGGCGATGCCCAGCAGGCACACCCACGGCAGGTTGGAGCGCAGGTCGTCGCCGCGGACCATCGAGACGATGTTGGGGACGATCAGCCCCAGGAACGGCAGGTTGCCGACGACGACGGTGACGACGCCGGTGGCCACCGCGATCAGACCGGTGCCGAGCAGGACGGTGCGGTGGTAGTCCAGCCCGACGTTGGTCGCGACGTCCTCGCCGAGGCCGGCGACGGTGAGGCGGTCGGCCACGAGGAAGACCGCGACGACGACGAGCAGCACGATCCACAGGACCTCGTACTGCCCGCGCAGCACCGAGGTGAAGCTGCCGGCGAACCACACCCCCAGGCTCTGGAGCATGTCCGTCTGCAGGGCCAGGAACGTCGAGACGGACCCGACCACCGCGCCCAGCATGATCCCGACGATGGGCACGACCAGCGAGGAGCGCAGCGAGACGCGGCGCAGGAAGAGGAAGAAGACCATGGTGCCGAGGAAGGCCGCGGCCACGGCCCCGGCCATGCGGGTGAGCAGGCTCGCGGTGGGCACGAGCAGCGTCACGACGAGCAGCCCGAGCCCAGCCCACTCGGTGGTGCCGGTCGTGGTGGGCTCCACGAACCGGTTCTGGGTGAGCAGCTGCATCACCAGCCCGGACATGGCCATCGCGGCCCCGGCGAGCACGAGGGCGATCGTGCGCGGGACGCGGGTGATGGCGAACATCTCGCCGCCGTCCTCGGCGCCGAAGACGTCGTAGACCCCGGTGAGCAGGGACGCGCCCAGCAGGGCCGCGACCCCGAGCACGCCGAGGAGCAGCCTCCGGTCGAAGAGGGTCTCGCGGGCCCTGCGGGCGGGCCCGGAGAGGGTCGTCGTCATGGGTGAAGCCTTTCCGTCGGCCGTCGTGCCGGGGAGCGGCGGTGGCGGGGCCCGCTGCGCGCGGGCCCCGCCACCGGCCGGGTCCGGGGGATCAGTCCTGCTCGCCCATGGCGTCGGCCAGGGTGTCGAAGAACTCGGTGTAGGTCTGGATGCCCTCGTTCGTGTAGGTGTCCTTGGGCATGTACACGACGTGGCCCTCCTGCACGGCCGTGACGCCGCGCAGCGCCTCGGCGTTCTCGACGACCTCCTGGGCGGGGGTGTACTCCGGCTCGTCGGCGGCGACCGCGGCGTCGCGGTCCATCACGAGGATCCAGTCGGGGTCGGACCCGGCGATCGCCTCGACCGAGATGTCGTCGCCCTGGTGGTCGTCGCTGGCGCCCTCGACCTCGAGCGCGGGCTCGAAGCCGAAGAGGTCGAACAGCGGGCCGAGGGTGCGGCCCTTCCCGGGGGCGATGTAGCCGATCTCGCCGCCGGAGACGGTGACGGCCATGACCGTGTCCCCGGGCCGGTAGCCGTCGAGCACGCGCTGGACGGCGGCGTCGAGCTCTCCGTTGAGCTCCTCCGCCTCGGCGGTCTTCCCGAAGATCTCGCCCAGGACGGTGGTCTGCCGCTTGAGCTCCGCGTCGAGGGGCTCGTTCTCGCGGGGGTCGAGCTCGACGACCGCGGCCTCGGGGACCAGCCCGGCGAGGTCCTCGCGGTACTGGGCGAAGCGCTGGCCGTTGACGACCACGTCGGGGTCGGCGGCGACGACCGCCTCGAGGTCGGGCTCGCGGTGGGTGCCCAGGTCGACGATCGACTCGTCGTCGGCGTAGGCAATGGTGTCCGGCATGAGCGCGCGGGGGGCCGCGGCGAGCTCGACGCCCCAGTCGGCCAGCGTCTCGAAGGTCCGGTTGTCGGTGGCGACCACGGAGGCCGGCGGGACCTCGACGGTCTGGGTGCCGTGGTTGTCCTCGATCTCGACCGTGCTGGTGGAGGAGGAGGCGGTGCCGCCGGCCTCGGCGGTGCTGCCGGCACTCGAGCAGCCGGCCAGGGCGAGCGCGGAGGCGGTGGCCAGCAGGACCGAGGAGCGCTGGAGCAGGGTGCGGGTCATGGGTCGATCTCTCTTCTGCAGGGCGGCGGGGCCTCGGGCCCCGCCGGGTCGCGGTGGGCACGGCGGATCGCGCGCCGGAGCGCGGGATGCGTCGGGTCGGGCACCGGTCCTCGGCCGAGTTAGGTGTGCCTTAGTGGTCAACCTAGACCGGCGTGCCGCCGTGAGGCAAATCATTGGCGAACACGGGCGTGACCTAATTGGGCGGGCTCCGTCGGCCGGTGCGCGGCCCCGCCGGGGCGCCCCCGGCGGGGCCGCTGGCACTCGCCTTGACCGTCTGCCAGCCCCCTCCTACAGTTGGCCTTAGCACTCTCCGGGTGAGGGTGCTAAGGGCCAGGCGATCGATCGGCACCGCGACGACGGTTGGTGCGCCAACCGGCCCGAAGCACGACCCAGCGGGCCCCGCCCGCGGTCGCCCACCGTTTTCCACGCCTACAGAGAAGGAGAGATCGTGTCGGTCTCCATCAAGCCCCTCGAGGATCGCATCGTCGTCCAGCCGCTCGCCGCCGAGCAGACCACGGCGTCCGGCCTCGTCATCCCCGACACCGCCAAGGAGAAGCCCCAGGAGGGCAAGGTCCTGGCCGTGGGCCCGGGTCGCGTCGACGACTCCGGCAACCGCATCCCCGTCGACGTCAAGGAGGGCGACGTCGTCATCTTCTCGAAGTACGGCGGGACCGAGGTGAAGTACAACGGCGAGGAGTACCTGGTGCTCCCGGCCCGCGACGTGCTCGCCGTCGTCGAGAAGTAGTCCCGGCGCACCGCACACCTGCGACGAAGGGTGCCCGCCGCACGCACCGCCCGCCCGGCGGGCCGCGGCCGGCACCCTTCGCCGGTTCCCCCTCCGACCCGCCGCCCGCCCGGCGGCCCGGTCCAGCCCATCCCCGAAGGAGCTTTCCGTCCATGGCCAAGCAGCTGGCATTCGACGACGCCGCCCGCAAGTCCCTCGAGAACGGCGTCAACAAGCTCGCCGACACCGTCAAGGTGACCCTCGGCCCGCGCGGGCGCAACGTCGTGCTCGACAAGAAGTGGGGCGCCCCCACGATCACCAACGACGGCGTGACCATCGCCCGCGAGGTCGAGCTCGAGGACCCGTACGAGAACCTCGGCGCGCAGCTCGCGAAGGAGGTCGCCACCAAGACCAACGACGTCGCCGGTGACGGCACCACCACCGCGACCGTCCTCGCCCAGTCCCTGGTCCGCGAGGGCCTGCGCAACGTCGCCGCCGGGGCCGAGCCGCTCGCGCTCAAGCGCGGCATCGAGAAGTCGGTCGAGGCCGTCTCCGCGCGCCTGCTCGAGAACGCCCGGCCCGTCGAGGGCGAGAACGTCGCCCACGTCGCCACCATCTCCGCCCAGGACCGCTCGATCGGCGAGCTCATCGCCCGCGCCTTCGAGACCGTCGGCAAGGACGGGGTCATCACCATCGAGGACGGCTCCACCACGGAGGTCGAGCTCGAGGTCACCGAGGGCATGCAGTTCGACAAGGGCTACCTCTCGCCGTCGTTCGTCACGGACGCCGAGCGCCAGGAGGCCGTCCTCGAGAACGGCGTCGTGCTGCTCTACCAGGGCAAGATCTCCACCGTGGCCGAGCTCATGCCCGTGCTCGAGAAGGTCGTCCAGGCCAAGAAGCCGCTGACGATCATCGCCGAGGACGTCGAGGGCGAGGCCCTGTCCACCCTCGTGGTGAACAAGCTGCGCGGCACCCTCGACGTCGTGGCCCTGAAGGCCCCGGGCTTCGGCGACCGCCGCAAGGCGATCCTGCAGGACCTCGCCGTGCTCACCGGCGGCGAGCTGATCACCGCCGAGCTGGGCATCAGCCTGGACCAGGTCACCCTGGAGCAGCTGGGCACCGCCCGCCGCGTCACCGTGACCAAGAACACCACCACGGTCGTGGACGGCGGCGGCTCCGAGGCCGCCATCCAGGAGCGGGTCGCCACGATCCGCGCCGAGGCCGAGCGCACGGACTCCGACTGGGACCGCGAGAAGCTCCAGGAGCGCCTCGCCAAGCTCGCCGGCGGCGTGTCCGTGATCAAGGTCGGCGCCGCGACCGAGGTCGAGGCCAAGGAGCGCAAGCACCGCATCGAGGACGCCGTCTCCTCGACCCGCGCCGCCCTCGAGCAGGGCATCGTGGCCGGCGGCGGCTCCGCGCTCCTCCAGGCCGCGAAGGTCCTCGACGAGTCCGACCTCGGCCTCACCGGGGACGCCGCGACCGCGCTGAAGATCGTCCGCCGCGCCCTGCGCCAGCCCCTGTACTGGATCGCGCAGAACGCCGGGCAGGACGGGGCCGTGGTCGTCTCCCGCGTCGCCGAGCTCGGGACCGGTCACGGCTACGACGCCGCGACCGGCGAGTACACCGACCTGGTCGCCGCGGGCATCATCGATCCCGTCAAGGTCACCCGCTCCGCGCTGCAGAACGCGGCCTCCATCGCCGCGCTCGTGCTGACGACCGAGACCCTCGTCACGGACAAGCCCGCCGACGAGGACGAGAAGGGGCACGGCCACCGGCACTGACGGCCCCGCCGGCGGTCCCGCACCACGGGCCCGTCCTTCCCCGAACGGGGGAGGGCGGGCCCGTCGTCGTCACCGGCTCCGGTAGAGTGCGGGGGATCCGCCCGACGACCGCCCGCCGCGACCGCGGCGCGCCCAGGAGAGCCCCCCATGACCAGCAGCCTCGGCCGGCAGGCCCCGGGAACCGCCGACGCGCAGGACCGTCCCAC